>JBAXKF010000113.1:0-1557 GCA_037137465.1 Betaproteobacteria bacterium | reverse complement strand
CATATGCTCCCACAGACCCTTGGTTGGTATCTGATCTTTTAAAAAATAATGTTGTCGTTGAAGCTAAACCTGAAGAGCAACAATCAGTGTTAATGAGTATTTTTATTTCATGGTTCCCGATGATTCTTTTAGTAGGCGTGTGGATATTCTTTATGCGTCAAATGCAAGGCGGCTCCAAAGGCGGTGGTCCATTTTCATTTGGTAAAAGTAAAGCAAGACAACTTGATCAAACTAACAATCAAACAACTTTTGCTGATGTCGCAGGATGCGATGAAGCCAAAGAAGAAGTCACAGAAATTGTTGAGTTCCTTAAAGATCCAGGTAAGTTTCATAAACTAGGCGGTCGAATCCCAAGAGGTGTTCTCATGGTAGGACCTCCGGGCACAGGTAAAACATTATTGGCGCGTGCCATTGCTGGCGAAGCTAAAGTACCGTTCTTTACTATCTCAGGATCAGACTTCGTTGAGATGTTTGTAGGTGTGGGTGCAGCCCGCGTGCGTGATATGTTTGAGCAATCTAAAAAGAGCGCACCGTGCATTATTTTCATTGATGAAATTGATGCGGTAGGTCGTAGTCGCGGTCAAGGTACAGGCGGCGGCAATGATGAGCGCGAACAAACGCTGAATCAACTTCTAGTTGAGCTTGATGGTTTTGAGCCTAACTCAGGTGTCATTGTAATTGCAGCAACGAACCGCGCCGATGTGCTTGATAAAGCACTCTTACGCCCTGGACGTTTTGATCGACAAGTGATGGTTTCACTTCCTGACATTAAAGGTCGCGAAGAAATTCTATTAGTCCATATGAGAAAAATTCCAGCGGATCCTGATGTGAAAGCAAGCATTATTGCCAGAGGCACACCTGGTTTTTCAGGTGCAGACTTAGCTAATCTTGTGAATGAGTCAGCATTATTTGCAGCACGTCGCAATAAACGTACAGTCGATATGCAGGATTTTGAAGACGCTAAAGATAAAATATTTATGGGTCCTGAAAGAAAGTCGCTCGTCATGCGAGAAGAAGAGCGTATGAATACGGCTTACCATGAATCTGGTCATGCAGTGGTAGCGAAACTATTGCCGCATGCTGACCCTGTGCATAAAGTAACGATCATGCCACGCGGCTGGGCGCTCGGACTCACATGGCAATTACCTGAGTTTGATCGCATCAGTAATTACAAAAACAAAATGCTAGAAGAAATTTCTATCCTCTTTGGCGGACGTATAGCTGAAGAAGTTTTTATGAAGCAAATGTCGACAGGTGCATCGAATGATTTTGAGCGCGCCACAAAGTTAGCGCGTGACATGGTGACGCGTTACGGCATGTCAGATAAATTAGGCACGATGGTTTATGTGGGCCAAGATCAGGACTCATTCTTTGGTTCCATGTCATCTAAAACAATCTCTGAAGCCACACAACAAAAAGTGGATGCTGAGATTCGACGTATTCTTGACGAGCAATATAGTGTGGCTAGAAAATTGCTTGAAAAAAATCGTCGCAAGGTTGAGGCTATGGCAAAAGCGTTGCTCGAATATGAAACGATTGATGCCGATCAGATTAATG
>JBAXKF010000112.1:0-1610 GCA_037137465.1 Betaproteobacteria bacterium | reverse complement strand
ATGTGACTATTTGGTTTACAACTCGGCGTATTTCTAAATCGCCACCATGCGCTATAGCGATTTCTCGGCAAAGGCTTAAGCCCAAACCAGAGCCTTGTTGTAAATTGGGTTCGTTCTGATTAGAGCCAAGATGGCGATAAAACCGCTCGAACACGCGCTCATCCAAGCCCGCAGCGCTTAAGTGGGTGGTGTTGCTGATATTGAGCGTAATGTGCGTTGCGTTGCTTGAAGCATTAAAAAGAACTTTTCCGCCCGAGAAGTTGTATTTGAAGGCGTTACTAAATAGATTGAGGATCAATTGGGTGATTAAGTCTTTGTCTCCGACTAATTCCATATTTCTTTGCAAATTTTTTGTGATTTCAATGTCTGGTCGGTAGTTGGCGTAATCCTCCACCAAATGGTCTACCAAATCGTTAAGGCGGATAGTTTCTTTGTGAATGGCTAGGCGCCCCGCGTCTGCCTGGGACAGCATTAACAATTTATTGGTAATTGAAATCAGTCTCTCCACCTCGTCCATCACAAGGGACAGCTGAATTTGATCGTCTGAACCGTCTTGGGATCGGTTGATGAGTCTTTGCAAATGGCCGCGAACAATGGTCAGTGGTGTTTTTAGCTCGTGCGACGCATCGCTAGAAAAACGATTGGCTTGCTGGTAGCTCAAGCGCGATCTGTCTATGAGCTCGTTGAAGTAATCAAGGAAACTAGTAAGTTCTCTGTATGTATTCTTAGTTTGAAGATGGGCATCGCTATGGGTATCTTTGATGTCGATTTTTGAAAACAGTTGCTGCATATTCCTAAGAGGCCGCAAGGCAGCATAAGAAATGGCTAATGTCAGAAAAATAATATACAAAATCAAAATAGGGTAAATCTGCAAGCCCATGCGATCACGCACGTCAAGGATATCGAACATGCGTTGCCTTAAAACACTTTTCTTTAAGGCTACCCAGTAAAGCGGTGTTTTAGCTTCTTGTGTTTTAAACAACCGCCATTCATCTCCGTTTATGTCGACATCCAAGTAACTGAGGTTTGTATTTTCAATTTGGTATTCAAGTTGTTTCCAGTCGCTTGCATTTTTTTGTTCGGCTGCTAACAAATCGCCCGCAAAGTTTTTACTAGTAGCATCTTGAGGGGTGAAAACCAAAAACTCATCTGCGTTTAAGCCTTCAATGGCATATAAGAGGTGGTTGCGTAGTTTCTCTGTAGCGGGCAAATTGCCAGCAGAGTTGCTGATGCGCGTAATTTGTCGCCCAAACAATTCGCTTTGGTAAGTGATGAGAGGTGCGCTGGCAGAGTAGCGGATAGTCAGACGCGAAGCCAGTACAAATAAAACAACGCCTATAAAAACATAGGTAAATATTCGTAACTTCAAAGAGTATTTCATTTGATGGCGTTAAGTCTGTAGCCAACGCCACGGATAGATTCAATAGGAAATGGTTGAAGATTTTTAGGATCGGCGTCAGATAGTTTTTTTCTAATACGCTGTATGCAGACATCCACAATATTGGTGCCGGTATCAAACTCGATACCCCAAGAACGTTTGAGAATTTGTTGGCGAGAAAAAATTTGCCCAGGCGAGAGCATCAAGCATTCCAACAGCATGAACTCTCTTT
>JBAXKF010000111.1:0-1633 GCA_037137465.1 Betaproteobacteria bacterium | reverse complement strand
TTGGGCTTCCGATGCTGGCCACCATGGGGTGATCATGAGTCCTTCATTTGATGGGGTCACATGACGTAAACCTAAGTGTGCTACAGCAACATTGGAGGGCGGCGTAATACCAAAGCCCATGCTTTCAAATACTGCTCTACCCGGGTAGAAATCTTTCTCATAGCCAAATAAATGGAAGTGAGCCAATTCAGATGGGGGAACCATACCAGGGTTAATTGGGTAGACCGATGCCGATGCTCCTAATTTGGCAATACGATCTAAATTTGGGGTTTTGGCATACTCCAGTGGAGTTAAATTTCCTAACTCCTTGTAAATCCGATCGCCAATACCATCCAGAAGAATCAGTAATATTTTTTTCATTACATATTTGCGTTTAATCCCAATGTTTCCGCAATCGTATTTCGTTGAGATTCATCAGTACCACCTGGAATGCGAAGATTGCGTGCAATTTGGAACAGTTTATTTACTACAGTATCTTTCATGATCCCGGTGGCACCATGCAGTTGTAATGCCTTATCAGCAACCCGATAAAAGGCTTCATCATTAGCGATTTTCATTAATGCAAAAAGGCGGATTTGCTCTTGAGGGCGATTGGTATCCCACCATGGACCAAACTTTTCGATATCTCGTAAGCATGCCAATGAGGTTGCTCGGGCGCTATACCAGTCTAGATACATATCCGAGACCATCCACTGCAGACCTTGGTTGCGACCTAGAGGCTTACCGCCCACTTTTCTATGTTTAAGGCGATCGAGAGTTTTATCAATGAGGAGTTTTGACCAAGCAGAGCACATTCCGCCACGGCGCGTTCTGGTCCAATTGATCGATGTCAGCGCTATCTCAAAACCTTGACCACGATTTCCAATCATTGCGCTCTGCGGGAGCTCCAGGTTTTCAAAATGTAACTCACCCGTTAAGCCATCATCAAACATGGTTCGATTGAGCCGACCATGCTTGAAGCCCTTACCTAAATAGTCTTTAGATTCAAATTGAAAGTAGCTAAAACTTTTTTTACCATTGCCTGGATCAGTAACGGCAAGTACATTCACAATATCTGCTTCAAATGGGTTGGTGATATAGGCTTTGTGTCCATTGAGGATCCATTGACCCCCTTTTTGGACAGCATTTGTTTTCATATCAAATAAATTAGAGCCAGCATCGGGCTCTGTGACAGCATGACAACTTGTTTTTTGTCCCAAGATTAGTGGTTTTACAAATTGATCTTGCAAGTCTTCTCTGACAAAAATTAACCTTGGGGTTGATCCATCGGTCCACGATAAGATCCCTGGTGCTAAATCAATGCCATAGGAATACACTTTTTCTTCGATGAAGAACATTTCCGTTCTTGAGAGCCCCCCACCACCAATCGATTGAGGCAGGTGAAGTGAAAATAAACCCGCCTCTCCAGATGCTTGCATGATTTCACGTCTTGCTGCTTGTATCTCTGGATGTAATTTACCGGTTCGATCTATATATTCCAGACTATTTCTAAGTCTGTGGCGAAGTTGATGCTCTCGCGGCTCAACTTCTTTAGTATAAAAAGTCTCAATTTTTTCGATAATAGGGAGGAGGTGGTCTGGGGCTTGTTCGATCATGATTCAAATTGGGCGTTTGGGTCTTGGTTTAGTTTTGG
>JBAXKF010000110.1:0-1661 GCA_037137465.1 Betaproteobacteria bacterium | reverse complement strand
CATGGAAGCCTAGGTTATCAGAGTATTTTTGCAGCCGGTATGGTCTTATTCGTGATTACCTTCGTATTTAACATACTAGGTCACATGGCAAGAAAACGATTTGCGGAGAGGTATTAATTTATGAAGCAAAGTAAAGCAAATGTAGAACAAAATATAATTAAGCCCAAAACGCTAGAAGAAGTGCGCACCATGATTCGTGCGCATAAACGTAACGACTTTATTTTTTCATCTATTGGTTTATTGACCATCTCCTTCGCGCTTCTCACATTGCTTATTCTGTTTGTAGATCTTGTGATGGATGGCTACCCTAAGTTAAATTATCAATTCTTTACCGACTTCCCATCAAGGCGGGCTGCAAACGCAGGTATCTTGTCAGCATGGGTCGGCTCATCCCTTATTATGTTAATAACCTTCATCACCGCTGTACCTATGGGGGTTGCAGCAGGAGTATATCTAGAAGAATATGCGCCCAAGAATTGGTTCACTGATATTGTTGAGATCAACGTCACCAATCTTGCAGGTGTACCGTCCATCATCTACGGCTTGTTGGCACTTGGATTGTTTGTGTACACATTCCATCTTGGTCAAACGATTGTCACGGCAGGACTAACGCTCGGGCTTTTAATGTTGCCTATTGTGATTGTATCGACACGTGAAGCCATTCGATCCATTCCTATTGCCATTCGCGAGGCGGCTTACGCTGTGGGAGCTACAAAATGGCAGGTCGTTTTACACCACGTGATTCAATATTCGTTTGGTGGCATCCTCACAGGTATTATTATTGGTATGGCAAGAGCCTTAGGTGAAACAGCACCTATCATTACCGTGGGAGCCTTAACCTTTATTGCGTTCCTACCTCCAGCACCTTTAACATTGGAGCCTCCATTTATTTCTTTTGAATGGCTTCAATCAGGATTCACAGTACTCCCGATTCAAATGTTTAGCTGGCTATCAAGACCTGAACATGCATTTCACATCAACGCTGCTGCTGCAGGTGCGGTCATTATCATGCTCACACTTGTGATGAACGGAACAGCCATTTGGTTGCGCTATCGTATTCGAAAAAACATTAAGTGGTAAATTTTATCTACAGGAAAATATATGGCAAAAAATAATCTCAACATTAAAGCAGAAGCAAAGAATCTTAACTTTTTCTATGCAGACGGCACCAAGGCATTAAAAGATGTAAGTCTTCCTGTGTATGAGAAAAAAATTACAGCGCTCATCGGGCCTTCAGGTTGCGGCAAATCTACATTCTTACGCTGCTTTAATCGTATGCATGATTTATATCCTGGTAATCGCTATGAGGGCCAAATTCTGCTTCATCCAGATAACACCAACGTTCTTGCTAAGGGCGTAGATGCTATTGAAGTGCGTATGCGAATCAGTATGGTGTTCCAGAAACCAAATCCATTTCCAAAGTCTATTTATGAAAATGTAGCTTATGGATTAAGAGTTCGTGGAGAGAGATCAAAATCTGCGGTAGATGACAAAGTTGAGGAGGCATTAAAAGGTGCTTCACTTTGGAATGAAGTTAAAGACCGATTACAAGATTTGGCTTTTAATTTATCTGGCGGTCAACAACAACGTCTTTGTATTGCTCGTGCTTTAGCAACAGATCCTGAAATTATGTTATTCGATGAACCTACATCAGCACTTGA
>JBAXKF010000109.1:0-1746 GCA_037137465.1 Betaproteobacteria bacterium | reverse complement strand
GGCAAAAGAGAAGGCAAGGGTACTTACTCTTTTACGAATGGCAAACCAGCTTTAACTGGTATTTGGTCAAACAATGCTTTGGTTACCAAAACCGCTGCGTCGCACACCGCAAATAGCAAAGTAGGCGATTTACAAAACCCAGAATTCGAAAAAAAAAAGATTGAGACTTTAAGATCGATCATATTAAAAGACCGAACATTCGATAGATCGGAACCCCAAGCAGCAAAAATTATCGGTAAACCGCGTGATGCTGTTGCTATTGTGATTGGTGTTCAAAATTACAAAAACCTACCCAACGCCAGTTATGCCATCAATGACGCGAGTCAATTCAAAGAGCATGCGGTCCGCTATCTAGGTGTCAAGCCTGAAAACGTGAAGCTGTTGACCGATAACCAGGCACAACGCGCCGATATATTGTTGGCATTTAAATATTGGTTACCGGCGCATATCAATGCAGGCAAAACTGATGTGTACATTTACTTCAGTGGGCACGGGTTATCGCAAGAGCAAGTCAAGCAGCAATATTTTTTACCATTCGACGTCAACACAGATTTGTTGGAAGAAACGGCTATCAACCAAAAAAGTCTCTTCAAACAAATTAGCCAAGCTGGGGCTAAATCTGTTGTGGTGTTTTTAGATACATGCTTTAGCGGTACCAATCGCGGTGGCCAGACATTAGTCCAAAACCAAAGAGCCGTGAATCTCAAATTAAATACTGATGCTCTACCAGCCGGTTTTAGTGTGCTGAGTGCTGCTAGCAATCAACAAGTAGCGTATGGCGACGACAGCTTGCAGCACGGGATCTTTACTTTCTTTTTGCTCAAAGCCATTTCAGGCGAACAGGGCGCGCAATCGACAAAACAAATGAATATGGGGCAACTTGCTGACTACGTTACGCAAAAAACCAGACAATTTGCACTAAATAACAATAAGCAACAAGATCCCAAATTCATCGGGGATAAACAGCAACTCGTTGTTTACTAACAATGCAAATAGACACTAGGTTTCTTTATAAGGCTATTCTTTATTGCCTGATAGGGACGCATGGTTGTAATGTCTTTGCTATTCCGATCGATGTCAAAGCTGATTTTTATTTTGGACCGGATATATCCCGTAACCAAGCATGCGACAACGCACGCGAAACTGCCAAATCCAAAGCCATTGCCATGGTGACAGGCGAGAAGGTCTCGTTTGACCAGCAATTGCAATGTTTTCAAAACCCTAGAAAAGGCGAAGAGCGTAAATGTGAGATTAATCAAAACTCTTCAGTTTTGGTGGAAGGGCGTATCGGCAAAAGCGAAACCATCTCAGAGACAGTAAAAACTGTTCCTGGGGCGCAAGTTTGTACCGTCTTGATGGTGGTAGATGTAGTGCCACCATCCGAAGAGTCAGACCCCAGTTTTGATTTGCAGCTCGAACTCAATCGTACAAACTTTAGACAGGGAGACAGCCTCTCGATTAGAGTAAGTCCAACTGCTCCAATGTTTATTCACATATTTAATTGGCGGAGTGCATTCAACAAAGAAAATGTTGTCAAAATTTTCCCTAACGACATAGACAAAGATAACTACATCACCAAATCTATCTCTATTCCAGCTAAGAATGGTGAAGCCAAATATAGTTTAGAGATGGACTGGGATGCGCCAACTGGCTACGATAAAGACGCTCTGAATGAATCTATTATCGTAGTAGCTTCTAAAAAACCAATTCCTTGGTTATCGGTTTACGATATTCAACGATTCAAAG
>JBAXKF010000108.1:0-1779 GCA_037137465.1 Betaproteobacteria bacterium | reverse complement strand
GTGACATATTGTCTATTATTATGATAATCTGCCGATCATTAGATTGACACCACGTATGAGTAAATAAATGCTGTCGAGGCTATTAATTGCTGCTTTGTCTTATGGCTCATAAAAAACTTATAGTATTCCTCGGGGTTTTTTGCGCGATGATTTTGTGCCGCGTTTGTCATGGGGCAAAAATTGTTTGTGATACGGATACTAGCAACTTAACCAATCAATTGCTCATCGTACCCAATGACGATGTGTATACCTTTTCAACAATCGATGTATCGCCTGCATTCAGGTTGTCAGGGCAATATTTGCCCAGCTTAAATAAATTCAAACTGTTCGCCTATAGCTATTCAAAAGATCGACATGTACTTTTGAGCGCGCAAGAGTTTGAAATCACACCCCGGATGTGTTCTAGTAATTTTGGTAAAAACCTTGTGTACGGCGAGCCATATGAAAGAGAATTATTTTTCCAATGTCGTTACATTTGCGAGTACTAGCGTTGAGAGCAAGTAAATATCTATTTTTTATATTTTTATTTGCCGTCCACTTGTATGGTGCTTACGCCCAAAGTGAGAATATCAAAATAACTTTTGTGGGCGATATCATGTTGGATGATTTGCCAGGCAAGTATATAGAAGAAGGTAAAGATCCTTTTGCCAGTTTTGCCACCGTATTTAAAAACTCTGATCTTGTAATTGGTAATTTAGAGTGCGTGGTGGGCACTTCTGGCGAAGCGGAAATAAAACCTTTTGTTTTTAGAGCCCATCCAAGAGTATTACCTTTACTTAAAAAATACTTTAGCGCTGTCTCATTAGCCAATAACCATGTAGGCGATTATGGACCCGATGCTTTTTCTAAACAAATAGATTTACTTGATGCCGCGGGAATTGAACATTTCGGCGGTGGCAAAGACATTCGTGATGCGCATAGACCTTCTATTTTTGATGTCAAAGGTAAACGAATTGCTCTTTTAGGGTACGACATCTTTCTTCCAAGAAGCTTTGAAGCTTTAGAGGATAGGCCTGGTACCGCGTGGGGCGATCCCGATTACATCGTTGCAGATATTAAAAAAGCAAAAAATTTTTATCGGGCGGATATTGTGATTATCTATCCTCACTGGGGATGGGAGGGGGATAAGATAGCTTCTGCACGCCAAGAGTTTTTGGCGCACCTCATGATTGATAACGGCGCGGACGCGGTGGTAGGAGGTCATCCACATGTTACGCAGAATATTCAAATGTACAAAGGTAAGCCAATCTTTTACAGTTTAGGTAATTTTGTATTTGATGGCTTTGATACGCTAGACACAACGACTGGCTGGGTGTTAGAGATGGATATCAATAACGACTCTGAGATAACCTGGCGGATACATGAAGCAAAAATAGATAAAGATGGCATTCCAAAAAACAATGGGGTGATTCAACCTGCGAATTGACGCTCCTTGTAGCGGTACTCTATTTCCGTCGCTCGCCACCATCTGAAACTGAAAAACCCCTGCCATCACGCTGGGGTTTTTGCTTTTGGGGGCTTGCAACTGGATGTTTATACCGCGCACATGGTCGACAGGTTGGTGAATCGCTACTAGTTTTGTAGACACTTCTTAGCCTAACATTTAGGCAATAAAGGAGACCAATATGAACATTCAAAAAATAATCACCTGCACCATACTTGCAATGTTGCCTCTTTGGGCCGTTCAGCAAGCCTCTGCCAGCCCAGACTATCCCAACAAACCCATTCGCATCGTCGTGGCCTATGCGCCGGGCGGGCCTACCGACATTGTGGCCCGAT
>JBAXKF010000107.1:0-1822 GCA_037137465.1 Betaproteobacteria bacterium | reverse complement strand
GCACTTTTAATTTTGAAAGTGGTCGGATGTTTCGTAATCGTATAGAACTGCTCTTCCATCGTAAGGGAGATTTTTACTGGTCGTTTTGTTAACATTGAAGTGGCGACGACTAGCGCCTCTAATTTGATATAGAGCTTTGCTCCAAAGCCACCACCAAGGTGAGGAACTTTAACTCTAATTTGATTTTCACGCCAGCCAAGCAGACGGGCAATTTCTAAGCGTACAAAAGAGGGGCTTTGTGAGGCGGTGTAAATAGTGATTTTGTCATGCTGTGCGTCAGCAACTGAGACCATTTGCTCAAGAGGCGTATGCATCACTTGTTGTGTGTGATAAGTATGCTCAAAGACATGGTCAGCAGAATCAAATATCGCTTGCGGATTACCTCTTTTGAGATGGTAGTCTAAGGCAATATTCGTATCTTTCTTACCTTGTAAATGTTTTAAGTCTGGGAAGGTCCCAGATGGCTTTAACTCTTTATGGACTATGACATCAGAAGTCATCGCTTCCACTTCATCATAGACGGCGGGAAGCTCTTCATATTCTGCAATGATAAGTTGCGCAGCATTTTCCGCAATATGAGGATCTTCAGCTAAGACGATTGCAACTGGCTCTCCAACAAAGTGAACCTTGCCAATCGCCAATATGGGTTGATCTAAAAAAGCAGGCCCATAATATGGATCTGGAATAATTGTTTTAATATCATCGGCAGTGTAAACTGCAAAAACACCAGGATAGGACTTAGCTTGAGATGTATCTATAGACAGTATTTTTCCGTGGGCAACGGTACTTCTAAAAATTTTACCAATCAACATTCCAGGGAGTTTGACATGGTGAGTATATTCAGCCTGACCAGTTACCTTATAGCGACTCTCTTTTCTCGGTAATGATTGACCGACTTCTTTTAATGATTCTAAAGAATTACCCATTATTCGCTCCTTTATTCATTAATGCTTGAATTGCACGCTTCACATAAATGCTAACGAGATGCAATTTATATTCAGAAGAACCTAATTCGTCAGATAACGGGCTGATTTCTGTTAAAGCGATTGCGGCAGCTTCATCAAGAACAGCGTCATTGATCGATTTATTAGTTAAAAATGCTTGCGTCAAAGATAAGGTAGTTGGAACCTCACTCACAGCACCTAATACAATCCGAATATCTTCAATGGTATTTTTATTGGACTTTAAATTTACCGCCACACCCAATGCAGGCCAATCATCCGCTGAGCGGGTGGTGCATTTCATGTAAACGCTATGATGCTTTGGTTTTAATGGAATTAAGACTTCCGTAATTAACTCATTTTTTTCTAAAGCTGTTTCATAGTAACCAACATACAAATCTTGAACTTGCATGACGCGAGTGGAATCTTTATTTTGAATGCGCACAGAGGCGTCTAAGCAACTTAATAGAGGAGGTAAATCCATATGAGGATCACCATGTGACAATGCCCCACCAAGTCTTGCAGCATTTCGTACGCGAACATTTGAAAGTTTTTTCATTACCTCATTTAAGACCGGTAATTCTTTTGCGACCAAAGGAGAGTGCTCGATCTCGGCAAGAGATGTTAAAGAGCCAATACACAGATGTTGGTCTTTAACACAAATGTCAGAAAAACCTTGAACAGATCTTAAGTTAACAAGTTTGGTAGGCGCAAAGACTCCCGACTTCATCATTAACATCAGAGCCGTTCCGCCTGAAACCATGCGGACATTTGTATCATCCAAACTTAAGTAATTAAGGGCCTCAGCCATAGTTTTTGGTTCTACCCATTCAAACGAATGCATATTAATCTACCTCTTTAAGTTGAAATGCAAGATTTAA
>JBAXKF010000106.1:0-1926 GCA_037137465.1 Betaproteobacteria bacterium | reverse complement strand
CATTTGTAATGCTGATGTCGCGTGTTCGAATCATGCTGGGGGCACCAAAGTTTAAAAAGGAAATATCATGGCAGGTAATAAATCAGGTCAAAAAAGTCGCGCAGGTAATTCAATGATGACTAAGAATGGTAACCCACGCTTAGGTCCACTTAATATCTCTCAATTAGAGAAGATGTTAACTAATGCTCGTAAAAAGCATGTCATGAAGATCCAACGTAGAATTGCGTATTTGAAAAGTCTTCCAAGCTACAAAGCACCAGTAGTTGAAGTGATTGTAGAAGAAGTGGTGGAGTCGGCAGTATAATAGTATTAGCAGTAATGCCCGGGTGATGAAACTGGTAGACTTGACGGTCTTAGAAGCCGTTGCCGTGAGGCGTGTCGGTTCGAGTCCGACCCTGGGCACCAGAGTTTGGTAATCACGCTATTCAGCGTGTTTAGTATAAATAAATGTATGAAAAACATTTACGAATATATTGAGTTATCAAAAGAAGAAAGACAGAAACATCTGAAGTTAGATGAGCCTTGCATAGAACGGGGCGGTCAAAGTATGTACTGCAAAGGATTGTTGGCGCATGTATTAGAAACAACAATTCCAGCAGGAAAGAAGATACACGTTTGTCATGCTTGCCATAACGGCTCTTGTAGTAATCCTAATCATCTATATTGGGGTACTCCAAAAGAAAATAAACAAGATGCTGATGCAAACGGTGGCAAGACTATTTGGGAACGAATGGTCGAGAAATACGGTCTCGAAGAAGCAAAAGCAATGAACAGTCGCAAAGGTAATACAAACGGTTCAGGGAACAAGGGTAAGCCAAAGTCCGAAGAACACAAAGCAAAAATTGCCGCTAACCGCAAGGGTGGTAGGCAAAAGAAGGTAGTAACTTAAGGTAGTAATGGCAACTAAAAGACAAAAAGAAGAACCTAAACAGGTCGCAACCTGGGGTAAGATGCTAACAAAGGAAGAGCTGTTAGCACTACTAGCCAGGCTAGAAGCAAAGAAATTAGCGAGAAAAACCATGGCAGAAGAAGCTAAAAAAATAAGTAAAAACCCCTTTATTGCAGCCGCACAAAAAGTTGCAAATAACCCAAAGGTCCCGGGTGCTAGAACTACCCAGGTTCAACAGGCTAAAAAGCCGCAAGTTCAGGCTAAAAAGCCCACTACACGCTCCGCAGGACGTGGCCGTTAAACATATATAAAATTGTTGTAAAAACGGTGTAAATACAGTGAGTAAGCCTCACTGGAGAATATCGTGGCAAATGCTAAAACAGTAAATTGGTCCGCACTAGATCAAAATACCCTATTTTCTTACTTCTATTCACTACGCAGTAAAGTGGTGGGTAAAAGTCTGACACCCGATCAAATCCAAAGACTAATCAGCAAGCATATTAAGCCTGTTCTTCCAATCCGTATTAAAAAATGTATTGACTCTAAGATATGCCAAACTTATATCTATACTGGCGGTATGTATCACAGCTGGGATGATATGAAAGGTCGGGCGGGTATTGAAGTTAATTTCAGTTACCATCCTGATGATGAGCGACTAAAGTTCACAGAATATCGTTGGCGCAAACTCGCCAAACGCTTTGCTGATGTTGTTCTACACGAAATAATCCATATGCGTCAATTCCGTGCTCGTAATTTTAAGAATATTCCAGGATATCAAAGCACAGCGGCTAGTGGTAAAGAGCGCAAGAGCCAAGAGTATTTTGGTGATACTGACGAAATGGGTGCGTTTGCGTTTAACATTGCTCAGCAGATGATTGACCAGTTTGGTTACGATCCTACAGCTATTAAACATTTCTTAGATTCAAATGGTGCTCGCCGCCGCAAAACATCATGGTGGTATGATTATTTGAATACATTCAACTGGAATCACGATCATAAAATTATACGACGCATGAAGCAAAAAGTTATGCGTCAGT
>JBAXKF010000105.1:0-1961 GCA_037137465.1 Betaproteobacteria bacterium | reverse complement strand
AATATTGGTGTTAATCAATTAGCAGAGGGGCGTGGCGATGAAAAATATAATATTGGATTTTATACATGGGATCCTGTTAATCAATTAATCCAAAATAAAACACTGCATGTTAAATATAACGACCTTAAATTTATAGCGGGCTTTCGTCAGGTTAGCTTAATTTATGTTCGAAAAGATGTTAAGCCAGGCATGAAAAAGCCAGCAGATATCGTGTTAGCAGACAATATTATGGTTGGTGTTTTATCCCTAACGAATCATACGACTTTACGCCAAAGATTAGCAATGGATTTACTTGGTGCTAAGTATGAAATTATTCCTGGGTATAAAGGCATTCGTGATATAGACATGGCCATTCAGCAGGGAGATATTCAGATGACGAATAATTCTCTGCCTGGATGGTACGCAACGTCGAAACCTTTTTTATTGGATACCGGGGTTGTTATTCCTGTTTTTCAATATGATTTTGAGCGACCTGACGGATCAAGTGGGAGAAATCCAACATTGCCTGATGTACCTACATTCACAGAAGTTTACAAAGATGTTAAGGGCAAAAATGCAGTACCTAGCGGTATTAAATGGGATGCTCTGAAATTGTTAACTCGCATTATGGATAGCATGTACCGCACTGTATTTATGCCACCTAACGCACCTCCAGAAGCTGCGGAAGAAATGCGTAAAGCATTTTTGGAATTAAGAAATGATCCAGAATTCATTGCAGCCTATGAGCTATCGGTTAAAACGAAGCCGGATATGATTATCGGCGCCCAAGGTGAACTGATCTTAAATGATTTAGAGCAGATTAATCCTAAATTGCTTGAATTTATTAAAGACTATATAGATCCGAAAAATTAAATGAACTTTACCCTTCCTGAAGAATTACGGATGTTGCAAGATCAGCTTCGACGTTTTGTTGATAAAGAGATTATTCCAATTGAAAAAGACGCATATAGCGGACCTGATATGGTTCCCCACATTCGGGAATCACTGAGTCAAAAAACGAAAGAGATGGGTCTTTGGCTATATGGAGTTCCAGAAGAATATGGTGGTCATGGTCTTGGTATGTTGGGTAAAGTTGTTGTTTGGGAGCAAATGGGCCGAACTATAGGCTTACCAACGCGTAAGTCACAAATTTTTGGACCAGAGATAAGTCCTACTCTTTATCATTTGAGCCCTGAGCAAAAAGAAGTTTATTTATATCCCATTATTCGCGGTGAAAAATCAGATTGCTTTGCTCAAACAGAACCGAATGCTGGAGGAGACCCTGCGGGGATGAAGACTACAGCCGTTAAGTGTCAGGATGGATATCTGATTAATGGAGCTAAACACTTTATTACTTCGGCAGATACTGCTGACTTTGCTCAGGTCATGACAATCACTGACTCTAAAAAAGGCTCTCATGGCGGAATTACTGCTTTTTTAGTAGACATGGATTCACCGGGAGTGTCTATTGGTCGCAAAGAAAAAACGATGATGGATGATGAGCCTTGTGACGTTCATTTTGATAATGTTTTTGTTCCTGAGTGGAAGAGAATAGGAGCAGAAGGAGATGGGTTTAAGGTTGCACAGGTATGGATAAATCAAGGCCGTATCCGGCATGGTGCACGAGCACTAGGAGTGATGGAGCGGTGTATCGAGATGGGGGTTTCCTATGCTAAACAACGAAGTACTTTTGGCAAACCCCTGGCCGAGCGTCAGGCTATTCAGTGGATGTTAGTTGATTCGTATATTGAACTTCAAGCTCTTCGATTATTGGTATATCAAGCAGCATATAAATATGATGCTGGAGAAGATATTCGCTATGAAGCTTATATTGTGAAAATGAAGGGTGACCGATTGTCTTTTGAGTGTGCGGATAAATGTATGCAAATTCATGGAGGCGCTGGCCTTACCACGGCCTTGCCCATCGAAAAATTTTGGCGCGATCAACGCAGCATGATGATTACAGAAGGACCAGAAGAAAT
>JBAXKF010000104.1:0-2124 GCA_037137465.1 Betaproteobacteria bacterium | reverse complement strand
TAGCGAGAGCAAATATGCAAGAAATGCAGCCTGATTTCGTGATTGATTCCGTTGCGGATTTATTGCCCGTGATTGATGAAATTAATAAACGCTTAGAGTTAGGCCAAAAGCCTAACTCTTACAATATCTAGATGGATTGAGAAGGTAATCCCTTGAATTTTGATTCGGGGGATCCCTTAAATCAGTGCTTCGAGACTACTCAAAGTGGTTGTATCAAGATAGCAAGTAAACGAGGGTAGAAGTAATAGGATATATGCCGCAAATCTATGATTATTTCAACTTCTTTGAGTCAAGCAATCAGGATTATGTTACGGCGCATCAGATTCAGTAGGTGGCCAATAGATCGGTAGCACTTAGTGATATTGAACTGCTAAGACTGTGATGTCATCTGACTGATGATTCGAGTTCACATGTAGGTCGATATCTTGCAGCAAATTAGCGACGATGAGTTTGCTATTGCCTCTATCACTTGTCGATAGCAAGTGCTTGACCCGGTCTAAAGAATACAGTTGCCCCATGTGATCCTCGGCCTCAGTCACCCCATCTGTATACAGAACCAGTGAATCACCCGGTTTTAGTTTTGCATTTCCAATGTTGTAGGTATTGGCTGCGTGTATGCCTAAAATCATATTTCTAGGTCCTGAAAGGGCAGTGAATTCTTGGTTTTCTCCCGCTATCAGTGGGCTGTCATGGCCCGCATTGATGAATTGCAGCTCGCCCGTATGAATATTCATTATTCCAATAAACATTGTTACAAACATATTGCTATCGTTGTTAAAACATAAGGATTTGTTTACTTCTAGCAAAGATTCAACCAGATTCGTAGCCTTCGTAATATTGGATCGTAGAAGCGTCATGATTTTCATCATGAAAAGAGCCGCAGGAACACCTTTTCCAGACACATCTCCAACAGCAAAAGCAATGTGGTCTTCATCAATTGAAAATGCATCAAAAAAATCGCCACCCATCTCTTTAGCGGGCTTTGTAACTCCATAAGCCTTGACGCGACTATGACCTGGATATAAGTTGTCGCTGGGAGGAATCATATTCATTTGAATTGTTGCTGCAATGGATACCTCTTGTTTTAAGCTTTCATGTATCTTTTGCTCGATTTGCCTTAAGCGAGTCAATTCTTCCTCTGCATTTTTAGACTCAGTAGCATCACGTGCAACCCCTAAAAACATTAAATTACCGTCAATGACCATGCTGCTGATGCTCAGATCCATCGGAAAAATATCACCATTTGCACGCTTACCAAGCACTTCTCTTTTGCCGCTACTTAATATTGGAGAACTTTTACTACTTGCGTAGTCTTGAATTTTATTTGCATACTCGATGGCATCTTCATGATCGAGTAGTGTGGTGAAATTTTTACCAATTGCCTTTGCGATGGAAAGCTTGAAAATTGATTCTGCTGCTGGGTTAAATCTCGTGATTAAGCCTTCTTTATCGATGAGGATGACTGCATCAAGCATATTGTCAATCACGTCTGCTGCTTGGTTGTGTGCCTGCTGTATTTCGAAATTTAACTTATTGGTTCTCGATCGAATGAAGTGGGCCGTAATGGTTGCGAACGTTGCCGTCACAAAGATGGTAATGGTATGCGACTCCCAAGGGGTGAGCCGTCCTTTGAAAATAGTCTCTTTAGCAAGCTCATACAGTGTCATGAGGGTGGCTACTAAAAAGTAGGTTACCAGCAGCTGTCGAACGGAAAAATTAGACTTTAATTGCTGCCTTTCGGCTTGGGAAGTGCTGGGATTCATCTAAATAAGCTGCCAAAAATCATTGGTTTTCAATAGGTATGATGATATTTAAATTGTCACAATTCTTCTATATTATATGGAGCTATTAAAAAGCCTGCATCTAGCCATTTGTTCTACTTTTATAAAATTGCCACTATGCCAATAGACTTCAAAGATTCCGATTCCCTTAGACTTATTACAATTGACGGACGGCTTGATAGCGCCGGTTCTGATGAAATTGCCACGCGATTTTCTGCTATGTCTTCTGGCGCTAAACCATCCGTCATAGTAGATTTATCACAAGTCAGCTTTCTCTCCTCGATTGGGATACGTTTAATTATTCAAAACGCAAAAGCGCTTCAGGGCAAGGGTGGAAAAATGA
>JBAXKF010000103.1:0-2173 GCA_037137465.1 Betaproteobacteria bacterium | reverse complement strand
TTACAAAAACTGCGCGTAGCTCGTTTTTGTGGATTAGTCTTTGCAACTTTTAAAGAAGATACCGAAGATTTTGAAACGTGGTTAGGCGATGTTGGAGATGGAATCAAAAGATTACTCAATCGGCCCCTTAAAGTACTTGGTTATGATACGCAACGTATTCATTCCAATTGGAAAAATTATCACGAGAATCCAAGAGATTCCTATCACGCCAATATTTTGCATACCTTTTATGGCACCTTTGGTCTATCTAGGCAAACGCAAGAGTCTGGCATGGTACTAGACAAAACGGGGCGTAATGTTTACTTTTATACCAAGGCGGGTACTGAGAAAAAAGATGCAAATTACGATTCCACTAAAACGGAATTACGTTCAGTGAATGATCAGCTGCGCCTCGAAGATTCAAGCATCCTCAAGTGGACAGATGAAATCGGTGATGGTGTGAGTGTACAAATTCTGTCGCTGTACCCTTCATTTGTATTACATCAAATCGCAAATAGTTTAGCCACTCGCCAACTGCTTCCAAAAGGTCAAGGTCAATTGGATTTGGTGTGGACCTATTTTGGCTTTGAAGATGATTCTCCTGAAATGACAAAAACACGTTTATTGCAAGCTAATTTAGCCGGCTCTGCAGGCATGATCTCCGTTGAAGATGCTGCAGTATGTGAGATGACGTATCGAGCAATTGCTGATGGCCAACACGGCGAATCATTTATTGAGATGGGCGGCACGGATCTCACTAGTGGTGGTTCACATAAACTCTCAGAACGTGCCATTCGTAATTTTTGGCATAATTATCGTCAAGATATGGGGCTGTAATTGAATACCACAAATACCAAAAAAGCAGATCTTATTCAACCTGACGAATATTTTATTATTCAAGATTTGATATTTGAGTGGGCACGGGCTATTGATGAAAATCGTGTCGAAGATATTGCTAAGCTTCTCGATAGTCAAGGTCGTTATACCGTTAAGTCGCGATTTAACCATGATCGTGATTTGCCCTTAGCGGTAATCGATTGTCATAGCGCAGCGCAATTGCGAGACCGAATTCTTTCGATGCGCTTAGCCAATGTCTATGAGCCTCAGCACTATCGCCATATTATTTCGGGGATACAAGTCACAGCACGTGAAGGACGGATAGTTCATACACGATCAAATTTTATGGTTGTCCGAACCATGGATCTTGATGGTGAAGTTAAAGTCATTTTTACAGGTCAAGCACAAGACATTATTGAACTTCAAGGATCTGATACAAAGTTCAAAGAACGTTTAATGCTTTTTGATTCACGCGTGATAGAAACTCTCCTTGTCATTCCAATTTGAAAAATAATATGAAAAAAATCAATTTAAACCGTCGGGCAATCATTCAGTCATCTGTTCTATTGCCAAGTCTTTGGTATGGACAATCTGCCTTTGCGCAAAATACCTGGCCTAATAAACCTGTACATATTCTTGTGCCAAATCCAGCTGGAGGAACAGCTGACTTATTGCCAAGACTTATATCTCAAGAACTAGCAAAAAAACTAGGGCAGTCGGTGATTATTGATAACAAGCCAGGTGCGGCAGGGAATATTGCTGCTGAAACTTTATACAATGCAGAGCCAGATGGTTACTTGATCATGTCAGCACCACCACCATCTTTGACAATCAACATCTCACTCTACCAAAAGCTCAATTACAATCCTTCAAACTTTGTGCCGATTACCATCATTGCCTCTGTACCTAATGCACTCATTGTTCATCCCTCACTACCAGTTAACACTGTTAAAGAATTTATTGCTTATGCTAGAGATCGTCCGGGTGATCTTACCTATGCCTCGCAGGGAAGTGGTTCAACTGCGCATCTCACTGCAGAATTATTTCAGCTTAAAACTGGCACCAAAATGTTACACGTACCCTATAAAGGCGACGCGCCAGCACTGACTGATTTATTGGCAGGTCAAGTCAATGTGATGTTTGGTAATTTAGGCGCTACTAGCAACTACATTAAGTCTGGTAAATTAAAAATATTGGCGATGACAACTGCCAAGCGGGTCAAGTCATTCCCGAACGTTCCTCTCGTTCAAGATGATGTGCCAGGTATGGTGGCCTATACATGGTTTGCGATGGTAGCTCCCCCAAAGACACCAACTGAAATCACTAGAAAGATTTCTAACTATGTTCGAGAAATATT
>JBAXKF010000102.1:0-2290 GCA_037137465.1 Betaproteobacteria bacterium | reverse complement strand
ATGAGGGGTTACTTTAAGCAACGCTTAATAGATTGGTGGCCCAAGGCGGAATATAGATAGGGGCTAATTACCTAGGTTACCCACAACTTCCTAAGTGTCCACATTGGGTGCAGTAGTCGCAGCCATCCTTGCGGATCACAGCATGTGCACCACATTCAGCACATTTCTTGCCGACCATTACTGGCGGAGTAGATGCCCCACGAATAGGCGCTTCCGAGAGATCATTCGTAGCACCGCCATTACGCCGCTTGATAATATTTTGAATGGCATAACCAATTGCAGCGACTTCGGAGTCGTGCCATAACGGCATGCGCGTGCCATCAATTTTCTCAAAAGTACCGAGTCGGACCGCACCTCTATCCCAAGCAACTTTTCGCATATCACTTAAAGCACGTTCTAAAAATCCACCGCGTGCCGCCAGTGAAAGCAAGCGCATGCTTGAAGTAATCCATTGTTGTGATTCACCATTTTGACCAACTGGCATAAAAAATTCGATAGCACGCTCAATCGAACCGCCAGCTTGACCCTTCAAGGGGATCGCAATAAAGGACACCACTAGATACAAAGTCTTATGCCCCTCTTGTGTCCAGTACTCAATTTTTTCAGCGACAGCAGGTAAGATGCCCTTGGGGCGACTTTCCACAACAACTCTCATGGGATCTGCAACACCATCACCAGATGATGAAGAGTCATCCTTGCTAGGACCAAGATCCAATACAGATCCCAAAATACTATTCGGACGGTAAGTAGCTAAACCTTTCAGGTTTGCACGCCATGCTTGGGTATAAAGACTCTTAAAGTCATCGTAAGGATAGTTCACTGGCACGTTGACGGTTTTAGAGATGGCGGTATCAATAAAAGGTTGTACGGCTTGCATCATGGCGATGTGGTCGGTAGCCGACATCTCTAATGCGGAAATGAAATACTTGGGTAGATTTTCAACATCACCACCCAAATCTCGATACATGCGCCATGCATGATCCTCAACAGCATATTCAGTTGTGCTTCCGTCTGCCTCACGTTTTTTGCGACGATAGACCCATGAGAATGCTGGTTCAATGCCATTAGAAGCATTATCAGCAAATGCCAAACTCACAGTACCGGTTGGTGCGATCGAGAGTAAGTGGCTATTGCGTATACCAAACTGACGAATATCATTTTTTAGCTTGTCATCTAATCGACAAACAAAGCTATCACTGCCTAGATATTTTTCAATATCTAGACTTGGAAATGCCCCCTTCTCTTTTGCCAATTCAACTGATGCCTCATATGCTGCATCACGCATGACGCGAGCAATCTTGGCAGCCACAATGCGCGCACCCTCTTCGTTGTATGGTAACTTCAGCATTACTAGAGCATCACCAAGGCCAGTAAAGCCAACACCAATGCGGCGTTTAATCCTAGCTTCTTCAGCTTGCTCAGGTAAGGGCCAATAAGTAGCATCTAAAACGTTATCGAGCATTCGCACCTGAATCTTCACAACTGAGATGAATGCCTCAAAATCAAAGCTCGGTTCGCCAGCAAAGCCAAAAGGATTTTTAATAAAACGCGGCAATATCACAGGGCCTAAATCACAACAACCATATGGCGGTAAAGGTTGTTCGCCACATGGATTTGTAGCAGAAATGCTTTCACAATAATTTAAGTTGTTATCGCGATTGATATTATCTAAAAATAAAATTCCAGGTTCTGCAAAATCGTAGGCAGACTTCATGATTGCCTCCCAGATTTCTTTTGCCTCTACCTTGCGATAGACCCATAGTCCACTAGCTCTTTGATATGCACCTTCAGTAATCATATTTTTAGCCGGCTTTGCCTTATGAATTAATTCCCATGATTGATTACCTTCTACCGCTTTCATAAATGCACTAGATACACCAACTGAAACATTGAAATTATTCCAACGTCCAGTTGTTCTCTTTGCAGTAATAAACTCAAAAATATCAGGATGGTCGATTCGTAAAACACCCATCTGTGCACCACGCCTTGCTCCAGCACTCTCCACTGTTGAGCAAGACATATCAAAAACATTGATATAGCTGCAAGGCCCCGAAGCAATCGAGGCTGTTCCTTTAACTTCGGCACCTTTTGGGCGAATGCGTGAGAAGTCATATCCCACACCACCACCACGACGCATCGTCTCTGCAGCCTGCTTTAGGGCCTCATAGATTCCTGGGAAACCTTCGGCATCAAAGCCTTGGATACAATCCCCCACAGGCTGTACAAAGCAATTGATCAGCGTCGCTTGTATATCTGTGCCGGCTGCACTCATGATACGGCCCGCGCCAAT
>JBAXKF010000101.1:0-2328 GCA_037137465.1 Betaproteobacteria bacterium | reverse complement strand
GCCCGTTTAGATACTGCAGATAAAGTCAATGGCACGAAGGTCTATGGCGCTGATTTACAGTTACCTGGGATGTTATGTGCTGCTGTTAAAGCTTGTCCTGTTTTTGGTGGCAAGATTGTTAGTTTTGATGATTCAAAGATTAAAAACTCAAAAGGCTTTAAGGGTGTTGTTAAGGTCAATGATTCAACCATTGCTGTTGTAGCGGATACGTGGTGGCGTGCGAAAACCGCACTTGAGGCTCTGCCCATTGTTTGGGATGAGGGAAAGGGTGCGACTGTCTCTTCTAAAGAGATCGATCAACTCATGTTGGCCAGCCTGAATGATGAAGGTGATTTTGCCCAACGTAAAGAGGGAGATACATTAGCCGCCATCCAAAGCTCGGCAAAAAAAATAGAGTCCACTTATTACACACCGTATCAAGCGCATGCCACGATGGAGCCAATGAATGCTACTGTCAAAATTACTGCAGATCGTGCTGAGGCTTGGATCCCCACACAAAGTGGTGAAGGCTCCTACGCCGCTCTATCTGAAACTGCTGGTCTACCTTTAGACAAATGTGAGGTTTATAAGTTAGACTCCGGAACTGGGCTTGGAAGGCGAGCTGCCGCTCAAGATTTTGTGCGAATGGCAACGATCATCGCGAAAAGTTTCCCTGGGGTTCCAGTCAAGATGCTATGGAGTCGTGAGGAAGATATGACCCATGACTTTTATCATCCACTGGCTGTTGCAAAAATGACGGCTGGTCTTGATGCAAGTGGCAATATTACTGGCATGCATATAAAGGTTGCTGGTCCATCGATTCGTGCAACTTTATTCCCAATGGCGTTAAAAGATAATAAAGATGTTTTCCAAATGCAAGGGCTTTACGCAGAGCCTGGAGATGCTCAACTAGGTTATCAATTCCCGAACCTGCTGACTGAGTATGTCATGAAAAATACCCACGTACCTGTGGGCCATTGGCGTGGCGTGAATACTAATCAAAACGCAATTTTCTTGGAATGCTTTATTGACGATTGCGCCAAAGCGGCCGGCAAAGATCCTCTAGGCTATCGTCAATCAATGATGAAAAACTTTCCAAAACATTTAGGCGTTCTCAATGCTGCCGCTAAAAAAGCGAATTGGGGATCACCTACTCCCGCAGGCGTGCATCGTGGTATTGCTCAGTTTATGGGTTATGGTAGTTACTCTGCGTGTGTAGCCGAAGTTTCTGTTACGGGTAATATTGTCAAAATCAAACGCTTAGTATTTGCCCTCAATCCTGGTCACGTGGTTAATCCTTGGTTAGTGCGTGAGCAGATTGAAGGTTCTGTTGTTATGGCGTTAGGGGCAATCTTTAATCCTGAAATTACGATTGAAAATGGTCGTGTCAAACAAACTAATTTTGACTCATACCCTCTCCTTCGCTTAGCGTCAATTCCTAAGGTTGAATCAGTGCTTGTACCAACGAATGATTTCTGGGGTGGTGTTGGTGAGCCAACGATTTGCGTTGTGGGCCCTGCCGTGATTAACGCCTTGAGTGCGGCTCTTGGTCGTCCACTGCGTAATTTCCCACTTCATAAAGAAAACCTTACTTTGGCTTAACTTATGCTTCTCGATTAATCACTAGGAATCTATGTCTAAGACAGTTGTGAAAAAAACGGATTACGATTCATTACTTCTTCTGCTGCAAGTTGAGCTCGTAAAGATGCAGAAATTTATTATTGAAAATCGAGAGCGTGTTTTAGTGATCTTCGAGGGCCGTGATGCTGCAGGTAAAGACGGTTGCATTAAAAGAATCGTGGAACATCTTAGCCCAAGGGATACCATCGTTGTAGCCCTTAGTAAGCCCTCTGAACATGAAAATGGTGAGTGGTATTTTCAGCGCTATATAAGCCATCTGCCAAGTGATAGTGAACTCGTGTTCTTTAATCGTAGTTGGTATAACCGGGCAGGTGTTGAACCTGTGATGGGATTTTGCACTCCAGCTCAACATGAACGCTTTTTGAAAACAGTTAACACCTTTGAAAGTATGCTCGTTGATGATGGCATTACGATCATCAAATATTATTTGGATATTTCGAAAAAAGAACAAGCAGAACGACTCGAAGCTCGAAAAACTGACCCTCTAAAGCAATGGAAAATTAGTCCTATTGATGATTTGGCGCAAAAGAAATGGGCTGCGTATAGCAAAGCGAGAGATAAAATGTTACTTGCCAGCAATCATGCCTGCGCCCCATGGGCTATAGTAAGAGCGAACAATAAAAAATTAGCGCATCTCAATTTAATTCGTGATTTATTGAAAACATTCAATTACCCGAATAAAAATCACGCGATTTTGCAACAAGATCC
>JBAXKF010000100.1:0-2334 GCA_037137465.1 Betaproteobacteria bacterium | reverse complement strand
TGTTTGAACGTCGCTTATTCCATTCTTTGTTTGCTACCCAAGATCAGAAAGAAGGAATGGATGCTTTTGTGAATAAGAGAGCTGCTGTTTTTACGAATAAGTAATTTCGATTACTCTCAACTCTAAATGCCCCACATGTCCCTATGCTGTTCAAAGTTTTGCGTCTAGCTGCATTTGTACTGTCGGTTTTTTGTTCGCAGATTTCATGGGCACAAGACCCTGGCGTTGCAGATAAATTCGAAGTCACCTACGGTATCAACCGTTCAAACCAATCTTTGTTGAATGGCGTGCTGGTCACCAACAAAAACGATCCGACTATCAACATCACCTATGAAACTGCTAAAGGTTTTGCCAGTATTCAAAACGGTGTTGGGTTGTGGTTGGTGCGAAATGACCAAGTCAAGGTAGGCTATTCGCTCAACTACATGATGGGGCGCTATGCGACTGCCGACACACGCTACAACGGCATGGGCAATGTTGCCGGTTCTGTCGCCGGATACGCATGGGGTGAGTGGCAGCCCGTGAAAGACGCTGTCACGGTGTATGGCAATTACAGCAACGCTTTACGAACTAACAACGGCGCCTTGGCGCAATGGGGGATGACCTTGGGTGTGCCCGTTGTCAGCAGAGTGAATGCATTTATTGATGTGTCGCGCTACTGGGCTAACCAAAGGTATTTGCAAACCTACTATGGCGTCACCAGCGCGCAAGCTGGATCTTCCAACACATACAGCGCCTATACGCCCACCACTTCTGGCACGCTCTACAGCAATACTTTGTGGGGAGCCATGGTCGAGGCCACTAAAGACATAGATGTTGTCATTGGCGTTGGTAAATCTAGTGCTACGGGCTTGTTAATGAACAGCCCCTTGCTTGACAGAAAAACGCAAACCAATGCCACAGTGGTTTTAAATCAGCGGTTCGGGGTCAATTAGCGTTTAGTTATCAAATCAGCGTCTTGTAGACATTGTTTCTGCCTGTGGCTTGTTGGCAGTCGTATTATTTTTGTTTTTCTCTAATTCGCTTGTATCTGCATCGTAATTTTTCTGAGCAGTTCTTTTTTCCGCCAAAAGAGTCTCAATACTTTGGTTAACCTTGAATGTATTGGCAGTACCTAGCCAGGGCGCAAGGTTAGCTCGTATGTAAACAATTTGATCTGGGGCGCAAATCTTGCCAAATTTGCCC
Source organism: Betaproteobacteria bacterium (assembly GCA_037137465.1). Lineage (GTDB taxonomy): Bacteria > Pseudomonadota > Gammaproteobacteria > Burkholderiales > Burkholderiaceae > Polynucleobacter. Next base: position 1,149 of record JBAXKF010000100.1, on the reverse strand, counting down.
AGCCATTCAGTAACAGATTTCTCTCGCATTTGCTCGTCATTGGTTGCAAGGGCAAGCATTTTGAAATCGGCCACATTACAAACCATCGCATCTTTGTTTTGAGCTATGGCTGAACTTCCCATAAGCAATCCAAATATGGAAGAAAGCAGTATTTTTTTATACATATAACTTATATCCGCTCAAAATTAGTCAGGCTGTTTCATAAATTGTATTGTGTAAGGTTAGTGATGCGTAGAAAATATCTTACCGATATAATAAATTTTGAAATGGCCATACTTAAAAGAATCATATTAGTAATTGCGGCTGCACTGGCCTATTACCTGATTTTTGATCTCAACAAACTCTTTTTTGGCATTTACGAGTTCTCATACGGTGTCAACTGGATTTTCATACCCAGCGGCATTCAGCTTTTACTCGTTCTAGTTGCTGGAATTGATGGGGCGCTTGGTATTTTCTTGGGGTCACTTTTTATTGGACTAGAAAACTACTATTTATATTCCGTCCTTCTTACATCCATCACTGCATTGATTTCAGGCGGCTCACCATTAGTTGCTCGAAAAATCTGTTTTGATTTTTTAGGCGTGGATAAGGATTTACGTAATATCAATCTCAAATCGATCGTCCAAATGTCACTTATCTTTGGACTTATCAGCGCAAGCCTTCATCAGTTATGGTTTTTTTACAATAGTAAAAGTGATGATTTTTTAACTGATTTAATAGTGATGTTTACTGGTAATATTTTTGGAACACTATTGGTGCTAGTATTCGCAACATTCATCAACATGATAGTATTAAAGAACATACCCAAAAGGATTGATGATGAGTAAAGTTTATTTACGTTATCTTCGGATTGCTCGTGCTATCGACATCCTTAAAAAAAATAGCAATTCGATAGACTCCACCGCCCTCCAATTGTTGAATGAAATAGCTGTTCAACACTTCGACGGCAAAACCTTGACAGTGTCGCAAGCCATTGCACTCAACAAAATTGCAAGCCCTGCAACGCTACACCGAAAATTAGACGAGTTACGCGAAGCAGGTTTGATTGAACAATCATTTGAAGGCAAGAATCGCCGTACAAAATATCTAGTTCCTACAAAAGAGGCCGATTCTTACTTTTCAAAGATGTCTAAAGCAATTACCAGTGCT
>JBAXKF010000099.1:0-2342 GCA_037137465.1 Betaproteobacteria bacterium | reverse complement strand
ATAAAGGAGTTGAGATGCTAAATTTCACAGTCTCAGGCATGACCTGCGGGGGATGCATTAATGCAGTAACGCGTGCAATTCAGTCACATGATTCTCAAGCAGAAGTAAAAGTAGACTTAACCACACAACATATCGAACTTAAGACAAGCCTTTCTAAAGAGCAAGCACATGAATTGATAGAAGAAGCCGGTTTTCCAGTGCTACGTTAATTTATCCTTGGCACTTGTTTCAAACCACTTTTGAATTCAAGAGCCTCCTATAAGGATAATCATGTAACAACATGCCCGCTAACATAGCGAGGACAAAAATAACCGCTTTACTATTACCTGAGCCTAGAGCTACCAATGCCGGTCCTGGGCACAATCCAGCTAGGGCCCAACCCGATCCAAAAAGTAAACTTCCTATGATTAATTCAGAATTGATGTGATTCTTGCCCGGTAAATGAACTGATTCATTAAGCAGGGTGGCTTGTTTCTTTTCAATGATTCTAAAACTGATAAAGGCAACTGGGATAGCTCCAAGCATTACAAACATTAAGCTTGGATCCCAGCTTCCAAAAAGATCTAGAAATCCGATAACCTTCGCCGGATTTGTCATTCCGGAAATAATGAGTCCGATGCCAAAAATAAGCCCAGATATAAAAGTGAAGATATTTTTCATGATTTAGCTAAAAATATGTAAAAAAACATAACAAGCAATAAAGCCCGCACTCATAAAACTTAGTGTGGCAACAAGTGAACGAGGAGAAAGCCTCCCTAGTCCACAAATCCCATGACCGCTAGTACAACCAGAGCCCATTCTTGTGCCAAACCCTACTAATAATCCCGCAAAAATAAGCATGATGAAACTAGCGTCAATTACCATGTTTGGTAAAGTAAAGAATAAAGAATAAATTAAGCTTGAACTCAGAAGACCAATTAGAAAAAGTATTCTCCATAAATAGTGATCTTTAGGCGTATTTTTAAATTGCATCAACGCGCCAAGTATGCCGCTAATACCTGCGATTCTCCCTTTGAATAAAATCAAAATTGTGACACTAAGTCCAATGATAGCTCCACCAATTAAGGAAGACCAGGGAGTAAATTCTTGCCAATGAATGTGCATAATATTTTTAATTAGTTATAGATTAAGAAATGCTTTACTTAGCATGTAAAGGGCCACCAAAAAAGTAAATACTGCAAAAGCCTGGTGACTTCGCCCTGGATTTAAGTAATTGCTAAACCGCCTCCCAACTAATAAACCCATGATTGCCCCAAATGAAAATAAGATAGCAATAGACCATAATAATGTTCCGGCATAGGCAGACATTCCTACACTACCCATTGCGATAATGGACATAACCCCTAGCGAAGTACTAATGACTGAGGTGTGAGTTAAGTCAGTATATTTTCTTAATGCTGGGACAATTACAAAACCACCACCAACCCCTAAAAGCCCAGATAAAAATCCAGCAACTGATCCAATTAACAGCATTGTTCTTAAGCATGGGCCAGACCAAATAAACTTGCCAGTATCTGGATTAATGCAACAGGGCGGGTTTGTATTTAATTTCGGCTTTGTGCCAGTTAATTCTTGATGGGCCTGAAGGTAGGATCTAATAGCAACAATAAGTAAAACAATGCCAAACAGAATACTGAGGGGTTCATTGGGTAACTTGAATGCCAAATAGAGGCCAACAGGTGCAAACATTAAGCCGCAGATAGCCATGAGAGAGGCCGCTTTATATCTGAGGGTTTTGGCTCGGTGAGCCAAGAGTGCACCAATACCAGCAGAGCTTGCAATTGCCATGAGGGCTATTGGAGCCGCCTCGGAAATATTAAGACCAAGAAAGAAGATCAGCGTTGGTACCGACAGGATTCCCCCGCCTGCTCCAGTTAGTCCCATTAATATACCAATGAGGATGCCAAGCACAGGAGTAATAATAGTTGTGAGTTCCATATGTAACATAATACATTAAAACAATATATAATAAAATATATTATTTAACTGAGGCTTTTATGAAACCTAATATTAAAAGTTTTTTTGATCACGACACTTCGACATTTACTCATGTGGTGTCCGATCTATCAAACCATATTTGTGTGATTATTGATCCGGTGTTGAACTATGACCCAAAATCTGGCAGAGCAGGTACTCATTTAGCAGATGATGTGATTAAGTTTATTCAAATGAGTGACCTTAAGCTAGAGTGGATTCTTGAAACGCATGCCCATGCTGATCATCTATCGGCAGCACAGTATTTACGAACCACCCTTGGCGGAAAAATTGCTATTGGTGAGCATATATTAAAAGTACAGCATGTGTTTAAGGAAATATTTAATATTGGCGATGAATTTAAGGAC
>JBAXKF010000098.1:0-2473 GCA_037137465.1 Betaproteobacteria bacterium | reverse complement strand
GCTGACCTGTGGTTTCATACGATGATTATGCTTGCGCAGTTTAACTTAAGACCCGAGGATGTTCTGATGGAGCTCAAGCGTCGTGAGGGAGTAAGTGGTATTGCTGAAAAAGCATCCCGTCCAAAATAGTCCACGATTACAATTATGGAGAATAGATTGAACCACGACCCAGATTGCATTTTTTGCAAAATCATAGCAGGCACGATCCCGAGTAAAAAAGTCTATGAAGACGAGGAAGTCTTGGCTTTTCATGACATACATCCAGCCGCTCCCATCCATTTTTTGATCATTCCGAAGCAACATATTCCCATGCTTGCACAAACCACTATGGAGAATACACAAATACTAGGTAAAATGATGGTACTGGCGCCAAAATTAGCATTAGAGGCCGGAGCAAGGCCTGGTAAAGAAGGTGGCTTTAAATTGTTAGTAAATAACGGTGCAGATGGTGGGCAAGAGGTTTACCATCTACATTTACACGTGTTAGCAGGGCCGCGGCCTTGGAAACATGAATTACCTGGTTAATTTAACTTATATATAGGGAGTTGTTATGGGTGGATTGAGTCCGATTCATTGGATTATTGTATTAGCAGTGGTTCTTTTAATTTTTGGTACAAAAAAATTAAGAAACATTGGCTCTGACATGGGTGCAGCTGTCAAAGGCTTTAAAGATGGTATGAAAAATGAAGATGCCACTAAAACTGAAGCTGAACAGGCAACACAACAAGTTGCACAATCAACGCCGCCAACACAAACTGCAAAAGATCCTCATACTGTTGACGTTAGCTCCAAAGAAGTACGTTAATGAATGTCGGGTTGTATGTAGTAAATCCATCTCAGGTCATCTGATATGTTTGATATTGGACTAACGAAAATTGCTTTGATTGGCGTAGTGGCTTTGGTCGTGCTTGGACCAGAGCGCTTGCCACGAGTGGCAAGAACTGCGGGTAACTTGCTAGGACGTGCGCAGCGTTACATGTCTGATGTAAAAGAAGAAGTCAGCCGTCAAATGGAGCAAGAAGAGCTCAAAAAAATGAAAGAAGCCGCAACCGAGGCTTTTAATAGTGCAAAAAATGACTTTAAAGATATTGATCAGGTGATTTCGTCACAGGTCGCTGAAGTCAATGCTTCGGTGAATGAGATTTCATCTTCAATAACAAACAACACCAGTAGTTCCTGGTCAGACAGTGAAGAACGAGCTTATACCCCCAGAATAGATAGCTTCGAGGCGGGCCAGCGTCAAGGGCGAAAATCCTGGCGCAACAAAAAGGGCGCAGTTCCGATGTGGTTTAAGCATTCCAGTGGAATAAAAGTAAGAGTTCAATCTGGGGCAGCCAGAGTCAAGCGTTTTAGACGCGCATCTATTCATACAACTTCCGCGAAATCTTTTTTTGGGTAATACATAAACTATGAGTGATTTACCGCAGGACAACGCCCAAGAAGAAACCTTCTTTAGTCACCTCGTAGAACTGCGGGATCGCATCATCAAAGCATCCATTGCGATTTTGGTGGTGTTCATGAGTATGGTGTACTGGGCGCCTGATATCTTTCATGCATTAGCAGATCCAATGCTAAAGGCACTTCCTGCAGGCGCGCATATGATTGTGACCGACGTCACGGGATCATTCTTTGTACCGATTAAAGTCACCTTTATGGCAGCTTTTGTTGTGGCACTTCCTGTTGTGATCTACCAAATTTGGGCTTTTATCGCCCCAGGACTCTACCATCACGAAAAAAAGCTCGTGTTGCCTATAGTTATCAGTACCTACACCCTATTCTTAATTGGCATGGCATTTGCATACTTTTTAGTATTCCCGACAGTATTTGGGTTTATGGTGCAATACAACGCTCCCTTAGGCGCGGATATGAGTACGGATATTGATAAGTACCTTAGTTTTGCGATGACAACCTTTTTGGCTTTTGGATTTACCTTTGAGGTTCCGGTCGTGGTTGTCGTTCTCGTCAGAATGGGAATAGTCACTTTAGCCAAACTAAAAGAAATGCGCCCGTACGTCATTGTTGGGGCATTTGTTGTTGCGGCTGTTGCCACCCCTCCAGACGTCATGTCACAGCTACTTTTAGCAGTTCCGTTATGTATTTTGTTTGAAATAGGGCTGCTGATTGCAAGGTTCTACCAACCCAAACCAAAAGAAGACGAAGAAGAGTTGGCAAAAGAGCCAGTTTAAACTCAAGAGGCTTATTCTATATAAGGGTAGTTTGCTTAGAGCAGGGTCTAGAAAACGTGTTTTAAGGGTGTAAAAGCAACAAAAATCGTTGTCTTTTAGCAACGCAAAACACAAAGTTTGCTCAAAATCTACAAAAAACAACACTTATGGCTAAAGTTTAATGAAATAAGAACAAGTTTAGTGGATGATTAGGATATTCCTTGATGTCAGGGAAGAAGTTTTTTAAATAGTTTTCTTTTTTTATATGGAGATTTACGAATGAAAAAATCGCTATTCGCACTCGCCGC
>JBAXKF010000097.1:0-2475 GCA_037137465.1 Betaproteobacteria bacterium | reverse complement strand
CCTGTCAGACTCGAACTCTTTTCTGAAAAAATGCTGGCTTTTCGAGATTCAAGTGGTCGTTTAGGTGTTATTGATGAGTTTTGTGCCCACCGAGGGGTGTCATTGTGGTTTGGTCGAAATGAAGAGAATGGAATTCGCTGCCCCTATCACGGCTGGAAATATGATGTAAAGGGCAACTGTGTCGAAATACCTTCAGAGCCAGATGAAAGTAAGTTGTGTGAAAAAATTAAATTAAAATCTTATCCTCTTGCTGAAAAGGGCGGAATTATTTGGATTTATATGGGGCCTGTCGAGCTTCAACCTGAATTACCAGAATATGAGTTTGCTCTTGCCCCGCCTAAAAGAAGATTCATTACTAAACGTTTACAAGAGACTAATTGGTTGCAGGCGCTTGAGGGCGGAATTGATTCTAGTCACGTAACATGGCTCCATGGAAAAAACTTAAATTCTGATCCTCTATTTAAAGGGTCTAAAGGAAATCAATATAACTTTGGTGATTTAAAACCCGTTTTTGAAGTGGTTGAATCACAGGGTGGGCTTTACATTGGAGTTCGAAGAAACGCAGAAGACAATCAATATTATTGGCGTATCACTCAGTGGTTATTGCCCGCCTATACGATTATTCCCCCCCGTGCTGATCATCCAATTCATGGTCATTTTTGGGTTCCAATTAATGACCATCAAAATTGGGCATGGAGCTTTGATTTTCATCCTAATCGTGATTTAACTGAAGAGGAAGTAGATGCCATGAGCAATGGAAAAGGGATTCACGTCCGCTATGTTCCAGGGACTTATATTCCAATTCAGAATAAATCAAACGATTATTTGATGGATCGTGCCGGTCAAAAAGCTGGTCTTACTTTCAGTGGCGTAGAGGGTATCGCCATGCAAGATGCCTCTTTACAAGAAAGTATGGGCTCCATTCAAGATCGCACAAAAGAAAATTTAACTTCTACAGATAATGGCATTTTGTTAGCTCGAAGAAGATTATTAAAAGTTGCTAAAGATCTCCAAGATAAAGGATTAGAACCGCCAGGTACACAACCCATCTCTCAGCACGTACGCTCTGCCGCATTTTTATTAGCTCGCGATAAAAAATTTCATGAAGATGCAGCTGATACGTTAATTGCAGTCCCGGGTAAACCGCACGTTACCGTATAAGATATGTCTACATTTTCAGCCGCTGTTGCAATAGAGTCGAATAAAACTCAAATTCAAGAGTTTGAAAAGCCTGCGATTTTTTCAGAATCTGGGCTTTTAAAAGTTGCGGCCACTGGTGTTTGTGGAAGTGATTGGGGATATTATCAAAATCTACCTGCAAGCAGAGGTCCGCTCATTTTAGGGCATGAAACAGTTGGTTATATTGAGTCAATGGGTACTTTAGCCTCTCAACGTTGGAGGCTCAAAGAAGGTGATTTAGTTGCTCTTGAAGAATATATTCCATGCGGTACTTGCTCTGCCTGCCGCAGTGGTGATTTTCGTTTATGTGATGCAACTGACTGGCGTTTAGGTGGCATGCGTTATGGTGCTACCGGTCTTAATGTTGCTCCTGGTTTTTGGGGGGGCTATAGTCATTACCAATATCTTCATCTTAATACCGTATTTCATAAAGTACCTGATGGACTTGAGCCTCGATATGCAACCTTGGCTTTACCTATCTCTAATGGTATTGAATGGACTTACCTTCAAGGCGGAGCAGGTCCTGGGCAATGCGTGGTAATTCAAGGGCCAGGGCAACAGGGCTTAGCTTGTGTGGTCGCCGCTAAAGAAGCTGGAGCTAAAACAATCATTATTACTGGTTTATCAAATGATACGGATCGAAAAAGACTCGCTTTAGCCAAAAAGTTAGGCGCTGATTATGCTATCGAACTTGACAATATTGATATTTCAGAAAAGGTCAAAGAATTAACGGGTGGTCTTATGGCAGATTTAGTCATTGATTGCGCTTCAGGTGGTACTGAATCTGTTGTAACTGCGATGAGCCTTGCTAGAAAAAAGGGTTGCGTTATTCTTGGTGGACAAAAAAGAAAAAAAATACCAGAGTTTGATAGCGATCAAATCATTGCGAAATTTTTAACAGTCAAGGGTATGCGTGGACATAGCTATGAATCAGTTGAATTAGCCTTGCAATTAATCCACTCAGGAAAACATGCTGTAAAAGAAATGAGTACCCATTTGTTTGGCTTACAGGATACAGATTTAGCACTTCAAAGCCTTGTTGGTAACGGGGTAAAAGAGCCTGTTCATATGGTCATTGACCCAAACATTCAAAAAATATAATTTCTGAATGTCTATCGCGCCCTTCAGAAAAGGGAGCTTAATCATGCCGCATATTTATCGATTCGGTCTGACTGTAACTTGGTGTCTTGAAGTGTATGTAATTAGTTCAATAAGCAAAGTTCTTTATTTTTTCTTCAGGTGTTAGCTTTTTATCTGAAAATTTAATAACTTTCTCTTAGATTTTAATGTTGTGAG
>JBAXKF010000096.1:0-2481 GCA_037137465.1 Betaproteobacteria bacterium | reverse complement strand
GCGTCACCGATTGACATTTAATGAGTTATGATTGGGTGTTAAAGCGACATTTAAACCACTTTATTTTTGAAAGGATTTTTATCATGCAAGACAACACACTTTTTGCCGATGCGATCAGCAATATTTATGTCACAGGACCACTCGTGAGACTTGAACTGTCCCAGGTAGAACTCTCGACGGGGAAAGAAATTTCACAAACAAATTTGAAAGTGACAGGGTATGTCGTTTTACCTATCGATGCCTTCGCGAACGCAGTTGCCATGCAGCAAGGGCTTATTGAAAAACTCGTGAAAGACGGCGTCTTAAAGAAAAGAGAAGACGTAAAACAGACTAAACAATAAAAGTCTGGTCTCTTAGAAGCTTACTTGGCTAGCAACTTGGAAGTTTAGCGTTGAATGTAATAGGATCTGGACAAGCCGCACTCGGACTTTGCCCGTCTGTAACACAGCTCGCTTTATTAGCGTCAGGTTCACAACTACACACAATAAAAGCGGCTGATTGCAAATTAGATTCACATGGATCGCTACACATAATCAAAAATTGACCCGGTAAAAAACTAACCCTGCCACTTCCTGATGCTGTTTGTTTGTGCGCGTTAAGATAAACCGCAGCAGTAGACGTCGCATTGTAAACATTTTTTGCATTGGGATTTTCAGACGTAGCAATACCATCCACAAAAGCCGAGCAATTAGCGTAACTTCTGGGATCAAGGCCTGCGACACTTGTCGCAATTTTTGTTTGTATGGCTTGCGCCATATTATCGAGATTGGTTGCATTAACCTTAATTTGTGTTTGGGTAATATAGTTCCCGTACCCAATGGTGCCTATGGCTGCAAGAACGCCAATGATAGCAACCACAACCAAAAGCTCAATGAGGGAGAACCCATTGGGCCAATTACGATTCATTGATGAAAGCCTTTCAAATAATAAATCAGTAGTGTTTATTTATTCCACTGTGTTGGGGTGACTGCAAAATTAGCAGCAGGCACAAGTATCTTAGTTGTCCAGTTCCATGTGTAACCAGATTTGCCAGCGCTCCAATAAAGTGCGCAAGTCGCGTGACCGCCATGCTCATAATAGTCCATGCGGAATTTATAGATACTTCCCGCGACACGTGTGCCGCTGCCCATGCCGTTATATACGCTATTCCATGAGCCTGGTGCTTGATCAACATAATTTTCAATCACTGTTTTAAAATCTGTTTGATTGGCGCCTGGTGTTTGTGCAACCTGGAATCGATATCCATCATCGCAAACATCGTAAAAACTAACGGCAGTTGATTGTTTAAACGAGCCTGGCCACAAGATATAGCCTTCAAATTGTGCGGCCACAAAATCGCCTTGGCCTGTGCATAAAACAGGGCCTTGTAAATCATCACCCGCAGCCCAATTAAAATCGGCCATGGAACCTGAACATGAAGGATTGGCAGGATAGTTACCGTTGTAACGCTCAGCGCCATTGTTTGCTTTATATGCTTTATATGTGATGCCACTACCGAACTTAGTAAGATTAAGCACTTGGTTTTCTTGATTTGCTACTGTTTGTGTAGGATCCGTCACACCTGTAAGTCCCATTTCAGAAATTTTTTGTTGTTCAGCTGTACCAATGGCCGCTTGCACAGCAAAAGTTAAAGTGCTTGTGGAGGCATCAACTGGAAATAAATGTGGATTACAGGTCATACAAGCGTCGACTTTACTCGTGCTCACAGTCACCGTACAAGTGCCTGTGCCCTTTGCGGTTAGGACGCCTGATCCTGAGATAGAGCAAATACTTGAATCAGTGGATGTCTCAAAAGTCGCGGTAGAGCCTGGTGGCGTCGTAATGTAATCTTTCACATTAACTTGTGTACCGCCCCCCGAAGCTGCAGTAAGATTTGTTGGCAAGGCACCCTGAGATCCGACCTGATTCACAAAACCAAGACCATTACCCGACCACATGCCGTTATACCCGCTGTTGGTTATTTTCATGGATTTTTTTGTGCCTTCAGCGAAGGCAGGATGGCTGAGTCCTATTAAAATTAATACGCTTAAAAAAATATTGATTATTTTTTTCATTTTATTTTTCTCTTTTTTTTAAAAAATTACGTTTAGTTCCATGAGTAAGTCTTCGTGTAATCTGTCGACGCTGTATCGCATCCCATGACGGTCACTGTTGAAGGCGGTGTATTTGCACTATAGCCTAAGAAAATTTTTCCTTTTGTGCTGTCTGTACATCCCGTCGGTAACGCTGTCATGTTGTAAAAGTAAATAGCATCTAATCCTATAGCTTGCGTATTGTATGCGTTCTTAAAGTTATTCACTTGCAAACTAATACCATTAATACAATCTGTAAGTTTCGTGCAGGTGTTGTCAACACCCGCTTGCTCGACACCATTTAAGGTGCCAAGCACAGCTACAATTGAATCTACATTACTTTTCACCACTTTGATTTTTGTTTGTGTCACATAGTTACCATAACCTACAGTACCCACAGCCGCTAAGA
>JBAXKF010000095.1:0-2544 GCA_037137465.1 Betaproteobacteria bacterium | reverse complement strand
AGCGCTCAGAATCCACAAATGCTTTCATCAGCTTACTTAAGCGCTCCGACAGTGAAGCATTTAAGGCCATGCTGAGCAAACGACGTGCTAAGCAAACCATGTTGGACTTTGTGCAACAGACGATTGCCCCACTGATGGTGAGCATTGGAGACGCATGGCTGAGTGGTGAAATAGATGTTTACCACGAGCACCTTTGCTCCTCCATGATCGAGCGTTACTTGATTACGCAGACAAACAAATCAAAACCAAAGCCTGCTTTTCCAATTTTCTTATTCGCATTACCCCCAGGTGAGCACCATCAGCTTGGTTTGCTTATGGTCGAGGCTGTGATGGCAGAAGCTGGTGCCTATATCGTGAACGTTGGAACCGAAATTCCATTGAACAGCTTGAAGCTGGCAGCCTCAGGATGCAAAGCCGATGTGGTTGTGCTGACATTCAGTTTTTCGTATCCCCCTAGAGATGTTGTGCCAACGCTCACGCATTTGCGGCGTTTGCTACCACCACAAATACTGATATGGGCGGGAGGGGCTGGTTTGTCGCAGGTCAGGAGAGTCCCCAAGGGAGTGCAAATAATGACCCATTTCGACGAGGCAATTTCGGCACTAGGTCATCTCGTGCGGGCAGGGACTGAACCTGCCAACGAGTCAGTGCAATTGAGCTGATGTAATTATTTCTAGCATTTTTAATGGCGGCCAATATCGTTTAAAGCAGAGGGCGTCCCTGATTAACAGAAAACAGTTTCTGTCTCAAACCATTGTTATATGGTGGCTTTGATTTAGTAATCACTCACCCGGGAGGGCATTACGATTTGGGTTGGTTCGCACAGGGGCAAAAAAATCCTTGTGTAGGGTACGAATTTGAAGACAAATTATTTCCTTCTTACGGGGATTTTTAAAAATAAACATTTGGCCTACCTATTTTGTCCCGAATAAAGTAGATAAATTACTTTTGAGAGCCCAATAACTCACCTGCAGAGGAGAGCTAATGAGATACCAGTGTCAAGAACTAAAAACCAGGTGTAAATGGGAAATGCTACTTGAACTCTTGTATTGCAGTGTATCGACATTACCAGTCCTGACGAAGACTGAACTGTATCGAATATTGGAGTCAGCTCGACGTAGAAACTTGGAAGCGGGCATCACTGGAATGTTGCTTTATTACCGTGGTGAGTTTGTTCAAATCTTGGAGGGTAAGCAAAAGGCAGTTGAAAATATTTATCTCAACTTTATAGGCTCAGACACTAGGCACACTGCACTAAATAAAGTGTGTCAAAACACAATTTTGATTCGTAGTTTTAGTGAATGGTCTATGGGCTTCGTGGGCGAACATGAAATTCAATCGCGTATGCCATTCTCACTTACCGGAATATTGATGAATATGCTGTCAGAAGATGCTAAGACCAAGCCTCTTTCGATCGGTACAAGTGCTTTTATTTCAATTTATAACCAGATGCGAAAGTCTCCATACAATTAATTTATAACAACCATGAACCAAGCATATAGATTTAAACCTTCTCTGTTTCAACATAAGAAAAATTCATTTGAATACGAACAATCTTTGCAAAAAGTTATTCGTTTTCAGATCATTCCAAGACTATTAAGTTCTCATTCAAAAGTATGCTCAAGGCATGTTGGAAATAGCTATCAGTCAGGTTTAAAAATTACAGGTTTTGAAATTTCGGAATTTATAAACCTATGCATTGCAGATGACGAGCAATTATCTAAAGATTACATCAAGCGATTAATCTCTTATGGCATTTCGACAGATCAAATATTTTTAGAGCTTATAACTCCGGCAGCTCGTTTATTAGGAGAAAAATGGGACAAAGACCTACTTGACTTCACTCAAGTTACACATGGCCTCGTTCGCTTGCATTCAATAACACACGATATCGGCTTTGAATATCAAGATGGTCCTACACAAGCTGGTGAAGTAAGAAGACTTTTAATTGCCTCATCCCCCGGTTCAAAGCATTTTCTTGGTCCAAATATCGTCGCTAATTTTTTTCGAAAAATTGGCTGGCAAGTTATTCTCGAAGTCTCGATAACATCGCAAGAGTTAATTCATGCCGTAGAGAATGAGTGGTTTGACCTCATTGGTATATCTGTGAGCATTCATGAACAGCTGAGCACTTTAGGTCAATTGGTCGATGACCTGAAGAAAGGATCTAGAAATCCTAATACAAAAGTCATGCTGGGTGGACCCATATTCATGATTGAAGAACATGCAGCAACTGAATTTGGTGCAGACGCAATTTGCACTGATGCCCAAAAAACTGTTGAGATCGCTTCTTCAATATTGACGTAAAAATAAACTCAATACGTTCAGTTAAATCACTTTCTAATATAAATAAACGTTAGATGCATAGAGAAATTCCAAATCTAAGAATGCCGCTCATCAACAAAGTTAGCCCAGTCAAGAAAAATTGTGCAAGCTGTGCATTTGTTATGCCCACAGATAGTTCAACTACAGAGCTCAGATGTGGCTATTCGTATTACAAGCAACCAGCAGTAACTCGCAAGCAAGAACGAATGGACACTTATC
>JBAXKF010000094.1:0-2741 GCA_037137465.1 Betaproteobacteria bacterium | reverse complement strand
CTCATTGCGTAGTCCAAATAGGACCGCCGCATTTCATCTTCTAGTGATACGGGTATTGTTTCTTTAGCGGCTTGTTCCATCCAAATATTTTATCATGCGTCTTGAATTACAGAGTTTTTCCGGATTTACCCAATAACAACACTCAAAGGAACAACTATTGTGTGTCACAAAGATACTGATATAATAATTTCAGTTTTAATACACTTTGCTGAGACATGCTTAATTTACTGATTTAATGAGGAAAAATATGACTAAATCAAATCGTTCAATGTTGTTGGGTTTTGCTTTACTGGCTTTTTTTGGAGTAGCGCAAGCGCAACAGACTACTGTTGATAACTGGAATTCTGCTGCTGGTGCTGTTCGCTCTGGTGCAGATGCAACTTTATGTTGGAGAGATAACAACTGGACACCTGCAACTGCTGCTGCAGATTGTGATGGCGCAATTAAGCCAGCTCCTGTTGCTGCTCCTGCTGCTCCAAGAGCTGCCGCTCCTGTTGCTCCTGTAGCTACTAGTTCCAAAGTAACTTTATTGGCTGATGCATTGTTTGACTTCGACAAGTCAACTCTAAAGCCAGAAGGCGTTCAAAAGTTAAATGGTTTAGTTCAAAAACTTAAAGACGTTACAGTTGAAGTAATTATTGTTGTTGGCTTTACTGATAGCGTTGGTACTTTGGATTACAACAAGAAATTATCATTACGCCGTGCTGAAGCTGTTAAAGCTCACTTAGTTAAAAATGGCATCGAAACAAGCCGTGTTTACACTGAAGGTAAAGCCTATGCTGAGCCTGTTGGCGATAACAAAACTGCTGTAGGTCGTGCACTGAACCGTCGTTCAGTAATCGAAGTTGTTGGTACGAAAAAACAGTAAGCCTTAAAACTTACTTGAGAAGCCCGGGCAACCGGGCTTTTTTTATTGGATAATCACTGTATTAACGAAAAAGAAAATCCGTAAAAATGACGAATACAGAAAATGTAGACCTATCTGAGATTGATAAGTTTAGTGAATTAGCTAGTCGCTGGTGGGATGAGACTAGTGAATTTAAACCTTTGCATGCAATTAACCCTCTTCGACTTAATTGGATAAAAGAACATTGCATTATTGAGAATCAGCACGTTCTCGACATTGGTTGTGGTGGTGGTATTCTTTCCGAGTCCTTAGCTCGCTCTGGCGCACACGCAAAAGGTATTGATCTTTCTAAAAAGGCACTTCAAGTGGCTAAACTCCACGCTTTAGAAACCAGCACCTCTGTGGAGTATGAGCTGATTAGTGCAGAAGATCTTGCTGAGCAGGAACCGTCTAAATATGACGTGATTACTTGTATGGAAATGCTAGAACATGTCCCCGACCCTAGATCTATTGTCCAAGCATGTGCAAAGTTAGCTAAACCGGGAGCGACGCTCTTTTTTAGTACTCTCAATCGCAATCCCAAGTCCTATGTCATGGCTATTATAGGTGCGGAATACATCTTAAAATTGTTGCCACGTGGCACCCATGAATATGCAAAATTCATTAAACCATCTGAATTATCAGGGTTTATTCGAGAAGCGGGCTTAGAGGTTACCGATATGATGGGCCTGCATTTCAACCCCTTCCTAGATAAATATTCCTTAGGTCCTAATGTGGATGTTAATTACATGTTCGCTGTTAAAAAGCCTCTTTAATCAATCATTCACATATGCACCCACAATTTAATAGTGTATTTTTTGATTTAGATGGCACTCTGGCAGATACCGCTCCAGATTTAGCGGCAGCTGCCAATAAAATGCTTATTGATCGTCAAATGCCTCCCTTGCCTATGCAAGTGATGCGCCACCTTGCCTCTTCAGGTGCCAGGGGAATGATTGATGCCGCGTTTGGTATTGGCCAAGATGACCCCACATTTAACGACCTCAAAGAAGAATTTTTAAGTAATTATGAGCAAGCAATCCATGTCCATACCGCCTTGTTTCCAGGAATGGACGCTTTACTCAATTTACTCGATGAGCATGCCATTCCTTGGGGTATTGTGACTAATAAACATGAGCGCTTTACCCTTCCTCTAGTTAAAAGCCTGGGTCTAGATCTAAGAACCAATGCCATTGTGAGTGGCGATACAACACCATTTGCCAAACCCCATCCCGCACCAATCCTTCTTGCTGTATCGCAAAAACAGGTACAAGCCTCAAACTCAGTCTATATTGGCGATGATTTAAGAGATATTCAGGCGGGTAAAGCAGCGGGCATGAAGACCATTGCAGCGGCTTATGGCTATTGTGGCGATCATCAACCTCCCGAGTCTTGGGAGGCTGATTTTATTGTTTATGAGCCTAAAGACCTTACTAGTATCCTTTTTATCTAATAAAAGTTAAAATAGTAGACCATCAATGTAAAGCTTTCATGGGACCGACTTGGTTTCGACGTGGATTGCGAAGCATGAAGGGCATACCGAGGACCCGTTATCTCGTAAATCAATGGGAATGTAATAACTGCAAACGACGAACGTTTCGCACTAGCCGCTTAATTGCGGTTGCCCCTGAACTGATTCTCTCTTGGGTCAGGTAACGCAAGTTACATCAGGGTCATAAACAAGAGATAAGACTATTTTGCGTCACGATAAATAGTTCGAAAATTAAGTGAATCGCCTGTTAATAACGTGTCAGTCCGTGCTTAATGGGTTAAATCAAATGATATGACTAAGTATGTAGAACTTTATGTAGAGGATTTGCGGACGCGGGTTCGATTCCCGCCGGTTCCACCAGTA
>JBAXKF010000093.1:0-2883 GCA_037137465.1 Betaproteobacteria bacterium | reverse complement strand
GGAACCAAACACAACAGAAAGAAAAGAATCCCAACGAAACCATTCGTCGTGAGTTGTCGGGATTGAAAAAAGGAGCGATTCTTCATCATATTAGAGCGGGAACATACTAAAGAAGAAACGGTTAATCATATTAGCAATGACGGACTTATCCACATTGGTATTGGTTCTATATTCAACACGTACATCAGCTACTTGTGTTGAGGCAACGGTATTACCTACTGAAATAAATGCTGGCGATATTGTTCCAGAAAAACGGACAAATTCTGTACTCTTATCAAAGCCAATTTGTTTTTCACCGCTAACGACTAAATTTCCGTTGGGTAATACTTCATTAACTGTGACAGCTAAGGTCGTATTAAAAGCATTTTGTGCAATGCCTGCATCTTCAGTCGTTAATTTTCTGGTACCACCACCTTTTGGACTTAAGTTTGCTAAATCATTACTACTATTTTGTCCTGGAAAATTACTCGTATTTAATGCTACGCTGCCCGTGTTATTCGATGTGGCATTATTCTTTTTGTTTGCGCTAGTGGTTTCGGTCATCACAATCGTAATCGTATCCCCGACATAACGCGCACGCTTATCTTCAAATAAAGGTCTAAAAGTTCTCTCTTGATAGATGCCGCCATTGTTATTTTTATAGATGACCTCTGGAATCGGTTTCGATGTAGATGGACCACTTGTAATCGTCGTCGGAGTAACGGCTGAACAAGAAACTAATGAAACAATTACAAGCCCTAAACTAATCGATTGGATTGTTCTTTGGTTTGGTATTGAAATTTTCATTAGCTTCTCCTTCTACTTAATTAAAGGTCGTTTAACTTTTGCAACATTTGATCAGAGGTCGTTACTGCTTTACTGTTAAGTTCATAAGCACGTTGGGCAGTAATCATATTGACCATCTCTTCCACTACGTTTACATTTGATGTTTCTACATAACCTTGAGAAATTGTTCCTAAACCATTCGTACCAGCAATATTTGCAACTGGTGTTCCAGATGCATTGGTTTCTGAAAACAGGTTCTCACCATTGGCTTGTAATCCGGCTGGGTTTAAAAAAGAGACCAACTGCAACTGCCCAATTTGATTTGGTACAGTCGCCCCGGGTTGCGTTACTGAAACAATCCCGTCTCTTGATACTGTGAGCGACAATGCATCAATTGGAATAGTGATGGCTGGTTGAACAATATATCCACTGGCGGTTGTTAACTGACCTTGGTTATCCTTTTGAAAGGCGCCATCTCTTGTATAGTTCAAGGTACCATCTGGCATGAGTACTTGGAAAAATCCATTCCCTTGAATGGCCATATCGTAATCATTTGAGGTTTGCTGTAAATTTCCCTGCGTAAAAATACGCTCTGACGCGACTACCCTTGATCCCGTTCCCATTTGCATACCTGAAGGTAATATCGTTTGCTGAGAAGATAGTCCGCCTGGTTGACGAACATTTTGATAAAGCAAATCTTGGAAAACTGCTCTGGATTTTTTAAATGAATTTGTACTCACGTTCGCCAAGTTATTGGTGATCGTATCCATTTGTGCTTGTTGAGATTCCATCCCAGTTCTAGCCACCCATAAAGATCGTATCATTTTGTTTTCCTAAATTAAGAGTTCAAATTCATAATCTGCGAAGATTTTGCTGCATTATCTTGCGCAGTTTTAATCATGGTGATTTGTGTATCGTAAGCCCTGGCCAAGTTCACCATTCTCACCATTGAATCTACTAAATTGACATTGCTTCCTTCTAATGCCCCTCCTACCACTGTCAAATTAGGGTCTAACGGGGCAACGCCACCTTGTTTTAAACGGAACAAACCATCATCGCCGCGCGCCAAATTTTCTTCTGGAGGATTAACTAGCTTGATACGACCTAAGACATTCACAGCTGCGGGGACAACTCCTGGAATGAGTGTGGAAAGAGTTCCATCTTTACCAACAATCAACTTAGAGTCTGGCGGAATCGTTATCGGACCACCTTCACCAACCACTTGTAAACCCGTTTGAGTAATTAAAATACCCGTAGGAGAAACCTCAAATGAACCATTTCTGGTATAGGCTTCTGCCCCGTCTTCTGCCCTCACAGCAATCCAACCTGGACCCTGTAAGGCAACATCAAGATCACGACCTGTTTGTGAGATAGGTCCCATGGCAAAACTCGTACCTACTGTTGCATTGGATACTTGAGTTCTGGTTTTTAAAGATCCGGGACCCATCACTGGTATTGCCTGAAATGAATCAATCTGCGCCCGAAATCCATTCGTATTAGCATTCGCTAAATTTTGTGATGTCGTCGCCTGCTGTTCCATCGCCTGTGAGGCTCCGGTCATTGCAGTGTAGATTAACTTATCCATGGCTTCTATACGATCTTAAATTACTGACCGATACCAATAATGGTCTGCATCACTTGGTCTTGACGCTTGACCACTTCAGAGTTTGCTTGGTATGTTCTTTGTGCAGAAATCAACTTAATCATCTCAGAAGTAAGATCTACGCCGGCAGTTTCAATATTGCTACCTAATACCTGACCAGTACCACCTTTTCCAGGAGAATTAAGCGTTGGATCTCCAGATGCTGTAGTCTTAACAAACTGATTATTACGGTCTTGCGCTAAATTAATTTCACTAGGAAATGTGGCTAAAACGACACGGCCCACTTTTTCCGATTGACCACTTGAATAATTAGCAAAAAGAGTTCCCTCTTTATCCACCGTGACATTTAAAAACTGACCAGTAGGATAGCCATCTTGCTGAGTCGATGCCAAAAAATCTGAGGCATATTGAGCTGTTTGAGTAACGTCTAGGTAAAAAGATGCATCACTATTAGAACTATCGGTATATGGAATTTCGAATGAAATTCTTGTTTGAGCAGCAGCACCTGGATTAAC
>JBAXKF010000092.1:0-3017 GCA_037137465.1 Betaproteobacteria bacterium | reverse complement strand
CATTGATATTCGCAGGGACTTCTATTTTTCCATCAATAAGCATAATTAATCTAGTGAATAAAGTTTAATAAATATATTTCGAAAAAAATCTACTGACAAAAATAGATTATTAATACTTAAGGTTTGTGAGGTACTAATCAAAAAGTTGTCTCCATATTTTTTAATATTATTGTATTTGATTCTTAGCTTAACACTAAATAGGATTCAGATAGCTTTTGATTAGGGTTAACTAGTAGCTAAAAAAATGATGAAATAAACAAATGTTGGGGGGGATTAAATTAATTCATACCCATTAGAAAAATTATCATTTGCCAAGATATGCGATGAATTTAATACTGTGCTGAATTCAAATTTACAAAAAGGGAGACAGGATGGCAGAAATATTTGTCGCGCATTCAAAAGACTTAGAGGAAGGAAGTAAAGTCTTCTTTCAAGCAGATGTTGGGGAGTTATGCCTCATCAAAGCTAATAATCTTTTCCATGCCTATTTAAATATATGCCCACATCAGGGCGGACCGGCGTGCGGTGGTTTATTGATTCACCGGGTTGAAGAAATCATTGCAGAGGATAAGACTTACCATGGAATGCGCTTTCATGAAAAAGATTTACATATCGTTTGTCCTTGGCATGGTTGGGAATTTAACGTCGAAACCGGTAGATGTGCTGGAGATGGCAAATTCGCATTGAGAAGATTTCCGGTCACAGAAAAAAATGGAGATTTATATGTCACAGTTAAATAATTCAATAGAAAAAAACATTGAATTTCACCCATCCGCACTTGAAAACATAGAAGAGATAAAAAAATTATCTGCAAAGTTAACTGGGTTAATTCAAGAAACACTCAATCTACATCAGTCTGATCAACTTGAATATGAGGCTTTACAAGATTTATTAGAAGTCATTATTCAGTTATACGGACAAAAATATGATGACGGCCAACGCTTTCCAATGATTGCGCCAGATTCAGATATTAACGCCACTACAGCCCTTGTCGCCGCATCATCCCTATTGAAAATGAAAAATATAGAAATTTTCGAATTAGGTATGTGGCAATCATGGTCTGGTTCAAGATAAATCAAGGGATTCTAATATGTTATTTCGTTCAAGCACACCGCAATTTGATCAAACGATTCAAGGGTTTCATACAGGAGAGCATCTTGCCAACGCAAGAAAACAGGCTGATGAAAGAAATTTAGATGATGTATTAATTGTGGATGTAGATTGCCACCATTATGAGACTGATAATTTTGCCGAGATTCTCGAATATATCGAAGATCCCGTCATTAAACAGTCAGCCATCAATACATATTCCTATAAAGGTGCAGGGGCTGTGCTTTATGACCAGCCAGGGTATCAAGATCTTGGTGGAAGAATTCCTCGTTATATGGAGCGTAAAGGTGAGTCAATTCCTAAAACAGATCGACCACGAGAAGTGGAACAAACACTTCGTTGGATGAATGCAATGAGTGTTGATATTGCATGTATATTCCCTACGCCGATGCTATTCATGGGATTACATCCACAGCATGAAATGGAGGTGGCTTTAGCCCGCGCCTATAACAGGTGGTTTACTGAAAAAGTATTGCCCTCTAACCCACGTATTCGAACGATGTTATATCTTCCATTCAATGACCCTGAGGCAACTTATCAAATGGTTAAAGAGTATGGAAAAACTCCAGGTGTGATTGGCTTTATGGTTGTTTCAACGAGGTATAAGCCGGTTAATGACAATGCATTCATGAAAACATATGAGTTATTAGAAGATTTAAATTTACCTTTAGCATTTCATGCCTCATACCATTGGAGTGACCAATTAATTTCGATGACCAATCGTTTTATTACTGCGCATGCTTTAGGCTTTGTATTATTTAATGCAGTGCATTGTTCCAATTGGGTTATCAATGGCTTACCAGAAAGATTTCCAAAATTAAAGGTAATTTGGATTGAGTCTGGCCTTGCATGGGTACCTTGGTTGATGCAACGACTTGATAATGATTATCGAATGAGAACATCAGATGCACCAGCACTAAAAAAATTACCAAGTGAGTATATGCGGGATATGTATTACACCTCTCAGCCAATGGAGATGGTAAACAATAAAGAAGCACTCGAATTAACTTTCAAAATGATTAAAGCGGATACTCAACTGCTCTATTCATCTGATTACCCGCACTATGACATGGATTTACCCAGTACCATTTGGGATCTCGACTTTCTTTCAGAACAATCGAAAAGAAATATTCTTGGTTTAAATGCGAAAAGAATTTTTAATTTAGACGTATAAAAAATAACCAAGGAGCTATATCAATGAAAACTGACGGGACTTTAATTGCTTACCAGCAGCATATCAATGGACAATTTGTACCTGCTGTAAGTGGCAAAACCATCGAGAGTATGAACCCTAGCTTAGGTACTCCATGGGCAACGATTCCGGACAGTAATCAAGACGACGCTAATCTTGCCATTAGCGCCGCTAGAGAAGCTTTTGATAATGGTCCCTGGGGTAAGATGACGGGTACGCAGCGTGCCAAACTTCTCCGTAAATTGGCCGATATTATTGCCCGTGATGCAGAGGAGTTGGCAAGCTGCGAGACCCGAGATAATGGTAAGTTATATCGTGAAATGCTTGGTCAATGGAAATATATCCCTGAATTCTTTTATTATTTTGCAGGGATGGCTGACAAGTTGCAAGGTGACACGATCCCTTCAGATCGATCTAACTTTTTCATTTATACAAGGCGTGAGCCTATCGGTGTAGTTGCTGCAATTACTCCTTGGAATTCACCCGGATTATTATTAGTATTCAAATTAGCACCTGGCTTAGCTGCAGGCTGTACCTTTGTAGTAAAACCCTCTGAGCATGCTTCCGTTTCAACGATTGAACTTGCAAAGAGGTTTGTTGAGGCAGGATTTCCGCCGGGTGTATTTAATGTGATTACCGGGCTTGGAGGAGTAGGAGCTCATCTTGTTGAACATCCAGAAGTTGATAAGGTTGCCTTTACCGGGGCAACTGATAC
>JBAXKF010000091.1:0-3365 GCA_037137465.1 Betaproteobacteria bacterium | reverse complement strand
ATTCGATACATGAGAGTTGCTCGAGATCAAAATCACCAATTAACACTTTGTAATTCTGACGGGCAGCTGCCACTGCAAGTACCCTAGCGAGGGTGCTTTTGCCAACCCCACCTTTTTGACCAACGAAAGAAGCTACCTTCATATGAATTCCTAAGTAAAGACTTAATCAATCGATTAAACATTAATGGAAATACGGCCGCGTGTCAAGGGTAGGAGCTTCTCCTGTAGGAGCTTCTCCAAAATCTCAACCGATTGAACAATTGACCAACCCACTGGCCGTTATTTTGAGTGTTAGATTCAAAAAAAGCCTTGCTAGTTTTTAAGAAATTTACGGCAAAGTCTAAATTGAATTCGCTTGTTTCTTGATAAGTCTCTGGAGTTTTTAAGATTTCTTTTATGTCAGTGTGGTCAATGGATTTTGTCTTGAGTCTCAGCAATTGTCCAAATTTGTTGACTATTTTTGTATCCCAATTCGCAGGATGGCCTTGTTTGTTGACTGTCCAAATTTTTAGATCTGCATACTTTGATTTTGATTGATTGGCTATGCTCATTGAGCAGATTGGACTCTCCGCGTTATGAAGCAAAACCACTTGACCTTTGAAATTTTGCAGTAATGAATAAAACCGCATTCCAAATAAATCAAATTCATATGGCAAATCAAAGTGTGATGGGCTACGTACAGCATCGAGGGCGCGAGGATTCACTCTTAACTTACTGATTTGGTGATCTGACTCTTTGATATTTTTGTAAAGAGACATCAATGATGACCAGTGAAGAAATAAGCCAATATCATTGAGTACCACGCTACCCACTTTATCTTGAAAACGATTTAATAGATGCATGGCCAGGATACCGCCCATACTGGTTCCGATCAGATGAAATTTTCGACTTGAATCCATTTGATGAGGCAGTATCAAAGATTCAATAAAATCCTCTGTATCAGCAAGGTATTTTGAGAATGAGTAGTTGTCATTAGGCGGTAGCGGATCTGAATCATTTCTTCCGCAGTAGTCGACACTTACCCAACAACAATCATCATAGCTTTCAACCATACTAAGTAGAGGATTAAAGCTTTCACGCGTCTCTAGGAGTCCGGGTAAGCATAAAAAAATATGATTTGAATGAAATTCACCTACTCGTGAATAGGCAATTTTGCGATCGACTTCACCATCATTGATGAGATGGAATTCTGAACGGACTGACTCAACTAACATGAAGGCACTTTTAGAGAAGACACTTCATATTAGAAGATTTTTATGGCAAAGATAAGTCTACAAAAATTGAAAACATCACTAAGTTGACATAATTCTTCTATAAATTCTATTAAGACTTTTTTTATCTGAATTTATTGGACAAAGTACACATGCTAGCAAGCAGATTACTCAATCCTTGTAGGATTCTTCGATACCCAACAATTGCATATCTTTGCTTTCTTTTTTTGCTCTGCTCTGAGACTAGTCTAGCAACCAATAAAAGCGACATACTTTTAGAAATTGTTCAAAATTGTTTGGATGTTAAAACTATAAATTATTGCCAACAATGTAGAGCGCCTCAACTATCTGCAAATTGCTCAGGTATTTCCTCCTGTTCATCCTCGATAGAAGTATGGGCTGAAAATTATGATTTTGTTGCAATTCGCGATATCAAGATGTGTGGTTGCCCAGCAGATTTTGTTCACGGTTTGGTACTTCCAAAATCTCTGGTGACTGGTATTGAGGATGATCGTCGACCTGATGAAATTTGGCAATTTGCATGGAATATTGCTGAGCAACGCATACCCATTCAGGAAATTGCTTTGGCAGTAAATCCCAAATCAAAGCGTTCTCAAAATCAGTTACACGTTCACTTGGTGCGCCTTAAACCTGATTTGAATCTAAAATTAGAATCCAGTTGGGTGGGCACCATTGACAATTTAAGCCAAGTATGGCGTTTAGCTAGTCAAGCTGCCAAAGCTCGGCAACTGACTGAATATGGAGTGCTTGTTAGCCAATCCCCCCAGGGTGGCTATCGAGTTGCATTGACTTCGGACAGCCCAGAAGGGGAGTTTACGCAAGCTATTTGCACTCGACAATAATCATATAAATGCCCACTTGCAAATTTGAATTCTTAAATGGTAATAATTGCCAGTTGAGTTGATACATTCCTAAGTAATACACCATCATGAAAAAAATACTATTGGTAATCTATCTGTGTCTATTGCCATTTTTTGGTAACGCTGAAGATTTCAATGTTCAAGTAGGCCCTCGACCCTACTTTCTCATTTCGCAAATGAAACCATCTGCTTTAAAATCTAAATTGGAGAGTTGCGCTAACAAAAAACTGCTTAAGAGTGAATTCTCTATAGGACACCGAGGAGCAGCGTTGATGTTTCCAGAGCACACTTTAGAGTCCTACGAGGCAGCAGCACGAATGGGTGCAGGTGTCATGGAATGTGATGTGACGTTTACAAAGGATAAAGCCTTGGTATGTCGTCATGCACAAAATGATCTACATACCACCACAAATATTTTGCTCACACCCTTAGCCGAAAAATGTATTTCAGCCTTCAAACCCTACGATCCGATCAATAAAACGCCTGCTTCGGCTGAGTGCAGAACAAGTGACATCACACTTGCCGAATTCAAATCCTTGCGTGGCAAGATGGACGCTTTCAATCCACTGGCTTTAACTGTTGAAGAGTTCGTGAAAGGAACTCCAAATTGGCGAACTGATTTATACAGTGGTCCAAGTAGCGGTATGTTGATGACACACCAAGAATCTATTGCTTTATTCTCGAAACTGGGCGTCAAAATGACCCCTGAGTTGAAAGAAGCAGTTGTTCAAATGCCATTTAATGGCTTTAGCCAGTCCGACTATGCGCAAAAAATGCTCGACGAGTACAAAGCTTTAAATGTCAAACCAGCTAATGTCTTCCCTCAGTCCTTCCACCATGCAGACATCATGTATTGGATTCAACATGAAACGGAATTTGCAAAGCAAGCAGTGTTCTTAGATGCAGCTGAGAAGCCCGAGGATTTGCCGGATCTTGAAAAACTCAAGCAATACAAAAAACAGGGCATTCGAATCGTGGCTCCACCTATATTTGCGTTGTTAGATGTAAAAGACAAACAAATGGTTCCATCGCGCTATGCCAAGGAAGCTAAGGACGCGGGCTTGGATATTATCACTTGGTCACTTGAGAGGTCCGGCATCATGGCCGTACAGAAGGGCGGGTGGTATTACCAATCTGTCAATTCAGTCATTAAAAATGAGGGTGATATTTACGAAGCTCTGGACGTGTTGGCACAAGATGTCGGCATCATTGGACTTTTCTCAGATTGGCCAGGAACGACCACTTATTACGCAAACTGCATTCAAATAAATAC
>JBAXKF010000090.1:0-3467 GCA_037137465.1 Betaproteobacteria bacterium | reverse complement strand
CGACGGACTGTTAATCCGCAGGTCCCTGGTTCGAGTCCAGGTCGGGGAGCCAAAAAACATTGATTAAAACTGTAGTTTTTCAATTCCTACTTTTAGTCCGTCGATGAAAAAGACGGTCACCTAAATTGGAGTTTTAACTGATCAAAGCATTTTATGATGCCCCCTCAGTATTAAATAACGTGACTTCCGGCACTCCTCATACTAAACTTCTTCAAGTCAATTTGGCCATACAGCCTAAGCGAGCTTATATTTTTCATGGATTAAAGTAACAATATTCAAAGAATATAGTTCAAAAACATAATTCTTAACTAGATTTTTGACATTGTTAATACTATCGTGTAAATTAAAATACATAATTAAAATTACAAAAAAGAGGTTTTTATAATTATCGAGAACAAAACTAAACGACTGCTTCGCGAAGGTCGTATTGCGTTGGGTTTAGCTTTACGACACTCACGAACAGTTGAAATTGCTCAAATCGCTAATGCATGTGGTTTTGACTGGCTTTTCATTGACTGTGAACATAGTTCAATGACTGTTGATACTGCTGCTCAAATTTCTGCTGCATCCCTTGGTTTTGGTATTACACCCATAGTTAGGGCACCAAGTTTAGAGCATCATCACTCAACAAGGGCACTCGACAATAGTGCACAAGGGATTGTTATTCCCCATGTTGAAAATATTGTGGAAGCTCAGAAAATTGCAGATTTCACACGTTTTCCACCTTTAGGCAGGAGATCAGTAGGCGGCCCACTATCTCAAACAAATTTCTCTAACCAGTCCCTCGCCGAAACAATGCGCCTTGTAAATGATGAAACACTTGTCATCGCAATGATAGAATCCCCTGCTGGTGTTGATGCGTCAGAATTAATCGCAAGCGTACCTGGTATTGACGTTTTATTTATTGGCACAAATGACCTATGTGCTGAAATGGGCATCCCGAGTCAGTTTGATCATCCTAGAGTTGAGGATGCATACCGCAAAGTTATTAGTGCTTGTCGCACACATGGAAAATTTGCTGGGATGGGTGGTGTTTATTCTCCTATTTTGATGCAAAAATTTATCGGCATGGGAATTCAGTTTATCTTGGCGGGCTCTGAACTTGGTTTCTTGATGACAAGCGCAAAAGAGCGTGTTAGCTCTCTACGAGAGCTTGATATAAGATGATGATACTAAAACATCAAAAGTATTAGATCATCAACTTATATTGGTGTTGCCGCTTGAATCTTTTTCCTAATTTCTTCTGACCATTCGGAACGCGGACGAAATCCGGGTTGCTTACGAGCAAAAGCTTCTACAGATTCCATTATTTCATGGTCACTTAGTGAAAGGTCAAGCAACTCGCGAGTTGGTTGAGTTATATACCAAGGTGTATCCACGAATAGTTCTACTCGATTATTATCGGGGTCACCAAAATATACGGATAACGCAACCGTATGAGACATTGGACCTAAGGCATGTCCCTCAAGAGAAACCAAGTCACCAGCTTCACAAACCTTGGCATATAAACTTCGCATCATAGTAAGGTTATCTACACGAAATGAAATTTGCTGAATAGTATTTTGCTCACCTTTTTTACGACCAGTAGACATAACAATTTGATGATGTTCATCCGGATTTCGAGTTATAAAAGCAAACTCGGATTGACCAACAAATCCACGATCACTTACAACAAAGCCTAAATAATTTGTATAAAAGTTAACCATACGATCAAGATCCGTTACAAAAATACCGCAATGACTAAATGACAGACCTTCAATTTTTTCCATGTTTATATCCTTTTAGTCTAGTTGAATTCCCGTTTGTTTAATTAGCTGTTCCCACCTAGCTAACTCCTGAGCCTGAAACTGATTCTGACGATTACCCGGAATATTCATAGTCATCCCCCCTGTTGACTCTATCCGGCCTATAAATTCAGGAGTACGAACAGTCTGATCAACCAAGTCTCGAAGTCGCTCAATAATTGGTGCAGGAGTTGCTGACGGTGCATATAGACCCATCCAACTCCCTGCCTCAAAATCTACCACCCCAGTCTCAATAATACTAGGGACATTAGGTAACTGAGCAGCCCGATTACGGGTGCTTACAGCGAAGGCTTTAAGCTTGCCGGCCTGAATGTGCTGCCTAACAGCTGATAAATTATCCAACATCCCATGCGTTCGACTTGCAATAAGATCAAGATGAGCAGGTGCAGCCCCTTTATAGTGGACTATCGTCATATCTAAACCAAGCTGTTTCAGTAAAATTGCCCCCCAGACATGTTGTCCAGTCCCAACGCCAGCAGAAGCAAAGTTATACTTTCCAGGGTTTGATCGAACATGGCTAACAAATTCAGCAAATGTATTTGCAGGAAAATCTGCTGGGCCTATGAGTACTGTAGGAAAAGTAGCTAGAAAACCAATTGGAACAAAATCCTTGGCGGCATCATAGGGTAGTTTACGAAATAACGCGGGGTTAAGTGCCATATTACTTACCCCACCAAGCATTAATGTATATCCATCTGCTAAGGACTTTGCAACATACTCAGTTCCCGCAATAGTCCCTGCCCCAACACGATTTTCTACAACAAAGGTAATTTTATGGTCTTCTCCCATTCTCTGGGCAACATAACGGCCAAGCATATCTAAGCCTCCCCCTGGAGGGCTTGGGACTATTAAACGTATAGGTCGGTTTGGGTAATCCTGAGCAACAGATAAGTTTGAAAGACAAGTAAACGAACTAAGAAAAATTACAAAAAGGCATCGAAAAAAAGCAAAAGACAACATTACCTTACCTCCAATTACTCTTTCAAAGATTTAAAAGCATATAGAATGCTTCCGCTAATAAAACATTGGCTTATCCCAAAGAAAACCCATTAGTTATTTTCGTAATGAAATGCCATATTTTAAAAGATGCACAGTACCTAATCTAATTTAAATTTAATGAATACTCTACAGGTAGTTACCCTACACAAATCTCTCTAAATCTAGGGCTTTAAAATTATGTTGCAAATTTCACTTAAACGGTCTCCAGGGAACCAAAACCTATTTAAAATCAAAGACTACCTTGTTGCTTTATTTAATTTATCCAACATAAAATAAAGGATTAAAAATGTTCCGCATCACTATAATTTTATTTTTTTCTTTTGTCGGTTTTTTTGCGCACGCACAAAGTAAACTACCGCCATTACAACCGCAAGAATTTCGCGTCACCTTGTTGGGCACTGGAAGTCCAACGCCGTCAATGACGCGTTTTGGTCCAGGCGTCTTGATACAAGCAGGTGGAAAGCATTTGTTAATTGATAGTGGTCGCGGAACAACGCAGCGTATTTGGCAATTGGGTATTAAGCTGGGCTTAATCGATGCAGTTTTTATCACACATCTTCATTCTGATCATGTGGTGGGACTTCCCGACTTATGGCTTACGGGATGGTTGGAGACTAACTACGCACAGCGAAATGGCCCCTTTGTTGTTTATGGCCCCAAAGG
>JBAXKF010000089.1:0-3890 GCA_037137465.1 Betaproteobacteria bacterium | reverse complement strand
TGGCGACAAGAGAACTAACGGCGATGGCCTAAGTAGTCTTGTATGCGTTTTTAATATGGTTGAACTTATTTCATCAAGGAATGAGTTCCATAAGCCCTGCTGGGTTAATTCATTGTTATATTTTTCGAGTTCTTCCAAACTTTTATGCCACCGATATATAACAACTTCATGTTGTTGACCAACCAATGTAGAAAAACACCCGAACATTCCTTTAATAAAGTGGGCATTATTAATTAAAGATTGATTATGCAGAGATTTCCAGAATAAATCTAAAGCTCCTGGCGCCAACTGAAATTTAATCTCCTCGATGATGATGTTTGGATTGGCGATAATATCCCCAATCGGTTTGCTTCCAGGCAACCAATCCAAGCCTTTTCCCCAAAGTGGGTTGAGTTCATCGATAGGCGCTGGCATTAAAAAACTATTTTCCTGACGCAACATCAATGGCCTGACAACCTTGTAATAAGGATCTGCTTTGGGATGATGAAAAAATAATCGGTCTCGCCAATCATCAAAATCATCAAATCTCCACAAATGGGTCACCTGATCTTGATCACCACTAATTGTTGAAAAATAGCCGATAACCCGAGCCATTATTGGCCGACTGGCATGGTCAAGGCCACGACTGAGTTGTGCTTCCCAGAATTTTTTTAGTGTTCCAGGGCGAAAGGTGTAGGTTCTAGATTCAAAGAGCATAAGTTTTATTGTTGAGGGATTTTTGCTTCATTTACGATTGTCTTCCATTTAAGGATTTGATCACTAATTTCACTGCTTAAAGTTTCTGGTGATGATGGTCTTACCATCGCTCCAGTAGACTCTAGTTTTTCTCTAACACTTGGCATTTCTAATACCGTATGTATTTCTCGAACCAACTTATCCAGAATAGGTCGTGGTAGTCCCTTTGGTGCGCCAATGGCATGCCACGAGCGTACGTCAAAGCCTGGCAATGTACTAGCTATAGGCGGAGTATTTGGAAGTGATGGCCAGATAGTTGGGCTAGTTACCGCGATGGCACGGATCTTCCCAGACTTAATGGCCGGTAAGCTCACTGTAAGGGAATCGATCATGACATCAAATTGCCCGCCAACTAAATCGACTAAGGGGGTACTTCCGCCTCTGTATGGAATGGATACCATTTTTACTTTTGCAGATGCCTGAATTAATTCACCAATGAGATGAGGTGTACTACCAGGTCCTAAATTGCTATAGGAAATACTCTCAGGTTTAGCTTTCGAGGCAGCAATAATATCCGCTAAGGAATTAAATGGGCTATCAGCTCTTACCGTCAGCACAAATGGAAACTGTATTAATGTCGAAATAGGCGTAAAGTCTTCTAATGGCTTATAGGGCAATGACTTGTAGGTTGCGGCAGATACGGCATGTCCGCCATGCATCATCAACAATGTATAACCATCAGGCTTAGCTTTTGCAACATATGCATCGGCAATAATACCTCCAGCCCCACTTTTAGATTCCACATTGATTGCTTGTCCTAATTTTTCTGCGAGCGGGGCGGCGACGATTCGAGCAACGATATCAATGTTTCCTCCAACGCCAAAGCCATGTATCAGACTGATAGGTTTTTGAGGATAATCTTGTTGGGCATATCCAAAAGAGACTTGAAATAGCATCACAGCATAAATAATATTTTTTATTGTTTTTGTCAGCATATGTGAGTTAATAAAATTCCGTCAAAATTGAAAATAAGCTTTTAGTTTGCATTTAATTTTGTAAAATTGATAGGCGTATTTATAGGTATCTTCCCTAGTTCTTTTATTTGTTTATATGCGGAGGAGGATATGCTCCTACTTCATACAATCATTCACTAAGCATCTTTTTATTCATTTACCTGAATACTTACCAGCTAGATACTTTTCAAATTTTCTTATGAAGTTAGTGAAGCATTTAAGGTAACATAGTTACTATCAAATACAAGAATTAGGGAGATTATCAACATGAAATTTTTTTCATGGTTCATTTTGCTATTGGTTAGTATTTTTAGTGCGCAAACATTTGCACAAACCTATCCGAACAAACCAATCAAATTAATTGTCCCATTTTCTCCTGGTGGGCCAATCGATCAAACAGCTCGTATCATTTCTCAAAAATTGAGTGATATTTGGGGGCAGTCTGTCATTGTCGAAAATAAAACGGGCGCTAATGGCGTAATTTCAGCTGAATATGCAATGAGCCTTCCGGCTGATGGGTATTCATTGCTTTTTTCTGTTATTCATCACTCTGTACTTCCTAGCCTCAAAACCAATCTTAGCTACAACATTGAGAAAGATTTTTTACCTGTCACATCCGTAGCCGTTTATCCGATCATCCTAGTGGTTAATAATAATTTTCCTGCTAAAACTGTTCCTGAGTTAATTAAATATGCAAAAGAAAATTCAGGAAAATTAACCTTTGGTCATTCTGGCTACGGTGGCGGTACCTATCTTGCAGGTGAACTTTTTAAAATGCAGGCTAAAGTTGATATACGCGATATTCCCTACAAAGGTAGTGCTCCTGCTATGGCGGATTTACTTGGTGGTCATGTCGATATGATGTTTAGTGATGCCCCTACTTCTATGCAACACATACTTGCCAATAAATTAAAGCCGCTTGCTATTTCTAGCTCTGGTCGATTAAGCCAATTACCTAACCTGCCTAATTTCACGGAAGTAGGATTGCCGAACTACAACGCATACTCTTGGGGTGGCATTTCTGTAAAGAATGGTACCCCACCAGAGATTGTTCAAAAACTAAACCTTGATATTGTCAAAATACTCAATGACCCACAAGTAAGGGAGCAGTTCGCAAAAATTGGCGCAGAGCCGCAGCCAAGTACTCCTCAACAATATGGTGCGTTTATTAATGCTGAAATTTTAAAATGGGCTGACATGGTCAAGCTTGGCAAAATTAAAATTGATTAAGGATTTATTTTGAAAAATCGTATAGGCATTATCGGTGCTGGCATTGGGGGATTAACTCTTGCCGCACTATTACAAAAAAGAGGTTTTGAAGTATCGGTATTTGAACAAGCAACTCGATTTGCAAGGGTGGGTGCTGGGATTCAACAGAGTGCTAATGCGATTAAAGTATTACGTGATATTGGCTTAGAAGAACATCTTCGCTCAATTGCCTTTTGTCCACAAACTTGGAATAATCGCGAATGGGATACTGGGGCAGTGAAATATGAATTACCCCTAGGTTCTACCTTTGAAGAAAAATATGGAGCACCTTATTTTTTATTACATCGTGGCGATTTACACGCGGCTATTTTGTCTAAAGTAAATAGCGATTCTATTCATCTACAAAAAAAATTACAACACTACAAACTTAATAATGAAATCGTTCAATTAACATTTGAAGATGGGACTACTCACGAAGTCGATGCATTAATCGGCGCTGATGGCATTCATTCAAGAGTTCGAGAACAAATGCTTGGCGCTGATAAGCCTCGTTTTACTGGTCGAGTTGCATATCGAACTACTTTCCCAGCCTCACTCCTGAACGGCTATAGTATTGATGACTGCACCAAATGGTGGGGCATAGATCGTCATATTGTTATTTATTATGTGACTCCGAAAAAAGATGAGATTTATTTTGTGACAAGCGTTCCTGAACCCGAATGGAATAATGAGTCATGGTCTGCAAAGGGTGATTTGGGAGAACTTCGCCAAGCCTTCGAAGGGTTTCATGAACAAGTACAAAAAGTCTTAGCGGCCTGTCCTGATGTACATAAATGGTCATTGTATGAGCGCGAGCCTCTTCCTACTTGGTGTGATCAACAGGTGGTCTTGCTTGGTGACTCATGTCACCCAATGGTTCCCTATATGGCTCAAGGCGCTGCCATGGCCATTGAAGATGCCGCTGTTCTTACAAAAGTATTAGAACAGCAAAAT
>JBAXKF010000088.1:0-3941 GCA_037137465.1 Betaproteobacteria bacterium | reverse complement strand
CTATGACCTTCGGGTTATGAGCCCGACGAGCTGCCAGACTGCTCCACCCCGCGTCTGTTCTGTACTAAGAGGGTTACTATAGCACGTTTACCCCCTCATTGCAAGTTAAGTCATTGTTTTGGGTGGATTGTCTAGTACCAAGTGTGGGTATGGTATTTCAATATTTTCACGCTCAAAAGCAACTTTTAACCTAGCTTGGAACTCTCTTCTTATGGGGGATTGGTATTTGGCGACCACCATCATCCTTGAGCGAATAGTCAAAGATGAGTCGGCAAAGTTTTCCAGTCCAGCAACCTCTAGATCTTCTAGGATGTTCTCTCTGATAGCTGGATCTTCTCGCATTTCACTAGCAACTTGCTTTAAAACCTTTGTCACGTGTTCGATATTTTCTTTATAGGCAACATTGACATCAATCACCGAATAGGCATAGCTACGGGTTCGATTCGTGACAACGGTAATGACACTATTTGGTACAAAATGAACAACACCTTCATAATCTCTTAGACGAATATAACGCAGTGTTACTTCTTCTACCGTGCCAATCTTGCCAGCAATTTCTACAATATCACCTTGACGGATTTGATCTTCAATCAACATCACAAAGCCCGTAAAGTAATCTTTGACCAAGCTTTGGGCACCAAAACCCACTGCTAATCCAGCAACTCCGGCAGTTGCAAGGAAGGGCGCAACTGACACACCAAAGCCAGCAAGAACCGACATGACGGTAAGAACAACAATAATGACTGTAGCTATGTAGCGCAGAACCCTAGAGAGCGTTTGTATTCTTTTGACATCATCACCAGAAGCACGACTCGCTACCCGTTGTTCAATACCGCTGATAATTTTTCTTATAATACGAGTAACAAGCCACGCTATAAAAATAACGACAGAAATTTCAATGAGAACAAAAATCAAATCAACCCATTCAACAAGTCCCTCGAGATTGTATTTATGGAGCAGGTTAGTAACCGTTTTTTTCATATTAAAAGTATAGAGTGTTAAACAATATCTTGAATGCTTTTGTGATTAAAATTCTTTGTAAATTTTAAAAAATATCCATGTCAAAATTTTCTTTTCGTTACGCAAATGATTTAGGTGAGGGTGTTTATGCTGTTGACACTGGCTTTGTCAGACCTCAATTTGATGCTAGTTACATTGTTACACAACGAGCCCCATCGAGTGAGCGGATTGCGATTATTGATACTGGTACAAATTACTCAGTACCGCGCATCTTGGCAACCTTGTCAGATTTGGAATGTACCTCAGATCAAGTGGATTTTATTATTCTGACGCATGTCCATTTAGATCATGCAGGTGGCGCGGGTAAATTGATGCAAGCTTGTCCACAAGCGCAATTAGTAGTTCATCCTCGGGGTGCAAAGCATATGATTGATCCCACTGCCTTACGCGCGGGTGCGGTTTCTGTTTATGGTGAGGAAATTGTAGAAAAAGACTATGGACAGCTTTTGCCCATCGAGGCCGAGCGAGTCCTTTGCGCAGAAGATGGTCATATGATTAACTTAGCTGGACGGGTCTTAGTTTGTTTAGATACACCAGGACATGCCAAGCATCATATAACCATCTGGGATCAGATGAGTCATGGTGCTTTTACCGGAGATACCTTTGGCTTGTCCTACCGTGAATTTGATACAGAAAAAGGGCCATTTATCCTACCCACGACAACACCTATCCATTTTGATCCCAAGGCCTTACGAATATCTCTAAAACGGATTATGGCTTTAAAACCAGAGTGCATTTACCCAACGCATTTTAGTAAATTGACTGGAGTTCCTCGCTTGTACCAAAAACTCACCGATATGCTTACCCAGGTAGAAAACTTAGGAAAATCTCTGGAAAAAGCTGATCATCGTCATGAATTACTCAAAAATGGTTTACTAAATCTTTATATTCAAGAACTTAGAAATCATGGGTGTCAATTATCGGATAGCAAAATTGAACAGCTTTTGAGCACCGACATTGAATTAAACGCCCAAGGGATGGGTGTTTGGCTAGGATAAATAGAGCTTAAATAGAACTTTTACCATTTTCAAGGATTACAATTGGATCACCTTTAACCTGTTATGGTGAAATATGTCCCTCAGTAATCCAGAGTTTTCAGAATCAAAGATTCTTCGTCCCATCACATTACATAGTAACTCCCATGAACATAAAGGTAATTTAGCAGGATTAACTTTGGCAGCAACTGGAGTTGTGTTTGGGGATATTGGAACGAGTCCACTGTATGCCTTAAAAGAATGCTTTAGTCCTGAACATGGAATCCCGTTTTCTCAAGAAAGTGTTTACGGCATCTTGTCGATGGTTTTTTGGGCCTTTCTCGTTGTTGTATCTCTTAAGTATGTTTTGTTCGTGATGCGAGCTAGCAATAATGGAGAGGGCGGTATTTTGGCTTTGATGGCATTGGCGCTCAGAACAGTTCCACCAAACTCAAGAAGATCACTCATCATTATTATGTTGGGTGTTTTTGGTGCTTGTATGTTTTATGGCGATGCGGTTATTACACCTGCTATTTCAGTACTATCTGCGGTTGAGGGATTAGAAGTAGTCTCGCCTACTTTAGCGCGTTATGTGATTCCGATTACTCTAGTAATTATTGTTTTTTTATTTTTGATTCAGCGCACAGGAACCCATATTGTAGGAAGCCTCTTTGGTCCAATTATGCTTGTTTGGTTCTTGGTTCTTGGCTTGATGGGTATTTATAACATTGTAGATAACCCAGAGGTATTGGTTGCAGTTCGTCCGATTTATGCGATCATGTTTTTATGGGAACACTCGGTGCAAGCGTTTATCGTTTTAGGCGCAGTATTTCTGGTGCTGACAGGTGCAGAAGCGCTGTATGCGGATATGGGTCACTTTGGAGCTAAACCAATTCGATTAGCTTGGTTTTTTGTAACGATGCCATCCTTATTACTCAATTACTTTGGACAAGGTGCGATGTTAATCGCAAACCCCAGTGCAATTGAAAACCCGTTCTTCTTAATGGTGCCAGAGGCATTTACTCTGCCCTTGGTTATTTTGGCGACCATCGCCACAGTGATTGCTTCACAAGCCGTGATTTCTGGGGCGTACTCTATGACATCTCAGGCTATTCTTTTAGGATTTATTCCGAAAATGAAAATTTCCTACACATCTGATAATGAAATTGGCCAAATTTATATTCCGACGATCAATTGGATTTTGTTGGTGGTGGTTGTTGCGGTCGTGCTCGCCTTTAAGAGTTCGGCAAATCTTGCAGCAGCATATGGCATAGCAGTAACTACAACGATGATCATTACCACTATCCTTGCAGCGATTGTGATGAGCTTCGTTTGGAAATGGAATCCTATATTTATATTTTTAGTGATTGCATCATTTTTAGTGGTCGATTTATCCTTTTTAGTGGCAAATCTTTTAAAGATATCTGAAGGTGGGTGGTTTCCTTTATTGCTTGGTGCTGTTTGCTTCTTATTGTTGATGACCTGGTTCGAAGGACGCAGAATTCTTCGTAACAAAGCGATTCAAAGTGGTATTCCATTAGAGAGCTTTGTGCAATCCTTACAAGCACATCCTCCGCACCGCGTGGAAGGAACGGCAGTTTTCTTAACTGCCCATGTGGACTATGTTCCTGTGGCGATGTTGCATAATTTAAAACATAATCGCATCTTACATGAGCGAGTGATCTTCTTAAAAATCAGTGTATGGGACGTACCCTTTGTAGAGGATAACGAACGCTTAACATTCAAAGATATGGGGTCAGGTATGTATCTTGTCAGAGCAATGTATGGCTTTAAAGAAACACCAGATGTGTTAGCTATTTTAGATTTAATCGGTAAAGAGTATGGTGTTGAATGTGACATGATGGAAACATCCTTCTTCTTAGCCAGAGATACGGTCATTCCATCAGCGATTCCTGGAATGGCCTTGTGGCGTGAAAAGTTATTTGC
>JBAXKF010000087.1:0-4040 GCA_037137465.1 Betaproteobacteria bacterium | reverse complement strand
GGTGATCAATTTTCTGCAAATTATCATGAACTCAATCCGCAACATGTGATTCCTTTACTCGATCATGATGGCCGTCGTCTTACTCAATCTCTCGCTATCCTTGAGTATATTGAACAAACCTGGCCACAAAACCCTATTCTCCCAAAGGATGCTTATGAGCAAGCGTACCTGCGCTCTATTGCGTTATTTACGATTGCCGATACCCATCCTTTAGTGGTGCCACGGGTACGTAATTTTTTACATAAAACCTATGGGCAAGATGAGGCAGGACAAGCTACTTGGGCCAGACACTGGCTCAATGAAGGTAGTATTGCGATTGAGGCTCGCCTCAATAATGAAGGTCTTTGTGGAAAATTTACGCTTGGTGATACGGTTTCTTTAGCTGACTTTGCGCTTTGCTCTCATGTCATTGGGGCTCGTTTATTTGAAGCTGATCTGAGCCTGTCACCCAAATTAATCGAAATCGCTAACAACTGTCTGGCGATGGATTCGATTATGTCAGCGCATCCACTGAAGCAGCCTGGGGCCCCTGTAAAAAAATAAACGTGGGACTTGATGAGCGATGTTAAAAGAATTCAAAAGCGGATATATACGTCTTGTCGAGTATGACCTAGCCGAAAAACAATTGGATATCCGTTTTGAGAATTCAACAACCCTTGCTTATAAGGGTGTGCCCTATTGGATCTTTGAAAAAATCAGCAATGATCCAAGCCCTAAATCCTTTTGGGAAGATCATATTCGTGATGAATACTCTAATACACTACCAAAGAAAAGAGCGTCTGACACAAGCTCTTTGGACTCATTAAAAAACTTGTTTGGCGATCCTTCATAAGATTTGCTTGGGTGATACATGGTGACTAGCTATCAACCATCGACTATCTCTACAAACTAAAATATGCGTGAATCTAAGTTCAAGGGCTTTTTGTTCAGCCCGCGT
This sequence comes from Betaproteobacteria bacterium, assembly GCA_037137465.1. Lineage (GTDB taxonomy): Bacteria > Pseudomonadota > Gammaproteobacteria > Burkholderiales > Burkholderiaceae > Polynucleobacter. Next base: position 3,103 of record JBAXKF010000087.1, on the reverse strand, counting down.
AAAAGCAACACTCCCAGCAATACTAATGACATCCGAGACGGGTCTGTTTACATATTCTGGAATGAATTGGGCTTTAGTATATAAACCTTGAGGCAAATTTTCAAAATAAGACTGGATAGCATCCCTCCCAATATATGGAGGAATCGTACTTCCAAACAATACTGCCTCTTGGGTATAAAGCCCCGCTAACGCAATAGGATTGATTGGTGCAAAAAAATCCTGCCACTTTTGATAAACTCGTTCAACAATCTTCTGATCAGTTTCATCTTTCATCTTATTCGCTCCTTTTATTCCATCAATATAACTGATGGAATCAATATCGCTCGCAAAAGATGATTGATATTTACCTTACGCAAGAGTTGTTGCTTGTGGGATTAGAAACCACTTTAATTTGAGGAGGTACTTTCTTTCCAGAAAAACTCATGGACTTTATTTCATCTTCATGCAAATAAAAATCCTTCCAGTGTTTACCGTTTTTTGCGTTTTGAATGCTCATGCATCGGTCCTCGTGAAGCTCGTCTTTTACTTCAATAAATGTTCTACCAAATATGTCACACTTACGAATCAGCACATCTGCAGAACCTGACTTACTTCTCTGCCAATTTGACTTGCCTTCACATTCGGATTGTTCACTAGCTGATATAGAAAATACACTCATACTCATCACGCATACCAAAAGCATTTTTTTCATAAATATCTCTTCAAGTTATAGTTGACTTATGCTATCAATATGAAAAAAATAGGGCGTGTTAGTAGGATGAAGTTTTCATGAAATCCATGACAATTCAGATTGTGGGATGAGATTGATCGCAATTTCATACAAATAACCTTACGGTTTCATTATTTTGCGATACTACTAATCACAAATACCTCAAGGATTTCATCATGGCTCACCTGTTAAACGGATTTACACCTGGATGTTTTTCTTATATTCACCCAAGTGATGGTGAAATCTCGATCGCTTATCAAATAGCTGGTAATGGCCCTCCTTTATTACTTTTACATGGTTTTCCACAAAGTAAAGTCATTTGGCATCAAGTTGCACCTACTCTTAGTCAACATTTCACTGTGATTGCAAGTGATCTGCGTGGTTATGGAGAGTCTTCTAAGCCGGTGGGCTCAATTGATCACGCTAATTACTCTAAGCGCTCTATGGCTCTTGATCAAGTCGAACTCATGCATCATTTGGGATTTGACTCTTTTAAACTTCTTGGTCATGATCGTGGCGGTAGGGTTAGTCATCGTTTAGCCATGGATCATCCAGAACGGGTAGAACAATTAATGGTGCTTGATATCTCCCCAACGCTTGCGATGTATGAGCAAACCAGTATGCGATTTGCTAGTGGCTATTGGCACTGGTTTTTCTTGATTCAAAAAACCCCTATCCCAGAAACCATGATTGGCGCTAATGTTGAGTTTTTTCTAAAACAGTTTATGGGTGGCAGATACGCTGGCCTAGATATTTTTAAAGACTTCTGTTGGAATGAATACCTTACAGCTATGCAAGATCCGGCTTGTCTTCATGCGATGTGTGAAGACTATCGCGCTGCATCTACAATCGATTTAGATCATGATCGCATTGATATCGCTAATGGCTCCAAACTCCAAATGCCACTCAGAGTACTTTGGGGTCAGCATGGCTTAGTCAATGCCTGTTTTGAGCCTCTTAGCGATTGGGGGAAAGTCGCAACTCAGGTAACTGGTAAAACCGTCAATAGCGGTCACTATATTCCGGAGGAAGCGCCTGCTGAATTAATCGAAGATGCTCTAGAGTTTTTTAATTAATCTATGTGTATTAGTTTTGCTTCTACGCAGAATCACGTTTGGGTGAAAAAACACTTTTCTGTCGATTTACCCTCCGGCTATCCTGCTGAAGCATTTCCGGGATACTTAGCACCCTTAATCATCAAAAGTCATCAATCTAGCCGTATTGCTTGTGGGGTTGCCCAGTTTGGTCTTATTCCGCATTGGTCTCATGATCGAAAAATTCAAAAATACACCTATAACGCCAGAGCTGAATCCATCGCGGAGAAACCCTCTTATCGTGGGCCATGGAAATCGCGTCATTTTGGTATCGCTTTAGTCGATGCTTTTTATGAGCCATCGTACCTTACTGGAAAATCGGTGAGAACACCGATTCGCGCATCTTCTGGCGAGCCTCTAGGAATTGCTTCGATTTGGGATACGTGGACTGATACTTCTGCAGGACAAGTTGTCACTAGTTTTTCACTCATCACCATCAATGCTGATAATCATCCTTTCATGAAAACCTTCCATCGTCCAGATGATGAGAAAAGAACCGTCGTGTGTCTTCGACCAGAATTATTTGATGCCTGGTTGAGCACAACGCCTGAAGATGCTCATCAGTTTTTACAACTTTCATCAATCACAGAACTTGAGTAAATCATGGCTATACGAAATATTTTAAAAATGGGTGAGCCTCTGTTGTTCCAAGAGTCTTCTCTTGTATCACCTTCTTTAATTGCAACAGATGAGATTCAATCCATCATTCAAGATTTGCTGGATACGATGACTGCCGCAAATGGTGCTGGTCTTGCCGCACCTCAGATAGGTGTACCTCTGCAAATTGTGGTGTTTGGTTTTGAGAAGAACAATCGCTATCCCAATGAAGCGCCTGTTCCACAAACTATTTTAATTAACCCTATTATTACCCCTCTTTCAGATGAGAAGGTCAGTGGCTGGGAGGGTTGTTTGTCGGTTCCTGGTCTTCGTGGTGTTGTCCCTCGGTTTCTACATATCCGTTACCAAGGCTTTGATCAACATGGTAATTCGATCGATCGGCAGGTTAGCGGTTTTCATGCACGGGTCGTCCAGCATGAATGCGATCATCTGATCGGCAAGCTCTACCCAATGCGCGTGGAAGATTTGACCCAATTTGGCTTTACTGAGGTACTTTTCCCAGATTTATAAGGTTTGATTCTTTAAATAAATAAATGATTTATAGTAATAGCAACTAAGGAGATAAGCATGCAATTAACCGTCAATAATCAGGTTCACAATATTGATGTTGAACCGAATATGCCTCTGCTGTGGGCGATCCGTGAAATCATCGGTTTAACTGGTACAAAATATGGTTGTGGTA
>JBAXKF010000086.1:0-4206 GCA_037137465.1 Betaproteobacteria bacterium | reverse complement strand
ATTAAAAACGCATACAAGACTACTTAGGCCATCGCCGTTAGTTCTCTTGTCGCCATTATTTAATCAACTCGATTAAATAATACTGCATACTGCTTTTACCTTTTAGAGGAAGCATTAAGAATGGTTAATCATTCGATTTAATTGCATCAGCAATTTTTTCAGCAAGCATGATGGTAGACAAGAAAGTATTTCCCGAAGGAACTGTGGGCATGATAGACGCATCCGCAATTCTTAATCCTTGGATTCCAAAAACTTTTCCAGCTTCATCTACTACGGCATTTTGATCAGCCTGAACGCCCATCCTACAGGTGCCAACATTATGCGCCAACCCGCCAACATTTTTCAGCGCAAACTCTTTTAAAAGAGCGCTATCATCCACTAACTTTTGAAAGTCGACTTTATCAGCCGAAAGTCGACTACAGATTATTTTGGTTGCAAAAGGAGCAAGGTCAAGGAGGTTTGCGAATAACGAAGTTATCAAGTAATTTTTTTTATTTTTTTGATTTAATTGACGAATGAAGGCGTTTCTATTGACTGGAAAGACATGACGTAAATGAGGGAAGATATCCTTAGAAAAAATGATTCCTAAACATTTTTGTAAGCCAATGGACATTCTTTCAAGATCTCTAGGGTCGTTTAAGAAGTTAAAGCCAATGATTGGATTTCTATTTCCATCCTTCGATAACTCTATAGAGCCCCTAGATTTCGGTTTGTGAAGTGCTGTCGAGAAATTGGCTACTTGTTGGCCTAAAGAGTGCCAGGCAGATTTGCTCTGGATAGTGATATACATATCCGATTGATCACAGCCATCATGATTGGATGAGAATCGAAATGCCGTATTGTTATGACTTTGCCCTTTAATTTTTTGGCGAGAGTTAGGAAATAAAAGTCCGCAAATATAAACTGCAGGATGGTTTTGAAGATTTTGCCCAACACCTGGAAGATGATGGCGGACTTCTATACCTGCTGCCTCTACAACTTTAGAAGGGCCAATTCCTGATTTTAATAAGAGTGTTGGGCTTTGGAGCGCACCCAAAGTAAGAATCGTTTCATTAGCAAAAAACTCAAGCGTATTGTTATCTTTGAGTGCTTTAATACCTGTTACTTTTTTATCCTCAAAAATTAATTCCAGAACGCTTGTATTACAAAGAACGGTTAGGTTTTTTCTTTTTCTAACACTTGAATTGAGATAACAAACTGCAGTAGAGGATCTTTGGGTATGGCTAGCGGCAATGGGAACGGAGCAATAACCGTCTCGAAAATCGCCATTCGCATCAGCGATATAAGGAATGCCATTTGTATTAGAAAAATGAAGACCTGCCTTCGCAAGAGGCGGCCAGTCAGCCATTTTATTTCTAAAGATATTAGTGGGGCCATTGTTGCCATGGAATTCATTTTTAAAATCGAGATCATGTTCAGATTTATTGAAATAAGGGAGAACATCATCCCAACCCCAGTTCTTTAAGCCATAATTTTTCCATTCGTTGAAATCATCTGGTACACCGCGGAGTGCGACCATTCCCATGATGGATGAACTTCCCCCTAAAACTTTACCTTGTTCAATAAAAGATGGCTGTGATGTAGATGGAGTTTTCCAGTACCCCCTTATGTTTTGCCATTTATAGTTGGGATTGAAGTAGGACATTGGATAAATAGACAAAATATCAGCAGGTTCTTTACCTGGATAGATATCATCACCAGCTTCAATGAGTAATATGTTGTGATGAGATTGTTCAGAGAGTCGATTAGCGAGCACACAGCCAGAAGCTCCACCGCCGACAATAATATAGTCAAATGTATTCATATGGTACAGCCTTGTCTCTTTCATCATTTCTCATCAGTATAACTACTGATTATTCATTGTAATGATAAGATATTTAGAGTACTTAATAGTAGTTTGGGAATTCCTACAAAACAAGTAGTATTCTTTATAAAATGAGACTAAATACAAACTTTCCCAATGCGCATTGTTGATATTGTGCTTGTCTTGTATTGAGATTGATTGACTATAAAAATGAAAGAGCCTATGAAGACAACTTTTACTCATTTCCTAATTAAAATTCTTTGTAGTAGTTTTTTATTGCTCATAGGCACATCAACTTTTGCAGATGAATTTCCAAGTCGCTCTATTAAAATCATTGTTCCCTACCCACCTGGCGGAGGTGCTGATTTAGCTGTAAGAGCAATTCAAAAAAGAATGTCAGATATTCTAGGGCAGCCAGTATTGGTTGAGAATCAAGCTGGGGGAGGCACTCTGATTGCCACGAAAGCCACCGCCAACGCAAAGCCAGATGGCTACACCTTAGGGATGGTTGACCCGGCTTTTTTAGTTAATCCAGTTTTAAATGCGTCATCTAACTATGATGTTTTCAAGGATTTTTTACCCGTGTCGTTGATTAGTGTTACACCAATGATTTTAGCTATACCAAGCGCTTTACCTGTTAAAAATTTACCAGAATTTATTCAGTTCATTAAAACGCACCCTAATCAAGCCAATTATGGGTCACCTGGTATGGCGAGTGCAGGACATATAGCATTTGAGCAAATGCGAACAGTATTAGGTATGCAAATTACGCATGTCCCCTATAAAGGTTCAGTGCCGAGCACTACGGCGATTTTGAGTAATGAGGTCAGTGCCATGATGTCTGGATCAGCATTAATTCCCATGGTACAAAGTGGCAAGCTTAAAGCGATAGCCATTACTGGTAAGAAAAGATTAGAAAGCCTCCCGAATGTACCAACGTTTGAGGAACTAGGTTATCCACAAATTAATGTGCAAACTTTTGTGGCGATTGTTGCACCAGTTAATACACCAAAGCAAGTCATTGATAAATTACAAAATGCTTTTATTCAGTCAGTCAATAACCAACAAGCTAAATTTACCTATGACCAATATGGACAAATTGCTATCGGTAGTTCCGCTGAAGAGTTAACTACTTTTTTTAAAGAAAATCAATCAAGCTTGCTCAAAGTTGTTCGAGATTCAGCGATTAAGCCTGACTAAGTAATTAATCAATTGACTAGGAGGAATATCCTATGAAGAGAAACATCTTAAAAATATTGATTGCTACTTTATTTTCAATATTTTCCTTTAGTGCATATTCACAGAATACCTATCCAAGTAGGCCTATTTCTCTCATAGTGCCTTATCCCCCAGGCGGTGGTGTAGATACTGTAGCAAGAATCATTGCTCCAATTCTTTCAGAGCGCTTAGGCCAGAAAGTTTTTATTGAAAACAAACCCGGAGTATCAGGATCGATAGGTTCTCAATACGTTGCTAAAGCACCAGCTGATGGCTATACCTTGCTTTTAGGCAATACGACTACACATGCAACCAATATATATTTAACAAAAAACATGGGGTATAGCCCAACGAAAGACTTTGTTGCAATTTCATTAATTGATATTGGCCCGACTGTTCTTTTGGTGCCTTCGAATAGTCGTTTTAACTCGGTATTAGATTTAGTAAAAGAATTGAAAGCCAGACCCGGCTTATTAAATTATGGCAGTAGTGGAACCGGGAGTGTTGGGCATCTCGCAGCTGAAATTTTGTTAAACACCACAAAAACTAAAGCACAACACATTTCCTATAAAGGTGGCGCACCTGTATTAACCGATTTAGTTGGTGGCCAATTAGATTTTGCATTTGAACTCATTCCACCTGCTCAGCAAATAATACAAGCAGGAAGATTAAAAGCGCTTGGAGTAAGTAGTAAAACCGAAATGAATGCCTTACCAGGAGTGAAGCCAATTTCAGAATTAGGGATACAGGATTATGAAATGGTAACTTGGCATGCCATCTTTGCGCCCATTGGAACAGATGTTGCAATCGCACAAAAGTTAGGTAGTGAAATAGCTAGTATTGTTAAGATGCCAAATGTAAGTAAAAAGCTAGAAGAATTAGGATTAATGCCAGATAGTCGGCATAACCTCGATTTCCATAACTTTTGGATAAGTGATATTGCTAAATGGGGAAAATTAGTCAATGACACATCGATGAAGCCAGAATAAAGGGCACAACCTTATCATAGAATAGGGTCACGAGATTGTTTATCTCGAAACTTTGGCGAGAGAGGCTTTAGTCCAAAGATTCAAAAAAGTTCTAATCTATCAGCTTATAGAATCGTTCATCATAAAGACTGCCACTCATGGGAGTGAGGGTTACTCTAAAGTCTTTTTTATGTTTTTGCGATGCGTGATTATCAA
>JBAXKF010000085.1:0-4366 GCA_037137465.1 Betaproteobacteria bacterium | reverse complement strand
GCCATTTGGGGCAAAACCGCTAAGAGTAATGTGTAGCCATCTGCAGGAGCTTTGGCAACAAAATTAGCGGCGATGGCACCATTTGCTCCAGGTTTATTTTCTACAATAAAGGTTTGCCCAAAGGTTTTTGTCAGTTCTTCGGCAGTTATTCTGGCGATCGAGTCAGTATTACCGCCCGCAGAAAACGGTACGATGATTTTGACTGGGTGATTAGGCCAGGACTGAGCAAAACCAAGACTCTGAAAACACAGTAAGAAGAGAATAAAAAGGGAGCGCATAGAAAGTTCCTTAAGGCTGAGAAAATTGACGGGGACGATGATTTTTAAATACTAAGTAATGGCCTTTGAACCAAGGTTTCACAGCTAACTTATCACGCCACGGCGTTGTTCTGGCTTTGGCACGCGCGGGAGACTCAAGGGCAAGCGGTGTTTTTAAATAGTGAATAGCCAGGCGATTAAAAGGTTGGGGGTCACCATCAACGATTTCGAAACGGCGCGTACCCAGCCAATCAGAACACTCGAGAAGAACCGGCACATGGTCCTTTGCATACCAAGCATCAAACTCTTCGAGATCATCCTGTGTCACAGTAAAAAAAACAGCATATAAATACTCAGCTTGTGAAAGAGGGTCATCAACACCTTCCTGCCATTGCTCCCCAAGTGTATTGCCAATATAACGTGTAAAGCCACTGACAGAACTGAGCATCGTTTTGGTTAATTCACTCGGTTGATTTTTGACGACCAAGTATTCAGGTGATTGTAAGTTTTCGCGGGCTGACATTTCATAAACAGCCAAATAATTACGTTGATCATCTTGTGCTAAGTAACGTTGCGCGGAAACAAATCCAGGAACGGCCATCCGTAGCGGAATATGTTCAGTGTCATACCAGGTATTAAACTGATCTTCTAGTGAAGCAGGAGGGGACATTTCTGAAAAAAGTATTGTGTGACCAAAAGTCATAACTACCTTTCAATTAATTTTTATATTTGACTTACAATGTTTTATTGATTCTAAACGTAAAAAATTGTAAAAATAAGAAAGAGCCCCAAAATGGAATTAACAGTTTGTAAATGGTTGACCCACGTTGAAGAAAGTATTGACACTAAAAATCCTAAAAGTCCATTGATTAAAGGGGCTGTGATTGCCATTCTGAAAAATCCCTATGCTGGAAAATATCAAGAAGACCTATCTGAATTGATCAAGGCGAGCACTGCTTTGGGGCAAGAAATTGGCGTCAGGATTCTTAAATTAATGGGCGATCACCCGATTCAGAGTTACGGCAAAGCTGGCATTGTAGGTGTAGAGGGTGAACAAGAGATCGTAAATGCATTACTCACCACAACATTTGCGAATCCGATTCGTGATGCAATTGGTGGTGGTCAGGCATGGATTTCTTCATTTACCAAAGTTGGCGGCCCAGGCACCATGATTGATGTACCCCTTGCACATAAAGATGCCCTGTATGTTAGGTCGCATTACGACGGCATGTCGATTACATTGCATGATGGACCGATGCCTGACGAAGTGGCGATTATTTTTTGTGTCGCAAGTCGCGGTCGAATCAATGCCCGGGTTGGTGGTTTAGCGGTCGATAAAATTCAAGGTCAAGACGGTTTAGTTTAGATAAGAGAAAGATTCTCATGAAAACAGCAATCATTAATTTAAAAAAAATCATCTCCGGAGATTGGCGCGATCCCATCGTCGAAGGTGACTCTATTTTTATGGCCGATGGTAAGATCATTTCAGTAGGTAAGGTATCCGACAAAGATATCCAAGATGCAGATGTAGTGATAGATGCCGACGGTGCAACGGCGATACCAGGACTCATTGATTCTCAAGTACACAACACGTTTGGCGATTACACGCCGAGACAAAAAACAGTTGGTTTTTTAGAAAGCTATGTTCACGGCGGAACCACAACTTGTATCAGTGCTTCAGAAGTCCATGTGCCTGGTCGACCAAAAGATCCAGAAGGCGTTAAAGCGCTTGCACTAGCAGCTAAGAGATGTTTTGATGATTACCGACCAGGTGGTATGAAAGTATTTGCTGGATCTATCATTCTTGAACCTGGTTTGACTGAGGCAGATTTTCAGGAAATGGCAAAAAAAGGAATTTGGTTAGCTAAGGCAGGATTTGGAGCGGTAAAATCACCCTACGATTATGCCCCGATGGTGGCCTGGGCCAAAGCTGCAGGCATGATTACGACAGTTCATACAGGCGGATCATCCATTCCTGGTTCATCAGGTATTTGGGTAGATCACTTATTAAAAATGCAACCGCATGTTTCCTTCCACGTAAATGGTGGACCGGTTGCGATGCCCGATGCAGATTTTCCTCGGATTGTGAATGAAAGCAATATTGCCTTACAAATTTGTACAGCAGGTAATTTACGTACCGCATTATTGATTGCAAAATTAGCGATGGAAGCAGATCAATTTGATCGCTTTTTAATTGCGACTGACACACCGACAGGTAGCGGCATTATGCCTTTAGGTATGCTCTACACCATTACGCATTTATGTAGCCTGATGAATATGTCTGTTGAATCAGCCATTGCCGCTGCAACTGGAAATAATGCCACGGTATATGGCATTGATAGTGGGTTTTTAAAGCCAGGTAAAGAAGCTGATGTTGTCATCCTTGATGCCTGCGTTGGCGGCTCAAAAGACAATGCAACGGATGCGATTCGCAATGGCGATATCCCTGCAGTGGCCGCAGTTATTACAGCAGGTATACCTCGATTTGTAGGTAAAAGCCGCAATACCCCAGCACCGATGAAGAGTGTGCGGGTTGTGCAAAACAAAGTGCCACAAGATTACACAGGAACCGCTCACTAATGAAACAGATGCATGTGGTGGTCGTTGGTGCAGGTCCTGTTGGTGTTGTAGCAGCAATTGCTGCGGCACAAAAAGGATTCAAGGTAACTTTATTAGACGCTGCACTAGAGGTTGATCACAACCCACGAGCTGCTACTACTCATCCGTCGACTCTCGATTTTATTGATCAGGTAGGATTGATTGATGAGTTTGTCAAACAAGGCTTAGTGGCAAGATATTTTCAGTTTTGGGACCGAGATACTAAATCTCGGGTAGCTCAATTTGATCATGATCTACTGAAAGATGAAACGAAGTTTCCATTTGTTGTTCAAACAGAGCAGCATAAATTAGTCTTGATGGGACTCAAGCGACTCGATACATTTACTGACGCGAGCTACCAATTCGGTATTACAGTGACCAACCTTGCGCAAGGCTCAGATCATGTCATTTTGACCACGCAGCAGGATGGGCAAACAGGACAGATTAAAGCAGATTATGTGATTGGTGCTGATGGTGGAAAAAGTACGATTCGTAAGCTCTTAAATATTGAGTTTGAGGGCTACACTTGGCCAGAGCGATTTATTGTGTTGACTTCGATTCATGATTTTGAGAAATCTATGGGTTGCTGTTATCGCAACTACTTTGCCGGATCGAGCGAGTGGGCTAACTTATTTAAAGTGACTGGTGATGATTACAAAGGTCGATGGCGCGCTGTATTTCCGGCGAGGACCGATGAGTCTGACGAAGAGGCATTGAGTGATGCCTCAGCGCAAAAAAGAATTATTGAACTTGAAGAAGCCTGTTCGTTAGAGTCGATTGTTCACCGCAATATATATAACGTCCATCAACGCGTGGCACAAAAATTTAGGGTTGGCAGAGTAATGCTTGCTGGAGATTCATCGCACCTCAACAACCCAATAGGTGGACTAGGACTGAATTGTGGCATACACGATGCAATGGAACTTGTATCTAGCTTAGAGGATATTCAGAAGGGTGCTGATGATACGCGTCTTGATCTTTATGAAAAGCGAAGAAAGACCTTAAACGTGCAATTTATACAAGAACAGACTATTGCGAATAAAAAGCGTTTAGAAGAAAAAGATCCCAATGCTAGAAAAGATCGCCTAGATGAACTCAGAAAAATTGAATCAGACCATGCCTTACAAAAACAGTTTTTGATGAAATCATCCTTGCTGTTAAGTGTGATTAATGAAAAAAACATCACACTTTAGATGTAAATTTGGATAAAAGTGGAATTCAAAGTTATAATCTATTTCTTAGGTAAAAATCTTGATGTATCGACTTTACCGTCAATATAGGAAGCTTGGCAGAGCGGTTGAATGCAACAGTCTTGAAAACTGTCGAGGGTTAACGCCCTCCGTGAGTTCGAATCTCACAGCTTCCGCCAAAATGCGAATTTATATTTCTGTTGATCTGATCCTCCCGGTAAATGATGAATGTATCTTTATTAAATTTAAATAAGCACTCACCTTCAGCTAGGTAAAACCCTAAAGTAAAAAGACCCTAGTTATTTAAGTAATGAATAACCC
>JBAXKF010000084.1:0-5000 GCA_037137465.1 Betaproteobacteria bacterium | reverse complement strand
GAAAAAGTCTTATTTGGAGAAAATTGCTATTTATCCCAAAAATGATGGGAATATCGCATAGGCTTTAGAATATATTTATCGCAGAATTAATCAATTTAGACATCAACATAAAGAGGGCCAAAATGGGCGTCATTAATTATTCAAAAAATCAACATATCGCATATATCGAAGTCTGTGATCCTGAGAAATATAATGCCGTGAGTCTTTCTATGTGGATAGATATTAAAAAGGCTATTGATGATGTCAATGCTGATACCCAAATTCGTGTTTGTATTCTGCGTGGCAATGGTGAAAAAGCTTTCGTCTCAGGTGCTAACATTTCTGAATTCGAAACCCAAAGGGGATCAAAGGAATCTTCTGATATCTATAATGCCGCTGTGGAGGAAGCCCAATTGGCTATTTCTGACTGTAGAGTCCCTGTAATTGCTGCAATTAGCGGTATTTGTTATGGCGGTGGTCTTGGTCTCGCTCTTTCTTGTGATATGCGCTATGCAAGTCCAAACTCAAAATTTAGAATGCCGGCAGCTCGATTAGGACTTGGCTATGGTTATCGTAATATGCAACAGTTTCTTGCGAATTTAGGCCCTATTTTTACTTCGGAAGCCTTCTTTTCAGCAAACGTATATACAGCTCAACAAGCTGAAAAAATGGGTATTATCAATAATGTTCAAGATGATGTGTTTGCACATTGTCAGCAACTTGCAGAACAAATTGCCACAAATGCCCCCCTCACCATTCAAGCTGCGAAAAGAGCCATGCGAAGCATTATTCAAGATGATCAATCGCAGCTCGATAGTATTAACGCCCAAATTAATGCGTGTTTTGTGAGTAAGGATTATGGTGAAGGTAGAAAAGCATTCGCGGAAAAGAGAATCCCGAACTTTAAGGGCGAGTAAGCACTTTTCGTTCATTTTCGCTAAAATCAGTATTTACCCAAAGCAAATCGACTCATTATGTCCAATACATCAACTCCTCCTTCCCAGATTACCGCAGATGAGCTTGCTCATTTAAAAACTTGGGTTGGAAAAACAGAAACCTTACACGATGTTGTGACTCTTTTTCCTGTTCAAGCCTTAGGTGACACCTTTAATCAGAGCGCTTCTTTTAAAGAGGGTGATGTTTTACCTGAGTTATGGCATTGGTTGTATTTTCTTCCGCATGCGCCTCTTTCTGAAGTTGGTCCTGATGGCCATCCAAAACGCGGGGGATTTCTGCCACCAGTTCCTCTTCCAAGAAGAATGTGGGCAGGCAGTCGCCTTACATGGCATCATCCCCTCAATATTGGTGACAAGATAACAAGACACTCAACGATTGCTTCTGTTGAACATAAATTTGGTCGCTCTTCTGGTGACCTTATTTTTGTAACTGTTAAGCATGAAATCTCTAATCAGCAAGGTCTTGCTATTTCTGAGGAACATGACATTGTTTATCGTCCAGTTCCGGCTGAAGGTGAGAAGGGTGCTACCCCTGTTGTCATCGATGATCAGCCTGACTGGAAAAAAGAAATTATTCCAAGCGAAGTTCTATTATTTCGCTATTCAGCACTCACTTTTAATGGTCATCGTATTCACTATGATCGTAAATATGTGAATGAGGTAGAGATTTATCCGGGTCTCATCGTTCATGGTCCAATGATTGCAACATTCCTCGTGGAGTTACTCCATGAGCATGTTCCAAATCGTAGACTTCGCCATTATGAATTTAAGGCCATGCGCCCTCTGTTCGATATTCATTCCTTTGATGTAAACGGAAAAGTAGGAGAAGATGGCAAAATTTCTCTTTGGACAAAAAACTACGAGGGCTTTGTCAGTATGAAAGCCAGCGCCACTTTAGCAGATTAACTTTTTATAAAACTATGCACAATATACCTACCCCAGACCAGTATCAAGAAATTCGCGAAGCACTTCGTGACCTCAGTTCAAATTTTGATTCACACTACTGGCAAAAAGTTGATGAGGCTCGGGGATATCCTGAAGCTTTTGTTGATGCTCTCACGCAAGCTGGCTGGTTAGCTGCCTTGATTCCAACCGAATATGGTGGCTCAGGATTGGGTCTTGCTGAAGCATCCGTAATTATGGAAGAAATTAATTTCGGTGGTGGTAATTCTGGTGCGTGTCATGGTCAAATGTACAACATGGGCACTTTGCTGCGCCATGGTTCTGATGCGCAAAAAAAGTTCTATCTTCCTAAAATCGCCACTGGTGAACTCCGACTGCAGTCAATGGCTGTGACTGAACCTACCACCGGTACAGATACAACTAAACTAAAAACGACTGCGGTAAAAAAGGGTGACAAGTATGTGATTAATGGTCAGAAGGTGTGGATCTCGCGGATTCAACATTCTGATCTAATGATTCTTCTAGCTAGAACAACTCCCCTTGCAGAAGTGAAGAAAAAGTCAGAGGGTATGTCGATTTTTATCGTTAACTTGAAGGATGCTATTGGTCACGGTATGACTGTTTCGCCGATTTTAAATATGGTCAATCATGAAACCAATGAAGTGTTCTTTGATAATTTAGAAATTCCTGCTGATAACCTCATTGGTGAAGAGGGCCAAGGCTTTAAATACATTTTAGATGGCTTAAACGCTGAGCGTGTTTTAATCGGTGCTGAATGTCTGGGCGATGCCTATTGGTTTATTAATAAAGCACGCCATTACGCAAATGAACGTATCGTTTTTGATCGTCCGATTGGTAAAAATCAAGGGGTTCAATTTCCGATTGCTGAAGCATATATCGAAACAGAGGCAGCGAATTTAATGCGTTTTAGAGCATGCGAATTATTCGACCAACACTTGCCCTGTGGTGCAGAAGCCAACATGACCAAGTACCTAGCAGCAAAAGCCTCTTGGGAAGCGGCAAATACGTGTATCCAAACTTTTGGTGGTTTTGGTTTTGCTTGTGAATATGATGTGGAGCGTAAATTTAGAGAAACACGTCTGTATCAAGTAGCGCCAATTTCAACCAACTTGATTCTGTCCTACGTTGCGGAACATTTACTTGATCTGCCACGTTCTTTTTAAGTGATGATAAGACCTTTAGACGGGATTACGGTTGTCTCGCTTGAGCATGCGATTGCGGCACCATTTTGTACTAGGCAACTTGCGGATTTAGGCGCTCGCGTCATTAAAATTGAACGTCCTGTTACTGGTGATTTTGCCCGAAATTATGATCAACGTGTCAAAGGGATGTCATCTCATTTCACATGGACCAACCGATCTAAAGAAAGTCTTTGTCTCGATTTAAAACATCCTAAAGCTTTTTCTGCCTTAATCCAGTTACTGGAAAAAGCAGATGTGTTAGTGCAGAACTTGGCTCCTGGTGCTACCGAGCGCATGGGCCTATCTGCCGAGAAATTAAAAGTACTTAATCCAAGATTAATTGTTTGTGATATTTCTGGGTATGGCAATGATGGTCCTTACCGTGATAAAAAAGCATATGATCTTCTGATTCAAAGTGAAGCTGGATTTTTATCTGTTACCGGTACCAAAGATACTCCTTCTAAAGCAGGCAATTCCATTGCAGATATTTCTGCCGGAATGTATGCCTATACCAATATTTTATCTGCGCTTATTTTGAGAGATAAAACAGGTGTTGGATCACACATCGACGTCTCCATGCTAGAAGCCCTTGGTGAATGGATGGGCTTCCCGATGTACTATGCGTATGAGGATGCGGCTCCACCACAGCGGTCTGGCGCCTCTCATGCCACCATATATCCCTACGGTCCTTTTGCCGTTGGTGATGGTAATACGATTATGCTCGGGCTTCAAAATGAGCGCGAATGGCTCATTTTTTGCGAGAAGGTCCTGAAAAATCCAGCGTTAGCACATGAAGAAAAATTTTCACTGAACTTTAAACGTCATGAAAATCGTATTGAATTAGAAGAAATTATTGTCAATTGCTTTTCGACTCTGACAATCGATCAAGTCATGTTCTTATTAGAGAGTGCGCAAATTGCCAATGCACGAATGAATGATATGAAGGGTCTTTGGAATCACCCTCAACTCGCATCAAGAGATCGCTGGTCGTCGATTAACTCTCCTATTGGACCTGTCCCAGCACTCCTTCCACCTGGTGTTAATAATCAATATACCTACCGGATGGACGCGATTCCAGATATTGGTGAACACTCAGAGCTCATTTTGCGGGAACTGGGGTTTGATACCGCGTCTATTCAAGAACTAAGGGAAGCACAGGCTATTTAAATCATGGATAAATTAAGCGCACATTTAGCTATTGCTCAAACTTTTTTATTTTCTCCTGGACACCGCCCAGAGTTTTTTTCCAAGGCAATTAATAGTTCTTCAAAAGCAATTATTATTGATCTTGAAGATGCTGTACCGCCTGAACAAAAAAGTGCGGCGCGTGAACATATTCGTTTATTTTGGGAGTCTTGCTCTACCGAAAATCGTAAGAGAGTATTAATTCGCATCAATCCTATCGATACGAGCTTCACTAAGGATGATGTGGCCTTTTTAAATTTGCTAGAAGGCCCGCTTCATGTTGTTGTTCCAAAAGTTGAATCCCTTGCACAATTAGACTCTTTTACTAAAAAAGTCGCCCATTTGGAAGTGATTATTCCTATTATCGAATCTGCTCTGGGAATTTTGCATGTGAATGAAATCGCAAAACATCCTCTGACCTTACGTCTTGCCCTTGGTAATATCGATACACAAGCAGATCTTGGGATGCTTTGTGATGCGGATGAAACAGAACTTCTTCCCGTGCGTTTTGCTATCAATTTGGCTTCACGGCTTGCGCAAATAGCGCCACCTATTGATGGGGTAACTACAGACATCAACAATCCGGAACTGCTCACAAAAGGTACCTTGCGTGCCAAAAGATTAGGCTTTGGTGCTAAGCTTTGTATTCATCCGAAGCAAATTGATGGAGTGATTGCTTGCTTTACTCCCACGGATCAGGAAATCGATTATGCCAAACGAGTTGTAGCGGCTGATCTAGCCTCAAAAGGCGCCGCGGTTCAACTCGATGGCAAAA
>JBAXKF010000083.1:0-5053 GCA_037137465.1 Betaproteobacteria bacterium | reverse complement strand
CATATTCAGAGTGGCAAAGTCAAAGCCTTAGCCTTATTAACAAAGACTCATAACGCTCGACTGCCGGGTGTTCCAACATTAAATGAAACGGTCTTGCCAGGGTTTGACGTTCTTCCTTGGGGAGGAATATCTGGGCCAGCAGGAATGCAACCTGAGACTGTAGCAAAGCTAGAAATGGCTGTACAGAAAGCCCTAAAGGACCCAGATATTATCAGGAGCCTAACTACAAGTGGCATTGAGCCATTTTGGGGTGGTCAAAAAGAATTTGAACAGTATGTAAAAACTCAATTAGAAAATTGGACAGTAATTATTAAAAATGCAGGGATTCAGTCAGGGGATTAAATTAACAAAAGCTAATGTGAAAAGGCTTCTAAAAACCAATTTTTAAAAAGAACAACTTTATCTTGATGCGTTGTTTCAGTTGGTGAAACGATATAGTAGCTATTGGAAGATTTTACTCTAATTGAAAAGGGTTCAATTAAGTTATCCTTTTCTAGATCAGCTTTTACGATGGATGATCTACCTAATGTAACCCCAAGACCATTGACTGCTGCTTGAAGACTCGTCATAAAGTAGTCGCAGTCAATAATGGATTTAAATTTGACATTCGAGAGTTTGGCGTGGTCAAGCCACAATGACCAATCATCGTTTACCAACGGGGACGATGTTTTAATAATTGTATGGTGTTCAAGGTCTTGCGGTGTAGTTAATGGAAATTTAGACTGAAGCAGTTTTGGGCTGCATACAGGAAAAATTTCTTCTTCACCAAGTTTTGTGGCATCAAGTCCAATCCACTTTCCAGAGCCATGCCAAATTGCAACATCAAAGCTATGGTTGATTTTATTCTGAAGAGATTGGATCGTACGTAATCGAATATTGATATGAGGATATTTTTCCCTGAACTCATGTAACTTTGGTAAAAGTTGACTAATGGCAAAAATACCTAAACATTCAATTGTGAGGGATTTTTCATCATTCTGCGCCCTAATATTTTTGGTACCTGAAGATAAGGTAACCAACACATCTCTAACTACTAAGAGATAGTCTTCACCAGACTTCGTTAACTTAATTGAATTATCAAGACGCAAAAAAAGCTTTGTACCAAGAATTTCTTCCAAATTGGTAATGGAGTGACTAATGGCTGTTTGCGTTAAAAAAAGTTCGGTTGAAGCTTTTTTATAACTGAGATGTCGGGCGGCTGCCTCAAATGCAATAAGGCCAGACAGGGATGGAAGTCTATTTTCGATATTCATGGACTTATATAAATTATGTGGTGAAAAAAAATCATTTAAAGGTAAATTTTTTTCACTTGGCTAAATCATAGATAACAGGCAAATTATACGTAATTTAAAGATGAAGGATAAAAAAATGAGTACTGTAGAACCCGTTGTAAAAGTTGAAAAATATAATGGTGTTAGCACCATTATTATGAATCGTCCAAAAAAACGCAATGCAATGAGTCCTGAGTTGCATGAATTAATGGACAAGACCCTTGAAGAGTTAGAGCAAGATCCTGATACAAAAGTTGTAGTTATCCGCGGCGCAGGAGGAAACTTCTCGGCCGGACAAGATTTAAAAGAGTTTTTCCGCGGTATGGAGGAAAACCCTACCAAAGCTAAGCACATGGCAGAGACTGCCAATCGCTGGCGCTGGGAGCGACTTTATAACTACGATAAGCCAACAATCGCCGTCATTGAAGGATATTGCGTAGGAGGGGCATTTATGCAGCTTTTGGCAACGGATTTTGCCATTGCCTCAGAAAACGCAACATTCTCATTATCAGAAGTTAACTGGGGAATTTTGCCGGGTGCATTGGTAAGTAAAGTAGTAGTTGACTCAGTTTTGTACAGACATGCACTCTACTATGCATGTCTTGGTGAGGCATTTGATGCGAAAGAAGCTGCTAGAGTTGGATTTATTAATTATGCAGTTCCCCATGAAAGTTTAGAAGCTGAGGTTGATAAGCTTGCCGATAAATTAATGAAAAAAAGCCCAGCAGTATTAAAGGCAACTAAACAAGCAATACGGCAAGTAAGAACCATGGATTTTGGTCAAGCATATGATTATTTGCTGGCAAAAAATACAGCAATACGCGTTGACGATCCAGAGAAGTCATATCAAACAGGTCTTGCGCAATTTGTGGATAAAAAAAGCTACAAACCTGTTTACGGACCATTTGAACTTGGAACACTCCTAGCATATGATGATCCCAAGAAAAGTAAGAAGTAAAAAATATTCATAACATGACTTCGTTAATTACCGGAATTAATGTTGTTGAGTTGTCAACAATGATTACTGCACCCCTTACGGGAATGATGCTTGCAGATTGGGGTGCAACTGTTATCAAAGTAGAGAAGCCAGAAGGTGGGGATCCATTTCGAAATTTTAGAGATGGTTTATACAGCCCCCACTTCTGTGCCTATAACAGGAATAAAGAAAGTATTACCTTAGATTTGCATGTAGACGAGTGCAAAAGTATCTTTATCGAATTAATTAAAAAAGCTGATGTGTTTATTGAAAACTTTAGACCTGACACCATGGATGCATTTGGTTTTTCGGACGAAAAGTTAAAAGAAATCAATCCACGGTTAATTCGTTGTCATATCACTGGGTTTGGACCTGATGGACCGTATAGTGATAGACCTGCCTATGATGCAATTGCCCAGGCATTGAGTGGGATATCAAGTTTATTTTTTAGTGCAGAAAATGCACAAATCACAGGTCCTACAATCAGTGATAATGTGACCGCACATTATGCTTGTCAAGGAATACTGGCAGCTCTTTATGAGAGAACAAAAACAAACATAGGCAGACGATTAGACGTCAATATGCTAGAGTCCTCACTGGCATTTATTCCAGATCCATATGCTTATTTAACACAGTTAAAATTAATTTCTGACCCTTTGTTGCGCGCCAAAACATCACAGTCATATGCATTTAGTGATAGTAATGGAAAGATGTTTGCAGTTCATTTGTCGTCGCAACAAAAATTTTGGAAAGGTTTCCTTGAGTGTCTTGAGATTCCTGACTTGGCGCAAGATGAAAGATTTTTAACTCGAGCACTTAGAATTGATAACTATCTTTTACTCAAGGATATTGCTGCAGAGATATTAGTAAAAAATACCAGAGAACATTGGCTTAGACTTCTAGTCAGTAAGGATATACCAACAGCACCTATTTATGATGTCACAGAAGTTTTTAATGATCCACAGGTGCAACATTTAGGTAGTTTTGTCGACTTAACACATCCGACAATGGGCGTCATTAAAACAATAAGAAGACCCGTTTTGTTAGATGGATCTAGGAGCGATCAAGAACTTAATGCGCCCCCGATGCTGGGTGAGCATTCAAAAGAAATAATCAAAAATTTACATATTGGAGTCGTAGGATAATGTTCTACGAGCCAGATAAAAAAAATCATGGCTTAGCACATACGCCATATAAAAGTTGTATTGTTCCTAGACCTATTGGCTGGATATCTACGATATCTAAGGATGGAAAAATTAACTTAGCCCCTTATAGTCAATTCAACAATCTCGGCTTTGAGCCAGGTTATCTTTGTTTCTCAGGAGGTCGTCAGTCACCTGATAGCCATATCAAGGACTCTGTTATAAATGCAGAGGAAATGGGCGGGTTTGTGTACAACATGGCAACGTACGACTTACGAGAAAAAGTTAACTTAAGCGCACAAATCACAGACTCTGACATTGACGAAATGAGAGCGTTAGGACTTACACCAGGTAGATCTAGACTTGTAAAAGCGCCATTTGTCGTAGAGTCTCCAATCAATATTGAATGTGTCTACTATACGACACTCACTTTACCTGGAAATGATTTTAAAACAAATCACGATGTGGTCATTGGCAGGGTTGTTGGCGTCCATATAAAAGATGAATTTATCGATAGTGATGGAAAAATAGATATTTTAAAGATACGTCCATTAGCACGTTTAGGGTATGAAGATTACACATCTGTTGAGAGTTTATTTTCTATGAAATTAAATGGTCCCTCAAGTGATTTTTTATCATATGGTTTGCATGGTGGATAAAAAAATGAAAAGAAATTTTATCCACAATTTATTTATACCGATTTTTGCAATCATATTTTTATCAATAGTTCAAAAAGACGCTGTCGCACAAAGTTATCCTAATGAGCCGGTGACTATTATTTTGCCATTTGGTGCTGGATCAGTAACAGATTTAGTCACTCGACTTTTAGCAGAACATTTAAGAAATCAATTTAACCAACAATTTATAGTTGTAAATAAACCAGGCGCTGGTGGGACAATTGGTAGCTCTTTTGTAGCTAAGTCCTTGCCAAATGGCTACACCCTACTTTTTACTACCAATACAACGCACTCGGTTGTAAAGAGTCTTTATAAAAATGTTCCTTACAATCCCAATACAGATTTTTCTCCTGTAGCTAGAGTTGCGGGCATTCAATCGATGCTCGTCATTAACTCTAACCTACCAATAAAAAACATATCAGAATTTGTAGAATTTTCTAAAAACAACCCCAATAAAATTCGATATAGTTTTGGTAACTCAAGTGGCCAAATTGCTGGAGAAACACTGAATAAAAGATTAGGTATAGAGATGATTGCAGTCCCTTACCGAAGTAATCCTCAGGCTATTGTTGAAATAATAGGAGGGAATATTGAAGGTGGGGTAATTGATCTAGCAACTGGTATACCTCATATTAAATCTGGAAAATTAAGACCTTTAGCAATACTTACAAATAGACGAAGTTCTTTGTTACCCGATGTGCCGACAATCAATGAAAATGTAGCCCCAGGATTTGATCTGATGGCATGGTTTGGTGTTTTTGCTCCAGCAGGAACTTCTCCTCAAATTATTAATGCATTAAGTATAGAAATTCAGAAATTTTTATTGAGAGAAGATGTAAAGGTAAAGTTAAATTTAAATGGAGTAGAGACTTTTTATGCTGGACCAAAAGAATTTTCGCAATTTTTAATTAGTGAAGAAGTTCGATGGACCCAGATGGCGACCGCTGCTGGTATTGCACCAGAATAGGAGTTTATAAAATGTTCATT
>JBAXKF010000082.1:0-5372 GCA_037137465.1 Betaproteobacteria bacterium | reverse complement strand
GTTAGCTTTTTATCTGAAAATTTAATAACTTTCTCTTAGATTTTAATGTTGTGAGTTGGTTTTTAATATTTTAAGATTATTGTCGAAAACACTCCAGCGCAGAATTTCTTTAAATACGTCATCTTTTTCATCGTAAGATAATTCATGAAAATTATTTAAATTAATCAAACCACTATTCTGAAGTTCTCGAATTATCTTTACATAATTTTCTAAACCAAGCATCTTCTTAGAATTAGTAACAGACGTGTTTGTTAAATTTTTCATTAGTCTCCTCATTTTTTATGATGTTATTGTAATTATTTAACTCACTTACTAATTACGAATATATGCTTAGCGAATGAAGATGTGCCACGTTTAAGTTGGTAAATTAACCTTAATGTACTATTGGATTCAATCTGCGTTGATGGCATTAAATTCAATTAAGCCGACTAAGTAATGCTATTTATTATGTAATTTATAAATGGCTTCAGTAATTGGGCTATGTGTAATGATGTAGCAAACATCATTTTGTTGTTTGAAAGCCGATATCTTAACTTCAAACCAATTTTTCTTGACGTTACTATGGCATGGATATTGAATCTTAATCTCTTTTTTATTATCAAGAACTACTTCGCGAATTCCTTTAGCTACCATTCTTGCATCTTCGGAGGTTTCCCCTGCCTTATCACAAACAGTTAGATAATTAACTCCCTCGCAAACTAATTTACACCTATCAAGTTTTGGATACAACAGAGCAATTGATCGCCAAGCACTATTTACAAGGATAATAAAACCATCTTTATCCAGAACAGCCGTCAAAGGTGAAACATGGTTCAATGCTGCTTGGCCTAAACCTACTTTCTTCCTAAGGTTATAAGCTTCTAGCTTTCCAGCATTTCTCTCGTTAACACTATTTAAATGTGGTTGTGCTTCTTCGGAGTAATTACTTGCGTAAATAAAAGAAGCATCCAAATCTAGCCAACCAATTAACGTTTTAAGTCTTTGTGCGCTTGGTAATGATTGACCATTAATCCATTTTCTGGCGGTTTCACGGGATATCGGGCTTGATTGTGTATTTCGAATATTAAATTCGATTGATAGTTTATTAGCCGTAGGTATTTCGCCAAACCGATTGATTAGTCCAGCACTTAAAGCTATATAAAAACGCTCGACAACATTTTGGTTGATAGTAATATCTCCCAGAGTATTCAATTTCGACTTCTTATAATGTTCCTTTAATTAGCCTATGTCACATAAATCAAGGCGTTTAACTCAATTCTCTTGCTTTACCAACTTGAACATGGCAATTTATGGGTAATTTGCACTATTAATGCTCTATCAGCACACATACCAACCTTCTCACAATCCTTCCTTTAAAGAGATGTTCCATCCACACTGCTTTAGCGACAAATCATAGGGTAATGAAGACTTAGAAACGAAAATTATCGCTGAACGGCGACTATCTTGAATTCTTGGCGGTCCGTAGCGGAGTCGACCAAGCCTAGGGTTTATAAAGTATCTTTAGATTTGAATTAATGACTTTAATTGAATGTTTTCTTTAGCTAATTTGTTAATACCCATCAACTCGGAAATTTCTAATAAAACCAATGTACCAACAACATTGGCTCCAGACTTCCTCACCAAGTTTGCCGCCGCAACTAGAGTTCCTCCTGTAGCCAAGACATCATCTATTAACAAGACCCTTGCTTGCTTAGGAAATATATCTTGTTGAATCTGTAAAGAGTCAACGCCGTACTCTAATCCGTAACTTTCTGAATATACTTTTCTAGGTAACTTATTAGGCTTTCGAGCTAGAACTAATCCTTTTTTAGATATTTGAGCAAGTGCTGTGGCAAAAATAAAGCCCCTAGACTCTATGCCCAAAACATAATCAAAGTCATAAAAATTGCTAAGATCATACAATTGGTCTATAGCGTATGTAAACGCTTTATGATCTGCCAGTAATGGTGATATATCTTTGAACATAATTCCTGGCTTTGGAAAGTCGGGAACTGTTGGTAAATAATCTAATAAATTCATATCTTATGAAAAATTCTTTAGTTGTAATTGTGGCACTTGAAGATGAACTTTATCATGAGGATATATCTTCTCATATCCCAGTAATCTATTCAGGAATTGGCAAAGTGAATGCGTCTATTGCCACATTCAAAGCAATAAAAGAATACAACCCAAATTTAATTATTAATTTCGGTACAGCTGGAAGAATCACTCCAAACCTTTCTGGCCTAATTCAAATTGGTTCTGTCATTCAAAGAGATATGATTGCTGAACCCTTAGCGCCAAGAGGAATAGTCCCGTTTTCTAATAGGCCAAATAAGTTTGTATCCACTTCAAATGGTCATATTTGCGGAACTGGCGATAGCTTTGTAACTCAACAAGATGATTGGCTAACTCAAAATGGGGTTGATGTGGTCGATATGGAGTTATTTGCCATAGCCTCAGTGGCTCATGAACATAAAATTGATTGGCTCTCATATAAATTTATATCCGATGATGCTAATGAGTCTTCTGGCCAAGAGTGGTCAAAACAAGTCAGTCAAGGGCAAAAACTATTTATTGAACAATTACACACTTACCTAAATAGCCAAAGCATCTAAAGATAGAGTGGCCCCTTGATCTGGGGTCTCGAAAGTAAGTGACGTCGAGATTTATTTTGGCCCAAAACTAATCGGAAACTTGCAAACCATGCGTCCGTTACAGAACTTGGATTCTTGGTGGCTCAGTACGGAATTGACTGAGGCCTAGGGTTTCTAATCCACCATCTTAATAGCAATTATTTGTCTTTTATAAAGCTCAAACGCCATGACCTCTGATGTATGTCTCCAAAAACTTAATCTGATTATCTTGTACTTCAATAATGCTCTTCACAATATCGCCAATTGAAATAACTCCAACCACTTTATTATTTTCAACAACAGGTAAATGTCTAATATGTTTGTGAACCATGATAGCCATACACTCATCCAAAGAATTAGAGAGTGATACCGTTAGCGGCTTGGCAGTCATAATTTTTGAGACGAGTGTTTGCTTTGCACTGTTATTTGGTAACAATACCTTAATGGCGCAATCACCTTGAGAAACAATTCCTACTAATGCCCCATCATCGATAACCAAGACAGATCTGACTCGGTTATCACGCATCAGCAACAAAGCAACTTCAACATGATCTGATGATCTTACTGAAAAGATAGTGTTGGTTTTCTGATCTATACATTGTTTTACAGTCGTCATAAAATTCTCCAAATTTTTTAAATTATATCTTCTAATTATGACTAGAGCCTAGGATGCCTCTTTCAGATCAATGCCCCTCAGACACCTTAAGGAATAAGCGAAGAGTGTTGGCTAACAATCATCCCCTTGCCTTCTCGATTCTTGATTGGGGTATCTAAAACTATTGGCGGCTCGGGGTGAGCTCGCATTTTTACATCTTTATTGACACAATATACCTATCAACAAAGCTTATTATTCAAAGATATAATTAAAGTACCTTCTTTTAAACTTCTAATACATATGAAATTTCTCCTATTTCTCAGCCTGTTTCTTTTTAGTTCAATAAGTATGGCTGGTGGTGAAGAGACCTATAAAGCCGTTTGTTCAAACTGCCATGCAACCGGCCTTAATAAGGCTCCTTTAGTCGGTGATAAAAAGCAATGGGGGAAGCTAATTAAAGAGGGGCAGGCACATATAACTTCCGATGCTTATCACGGTGTGGGGGCGATGCCGCCAAAAGGTGGTAAGTCAGACTTAACTGTCGCTGAATTTTCTTCTGCAGTAGTCTATATGGCAAACCAGGCTGGAGCTAATTGGAAAGAGCCTGACGAAGCAATGCTCAAAGACATTAATAAACGAATTGCCAAAAAACAATCAAAATCATAAATATCGTTTAAATCGACAGCACAAACACTTGCCTTTATATTTTTTATCTATCAGGTCTGGCTTTAGATGTTCGTTTTAAAATGTAGGAAAAATAGTGTTTTTATTAGCCTCAGGCACATAACGAGTAAATCAGCGCTATTGGTAAAGTATTTAAATAGTATATTAAGTAGTTTTTTGATAAGATGAATAGGAATATAACGAATATATTTTTCCTGTATGAACTCGCTTTTAATGCATAACTTGATGGATATATAAATAATGCGTGAAGTTCCCGAAAGATTAATTACCGATATTGGCGGACTACCATCAGAAGCTATCCCTCAAGAGGAAGTTCCTCAGCTATTTTGGGAAAAGCATATGATTGCGATGTTTAATGTTCTGTGGTCTAAGGGTATTTTTAACTTAGATGAATTTCGGCGTGCGGTTGAGGCAACCCCTTTAGAAGAATATAAAAAATCACGGTTTTATGATCGTCGTACGGATGGCATGGCGGACCTTTTAGTAGAAAAAGGAATCATTGACCGTGCTGAATTAACGGCGCGAACCCAAGAGATTCTTCGTCAAGGATTGCCGCATCATGCAAACCCGTAATCCCCGAATCTTCTCTCCTGGAGAAGTCGTTCGTATTCGCGATATTGGTAAAGCTGGGCATGTGCGAACCCCACAGTATGTGCGTAATAAGGTGGGCTTAATTGACTCCTATGTCGGCTTGTTTGAAAATCCCGAAGAGCGAGCATATGGTCGTATTGGCTGTGAGCCTATACCCCTGTATCGTGTTAGGCTTAAACAAAATGATCTTTGGCCAGATTATGAAGGTTCAGACTGCGATACGCTTGTATTAGAAATCTATGATCATTGGCTTGAAACTGTTACTTCTTTGAAGGAGCCGCAATGAACCACGACCACGACCATGACCATGGCCACGAGCATGATGACGCACATGCGCATCCTGCCCAGGAGGATAACGATGTTGTTCTAACTCCTGGTGAAGCAAAGTTTATTGCGTTACGGGCGATGCTGATCGAAAAAGGCATTATTACTGGCGAAGAAGTTCGTAGAAGACTTGAGTTTAATGACGCGGCAACTCCCCATCAAGGAGCGCGCATGGTGGCTCGTGCTTGGGTAGATCCAGAATATAAAATGCGCATGCTCGCTGATGGAAAAAAAGCTGCCATCGAGTTGGGCATTGATGTTCTGGAAGCTGAAATCATGGTGATTGAAAATACTATAAATATACATAATTTAGTCGTGTGTACGCTTTGTTCGTGTTACCCCCGCTCGCTCTTGGGTGAGCCTCCCGCATGGTACGTCAGTAAAGCCTATCGCTCGCGCGCTGTAAGAGAGCCACGTGCTGTCATGCAAGAGTTTGGTTTGACGTTTTCAAGTGATGTTGAGGTACGTGTGCACGATAGCAATGCAGATCTACGATATCTTATCTTCCCAATGCGCCCAGCGGGAACTGAGGAACTCTCGGAGAATGAATTGGCAAATCTAGT
>JBAXKF010000081.1:0-5525 GCA_037137465.1 Betaproteobacteria bacterium | reverse complement strand
AGCCGATGGAGGATGCTTTATTGCGCTTTATGCAACTGCGTAAACGTAAACCCGCTAAGGTTCATCAAATGCGTGTGGCGGCTTAAGAGCAAAAATGTTTGCCTTCGATACCCTTTCAATCCAATGGCCTTTTGCCCTGTATCTATTTGCTTTAGTACCTTTAATCATGCTCCTGTATTGGCGTTCTAAATCACCGGCTTCTTCAGTCAGTTATCGTCTCCAACAACAAAGTGGCAAAACATCGCAACTGCGTCATGCCAAACGCTGGCAACTCTTGAGCGCCTTATTTTTATTGCTAGGTCTGTGTGTCTTGTTATTTGCCCTATCAAGACCAAGGGCGGTGCTGTATGTTCCGAGTCGCCTAGATACCATCATGATTGCAATTGATACTTCGGGTAGTATGCGTGCGGATGATATTAAACCTAGTCGATTTGATGCCACAATCAGTGCAGTCAAACAATTTATCCAAGATCAACCTCCTCAAATGCGCATCGGTATCGTCACCATTGCAAGTACTGCGGCTCTTCGACAAGCGCCAACGAGTGACCGCATTACCTTGATGCAAGCCCTAGAAAATATTCCGCTACAACCGGGTTCAGCGCTTGGTAGTGGCATTGTGATTGCTCTGGCGAATTTATTACCAGGCTCAGGCATTGATGCGGAAAAAATCATTACTGAATCAGAACAAGGGCCTTCACCAAAACCTTCCATCACTGACCCCAAAAATACAAATCATATCAATATGGAACCAGGCTCTAATCAATCTATGGCGATCATGTTAATCACGGATGGTCAAAGTAATATGGGGCCTGACGTCCTCAAAATGGCGGAACTAGCAGCAAATCATGGGGTCAAAATCCATACAGTTGGTGTTGGCACTACTGAGGGTAGTGTGATCCAATCCCAAGGGATGTCCATGCGCGTCCGTTT
Source organism: Betaproteobacteria bacterium (assembly GCA_037137465.1). Lineage (GTDB taxonomy): Bacteria > Pseudomonadota > Gammaproteobacteria > Burkholderiales > Burkholderiaceae > Polynucleobacter. The sequence goes on along the minus strand of JBAXKF010000081.1, from coordinate 4,595 downwards.
AGATGAAACGAATCTGAAAAAAATTGCAAATGGTACGCTTGGTGAATACTACCTGGCAACAAAACCAGCAGATTTGAAGAAAATTTATGACTCTTTAGGTTTAACGATTCGTTTTGAGCGTCAACATTTAACTGAAATTACTGCCCCGGTTATGGGCTTAGGACTTTTGTTGATTGCCTTAGGATGTGGGATTAGTTTTACGCGCTTTGGTAGAGTAGTTTAGTGATTCCACATAAGGGAAAAATAAAATGAAGAAAAAAATCGCGATTCTTGGCGCTGGTGCCATTGGCGCCAGTGTTTGCGCTAATTTTTCGCAAGCAGGCATCGATCATTGGATCATTGATCCATGGCCTGAAGTCATTGATGTGATGAAAAAAAAAGGCCTTCATATTACAAGTGCTGATGGTGACTTCAGCACAGGTCCTGTGCAAGCTATCCATCTCCATGAATTGGCTGGTATGCCAATCGATTATTTTGATATTGTTTTCTTAGCATCTAAAGCGGGTGATGCGAAGTGGTTGTCAGAATTTATACTTCCCTATCTTCACCCGAGTAGTATGGTGGTAGTTCTCATGAACGGTATGATGAATCAAGAAGTTGCAAAGATTGTGGGTAAGGATCGAACCATAGGCTGTGTTTTAGAATTATCTGCAGAGAGTTTTGAGGCAGGTGTCATCAAAAGAAAAACCCCGCCAGCACGAACTTGGATGGGTCTTGGTGAACTCGACGGTCAACGAACGCCGCGATTAGAGGAAATTAAAAGTTTATTGCAACATGTTGCAACGGTGGATATCACCACGAATATCGAAGGTGCAAAGTGGACCAAACTCGTCACCAATGCGATGGTCTTAGCACCCTTTGCTATGCTCCGGGCCGAGTCTTATGAAGCTCTGCAATTACCTCACATGCGTAATCTTGTTTTACAAATTGGTATTGAGGCTATTGCTGTGGGTCAAGCCTTAGGATATCAACTCGAGGGGATTTTTGGATTATCAGATACTGAAATGGGTCAAGATCCTCATGTCATCGCAGAAAAATTAGTCACAACCCTGCTCGGGCATATTGGCAAAAAATCGCAAAATGCTGTGACTCAAGATGTAATTAAAAAACGTCGTACAGAAACTCCCCACCTCAATGGACTTGTTGTGCAGCAAGGCATTAGTCTGGGGATTCCTACTCCAGCGAACTGTGCGATTGTCGAAATCATGCGACAAATCGAGCAACAAATCATTCCAGCCAATATCAGTAATATAGATGCGGCAATTGCACTTACAAAATCCTACGCCACACCCTAGTCTTGATTAATCGGCGGTTGCTCGAGTAATCTTCACGACTTGCTCCCAATGCTTGAGTTCAGAACTAATTATTTGATTGGTCTGCGCAATTGTCCCGCCTACCGCCATCAATCCTGCGGTGTCAAATTTATCTTTAACTTCTTGTACCTCTAATGCTTGATTAATGACTTGATTGAGTTTTTCAAGAATGTCTGGCGGCGTTCCTTTAGGAGCATAAAAACCACTTAAAGTGTAATCATTGATCTGTGGATAACCGAGCTCTATGAATGTTGGAACATCTGGTAATTGTGATATGCGCTTGTCACTTGAAATCGCCAAGATCCGCACCCTACCTTGTTTGGCAAATTGCAACACCCCAAAGGCGGCAGTACAACCTATCGGTGTTTCTCCACTAGCAACGGCTAAGGAAGCAGGACCCGCACCTTTGTATGGAATATGAGTAATATCTTGCTTCCAAATACCATGAAATATGTTTGCACAAGTTAAATGGGGGGTTGTGCCACTTCCTGGAGTTGAAAAGGCTAATTTTTCTGTACTAGAAAATGTTTTTAAATCTTTGAGACTCTTGACAGGGATTTTTTCATTGACGGACACCACATTGGCTTGTTTTGAAACTACAACGATATTTGCAAAGTCTTTTTCTGGACTATATCCTGCCCTAGCACCATACAAACTAGGATTCACTGTAAATGCTGAAGAATTGACCAAGAGGGTATAACCGTCAGGTTTACTCGATGCGACATACTGCGTACCTAAATTACCACCTGAACCAGGTTTATTTTCTACGATCACACTTGTTTTTAAAATAGCGCCCATCTGCTGCCCGATGACTCTTGCAGTAAAGTCCGGTGATCCACCAGGCGGAAATGACACAACAATCCGTATGGGTCGATTAGGGTAATCATTGGATTGTTGCGCAAGACTTATCGGCTGTATTATTCCAAAACATGCAAGCGCAATCAAAATGCGAAAAAAATGCTTTGTGCGCATATTGTCTCCAGTTATATTTTTATAGACTTATTCTAACTTGAATTGAAACCTTTCAATCGAAACCATTCCTGAAAACAAACTCTGTCAATATTGATCATGCTAGAGGAAATCATGAAGGCTTGAGTACCTTATGAGAACTGTCAAACCACTCATTTATAATCATTTATTAAAGTAAATAGCTTTCTATTTGTTGCTTTTTTTATATCGAGAGTTTTAATGAAAATCCTATTGATCAGTTTGCTGCTCTTCTTCTCGAGTTTTGGTATTACGCCTGCACAAGCTCAACCCAATGAAACGATGGTGAGTTGCTGCGCTAATCCAAGACATGCCAATGGCTTTTATGCGAGTGATTTAATTCCTCGCACTGTCTTTAATTTAAGTTACTCCAAGGACGGCGCTAGGCTTAACTCTTCTAATGCAACAATTTATTTGGGTGTAAGTTGTGATGTCTACTCGCCAGAGTTCGGTTATGGTTCTTGGGGATGGGCTAACGGAGGTACGAAAGTAAGCTTTGTTAAAAGCCAAGGTAGTATTGGGTTCCCTCAACAAGTGCCGAGTTTTCAGGATGCCATTTTAAGACGTTGTGGTTTGTAATTTTTATATCAGTTGAGTATATCTATGAAACTTATCATCACTCTAATTTTTGTTTTACTATCCAACGTCAGCTTTGGTCAAGCGATCAACGACCGCTGGTTAGGGTATTGGAAATCAACTCCCTATAGTTCGATCAATGGACAATCGTGGCAATTAAGTATTACTCCCACCATGTTTAATAATTGCTTTTGGGTCGGTAGTGAATTTAAAGTTGTTCCTAGAAGTTGCTCTGCCTACTATAACGGTACGGTTACTAAGCAAGATCTTATTAATTCAATGAACCAAGATACGGTTCAAGTTAGTAATTGGATGCGCAGTGGCATGATACCCCCACGCGATCATCAGCGTGTCCAAAATGATCTACAAAGAACGCAGGCTATTCTAGGCCGTATCTCCTATGATACTTTTCGAATGATTGCGACTAAAAATATGGGCTCTGATAGCAGTATTTATATTTTAGATTTGGATTCTGTCTACCAAGTCCTCTACGGGGAAGGTGGCGCTGGATCTAACTTCCACATCATTGAATACCGTAGATAAAACAACGAGTCGTTTAATTCATTACCTTACAAGTCAAATCGTTTTTCAAAGTATTTACAATTTCTTTTGATTTATTCGTTAGATCATTGTTGGTAGTATTTTGTTTGATGATTTGACAAGCTTCTTTTTTCTTACCAAGAGATAATAGATACTCTGGATTTTCAAGGTAATCTTGAGCCAATCGTATCATTCCCCCCGCGTAGTTTTTAGTTACCATCACTTCACGTATTTCCATCGCGCGTGACTTATCGCCATAGGAATTAAATGCTCTCAAAATGGTGTAAGGGTCATAATATAAGTCATAGGCATATTCCATCGCCTCGAAGTTATCCGCTGCAATCGCCACTTCATATAAACGTAATGCTCGCTTTGCACGCGCAGCACCGTCCAAATCATAGATTTGCTGAGGTGGCTTTTCAGACATAATAATTGTTCCAGCTTTGACGCAATTGATGTCTTTTTTTGCCCTACACTGCTTTTCATAAAAAAGTACTTCTTCATACGTACCGGCTGCGGGCTTGACTTCCTCGACAACAACGACTGGTGGTGGGACAGGTGGAGTCTTTTCGACTTTGATGCTTTTTTCCATCTCCTGTATCGAAAGACTGTCGGGCTTAATTAAAGACCCCTTCGATGATGGATCTACTGGTGTTGGTAAGTTCTGTGTCTGCTGAGCATGAATAACGCTGACACATTGCGCCCCAATCAAAACCAGACAACTTAGTCGTATTATGTTCTTCGTTACATCATGCATTGTTTATAGTCCTCAGAGCCTGGTATTAAACCTAATTTCGTACATTTTTGGCGCTTCATCTCAATGGCTTGGTCTACAGCTGATGGAGTGGAAACCGGCGCAACCACCTTAGGTGCAACGAAAATAGGTGCTGGTGGGGCGGGCATTTGTGCTTGGACTAATTGATCGTCTTTGAAGATTCCCTGCTTTTCTATTGCCCCACTCGCAAAATACAGTACACCAAATCCATTTTTGCGACTATCTCTCCATTCGCCAACGTATTTTTTTCCGTCTGGCCAGGTATAGGTTCCTTGGCCATGAAAGCCGCCATTACGAAATTGGCCTGTATATTTTGCATAATCTGGCCATGTATAACTTCCCGGGCCATTGAATTGATCATCTTTAAATTGCCCAACATACCTTGATCCATCTGACTGAATCAA
>JBAXKF010000080.1:0-5641 GCA_037137465.1 Betaproteobacteria bacterium | reverse complement strand
GGAAATAAAAATAAAAATGATGAGTGGTTATTGTTAGATGTCATACCACTTTCTTTAGGAGTAGAAATGATGGGTGGGCTCGTTGAAAAAATAATCCCACGCAACAGCCCAATACCAGTGGCTAAAGCTCAGGACTTTACGACCTTTAAAGATGGACAAACCGCGATGGCTATCCATGTAGTTCAAGGCGAGAGAGAGTTAGCTCAAGATTGCAGATCTCTTGCGAAATTTGAATTACGGGGCATACCACCGATGGTTGCTGGTGCTGCGAGAATTAGGGTTACCTACCAAGTCGATGCAGACGGTTTACTGTCGGTGAGTGCTCGTGAAGAAGTATCAGGAGTCAATACATCGATAACGGTCAAGCCAAGTTATGGCCTTGCCGATGGAGATATTGCAAATATGCTGCGTGAAGGATTCCAAAGCGCAGAGGCAGATATGCATATTCGAGCGTTAAGAGAAGAGCAGGTTGAGGCATTGCGTTTACTTGATGCGGTAAAAAACTCCCTACAAACTGATCGTCATTTGCTTAGTGATGAAGAATTACAGTTGATCGAGGAGCCCTTACAGCATCTTGAGCAATTACATCCTCGCTCTGAAAGTGTAGATGATTTGCGAAAAGCAATTGAATCTTTATCACAAGCGACTGAAGAATTTGCTGCAAGAAGAATGAACGCCAATATTCGGCGAGCGTTAACTGGAAAAAATCTTTCTGAAATTGAATGAAGTGAGTAATTTATGACCCAAATTGTAATTCTTCCGAACGAAGAGTATTGCCCAGAAGGATTTGTGATTGAAGTGCCTGCTGGCACTTCAATTTGTGAAGCGCTTCTTGAAAATGATATTCCGATCGAACATGCTTGTGAATTATCGTGTGCGTGTACAACATGCCATGTCATAGTCCGTGAGGGGTTTCAATCTTTGAATCCTAGTGATGAGAATGAGGATGATTTATTAGACCGTGCATGGGGGTTAACCCCTGTTTCCAGGCTTTCCTGCCAAGCAATCGTGGCACAACAAGACTTGGTGATTGAAATACCAAAATATTCAATTAATCACGCCAAAGAAAATCACTAAGAAATCTGTAATCTAGACTGATTAGTGTATTAAACTATTTCCTACTACTTCAAGGAGACCAGAAATGTTCAAGTCATTTCAGCAATTAATGCAATTCAAAAGACTGATGGCCTTTGCGGCACTTTCCGTATTATTTATTTCATCAGCATCCGCGCAGACTGAATGGCCTAAGGCTAAAAATGTCACGATTTATGTGGCATTTGCACCAGGAGCATTTACTGATGTGATTGCCAGAATTGTTGGGCAAGAGCTTGCTAAAACAACAGGAGGAAACTTTGTTGTTGAAAATAAGCCGGGAGCAGGGGGTAATATTGCCACACAATATGTGAAGAGAGCGCCAGCGGATGGTTATTCGATTTTGGTACATAGTGTTGCTTACGCTGTAAATCCTTCTTTATACCCAAATGCAGGATATGATGCGGTCAAAGATTTTGTTCCTTTAGCTTTAGGGCCAAGAACACCAAATATTATTACGGTCAATCCCAAGGTGCCAGTAAAAGATTTAAAAGAATTAATTGAGTTGGCAAAAAAAGAGCCTTTAAGTTATGCGTCTTCAGGTATTGGAACGACAACACACTTATCGATGGAGCGATTAAAGACCGCTGCCCATGTGGATATTACACATGTGCCGTATCAACCAGCACAAGCAGTAGGAGCAGCAGTTGCTGGTCATACGCAAATCTCTTCAACATCGATGCCGCCAGCAGTTCAGCAAATTAAAGCTGGAAATGTTAGGGCGATTGCTGTCACGAGCGCTAAGCGTTCTACATTGTTGCCTGATGTGCCCTCAGTTACAGAGTTTGGATATAAAGATTTTGATGACTACACATGGGTTGGTTTCTTTGTGCCCCTCAATACACCACCCGCCTTAGTTGAGCAGATGAATGCGGCAATTAACCGAGCTATGGAAACACCTGAGGCAAAAGAAAAGTTCGTCTTACAGGGAATGGAGTCGACGAAAAATACATCTGCTCAATTTGGTAGCTTTTTACAAAGTGAAGTTAAAAAATGGGCTGCAGTGGTGGTTAGCTCTGGGGCAAAGGTTGAGTAAGCATTCGTATTCATCAACAAATGAATAGGTAAAAGAAGACTTAAAATGAAAATTAAAAAAGGATTTACTCGATATTTTCATATACTGATGGTGGTTATTCCAATGATGCTTTGGAGTGACCAGGCTATCTCCCTGAGTATTTCGAGGAATGATATTGCTCTGTACAACCCAAACGCGCAATATGAAATCAAGATTACTGAAGTTGTTTATCGAAAAAACGCAGCTGGACGTGACCTGATAGCTAGAATTTATCAACCACAAGGCGAAGGTCTTTTTCCCGTAGTGATGGATTTACACGGTGGTGCTTGGAATAATAAAGATCGGAAGGCCGAGCAACCGATGGATTTGGCATTAGCAAAGAGTGGCGTACTCGTGGTAGCTATAGATATGACAGTCGCCACTGAGTCTGCTTATCCCGCGAATTTGCAAGATGCACATTACGCCATTCGTTGGCTTAAATACCACGCCAAAGCATGGAAGGGAGATCCTAAAACACTTGGGATCTATGGAAGTTCAACTGGTGGTCATGTAGCAGAGTTGATTGGTATGAAACCTTTTGATCCAGAATATGCAGCGATTCCTTTTCCAGAGGCTCCGCAGTTAGATGCTAGGATTCAATATATCGCTGCAAGATCTCCGATTAGCGACCCCTTAGCGCGTTATCAAAATGCGGTCAAACATCAGCGGGAAAGAATGATTAATAATCACCACACCTATTTCAAGCCATGGTCGACGATTTACTGGGCAAATCCGCAATATATATTAGATCGGAAGGATCCAATTTCTAAACCGCCAATGCTCATTATTGTTGGTGCAAATGATGACAATGTCGTTCCAGAGATACAAGAAAAGTTTGTAAAAAGTTACCGCGCTGCAGGTGGTGCTATTCAATTAAAAATATTTCCGGATAGCGATCATGAGTGGGTTGCTAAAGAGGGACTACAAACAGATATTGCAAGAAAGACAGTCAAAGAATTTATAGCGAGTCAGGTTAACCAGTAAGGAATAAAAAAACAGGTTCAATACGAACCTGTTTTTAATAAGTAAAAGCTTTTATTAGGACTGATGTGTGCCTTTGTTGACATACCCATAGGCCATATTCGTTCTACCATCTCCTTCGCGATCATAGACATATTTAGCAGCTGTGATTTTATCGTCACTTAATGATGCCCGTTGTTGTGCTGTGAAGTTATATAAACGCGCATTATTCTCCCCAAAAATAGCATTCTTCACAGCGCCATTTGCAGCACCTAAAGGAGCATAGCCATAACGTTTTTGTAATTCTTCAGGAATCTCTAAACGTCTAAAAGCTTCAATTTGCCATTGTGGAGCACCAGTCCAGATTGCATCGGTTCCCCACACAACATTTGATGATCCAAGGCCCTTAATTAGAAGCCCCATCATCACTGCAGTTAATCGTGGATCAACGATGGTTGTTTGTGCAAATAATTGACCAACGTCCGCATACACATTTTTTACGCCATATTTTCCAGGAATATCAGCTAGATCAGAAACCCAATCGATTCGACCCGTTCTTTCAAATTGTGCCCATGCATCCTCGGCGCGACCACCACCAGCGTAACGATAACCACCATGATAAATAATGAAGTTCAGATCCGGCCAATCTTTAGCTGCTTTGGCAACGTCGCTTACATTGCAATGATTTAATAGATGAGGAAATCGTGCTTCTACGGACGGTGGAAATAAACCTTTATGGATACAAACATTCTTCAGGCCAGCTTTTTGAAATTTAGCATAAGCTGGGTACACTAATTTCTCGTTATCAAGTCTCCAGGGATGTTTGGAAAGATCTTTATGGGTATTGTCGCCAATCGTGTAACCCTTAAATGAATCCGGTTTGAGAACCTCGATAGCACGATCAATTTCATCCATCCAGCCGTCGTAACCGGGAGTGAAAATAGCATGTGCAAAGGCACGCTTGGTGCCCGCTATTTTATTGATCGTTGCACGACTATTGATTTTCATGTCGTTGGTTAAAAACCAATCTTCTTTAATTTCAGAAGGGGCGCCACTAATACAGACCACCTTCGTATCACTATCTAAAAACATTTCTTTGATGTAATTAGCAAATTTCAAATCATCAATCGTTTGTGGTTTTTCTACAAGTGCAGGATTCCAACCGGCTTTACCTACCGCTAAACGTTGCTGTAAGAAGGATTGGATTCTAGTGTCATCTCTTAAGAAATGCGTATGCATATCCATAATAAATTGACCTGATAAGGCACTAGCGCGTTCATTGGCCATTTCAGGTGTTGCTGCTTCCGCCTCACTGACTCCAAACATGGGGCCATATGTTTGATTCATGGCTAAAAATGCAGCAGCCATACCAGAAGCGGATTTAAAGAACTTACGGCGTGATACGCCTTGGTGTTGGGATAATTCAGCACCGATGGATTTAACTCGAGCCTCATACTCTTTTTGTTTGGGGGTTTGTTGCTGAGGCATGAATTCATCACTAGAAACACATTGCACAGGAATTGGTGCTGGGAAAATACTCGATTCAGCTGGCATTAGAGAAGCCAACTCTTCAGGACTTAACATACTCATTATGGTCTCCTTCAGATAAGTCAGATGATGATGTTTTTACAGCTAGTCAAATGCTAGCATTTCTGAGGTCATTAATCTATTATCAATTACCTTAATTCCAGGAATCCAGCGGATGGAGCGCCAAATTTGGTCAATAATCGTATTACTTCCCACAACGCCAGCAATGCTCAGAGTGCCATTTTTGGAGTTAATCCTAATGCCGCTTGGCGGCATCCCTTTAACATTTGCAAGGGTAGCATTTACTTGATTCATAATTTCTTCATCAGTTAAATTTTGTGTCTGTCGAAGTAATTCTAGGAAAGATCTGAGATCAATAAATTCAGCAGGGGATAGGCGCGTATCTTGATTTTTATCGAACTCATCAAAGAGCTTTAAAAAAGCATTTTCTGATTGAAGTTCCTTCTTTTCTAAGAAGGCATTTTTGTTTGTATCAAGGTGGATAAATTCTCGATCAGCGATCAAAAAGCCATCATACTTTAAGGCTTTTTCAATGGTTACAGATGAAACTTTGCTGGAAATCAGCATATATCCCACGAGATCTTTAATTTGATCATCACTTAGCTCTGGGTGTCCACCTTTAGCTAACATCGCGGTGTTGGGGATACCGTAGATTGCAGAATGATACAAATAATCAAAGCCACTTAAAAGCCTTACAGACCAATCTTTGGTATCTCCTACACGCGGTGCACTTGGAGCACTTCCCGAGTGACAGTGACTACAGTACTGTCGATAAGATGAGGCGGACTCTGGTGACTTCAGAACGGGATTAGATAAAGGATGGGCGCTAGCGATCTGGAAAAAAGTTACGGTCAACAACCCTAAAAATAACGGTAACTTCATTTGCATTGCTAATTCCTATAAATTTTCTTCTCGTCTGAGATGCGGGAATAAAATAACATCTCGGATGTTGGGGGAATCTGTGATTAACATCATCAAGCGATCGAT
>JBAXKF010000079.1:0-5661 GCA_037137465.1 Betaproteobacteria bacterium | reverse complement strand
ACTTTAGACAAGATTGTAGTAAAAATATCAATTAGATTATAAAGAGACAAGCATGAGCATCGTGCAAGCCCAAGCTATTCCAATCCGCCTGCCTTTTGAAATCGGTGGCCCAAAGCCTAGCTTTGCCGGGATTCCAAGGCAAATGGAGATTCTTCTGATTCGAATTGAAACCGATTCGGGTTTAGTGGGCTGGGGAGAATCATTTGGCTTATCCATTTGGCCAGCAACTCGTCAAGCCTTTGAACACTTAGTTGCTCCATTGATTATGGGTAAGGATGAAAAAAATATCGCTGACTTAATGTTAGGATTACATCGACAACTGCATATTTTAGGTCGATCAGGCGCCGCTACGTATGCTCTATCTGGACTAGATATTGCCTTATGGGACCTCGCTGGAAAAGCTGCTGGTCAGTCCTTATCCACTTTACTGGGTGGCGCGAAACACTCTTCATTACCTGGTTATGCCAGTCTCATGCGCTATGGCACACCCGAGTTAGTGAAGCACAATACCCAAAGAGCTCTAGAACAAGGCTTTGAAGCAATTAAATTACATGAACTTGGTGTCGAGCATGTCAATGCTGCCCGCGATGTCATGGGCATGGACCGGGACTTAATGATGGATGTCAACTGTCCATGGTCTTTAAGTCAATCAATCGATATGCTCGATAAATTAAAGGATGCTAATCTTCTTTGGTTAGAAGAGCCAATTTGGCCTCCAGAAGATTTTCAGAGTTTGGCGCAAGTTAGAAAAACTAAAAAAATACCGATTGCTGCCGGTGAAAATAATATTAGTACGTATCATTTTGAAGAGATGCTGCGTACAGGTGCCGTCGATTATGCGCAACCGAGTGTGACTAAAATTGGCGGGATTACTGAAATGATTAAAATTATTCAACTCTGTAAACAATATGCAACGCCAGTGATGCCGCATTCCCCTTATTTTGGACCGGGCCTTCTGGCTACCCTACATATTACTGCCTGTTTAGATGATTTAACTATGATTGAATATTCCTTTGCGGATCTTGGCGCCAACCCTTTAGGTGATTCTATATTAATGAAAAATGGTCGGATCCAGATACCTACAGGTCCAGGCCTCGGATGTGATCCTGATTTAGATGTAGTTGAAGCTTTTAGGGTCCACTGAGCTTGTCTGGTTATCCATTCGCGACGCCCTCGCAGATCAGTAAACCTATTCAGATTCGAAGGATAGAGACTTATCTATATCAAGCTAAAGTTGAAAAACCCGTTGTGTCATCTTTAGCGACAATCAACAAACGGGTTGCTCTTCTGGTCCGGATTGAGGATCAGGATGGGGCATTTGGATGGGGAGAAATTTATGCCACTATGCCCTCCTTTGGCGCTCCTCATCGCGCGTTAATCGTGCATGAATCGCTCTCCCAACTCATCCAAGGGAAATCGTTTGATACCCCAAGCCAGTGTTGGCAATGGCTTACACAAAAAACCCATAATCTTCAGATTCAGACGGGGGAAATGGGGCCTTTTTCCGCAGCGATTGCTGGCATCGATTGTGCGTTTTGGGATTTGTATTCTAGAAAACAAGACTTGCCTTTAGCGCAGTGCCTTGGCTCAGCTTTAAGACCTCTGCCTGTTTATGCTAGCGGCCTCAATCCTGCTGATGGTCCTGAAGTAGTCATTGCCTCTCGAGCGATGGGATTCAATGCATTTAAGCAAAAAATTGGTTTTGGTGCATCAGTAGACATTACGATTTTGGAGAAAATTGTTGATACTCTGCCCGCAAATGAATCATTGATGGTAGATGTGAATCAAGGTTGGAGTTTGACTCAGACACATGAAATGGCAAAGCTGCTTCAACCCTTTCCTTTGCGATGGATTGAGGAACCTTTACGAGCTGATCGTCCTGCTACTGAGTGGCAAGTCTGTCGTACTTTGTTCAATAAACCTTTAGCTGGTGGAGAAAATTTACGTGCGGATGACTTTGAAACCCATTCTGAATGGCTTGATGTGATTCAACCAGATGTCGGTAAATGGGGTGGCATCAGTGCCAATTTCCGGATTGCTAAAAACGCTATTGCTTCTGGTAAGCTTTATTGCCCGCACTGGCTTGGCAGTGGTTTAGGTTTGATGGCTTCTGCTCATTTGCTGTGTGCCGTCGGGGGCGATGGTCTTTTAGAAATGGATGTAAATGAAAACCCCTTACGAGATTTATTGGCAACGCCTCTACCTAAAGTAGTATCGGGTCATATTCAATTGAATCCATCCGCGGGTATCGGTACCTTACCGAATCTTCAATTAGCAGCACCAATGCTTGTCAATTATCAGGAGACTATTTTATGAAACCATGGATTTTAAGCGCCGCAGTTTTAGTGAGCCTCTGTTTTTCGAGCTTGTCTTTGGCAGACACTTTTCCAAATAAACCGGTTCGCATCTTAGTTGGCTTTCCACCTGGAGGAATGGCTGATATTGTTGCCCGTGCTTTATCTGATCGACTTGCGATTCAGTGGAAGCAGTCTGTAATTGTCGATAATCGTCCTGGAGCTGCCGGTGTCATCGCTGCCGATTTACTTACTAAGTCACCACCCGATGGTCATACTCTTTTAGTAATTCTGACCAATCATGTGATTGTTGCTGCGATTAAACCGAAGTTACCGTTTGATGTTCTAAAGGACTTTGCAGCTGTTACTTTGGTAGGCGACTCTCCTTTACTGTTAATGGCGAATCCTAAAGTGCCTGCCAATACCCTCGGTGAATTAACAAGTCTTGCAAAAGCGAAACCAGGTACGATTACTTTCTCTACTCCAGGCGAAGGTACTGTGCATCATTTGTCTACTGAGTTACTTAGCTCTAATCTTGGTATCAAAATGATTCACGTCCCCTATATTGGTGGGGCACCCGCTATGATGGATGCAATGTCTGGTGTGGTTGATCTTAATCTAGGCAGTCCTTCACAAGCCTTGCAACAGATTGAAGCTGGTAAGTTAAAACCTTTAGCATATACAGGTACTAAGCGTTCTACTTTATTACCGAATGTACCAACCGTTGCTGAATCTGGGATTCCTGGTTTTCAAGCATCGCTTTGGGCGGGTGTTCTAGCGCCAGCAAAAACACCAAAAGCTCTGGTTGATAAGATTCAAAGTGATATTAAACAAGCGATGAATACGCCTGAGGTGAGAGACAAAATGAACAAACTCGGCATTGATATGATCAATAGCTCTCCTGAAGATTTTGATCAATACATGAAATCCGAACTCACAAAATGGACTTCGGTTGCAAAACAAGCGCAGATTAAATCAGACTAATTTTTAGCGCTCATCTTTGTTTTTTTAGAGTGGTCCAAATTGCGGTGGGCTCACCCGTCTTTTAGAAGCTCCTTCATACGCACTCGCAATCCGTATCAGCGTGTCTTCCATGCCGGGCTCAACTCTAAACACGAGTGAGAATGGCATTCCAGGTTCAAGTAATTGCGTCACTTCTTCTGTGGTCTTTCCTACATATGACTTGCGATCTTCTGATAAAACATACTGCGCATCATATGCCGTTTTTACATAACCCGCTGGTATGAGTATTTCTGTTAAGCCTGCATTTGGGCCATAGAGTAATTCATTACGCAACATGTTAATTTCTCCTGGCTCATCGGCCCAACCAATTTTTGCTGGGGGTAATGGTGTGTGGAGTCTTACAAGGACGTCAAGTTTATTTTCCAGAATCACCATCATATCTACGCGTCTTAATAATTCTCTGAGCATGATGCGTTCATTAATACCTTGTCGTCCGCCAAGCGCATTTCTAGGGTCGGTTGTTTCTTCCCAATTTTTAAATGCTGAGCGCTGGTCATCGCCCCAAAATTTGGAACGTTTATTTAATGTTGGCCAATCAATCAGTGTTTCTTTAAATCCGGCCGCATGCCAGTCTGCAGAGCGCCTGGTAAGGTATTGCTTGATGTGATACCGAAATGAATTCGCGAGTATTTGATGTTGAATCGTAGCGATGTTGAGATTCTTTGGTGGGGCAATATTTAAATCAGCCAGTTCAACCATGTAATCAATGGAAGTCATCTTGCCACTGCCAAACACTTTCCCAGACTCAAACTCTGTCGGTTGTATGGCTTGTGCAAACTCTGGAAACAAGGGCTGGCCTTGTTCATTTAATCGAAACAAAATGTCTGGCATAAATACTGGTACTAGTCGGGCGAGGGCTTTTGTAAAATCGATATCCATTTGCTCAACACTTGGGTCCTTTTGCCACAATGGATGTGATGACTCAACTAGGGTCGCGCCTAAATGATTACCAAGTACTTCTTTAATCTCATGCGTGACCGCCGAAATAATCGGCTCAACTGCCTTGATCCCTGGATTGACCATCGACTCTCTAATCACACCAATACGGGTTCCTTTTAATGCTCCTGGCGCATGGGATTGGGTAATGTGATCTTGATAGCGTGTTTGCAATACCGATGATCTTGGAACAGTCGTGTACGGATCTCGTGGATCATAGTAACCCTTGTCTTGATCTTTTAGAGCATCTAATATTTTGGTACAGTCAGTTAAGGTTCTGGATAAAATTCCGGTTCGATCGCAATAGATGTCAGCGCCAATCGCACCGCCATCAAATCCTAACATTGCTTTATGCGGCAAAATTAATGCAAGCGAATTATGATTGGCCGGTCCACGTGTGGACATACGGGTCTCTTCACCTAAACTAGCCATCACTAAATTGGTACTAACGGATACGCCTGATCCTGAACTAGAGCCTAAGGATGCTGACCGTGTAGTGTCGTAAGAGTTCGATGGGTTTCCGCCCCATGTGGATCGCTGATAACCTAAGACTGATGGCAGTATCTGATTGGGATAATTTTTACCACCTGGGTCCCCTGCGCGGCCGTTGTACTCTGTCATCAATGCTTTGGCTAAAATAATGGCGCCTTTTTTGCGTAACTGCTCTATCAAAAGGTGATCTCTGGCAGGAAAGTCAATGTCGTAGGCGGCGTCTGCGCCTCCTGTTGATCGCATATCTTTTGTATCAAATGCATCTTTAAAAGAAAATGTGACGCCGTAGAGTGGCATCTTCTCGAAGTCTGGGTTCGAACCATATTGCAGGTCAAGAGCAGCGGCTTGTTCGAGGGCATCAGGCAAGTGTCTGAACATGTCACAAATCGGAGGAGCTCCTTTGGGGAGAGGCCCGAGTGATGGGTGAAGATCATAATCCCCACGACAGGTAACCGATCTTTCTCCACGAATATTGATAGTAGATAAGGCATTTACTTGGCCGGCATTGGGCTTGCCAACAATCATCCCAAATTGCTGCATGACATCTGGATCTGAAGCTGTTGCTTCCATTCTGCCGAATTCGAGTGGTGGGCCTTGATATTGATCTAAATCAGGAAATAATTCACTGGCCTTAACTGTGTTTTGATCAAAGACGATAGCTTGCCCGGCGCGAATAGTACCTTTGGTAGGCGATATATCTGCGCCATCTTTAGTAACTAAAAGACTTGAGGGGCCATTGTATTTTTTAATTCTTGCGATATATTGCTCTACCACCTGCACACAGGTCGTTCTGCCCTCAGTAATTGCTTGGTGTAAATCAGCAATGGTCGCCTCTTCTACTTGGAACTGGCTAGTTGAATTTTGCTTGTCTTTCATTTTTATCCTCATCTACCTTACACAAATAAGTCTACAGGAC
>JBAXKF010000078.1:0-5961 GCA_037137465.1 Betaproteobacteria bacterium | reverse complement strand
CCAACACTCAGTGAAAGCGGTGTCAAAGGATATGACGTTGTGGCATGGAATGGCATGGCTGTTCCGGCTAAAACGCCAAAAGCAATCATTGATCGCTTAAATAAAGAGATCAATCTGGCATTAAAAGATCCAGAAGTAAAAGCTAAATTTCAAAGTGTAGGTATAGATCCCAAAGGTGGAAGTCCAGAAGACTTAAAAAACATTCTAGCTATTGAAGTAGCCAAATGGAAAAAACTGGTTGCGCAATTAAATATGGAAAAACTCTAAAAATAAAGATCCTTCTCATGAAAAATACCATGCTCTTTGTTTATTACAAAATACCAACAGCCCAACGCCATGGTTTTTTGGCATCCGTCCAACAGTTGACTGATCGGGTTACACAGTTTGATCAACAATTAACAGTTGAGATTTTACAAAGACCTGAATTAGGTAGTGATGGTAATGAAACCTGGATGGAGGTGTACCGTCATCCAGAGGGAATTAGTTCACAAATGATTGAAAAAATCCAGGAAATTGCCAGCACTACTGGCCTGCCTTTACAACGAAAAAATGAAATTTTCATCCCGCTACGTGGTAATCAAGTTTAACGAATTGAATAATTGAAAGATTAATATGCATATAGTTGTTTTAGATGACTTTGAAAATGCGCTGAGTATTTTAAAAACAAATACGACGATTACTGAAAAAGCCACTTTGGAGATACATTCACAAAGACTCCAAGGAGACGCCTTGTTATCAGCATTAAAGCCTGCTGATGTCATTGTGATGAATCGAGATAGAACACCACTCAGAAAGTCATTGCTTGATCAATTACCGAATCTTAAGTATGTCGTCTTTACTGGAAGTCGTAATTTATTGATTGATTATGATGTCTTGGAAGAGCGCAAGATTCCAATTAGTTATACAGAATTTGGTCCTTCGAAAGAAACCACTGTTGAATTAACCTGGGCACTGATCCTGGCTGCATACAAACGTGTTGGAGAACAAAGTCAACTGATTCAAGATGGACAGTGGCGTAACCAGTACTCAGTATTGCCCGCCTTAATTGGGGAGCGCTTGGGTGTACTTGGACTGGGCAATATTGGTGCCAAAGTAGCCAAGGTTGGATTAGCGTTTGGTATGGATGTCGTTACCTGGAGTCCCAACATGACCCCAGCGCGCGCTGCAGAGCATGGCGTTCAATCGGTGAGTAAAGAGGAATTACTAAGTACGTCCAAGATTGTTACGCTGCACCTAGTGCCAGGTGAGACGACTCGAGGGATTATGAATGCAAAAACGCTTTCGATGATGCGTGAAGATGCATTATTAGTAAATACCTCACGTTCGACATTGATTCAAACAGCTGATTTGGTGGCGGCATTAAAACTTGGAAAACCAGGAATGGCAGCCTTAGATGTATACGATGACGAGCCATTGCCTTTGGATGATCCGCTTAGACAACTGAGTAATATACTTATGACCCCACATTTGGGATTTGTCTCTCAGCCTGTGTATAAAAAGCTATCAACCGGCACGGTTAATGCCCTAGAAGCGTGGGTGAGGGGTGATCCTTTAGTAACTTTAGTAAAAAAATAATCTTAAAAGAGCATAATAAGCAATTCACCTAATCATTAATTAACGAAGGAATAGACAAATGACTATTAGACTTGGCGATCAAGCCCCGGATTTCGAACAAGATTCATCACTTGGAAAAATTAAGTTTCATGAATGGGCAGCTGATTCATGGGTAATTTTATTTTCCCACCCCGCAGACTTTACACCAGTGTGTACAACTGAACTAGGACTCACAGCCAAACTCAAGCCTGAGTTTGATAAGCGTAATGTTAAAGCAATAGCCTTGTCCGTAGATCCTGCAGATAAACACAACACATGGATTAAAGATATTGAAGAAACGCAAAAAACTGTTGTTGGTTTCCCAATCATTGCAGATGAAGATAAAAAAGTATCCAACCTCTATGACATGATTCACCCTAATCAGTCTGCAACAGCAACAGTAAGATCACTGTTTGTTATCGATCCGAAAAAAATTGTACGCTTGATGATTACTTATCCAATGAGCACAGGACGTAACTTTGATGAAGTATTACGTGTTGTCGATGCATTACAACTTACAGATGCTTATACCGTAGCAACTCCAGGTAACTGGAAAGACGGTGATGACGTTATTATCCCGATGACAGTTCAAGATCCAGAAGTTATTAAAGCTAAATATCCAAAAGGTGTTACATCACCAAGACCTTATTTGCGCATTACTCCACAACCAAATAAGTAAGCTGTTACTGAGAACCTAAAAAGCCCGCTACTCGCGGGCTTTTTACTTATAATGAGGTTTTAACCCTTGGAAGACCTACCTCTAATATGTGGTGTGCTGGAAATCAACTTCAATATCTCATTAGTCGATCTTTCATCAAAGTACTTATTTGTGTATTGGGGGTTGTGAATTCGCAGTCATACGCCCAGTCCATTTCGGTCGCAGCAGCAGCTAATTTAAATGGTGTACTCGATGCAATCGTGCAGCAGTATACAAAGCAAACTGGAGTACCTATAAAGGTGGTCTATGGTTCATCGGGGCACTTTTACCAACAGATGACTCAAGGGGCAAAATTCGATATTTTTTTATCTGCCAATGAAGAGTTTGTTGATCGCCTTGTAACTCAGGGAGCATCCTCTGGTTCAGGGGTGATCTATGCCCGGGGAAGATTAGTCTTATTGGTTTCGCAAAAATCCAAAATACGCCCCAGTGCCGATATGCAGGATATAAAACAAGCCATACGAGACGGTCGGCTGACTAAATTTGCGATTGCTAATCCCGCTTTAGCCCCATATGGTCTAGCCGCTAAACAAGCACTACAACAGTTGGGTTTAGCACAATTATTACAACCAATATTGGTGCTTGGAGGAGATGTTGGACAGACCATGTTATTTATTAAATCTGAAGCCGCGCAAGCTGGGATGGTACCTTGGTCGATAATAAAGACTTCGCCAAACATTAAAGAAGACGAATATTTCTTGATTCCTGAAAAAAGCCATCAACCCATTTTACAAAAAATGTTACTGTTCAAAGATGCAAATTCTCAGGCACGACTTTTTTATGAGTTCTTACAAACAGAAAAAATACGAACGATATGGCGTCAATATGGTTATGAGTGAGGCCTTTTAATGGATTGGCAGGCTTTATATCTATCTACTCAATTAGGGGCCCTAACCGCGTTGGTTTTAATACCAACCGGAATTTTGGTATCTTTTTGGATGCACAAACGATCAACCCTGACGAATCAAATATTAGAGACCTTATTTACCTTACCGCTTGTATTACCACCTACGGTACTTGGTTACTACATGCTTGTTAGCTTTGGAAAAGGCAGTTGGTTAGGTGGGTGGTTATATGAACTTACCAACATTTCTTTCGTATTTTCATTTGCGGGGATCTGGTTAGCCAGTTTAATATTTAATATTCCTTTTGCCTGGTTACCGATACGACGATCATTTGAAGCCATACCCCAAGAATTAAAAGACGCCTATAAAACATGTGGTTTAACTACATGGCAAGCATTTTGGAAAATTGAGCTGCCACTCGCTTGGAAAGGAATTGTCACCGCACTGATTATGACCTTTACCCATACACTGGGCGAGTTTGGCGTTGTATTGATGGTGGGAGGGAACATTCCAGGAAACACAAGGACAGTATCCATCTCTATTTATGATCAAATGCAAACACTACATATGGAAGAGGCTGGAATGATGGCGCTCCTTTTATTGGCGATCTCATTTATTGGCCTTTTATTGAGTCAAACTCTGTTAGCTCGCAATCACAGCATCGCAAGGTATAAATCCTAAGTTCATGCTACAAGTCAAACTTCAATCTCAATCTCCGGTATTTTTAGATATGGCATTTGAATGCCAGGGTGGCGAGTTATTGGCCTTAGTCGGACCATCTGGAAGTGGTAAAACCAGTGCGTTAAGAGCGATTGCAGGCTTACTACCAGTACCTACAGGTAAGATAATTGTCGGTGATCAAACTTGGATGGATTCCGAGAAAAATCAATTTTTATCGCCCACGCAAAGATCGGTGGGCATGGTGTTCCAGAATTATGCTTTATTCCCGCACCTCACTGCATACCAAAATATACGACTAGCTCTGCCCAAAAATGAGAGTGAAACACTGATTGAGGCATTACTTAGAGATATGGGATTACTTGATCTTCAAAAGAGATACCCCCATGAATTATCGGGCGGTCAACGTCAACGGGTAGCATTGGCCAGAGCCTTTGCTAGAAAACCGAACCTATTACTTTTAGATGAAGCATTTTCTGCGGTAGATCATCCCACCCGAAAAATCTTATATGAAGAATTAATTAAATTAAGACAGCGTATAGAAATCCCAATTGTGATGGTCACACATGATTTGCGAGAGGCGCGACTCTTAAGCGACAAGATGTGTATTTTGGATCAAGGAAAATCTTTGCAGCAGGCCACACCAGCTCATATATTTTCAAGCCCACGCAATGAACGAGTTGCGCAATTAGTGGGATTATCCGATATTTATTCAGGAACCTTTTTCAAAAATCAGGCTGCAGAATCAGGTACTGAGTCTTCTTTAGCTACTTTGCAGTGGGGGAGGGGCATCCATTCAGTTGACTTGCAAATTATTGATAAAGGGCGTTTACCTGATCAAACTGAAGTGAAATGGGTTGTTTCTGCAGAATATATAGATTTGTCCTTAGTTAAGAATCTGGAGATAAATACATTTGCAGCAACTCTGACACAGATATTGCAATTAGGAGATATATCAAGTATCACTTTGAATTTGGATTTGCCATTTCAGGAAAGCATGCATATAGAAATTAGTGCAAGAATGGTCAAAGAACTGCAATTAAGTATAGGTAAAACCATTTATGTTTCCTTTGATCCTGCTGGTATTCATATCATGCCAGTGTATGCTGACCCAGCCATTAAAAATGCTCAAAAACAACGCCGTGAAAAACAGATTCAGGTAGGGGCTATCTTATTAGTGGCCGGTGAGGGTAGTCGTTTAGGATCAATACCAAAACCCTTGATGAAAATTGAAGGTCTGACCTTACTCGAGCGACATATCAACACCTTACAGGATTTTGTAACATTACCTCCTGTGGTTGTAACAGGATTTCATGCCGAGCAAATGCAAGAACACCTCAATCGACAAGACATTAACTGGGTTAGTAATCCACAGCCAAAGCGAGGCCAATCAAGTTCAGTGCGATTAGGACTTGAAGCTCTTTATCAAAGTAATCCAGCATTAGATGTTGTATTGATGATGCTAGGCGATCAACCCTATATTAATACAGCAGATATTCGGCAAATCATCGAAAAGTTTAAAGTCATGAAAAATGGTGAATTTTTATTGCCCATGGTGGATGGTAAAAGAGGCAATCCGGTATTGCTCTCAGGTAAAGGTCTTCGGGATATCATTGAGCATAGTCCTGAGATGACAGTGCGCCAATACATGGATATGTATCCGGAAAAAGTAAGTATTTGGGAAAGCTCTAACGAGCACTTTATCTTTGATATTGACACACCACAAGACATCATGGATTTTCAAAATAAGACAGGATTAAGCATCGAGCTACCTTTATCTAGATAAGAATATAAAATACTAAAAATGGAAAACATCGATATCACTGTTTTAAAACAACTCTTTGCTTGGCGCGTGGCTGGCAAAAAAGCTTTGTTAGTCACCGTTATTCGGACCTGGGGTTCATCTCCTCGGCCCATTGGCTCCATAATGGCCTTGTGTGAAGACAGTCGCGTTGTAGGAAGTGTTTCAGGCGGATGTGTAGAAGACGATTTAATTCGACAGCACTTAGAAGTTGGAGCCCTCAAAGACCAAACGCCCAAGGTGATGCAATATGGCATCACGGCAGATGAAGCCCATCGATTTGGATTGCCTTGTGGAGGCACTTTAGAACTCCTGCTTGAATATAA
>JBAXKF010000077.1:0-6154 GCA_037137465.1 Betaproteobacteria bacterium | reverse complement strand
CTATACACCCTTTTCTCGATCAGAGGGACTCCAAAATTCAATTGGCGCCATATTTTCTGGATACCGCCCAACTTTTCCTTGGTAGTACTGCTGAATTAATGCCATATCTAAAAGCTCATCTGCCTGAAGATAAGCAAAATCAGTCACACCTAGCTCCTTTTTTGCATAATCAATAAACGCAAATCCAACCGGATAGCCCGTCAAGATTGCCAAACGATAAAACCCACTTCTCCAACCTGGGGTCTTTTTCCTTGTTCCTTCAGGGGTAATCACCAACCAGAAATAATCATTTTCTTTCATTTCTTGTGCCAGTTCTGCAACATATCCCTGCGGACTCGACCGCACAACAGGCCGCCCCCCAAGATATCTTAACCACCATCCAATCAATGGAATCTTGAATAAGCTATCTTTAGCCAAATAATGAATCGGTATGCCAATTGCCCATTTGGCCAGTATCCCTATAAAAAAATCTACATTAGAAGTATGTGGATAAACAATCAAAATACCATGCTGACCAGGCACCCCCTCAAACTTCAAGTCCCAACCCAGTAGTTTTAAAAGGAATTGACCGAGTCGTGCACCAGTAAATTGCAACCGTTGGCTTTTATCATCTAAGGGAATCATTTTTAACTGTGCTTTCTTAATTCAACACCTAACTCAAACAAGAATTTTTCTCTGAGTGAGGCGTGTATGAATCTTCCTATTTCAGTTTGTTTACCTTGATATCGTATACAAATTAATTTTTTTGGGTTTAATCTGCGATCTAATTGAACCCACGCAGAATTAAAAATATAATTTTTCGTTTTTTGCGCAATTGAAATCTCTACATGTAACTCGCTTGGATATAGGGTAATTAACTCATAATCGGTCGCGTGGCGGGCATAACATAGCAATGCAATTGCTAAAACGAATAACTCTAATAGCGTAAAAGGAAGAATAATCCATATCCCTTGAAACATAAAGAATCCTGCCACAATAAAGGACAACATTGATTGAGCCATATAAAATAGACCAACTTGCTGGGGTGTAAAAGAACAGTTCTTTTTAAACTCCCATTGACCTAATGAGGTAGAGATTGGATTTTTCATTGCATATGCATTATATAAAATTTGCTGTTTCTGTGATTATTACTATCTTCATTTTGGGATGTGATCGTCAGGATTATGTTACTTGGAAGTGCCAGCCTAGCCTTCCTACTGAAAAAAGTTTCTCTATGATCGTTCTTGGGGCAAAACTCAGTATAGCCAAGGACTCCTATCTTTACTGCGGTAGTCTTGGAACTTATAGCTATTTTGATATGAACTGCCCCGCATCAACAAATCAATCTAATATTGCCTTTGAGCAAAAGTCGGGTATATTAATTATTGAACAAAAAAAATATCAATGCTCGGCACTATAAAATAGAAAAAAAAGACAATATGGCCCTAATTAAGAAATTGCTTGAAACTACGCAAACGATTGCGATAGTAGGTCTGTCGAATAATCAAAGCAAAGCTTCTTATCAAGTAGCTGAGTTTATGCAGCACCATGGTTACACCATCGTTCCTGTCAATCCAAACGAGGGAAATATTTTAGGAGAAAAGTGCTTTCCGAATCTAGAAGCCATTCCATTTCCAGTTGACATGGTCAATGTCTTTAGGCCAGCAAAAGACTGTCTTGAAATAACGCATAGCGCAGTGGCGATTAATGCTAAATCTGTTTGGTTGCAACTCGGCATCTTAAACGAAGAAGCTCATACGATTGCAAGCAATGCTGGTTTAGAATTCGTCATGAATCGTTGTTTAAAAATTGAATATCAAATGTGAGATATTTTTATGTCTTTTGTAATGAAATTTAAATGGCTTGTACTTCTCAGCTTTACCTTGTTAACAGGTTTCGCTCCACAAGCTTTAGCACAAAATAATGCCCTACAAGAACTCAAAAATTATTTAACTAATCCTCGCCAAGTCGGCTCTGGACCCCTTACTTATTTGGGCTTTAAAGTATATGAAGCCCAATATTTTGTAACAGATGATGTAGGTCTTTCTGGGTTTGCACTTCGCCTAAACTACGCTAGAAAAATAGCAAACACTGATTTGATCGGTGCAACAATTAAACAAATGTCGCGTCTTGGCGCTTCTGATGCTGATATTAGTCAATGGAAAATCGAATTAGAGAAAATATTTCCAGATGTTGATCAAGGTCATTATTTAATGGCTATCTATAATGCTAACGGCGCAACTACTTTTCTGCATAATGGCAGAATGGTCGGCAAAGTGATGGAT
Source organism: Betaproteobacteria bacterium (assembly GCA_037137465.1). GTDB lineage: Bacteria > Pseudomonadota > Gammaproteobacteria > Burkholderiales > Burkholderiaceae > Polynucleobacter. Next base: position 3,890 of record JBAXKF010000077.1, on the reverse strand, counting down.
CCACATTTCGCAAAAATGTTCTTTAGCATTTGGTTTGATCCTAAAACAAATGCCCCAGATTTGCGCTCTAAACTTTTAGGGGATTTATGCTCCCCAAGCATAATTTCGGTATCGTGTTTAAAATAAGTTTATGAATACTTTACTGACCTCATTAGAACGAAAAAAGCTCCACGCGGAGATGCCTAGCTGGGAGTTTGTCGATGGTGTTGACGCCATTCATAAAAACTTTATTTTTAAAGATTTTAAAGAGGCTTTTGCTTTTATGACGCAAATTGCTCAAATTGCTGAAACATTAAACCACCACCCTGAGTGGTTTAATGTTTGGAACCGTGTTGAAATCCGCTTATCCACTCATGACCTAGGTGGATTAACTAAAAAAGATATCAGTCTCGCCCAAAAAATAGACGAGACTTTTTCTGCTCTTTCTTAATGATGTGATTTTTGACCAATCTTAGTCACTTCATGATGAATCGCCATCTTATCTAAGTCATCCATCGGCAAATCTAAAAGCAGGTCTAGGCGACTGCGTAAACCCATTTCAACTTGCACAAACGCTTCCCTTATCTCTTCGGGTGTACCAACTACTTTAGTTGGATCAGGAAAGCTCCAGTGAGCAGATACAGGATCCCCCTTCCATTCGGGCGCTGACTCTTTGACCGCATCATCACATAGAGTAATTACAAAATCCATTTCAGGAGCATCGGACGCAAGGTATTCATTCCAATCTTTTTTACGCATTTTTTGTGTTGAATAACCCATGTCATGGACTAATTCAACGACTAAAGGATGAATATCATTACCCTTGGTATGCTCAGTTCCTGCAGAATGCCCAATAAAACGGCCATGACTTAAAGTATTAGCAATCGCTTCTGCTAATTGTGAACGTGCGGAATTCCCTGTACACACAAAAAGAATATTGTATTTTTTACTCATGTCTCTTCCCTATCTTTAACATTAGAAAATAAATTATCACGAATTATTGTGAATATTTGATATTCCCATGTCTTCAAGCAGGTCATTAACTAAATCCAAACGTAACCTCGGGTTAGCTAGTCCTAATAAATGCTCTCGTTGTCCTGCGGATAAGGGCAATAACTCACACCAACGATTGGCTACCCATCCACAATCGTTGAGCAAGTAAGGTGCAGTAAATGGCATCTGCTCGGCAGAAATACCCTTTGCAGTCATCGATTGAATAACTTTTCCTAGTGTTTGTGAAGCTGCATTTAATTCTGTTGGAATGGTCATAGGCACATCGTCATCCATCGCTTCTACATCAGCAATCCACAAACCATTTTTTTTGCGCTCACAAGCTCGTATGGTGAACCGTGCACCACCTTGACACTGCACAACAAATAAACTGGGTTCTATTGCATCAAAATGCGTGATATTAGCGAAAGTACCAATCCTTGCAAAACTAATTTTTTCATTCGGTACACGAACCTCATTTCCTTGATCAATAGTTACGACTCCAAACGGAGTTTGTTCACGCACACAGGTCTTGATCATATCTAGATATCTAATCTCAAATATTTTTAAGTTGAGTATGCCCTCAGGATATAGGGTTGTACCTAAGGGGAATAACGGTAGTGTTAAAAATTCAGTAAAGTTCATATTTCAATATCTCTCCATATCGGATACTTTGCCATAACCTTATTAAATAAATCTGACAAGATCAAGAAGTTTAGCCACTCAGATAGTTCTTTTAGGGGTAATTGATGAAACTTTTTTGAATCTACTCCCATAAACTGCCGAACAAAAGGAAAAAGTGCAATATCTAACATACTGATCTGGTCCCCTATCAAAAACTTTTGATACTTCAGCCTATCATTCAATGGCAATAAATACATTTTGAGTGACGACTCCAATACTTGCTCATGTGATTGTTCGGGATATCTATTCGGGTATTTATATTGATCTAAGAGTTGTTTAAATGGTCCGTCATTAATACCAATCCACTCATGTGTAATGTGATGATTCGCTGTGCCCTTTTCAAATAACCAATGCTCAGGGTCATGCTGCGCCAATGCCCAGTTCATAATTTCTAAGCTTTGATCAATGACTTGTTGTTGATTTGTTAGCAATACGGGTACCGTTGCCTTGGGTGATATTTTTTGCATACTCAGAGGCTTTGCGCGCAACTCGATCTCTCGAATCTCAAAGTCAATATTCGCATAAATCAATGCGCATCTTGCCCGCATTGCATAGGGGCATCGACGATAGGAGTATAGGATGTGCTTCATTTGATAATTTTTATTTATTTTTATCCGCTTGTTCTAGGTCAAGTAAGCTAAGCTTATTCCTATGATTTAACCTCAATCAGGGTTTGTACTACTCCGAAATCATGGGGCAAAGCACACCTGTATTGACCGTTGTCAATTCTATTACTTTTTGCTTGATTCGGTATCGATTGAAATTTTATCGGATAATCAAGTCATGCTTCGTCGTAACTTTATTCATTCATTAGGTGCAGGCCTACTTCTTGGTGCAAGTGGCGGTCAAAGTCTTGCGGCTAACTTAGGTCAAGCTCAAGGTAAGCCTCGCGTTATCGTTGTAGGTGCCGGCTTTGGTGGTTTAACTGTAGCCAAATATATTCGGATTATTTCCAAGCAAAAAATTGAAGTGATCTTAATTGATCCTAGCGCTTCTTTTGTGTCTGCTCCTTTGTCTAACCTTATTTTTTCTGGTCAAAAAAATATGGCTCAACTCACATCCTCACGTGAGAGAATGTGCAAAACATATGGCATTCAATTGCTTCAAGATTCAGTTACAAAAATAGACTCAGATAAAAATAAGATTCTGCTCCAGTCTGGTAATGCATTGCACTTCGATCGTCTCGTTCTTTCCCCAGGTATCTCGTTCATGTTTGATCAATTTCCTGGTCTAACAGATAAAAAAAATGGCACGGGAATTGTCCACGCAATGCAGGCAGGTTCACAAACTTTGCAATTAAAAAAGCAACTTGATGCAATGCCCGATGGTGGTGTATTCGCAATCACCATTCCGGTTGCACCCTATCGATGCCCACCTGCCCCCTATGAGAGAGCCTGCCAAGTTGGTCTTTATTTGAAAAAGTTCAAACCTCGGAGCAAAATCCTCATTTTGGATGCCAATCCTGAAATCACGTCTAAATCTGTGTTGTTCAAAAGGACTTGGGCCACTCATTTTCCGCAAATGATTGAATATAGAAATAATCACACCTTAATGGATGTCAATCTTAAAGAAAATGAATTAATTTTCGAAGTACAAGATGAAATAAAAGCGGATGTGCTCAACATCATTCCACCTATGCGTGCTGGTCTTATTGCGATTGAAAATAATTTAGCCAATATCAATAAACGTTGGTGTGGTGTTCATTTTGATAGTTATGAATCTAGTGTAAACCCTAGGATTCATTTAATTGGTGATGCTATACAAGGGGGTGACTTGATGCCAAAATCTGCTCAAGTTGCTTACGGTCAAGGCAAGGCCTGTGCTCAAGCTGTGACTCAATTATTGCTCGAGAAACATCTTGAATTAAAGCCACATTACAATAGCCTTTGTTATAGTATCTTAACGGAGAATACGGCAGCTCATGTGGGTACAGATCATGAATATAGCTCTGAACTGCAATCGATGGCTGTTGTAAAGGGTTCTCAAGAAATATCGAATAAAGATTCTATAGAGGACTACCAAAAAGCACTTCAGTGGGCAAAAGATATTTGGCAGGACGTTTTAACTTGATATAGATTTAACATAAAATGATTTATAGTAGAAAAAATTAAAGGAGATAAGCATGCAATTAACCGTCAATAATCAGGTTCACAACATTGATGTTGAACCTAATATGCCACTTCTGTGGGCGATCCGTGAAATCATCGGTTTAACTGGTACAAAATATGGTTGTGGTA
>JBAXKF010000076.1:0-6171 GCA_037137465.1 Betaproteobacteria bacterium | reverse complement strand
TCTAAAGAAATCCAGCAAGTATTAAGTGATAGTAAGAATAAAGAATTAGTGCAACAACTTGCACAGTTACAACCTAAGACGCACGTTAGTGCGGAAAAATCAAGTGAACCGGCCCTCACTCAGAATGTGTCTACCAATTCGGATGCCCCCGCAGTTTCCTCTATAAAAACTGATACGGCTGATCAAAGTTTTTCTTTTTTAAATAAGGAAAATTCTACTGAACTTCTAAAAGAAAATAACACTCAGGTACAAACCAATGGTGCTGTTGCGGGTGTTCAATTCTCAGACCATCTCAAGCAACAATCTGGCACAGGCTTAAATCAAGCGGTAACAGAGCCCGCCGCTAGCGGACAAACTTTAGCAACACCGTTTCAAAGTCCTGACTGGGCTCCAGCTTTGCATCAACGCGTAACTTGGATGGTCAGAGATCAATTGCAAAATGCGACTTTGACGATTAATCCCCCACACTTAGGTCAAATCGAAGTTCGGTTACAAACGGATCAATCTCAACAAACTTCAGTTTACTTTTTATCCAATAATGCCGATGTCAGACAAGTAATTAGCGATAACCTTTCTACCTTACGGGAAATGATGTCTCAAAGTGGTTTGCAACTTGGACAAGCAGATGTTGGCTCGCGAGATTCTTCACAATCGGCACAGTATGGCCCATCTTCAAACAAAAAGAGCCCGCAATCCAATTTTTCCCTACCTACTTCAAGTTCCACAGAACCGTCACAAGGAATTGGTTTAATAAATACCTTCGCGTAACTAAATTTTATTAACCCTAATTGAAAGAATATTGAACCATGGCAACTGCAAAACCTAAAGAAGATGATAAAAAAGCTGTTGAAGGTGAAGAGGCTCCGAAAAAATCTAAAAAAATGCTATTTATCATCATTGGTGTTTTAGTTTTATTAATTGGTGGTGGCGCTGGCTATTATTTTTTAGGGATGAAAAAAGATGAACCTCAGAGCGCAGTAGAGAAAAAAGTAGTAGAGGCAAAAGATCCTATTTATGTCGTTTTAGACCCTTTTACAGTCAATTTAAGTGGTGGTGGGCAATATCTACAAATGAAGATTACTCTTCAATTAGAAGATGAAAAAGATGGTGTACGCTTAAAGAAATTCCTCCCTTCTATTCAAAGTAGAATACTTTTTCTGCTTAGCAGCAAAACCGCTGAAGAGATTACGACTGAAGAAGGCAAGACCACATTAAAGGATCAACTCAAAGAGGTGATTGAGAAACCTTTTGTTGAAGGTGCTACTCCACCGAAGTTAACCGACGTCTTATTCACCTCATTTGTGATTCAGTAAAATGGCTGAAAGTATCTTATCCCAAAATGAAGTAGATGCCCTCTTAGATGGCATCTCCAATACGGATAATGATAAATTATACGATGGTGAAGTACGTGATTTTAATCTAGCTGAGCAACAGTACATTGGTCGCGGCAGACTGCCAACGCTTGAGCTGATTAATGAACGATTTACCCGTTTACTTCGTATTGGTTTATTTAATTTTTTAAGGCGCTCTTCAGAGGTTTCATCAGGTGCTATTAAAGTAACTGAGTATGGGGAGTTCTTAAAGACCCTTGCTCAGCCTACCAATATTAATTTAATTCAAGTAAAACCACTTCGTGGTACGGCACTGATTGTGATTGACCCTGACTTAATTTTCTTATTCGTGGATAACTTTTTTGGTGGAGATGGTCGCTTCCAAGTTAAGGGCACAGGTCGTGAATTTACCCCCACGGAACAAAGAACGATTCAGCGTGTTTTAAATATTATTTTTGATAGTTACTCTAAAGCATGGGATCCAGTCTATAAAATTGCAATGAGCTTTATTCGCTCTGAAATCAATACCCAATTCGCCAACATTGCGGGCCCGACAGAACTCGTTGCAATTACTACATTCAGAATTGATATTGGCGCCATTGGTGGACTTGTCAACTTTTGTTTCCCTTACTCAATGATTGAGCCGATTCGCGAATTATTAGCCAATGATTTACAAGGTCAGCCTGAAAGTACTGATGAGACTTGGACAGATCTACTTAAACATCAATTAAAGTCCGCTGAAGTAGAAGCTATTGCAAATTTATGCAGTATCTCAACAACGCTTCGGTCGGTCATGCAAATGAAAGTTGGCGATACGATTCCAGTCCAATTAAATCCAGTGATTGAGTTAAAAGTTGATGGTGTACCAGTTCTTGAAGGTAGTTATGGCAAATTTGAGGATCAGTATGCAATCCGTGTTGAAAAATTAATCAATATCAGCGAATAAGCAAGCCGAATTGATATCGCAAAGGAAAATAAAATGGCCGAAGAAAATGTAACCGAAACTGAAAATGCAGGCGCTGCTCAAGAAGCAGCTACCAATGTATTTCAAGATTTTTCGGATGATGCTGGTAAAAATCAAAGTGCTCAAGACATCAATTTTATTTTAGATATTCCGGTTCAATTAACGGTTGAACTAGGACGTACGAAAATTCTGATTAAGAATTTACTCCAACTCTCTCAAGGTTCAGTCGTTGGCCTCAATGGTTTGGCGGGCGAGCCTTTGGATGTTTTGGTCAATGGCACTTTAATTGCTAAAGGTGAGGTCGTTGTAACGAATGACAAATTTGGTATTCGTTTAACAGATATTATTACTCCAGCAGAGCGGATCAGAAAGCTTAACCGCTAATGGGCCCATTAGTTCAAACCACCCTTTCTTTATTGCTGGTTTTAGGCGTTATCCTGGGTTTGGCTTATCTGGTTCGGCGCGTTCAATCAAAACTCCCTGGCAACCCTAGCTTAATTCATGTGAAATCTTCTATTGCGCTTGGTTCAAAAGAGCGTTTGGCCTTGGTTGAAGTTAATGGTACTTGGGTTTTGCTTGGTGTAACGAGCACTTCTATCAATCATGTAATGACCCTTCCAAATCCGCCGGATATGCCTGAGGATAACGTAGCCTCTAACAAGTCATGGCTTCAGACGTATTTATCCGAAAAAAAAGAATAACCATGTCGCAAACCTTGCAGCAATTAAAAAATTATAAATATGTAGGTCTAGTACTTCTAGTCTTACTTTTCTTCGTGCCTGAAAGTTTTGCGCAGGGCATTCCGGGTCTGAATGTTGGTAAAGGTCCAGGCGGTGGTCAAACCTATAGTCTTTCCATTGAACTACTGATTCTGCTTACTTCACTGACTTTCCTGCCATCTATTATATTAATGATGACAAGCTTTACCCGCATCATCATCGTTTTGTCTTTACTGAGATCTGCGCTAGGTACGCAAGGCTCGCCACCTAATCAGGTGTTAATTGGACTGGCTTTATTTATGACATTTTTTATCATGAGTCCAGTTATCGAAGAAATTTACACAAAATCGTATCAGCCCTTGTCTACTAACCAAATTTCTAGTTCTGAGGCAATGGAAAAAGCGGCAGTTCCTCTTAAAGATTTCATGTTAAAACAAACACGTCAGACAGATTTAGCTTTGTATATCAAAATGGCCAATATGTCATCAATACAAGATGCGAATGATGTGCCTTTTAAAATTTTAGTCCCTGCTTTTGTTACAAGTGAACTCAAAACCGCTTTTCAAATTGGTTTTACGATTTTTATTCCATTTTTAATTATTGATATGGTCGTGGCCAGTGTTTTAATGGCCATGGGTATGATGATGGTGCCGCCTTCGATTGTTTCCTTACCTTTCAAATTAATGCTATTTGTCTTGGTAGATGGCTGGCAACTCTTACTTGGCTCTTTGGCTCAAAGTTTTTTATAAGTTATTACGATGACGCCAGAACAAACCCTTGCCTTAGCTAGTCATGCCCTTGAAATTGGGATTTATATGGCAGGTCCACTGCTGATTGTTGCGCTCATTGTTGGCTTAATTGTAAGTATTTTTCAAGCAGCCACCCAAATTAATGAAGCAACCCTCTCCTTTATTCCTAAATTATTAGGCATTATGGCTACCCTAGTGATTGTAGGTCCTTGGATGTTATCTGTATTTACCGATTACTTTCGTGCCACGATCATTAGTATTGCTAATTTTGGTGGCTAGTTAGTAAGTCCTTATGTTGCAATTGACAACCGATCAACTGCTGAACTGGGTGGTGGCTTTCATGTGGCCACTTTCTCGTATTTTGGGTTTATTTAGTAGCGCACCTCTATTTAGCGTGAGCAATTTCCCTATGATGGCTAGAGTAGGTATGGCGCTAGCGATCACTATTTTAGTCGCGCCTGTTTTACCAAGCCATTCAATTATTGACCCTTTTTCTTTTCAAGGAATAGCAAGTCTATTCAATCAATTTATTATTGGTATCACGATCGGCTTTGTAATGCGTATATTTTTTACCGCCATTGAAATGACCGGGGACTTAATTGGTGTATCGATGGGTATGGGATTTGCCAGCTTTTATGACCCACAAACACAGTCCCAAACCCAAGTAGTTAGCCAATTTTTCTCAACGATGCTAATCCTATTGTTCATTAATACCGACTTACATTTACTCGTCATCGATTCATTAATCCAAAGTTTTTATTCTGTACCTATCGACCAAATTGGATTGAATGTCAAAGGATTTAAAGATGTAGCATTTTTAGGATCAAAAATATTTAGTATTGGTTTACAGTTGTCCCTACCTATTGTTACTGCATTATTGATTACCAATATTGCCCTTGGCGTATTAACTAAAGCCGCGCCACAACTTAATTTATTTGGGATAGGTTTTCCAATTACGATGGCAGTTGGACTAACAATGATGTTTGTCAGCCTACCCTATATGACCAAACCTTTTATCAAGGCACTTACGGATGGCATTGAAACCATCCGTACTATTACCTTAAGTCTTGTGAATTAATTAATATAATTAAAAAGGGACAAGCTGCTAATCTGCTGGAAGGATTTTTGCGCTGCTTGTAATTGAACTTGCTGGCGTGCTAAGTCAGACAATGTCTTATTGTAGTCAGTATCTTGTAGTGCAGATAAAACCTTCGCATTACTATTCCCCTTATCAACACTTAAAGTATCAATATTTTCAAGTTGGTTCTGAGTAATACCAACCTTTGACTGGGCTTTTAATACATTATCAAACGTTGTTTTAAAAGAAACCGCTACATCATTTAATGCAGTTGTAGCATCACTGGTAGTTTGACTCGGGTTACTTAAAACAGTAATTGCCTTGCTTAGTTTATTCAAAAAATTATTTGCATCAGAGCCAAATAAATCTGCCACAGTTACGTCTAATCCTGCAGTTCGGCCTACATCTACTTGGATTTGTGCTGAGCTACTCGTTCCTTGATAGGAGTATTGATCATAGCTAACCGGTGTTCCATTAATGCTGACTGATCCAGGAGTAAGGCTCACTGCTGAAGGGGTGCTTGCTACATTAAAACCAGAAAAAAGATAATGGCCAGCACCATCATTCGAGTTAGCTAAAGATAATAGCTGTTTCAATTGGCCTTCAAGTGTTGTTGAAATAGTAGCGCGATCTTGATTAGATAAGGAACCGGTACTTCCGTAAACTACCTGCTCGTTAACTCCTTGCAAAGTATCTACAATACCATTCAAAGCAGAGGTAGCACTCCCTAAAGAATTCTTCAAGGCAACACGATTTTTTGTGTACTGTTCATCAGCAGAAGTGACTTGCGATAGGCTTAATATTTGCACTGAAGCAGCTGGATCATCTTGGGGTGTGATGCCTTTTTTTCCAGTAGATACTTGTGTAGATAAGTCTGAAATCGAACTTTGTAATTCGTTCAATTGTGTCGTTGTATTGTTGTAAAAATTAGAAGTACTAATTCTCATGATATTTTTCTCAATTATTGGCCGATATTAAGTATTGTGTCAAACATTTGCTTAGCAATTTGCATGACTTTTCCTGAGGCTTGATAAGCCTGTTGATAACGAATCAAACTAGCAGCCTCTTCATCTAAGTTAACTCCTGAATCATTTTCTAAAGCTTGTGATGTTTTTTGCGCAACAGTTTCATCAAAAACACTTTGCACCTTAAGCGCATGAGACTGGCTACCAATATTACTAACAAATTGATTAAAAGCAGTAATAATGGAATTGGCATTTGCATTTAAATTCTTGTTATTTTGCACATTCAGCAAATTAACCATATTGCTATTATCACCAGCATTAACCGCTGCAGGTGTTCCAGCGCCACCAGCAGCGGCGGCAATTGC
>JBAXKF010000075.1:0-6690 GCA_037137465.1 Betaproteobacteria bacterium | reverse complement strand
TTTTAGTGGCCATTAATGTAGTCGCAAGAATATTGTTCTAGTTTCTCTGCGCTCTCAGCTATGTCTACGCTTAATTCAAGCATCTGAGTAGGGTCTGCCGACTTTAGGGCTTCGTCAAACATCTTGCAAAGTAATTTAAGGATTAAAAATTCTTCAGTAATTTGCATCATTTCAAAATCCGATCTTGGTTACGGTTAGATACTTCTAAGGTCTGCCATGTGGCGTGTCTAAGTCTTGCAGCTTCTAGTTCCCACTTGAGCTTTTCAGCGTTTTCTGTCGCTGCTCCAATCGCTTTACATAGATTTTGATAATCTTGGCTTCTATAAGCCTCACGCTCCTGCGCCCCAAGAGATTGTTCGCTAGTTTCAGCCATTTTAATAGCTTTAAGCGAACTCTTGAACGCTTCAAGTTGCGCCAATTCACCTTTTGCTTGAGCATATTTACCTGCGTTTTCTAATATAAAGTCTATACATTTATTGGGGTCTATCTCTCTTGTCATTGTTTATCCAAATAATAAAGTTTGCGTTAAAACTTTGCCACCAGCATCGTATTGCCTTGTTTCACCTTTTGGATAAGGCAAAACATCATAATTAAGTTTGCTTTGCAACAATTTTTTATCTGTTTTTGTACCATGAAAGTATATGTATCTGTGTTTTGCGCTTCTAAATTGCCTAATAGATGGGTCAGTAGCGTGTCTGCTATGCTTTCCTTCTCCAGCACTCATGTCCGTTCTTTCTTTGGTAGTGCCAGTAAACAAAAAATTTGTAGCTTGATAAACATAACCTACATGACCTTGCGCTGTGTCTGCGTAAGAAACAATAATTTTAGGTTTAGGCAACATTTGTATTGAATTTCCTACTAAAAAACTAGATTGATTTTTAGTGTTGTCAAGCAAACAAAGCCTGTTTAATTCAAGCACAAATTCTTTGTAATCTTTACCGCAAATGCCTTCACAAAGGCTATTAGACGCTGGAATACCATAAGTTACAACTCCAACCAATTGATTTTCTTTATAAAGTCCAAAAGCGTAACTTATGCAAGGCAATCTTTTTGCGTAATGTTTTTCCATTATCCACGGTACTGCTTCTTCAGACTTTATTGGCAATACTTTCATTTTCCTAATCTCTTTTTAATTAACATTTTAAGTTCCGCTTCGGTTTCGGGGTTTTGTGCTAACAACTTCACCACCGATTCCCAGCCACGCTTCTTTGCTACACCGATGTACCAGTCTACTAAGTACGCTTGTTTAACCGCCTTAGGCCTATGTATGATCCCGTGAATCATTCCTGCAAACGGATCAGACTTCAAATGTCCACCTTATTTTGTCAGCTTTGCTTTGTAATGCGTTTCTTTGTCGTTTTTCACTTGACCATTCCTGAAACTTGCTTACCGTGTCTAATTTCCAATTTGCCGCTTTATAGATAGTACCTGTATGAACTTCAGTATCTTGGTAAGAAACCAGCTTTGTAACATCAGGAAAGCGTTTTTTAATATCTTTAACCATTTTAGAAATCATCCAAGTAGCTGTAAATTTAGGAGCATCAGGAGCAACCGCAAGCCTTCTTAATTCAAGCCAAACTTGATCTTTAGCCATACGATTACCAGCAACGGGATCAGTCCACATAGCTACGGCAAAACAATGGTCTTGATACTCTGCCCCATAAAATACTTTATGAGCGTTTCTAACCATGTTTGAATGGCTTGTAACAGGTAAACGGCTATGCCAATCCATATTTTTGTCCATTGCATAATTTACGCCAACTTCACGCAAATTCATAATTGTTGGAGTTGCAGGAGTTACACGCTCTTGCATAAATAAATCCATCATATCTCAACTTGTTTTATTTTCTGACTGATCCTTGATCTTAACGCCTGCCATCCTTCACCAGCATAGGGAGTTATACCTACCTCTTGAGCTTTTTTAATGGTGAGTTCTTCTGTAGCGTAGAACGGCAGTTCAGGTTTTTTATTCTGTATCGGCTCGATGTCAAGTTCGTCAGTCCAGCGTTCTTGATTTAAGAAAGTCGCAGGGTAGGGAATAAAGTCTTTAGCCGTTTCCTTGATCTTCCAATACTTCAAATAGTTAGGCATGGCATCAAGACAGTCTGACTGCTGGTCAGGGGTTAGCCTGTTCCAGCTTCGTTCAGCGTCTTTACGCCCCATCTTACGGGGGTACAGGTTATAAAAGTTATTGAATGTCATTTAATTGTTTCCTTAAGGCTGCACATTCATCTTCAAGCATTTTAGTGTGGTCTACAGCTTGATTTTCAGCAAACTTTAATATGGGTTTGTCTAGGGCTTCTTTACACATTTCAATGTAACGATCTACCTCAAGTCTATCCTCACCACCAATAGTGGCAGAACTATAACCCATCGGTTTACCCATCGTGTCATAAAACACTTCACAGATTTCAAAATAATCCTCGTAGGGATTGCTCATATTTACCAGCCTAAGATTCCAAGTCATGTTTTTGCCCAATATAAAATAATTAACAAAAAGGCCATCACACTACCAAAGATGGCAAATATTCCAACAGAAAAAACTATTAATAAATTTTCCATGTTGAAAGTATGGTTTAGTTTTCTAAACTCTGTCAAGCATTTTTAAATTAAATGGGTTTTGTTGTTTTTTTTCGACAAATTATCTTTTGCCCACATTGGTCTTAAATTTGTAAAATGATTTAGTTTGTAGTTATCCTCTTTAGTTTTGGCTGAATCCATAGGAATTATGTGGTCTATATGCCACAATTTGCGATTTTCCCAATTCATGCCTTTTAAAAATTGTTTTTCTATATGAATCAATAATTCTTGTTGCGTACATCCAAGAACTTCAAATATTTTTGTTGTTTTTTTGTAATTATGATGTTCAGCATAAGAAACATATTGCTTGATATTTCTACCATGCACTTTGATTGGATTCCAGTAATTACAAGTTTTATCATACATATATAATTTGTTACTGCTCTTTCGGTGAACGAACCTAGCCTACCTAGATTCGCCTTAATCTGCTCCATCGGAGTTACAGAACCCGCCAGTCGTTCATGGAATAGGCACTAGCTTCGCCACCTATATTGTGCTGTTACATCCACTACCCCCAGTAGCACTTTCGTCTTGATCGCTGGTATGTCGTTAGAGCCTCCAACCAAGAACGATTGGGAATAGAAACAAAAAGGGCATTAGGGGCAACTCTGTGATTGGATGGCTTGGGAAATGCCTCTTTATTCATTTCCTAAACCCACAAAGCTACCTCTAATGCCCTAATCTGAGTATCCAATTCCTCAATGGTTCTTAGTATACATCATTCTAGCTCAGGCCAAATAAATTTATAACTGTTGGGAAAAAGCGACTTTCTGCCAATTAAGCCGTGTGATTGCTTTTCCAGTTCAGCCGCTAAACGAATAAGTTGACCTTCAGGAATGTTTGTTGTGCGCCAATGAGTAACAGCCGCTTGGCTTACTTTAGCCATCTTTGCAACCTTTTTTGTACCGCCAAGAAGGTTAATAAATTGGTCATGTGATAGTGCAAAAGTATCTTTCATACAACAATCTTAACTGTTTAAGATATATTTTACAAGACCCTTGACAAATTGATTTAGTTATCTAAAATAGATGTTACGGTATGTGCCGTGTTAATAGGAGAACTCTTATGAGTGAGCAAGATAAAGACTTCAACAGCTTCCAAGAACATTTGGAACGCATCTTTAAAGACATCGAGGATGGGGTATTTATTACATCAGATGAAATTGGTGACCTACGCTATGCGTGTGGACTGCCAGCCCGTAACACCCAAGTAAACCCAATATTGCGTGATGTTATCAATAGCTTTGGTGATGCTTTGGCATCTTTTCCAACAATTAGGAAAAGTTCATGAGAGAACCAAGCCAACGATTTTGGGATGCCATGATTATTAAGGCTTGGCGTGACTTTAAAACAACACAAGATTTATATGAGCAATCTATTGCCGAATTTGGCAAAGCACCGTGGAATTTACCATTTGTTAGAAATAAAGAAATGTATGGTGGAGTTCGTGCATGGGTAGCTTCTAGATTGCCTTTATTAAGCGATAAGCTATGGGTTTTGCCAAAAGAACGGCATATTGAACTTTTAGATTGGCTTGATAAAAGCAAGATGGATTGCGAAACAAGCATGGCAAAAAATAAAACCATGAAGTATGTTAATGAAGCTAGAACAGCTTTTAAAAAAGATGAAAAAAAAGCAGATCAAGCTACATGGTCTTATAACTTAGAAAAAACAATTAACCGCAACAATCAATGGACTGTAACCAAAGGAAAAAGAAGATGATTATTTCAGACAATAGTAAAGAATTTAAGATAGCCCCTGCTGGGCTTCACATGGCACGGCTATATAGCATTATTGATTTGGGCCATCAGGCTACCGAATGGGCTGGCGAAACCAAGATCATGCACAAGGTCGTACTGACTTGGGAGCTACATGGCGATGACGATGCAGGGCTTCCCTTACAGACAGACGATAAGAAGCCTTTAATCGTGTCTAAACGCTATACAGTCAGTCTTGGAGATCAGGCACGATTGCGTCAAGACCTTGAAAGCTGGTCTAACAAAAAGATGACGGCAGAAGATCGCAAGAATTTTGACTTAAAGTCTTTATTAGATAAGTTTTGCATGGTTAATATTACGCACTCGGAAGATGGCAAGTACGCTAATATTTCGGGTCTTAGCCCTGTACCTTCTGCCTTGCGTGGTGCTATTCCTAAAGGTATTAATCCTGTAAATCATTTTTGGTTAGCAGAATTTGACCAGTCTAAGTACGATGCGTTGCCAAAATACTACAAGGAAAAGATTGCAGAAAGTAGTGAATGGCGTGGTCAACAGGCACGGGAAGCAAACGAGCCTAAGATTATTGACGATGAGATCGGGGACATTCCATTTTGATAGTCAAAGACAAACAGCAAGATAGTGGCCATTGGTATACCAAACAAGGTACGCCAGCTTACACAACCATCGGCAAGACAGGGGAAAGGGCTACAACGCTCAGGGATGCAAGGAAAGAAGGGCTTTTACCCTCTGTTACTACAATTATTAACTTGATGTCTAAGGCAGGGCTTGATACATGGAAACAACAACAAGTCTTACTGGCAGCATTAACCCTTCCTAGAGAACCTAACGAGCCTGAGCAGGATTGGCTTAAGCGAGTTATGCAAGACAGTCGTGCTACTGGTCGTGAAGCTGCGGAGCGTGGTACGGCTATTCATAACATTATTCAGGGCTATTTTGAGCAGATGTACTTGCCTGAAAAGCCAGCGTACCTTGAAGTGATTGATAGTACGCTTAAAAGTGCGTTTGGAAGTCAACTGTGGCTCTCAGAGAAGTCTTTTGGACATCATCTAGGCTACGGTGGCAAGTGCGATTTAATGGCTAAACCTATCAACGGTCAGGGGTCAGGGTATGTCGTAGACTTTAAGACAAAAGACACCGATTTAGATAAGGTAGATATATACTTTGAGCATGAACTACAGTTAGCGGCATATCGTGAAGGCCTAAACTTGCCCAACGCAAGGTGCGCCATCCTATTTGTCAATGGCACGACTAACCAAGTAAAATTAGTAGAAATAGAAGAAGCACAACTTCAAAAGAGTTGGGAGTGCTTCCAACACTTGTTAAGGGTCTATCAGATCAAAAACAATCTTTAATTCCTTCACGGGAACGGGGGAAAGCGTAAAGAAGTGAGTACCCCAACTTCTTTGTTGTATTTTTGCACTTAGGGTTTTCCTTAGATTAAATGTGTTGCATTACTTTAGTTTTCTAAATTAAACTGGAGTTACTCCATTGGGGAGTGAAATAGGAGAAACAAATGGAATCAACAGCACAACGCACCAGCCGTATCAAATCAGACGATGCCGCAGCACATAGCGCATACGCACACGCACAAGACTTTTACGATGGTCTAGCCACATACAGTATTGAACCTAGCGGTACAAGTTTTCTAGTGTATGAACGCACTCCAAACGGTCAGTTATGCACATCAGCAAACACTTTAGAAATAGCCCAAGCCAAGATTGAGGCTTGGAAAAACGATGACTTAAAGAACGGATACAGAAAATGAAAGATTTTATTGGATCGTGTTTATTAGGAGCTTTGCTGGGCGCAATGATCGCTTACGGAATACCAGCTAAGGCGCAGACTTATCAGGTTAATAATGGTGGTACGGTTCAAATACAGGGCAATACAGCCCAGTTCGTTAACTCGATGGGGGTCACTACCCAAACGGCTACAATCTACCCTAATCAGGTTATTATTCAAACGCCTAACGGTATAACAACTAACATAATAGGTACGACACTTTATACAGTTCCGCATAGCCCACCAACACCTATGACCGTGAGGGTATTGCAATGAATAATAAATGGACAAAAGAAAACTTTGAGCTTTATGACTCCAAACACCCTGATATATGGGAGATGTTTAAAAAGTTTTCCCTACAGGTGGCGGCAAGAAAAAAACATTTTTCCGCTAAATGCGTATTCCATAGGGTTCGCTGGGAAACGGCAATAGGTGACACAGGTGACTTTAAGATAGATGATGGCTGGATCAGTCACTACGCTAGGAAGTTTGCTAACGAGTTCCCTGAGCATGAGGATTTATTTGAGTTTAGGGTTCGTCAAAAGAGCTACCATAACCAAATGTCTGCTCCTGATCTAAGGTGGTTTTAA
>JBAXKF010000074.1:0-7231 GCA_037137465.1 Betaproteobacteria bacterium | reverse complement strand
GGACGAGTACAAGTCTTTTTTGCAACAATGCCGACCATGTTGCAGTATGTGGAGACCAATCGTGTCACCTTATTGGCGATGACGAGTGAGAAGCGCTCACCACTATTTCCGAACATACCGACAGTGAGTGAGTCCGGTATTCCTGGATTTGAGATATCAACTTGGTGGGGAGTGGTGGCACCGGCTGGAACACCACCTGCGATTGTGCAAACGCTTAATCAAGAAATTCAAAAGGCCGCTAGTAAAGACCCATTAAAGGGACGACTGTTGAAAGAAGGTGCACAACTCTATCAAACTACCCCATCGCAAATGCAGAAGTTACTGAGTAGTGAGTTACAGCAGTGGCGCAGTGTTGTTAAATCCGCAGACATGAAATTTCAATAACACTCAAGGCGTTTCAGTTACAAACCCTAGTTTAGTAAGACCATTTCTTTTGCTCGCACTCAGCACTTGTGCCACTGAATCGTATTTCACACGTCGATCAGCACGTAGATTAACCTCTGGTATGGGATCTTGAGAGGCAGCTTGTTTTGCCTTAACGATGTATTCATCCAATGTTACTTGTGTTGTATTCCAAAAGATTTGTCCTTTAGCATCAATGGATACTTGAATCGTTTCAGGTTTGCTATTACTTGCCGAACTAGCGGCTTTGGGTAATTCAATTTTGACCGAGTGTTGAATCACAGGCAGAGTAACAATAAAAATAATCAACAAAACTAACATGACATCCACAAATGGCGTCATATTAATTTCAGCCATTAGAGCTGAATCATCATCACCTTGAGGAGCAGAAAAGGCCATAACTATTGCCCCTCATTTTGAATCAAGTACGTATGCAAATCATCATTAAAACGACGTAATGATAAGAGTAAATCTCGATTTGCTTTTGATAAAGCGTTATACCCAAGCACCGCTGGAATAGCGACTGCCAGACCTAAACCCGTCATCACCAGTGCCTCACCGATAGGGCCGGCCACTTGATCAATCGACGCTGAACCAGACGAGCCGATGGTCATGAGTGCGTGATAGATACCCCAAACAGTGCCAAACAAACCAATAAAAGGAGCGGTAGCGCCAGTAGACGCTAGCAAGGCTAAACCAAACTGTAGTTTGCCAATAATGAGATCAAGTTCAGCTTTTAAATTACTTGATAACCAGTCCTCAGTTTGTATCTGGTTTGCTAAGGGGAGAGATTGAGGACTACTTGCGCCTAATTGTCGTTCTTGCAAAATGACATGCGCGCGGGTGGCGAGTTGAAAAAAAGGATTGGTACTTTGTTTAGAAAATGCATTCAGACCATCTTGCCAAGAAGTTTTTTTCCAAAACAGGGCAATTTCTGCGGCGAGCGGTTTGATTTGATAAAGACCTAAAAAGCGCGTAATGATGATGAACCAAGAGCTAATTGACATCAATAGCAAAATAATGGCAACGATATGCGATACCGTATCACCTTGATACCACAGATGGGCTATACCAAAATCAGATTCATTTGTTGTTGTATTCATAAGTGTATTTTCGCAAATTATCGCGTGAGTTGGAATTTTATTGAAATACCTGCATTAACTCGGCTTGCAACACCGTTCACGAGGTAGGGTTTAAAGCGGATACGGGAAGCCAATTGAACTGCAGCTTTATCTAGACGATCAAAGCCACTAGAGTGGACAATGCTGACAGATCGGACTTCGCCAGATTCATTGATAAATAGCTGCACCCCCACGATTCCTTGTTCCCCAATATCTTTAGAAAGACGTGGGTAGAAAAGCTCAGTTTCAGGGCGGTAGATCATGACGAGTTGGTTCAGTTCAACTGGACCAGCATCAGTTCCAGTTTGCGCTGAAGATTTAGCATTATTCGTTACGGCAACTGGATCAGGTGTTTTCGCACTCTCATTCGATGCGCTTGGTTCGCTCTTGGACGGGTTGGTTACTTCAGATTTCTGTTGTGCTTGCTCTTTCACGAGTTCTTTCGGTTTACTCGATTCTTTTTGTTGAGCGGGGGCAACAGACAGCAGCTTTGGAGGTGGAGCTTTGGGGGTGGGGGGAGGAGGTGGTGGCGGCTTTGCTAATTTTGGAGGAGGGCTAATGAGTTCGGCTTGTAAAACTTCAGGCTCTTTTTTATCCGGGTTTGGTAGGTGCAGAAGTCCTAAGATAAAAAATAGCAAATGGACGCCAACCACAGCCCCAAGAACGATAAGATCTTTCATTGAAATCCACATTTACATCGACACCGTATGCGCAGACGCCCGCTGTAGAGCCTCATGACCTAGTAATTTTTGCGCAAGCTCTAAAAGGGCAGAGCCATCTTGAGTCGAATAGACCTCTACTGTTCCCCCGTCTTGAGAATCTGGATCTTTGATTAAACGCTGCATCTGACGCACGATGGCTTTACTTGTATCAATAATGTCTAATTGATCACCATACAGCTTTTGAATTGACGCATGTAAAAAGGGGTAGTGAGTACAGCCCAAAACGATGGTATCAACACCTTGAGCGAGCATGGGGTCGATATATTGATGTAATAAAGCTTCAATCTGCGGCCCCTCTAAAACGCCTTTTTCAATTAGAGGTACCAAACCATTACCTGCTTGTTGGATAAATTCACAATCCGACATGAGACTAGCTAATAACTGTTTAAATTTATCGCTAATCAGCGTATTTTGCGTAGCGAGTACACCAATCATTTTACTTTTACTTTTTAAGGAAGCGGGTTTAATACCCGGCTCAACGCCAATGATTGGAACGTGCGTTAACTCTTGACGAATCAGCGAAATCGCTTGAGCCGTGGCGGTATTGCAGGCAACGACAATGGCATCACAACCATGAGATGCCAACCAAGAACACATGAGTAAACTACGATCTGTTACCCATTGTGTTGACTTTTCGCCGTAAGGGGCATTTGCGGAATCAGCCAAATAGATGTAATGATGCCCAGGCGACTGAATCAGAGCCTCATTTAATACAGAGAGGCCCCCGATACCTGAGTCGAATACACCGATGGTAGACAATGGAGCTATGTCCCTATATCAGTGGTTAGACATTACGCAACAGTGACTGGAATCTTACCAATCTTCATTTGCCATTCACGAGGACCCGTTTGATGCGCAGAGATGCCTTTTGAATCAACAGCCACAGTAACAGGCATATCTTTTACTTCAAACTCATAAATAGCTTCCATACCAAGATCAGCAAAGCCAACCACTTTGGCTTTTTCAATCGCTTTAGCGACAAGGTAAGCAGCGCCGCCAACGGCCATTAAATAAGCAGAGCCGTGTTTTTTAATGGCCTCAATAGCCGTAGGGCCACGCTCGGCTTTACCAATCATCGAGATTAGACCTGTTTGGCCGAGCATCATCTCAGTGAACTTATCCATTCTGGTAGAGGTTGTAGGACCAGCGGGGCCGACTACTTCACCTTCGATTGGATCTACAGGACCTACGTAGTAAATCACTTTATTCGTAAAGTCCACAGGGAGTGGCTCACCCTTGGCGAGCATTTCTTGAATGCGTTTATGGGCAGCATCACGGCCGGTATACATCTTGCCGTTCAGCAATAGCGTTTGACCAACCTTCCAGCTAGCGACTTCTGCTGGAGTAAGCGTATCGAGATTGACACGTTTCGATTTTTCAGTATCAGGCTTCCAAGCAACATCAGGCCAATCATCTAAATTTGGAACGGGGAGGTGAGCTGGGCCACTACCATCGAGATGGAAGTGGATATGGCGAGTTGCCGCACAGTTTGGAATCATGGCTACAGGCAATGACGCAGCGTGGGTCGGGTAGTCATTGATTTTGACGTCGACAACTGTGGTTAAGCCACCAAGACCCTGTGCACCAATACCTAAGGCATTTACTTTTTCAAAAAGCTCTAAGCGTAATTCCTCGAGTTTATTTTGCGGACCTCTTTCAATGAGGTCGTAAATATCTACAGGATCCATTAAAGACTCTTTAGCCATTAACATGGCTTTTTCAGGAGTGCCGCCAATGCCGATACCTAAAATACCCGGAGGACACCAGCCTGCACCCATCGTCGGTAAAGTTTTTAAAACCCAGTCCACAATCGAATCGGATGGATTGAGCATCGCCAATTTACTCTTGTTCTCAGAGCCACCGCCTTTAGCTGCGCAGATGACATCGACACTATCGCCAGGTACGATTTCGTAATGAATCACCGCAGGTGTATTGTCTTTGGTATTGGTGCGCTTACCACCAGGGTCACGCAAAATAGAGGCACGCAGGGGATTGTGGTGATCACCATACGCACGCTTGACCCCTTCATTAATCATATCGGCTAGGCTCAATGTGGCGTCCCATTGCACATTCATACCAACTTTAATAAATACAACACAAATACCCGTATCTTGACAAATCGGACGCTTACCTTCAGCGCACATTCTGCTATTCGTTAAAATTTGAGCAATTGCATCCTTGGCGGCAGGACTCTCTTCACGATCATAGGCTTTACCTAAGGCTTGAATGAAATCGATGGGATGATAGTAGGAGATATACTGAAATGCATCTGCAACACTTTGGATGAGGTCTTCTTGGCGAATAGTAGTCATTGATGTCGTCTCTAAGATAAGTAGTCTATAAAATTATTACTTATTTTATAGGGTAAACCTTGAAATTGACGGAAAAATTACATAATTCTCGTTTTTATATAATTAAAATGACGTTTGATAATTTAAACTAATATTTTAAAGTTTTAACTATCTGTAATAAAAACGCATTTTTAGAGGAGAAACAACATGTCTGAAATTGAACAACTATTGGTAGAGAATCGCGTATTTAAACCGTCTAAGGCTTTTAGTAAAGAAGCCGCCATCAATAGTATGTCCCAGTACCAGGCCATGTGTAGCGCTTTTGATAAAGACTTTGAAGGTACTTGGGCGCGTCTGGCCAAAGAAAATCTCTATTGGAAAAAGCCTTTTACCAAAGTTCTTGATGAATCAAAAGCGCCATTTTATGAATGGTTTGCGGACGGCACTACCAATGCCTCTTACAACTGTCTAGACCGAAATATCCAAGCCGGCCTTGGGAATAAAACAGCACTTATTTTTGAATCTGATGCTGGTGAAGTGAGTAAAGTTTCATACTCCGAACTACATGCCCGTGTATGTCAGTTTGCCAATGGCTTAAAAAGTATTGGCGTTAAAAAAGGTGATCGTGTAGTGTTATACATGGCAATGTCAATTGAAGGCATTGTCGCTATGCAAGCATGTGCGCGTATTGGTGCGACGCATTCAGTTGTATTTGGTGGGTTTTCTGCAAAATCTCTAGAGGAGAGGATTGTCGACGTAGGTGCCACAGTGGTGATTACTGCTGATGAACAAATGCGAGGTGGTAAAAAACTGCCACTCAAAACAGTCGTTGATGAAGCCCTCGCACTAGGCGCGGGAGAAGTTGTTCAGCACGTCATTGTTTATAAGCGCACAGGTAGCGACGTTCCGTTTACAACCGGTAGAGACCATTGGATGCATGATTTGGTTGCTGGCCAACCAAGCAGTTGTGAGCCAGAATGGGTAGGGTCTGAGCATCCACTATTTGTTTTATATACATCTGGTTCTACAGGAAAGCCAAAGGGCGTGCAGCATGCAACAGGTGGTTATTTATTATGGACACATCTGACCATGCAATGGACATTTGATCTGCGCATGAAAGACATCTTTTGGTGTACTGCGGACATTGGCTGGATTACTGGGCATAGTTATATTGCCTATGGGCCATTATCTGTAGGTGCGACCCAAATAGTTTTTGAAGGGGTACCAACATTCCCGAATGCAGGACGTTTTTGGCAGATGATTGAACGCCACAAAGTCTCTATTTTTTACACAGCACCGACCGCGATTCGGTCATTAATTAAAGCCTCAGATACGAATCCAGAAGCACACCCAAGAAACTCGAATCTCAAAAGTTTACGGATATTAGGTTCTGTTGGTGAGCCGATTAATCCAGAAGCATGGATGTGGTATCACAAGGAAGTTGGTGGCGAGAACTGTCCGATTGTCGACACCTTTTGGCAAACTGAAACAGGTGGTCATATGATTACACCTCTTCCAGGGGCAACACCACTTGTTCCAGGATCTTGCACCTTACCACTACCGGGTATTATGGCTGCGATTGTTGATGAGCTTGGACATGATATGCAAAATGGACATGGGGGTCTTTTGGTTGTTAAACGCCCATGGCCATCCATGATTCGAACGATTTGGAATGATCCTGAGCGATTTGTGAAGAGTTATTTTCCAAATGAATTAGGCGGTAAGTTATATCTTGCCGGTGATGGCGCGATTCGTGATGCGAAAACGGCCTATTTCACGATTACAGGCCGCATCGATGATGTCCTTAATGTATCAGGACACCGCATGGGGACTATGGAAATTGAATCATGTCTTGTGGCGCACCATGATGTTGCTGAAGCAGCTGTTGTAGGACGACCTGATGATATTAGTGGAGAAGCGATTGTTGCTTATGTCGTTCTTAAAGGAGCAAGGCCAGAAGGTGATGCAGCCGCAGTAAAAGCTAAAGAGCTCAGAGACTGGGTCAACAAAGGTATTGGCCCCATTGCGAAACCTAAAGAGATTCGGTTTGGGGATAATTTGCCGAAAACACGATCTGGCAAAATCATGCGCCGTTTATTAAGAGTTTTAGCGAAGGGCGAAGATATCACCCAAGATACTTCGACTCTGGAAAATCCAGCGATTTTGGACCAGCTCAAAGAAGCTTTATAAAAAAATAGCTGACAAGCGAAGGGCACTGCGGTGCCCTTTTTTGATTTCCAAAAACGAAAAAAGAAATCATTGTGCTAAATTGATTTTAGGGATAATATAAAAAAATACTATTTATTGAGGAGGCATGATGAAATGTCCCCGCTGTCAAAACGCAATTGTTGTTGGCTTTGATGATTGTGTTGTTTGCCAAAAAAACACGCTTTACTCGGAGCCGATTGCCGCAAAGTATTTTATTGTGGGATGTACATTGGTGTTTGGGATTTTAAGTTTGTTTAAACTTGAATTTGATATACAGAGTATCTTCAAAAGTGTATGGGTATCGATGCTTGGGGGATTGTTCTGGGGCTCTATTATTTGGCTTTTTTATGGTATTTTTCGACGCGGAAAATCTGCGTAAATTAAGCAATATTTAATAAATTGCAAGAACACCGTATAATCTATTTTTCCCAAGGAAGGGTGGATGAGCGGTTTAAGTCACACGCCTGGAAAGCGTGCGTAGGTTAAT
>JBAXKF010000073.1:0-7365 GCA_037137465.1 Betaproteobacteria bacterium | reverse complement strand
TATTGAAAACATTCAATTACCCGAATAAAAATCACGCGATTTTGCAACAAGATCCGAATATCGTGGTGCGCTGGAACTCTAAATCGAAAAAACTTCCATCGCTAGAGAAATAACAAGCAACTTCTTTGCTTGTTATTTGCACACAATAGTCACTCATTTAGTAATGTGACTTAAAACTAATCGCATCTCGATAATGGATGTCCTCTAAATCAATATAAGAACGCATCGTTTCTTTATCTACGGTATATTGCATCTTACGATTGGTTTCATTGCAAGCTCGGATATCTAATATCTCTAGGTACTCGGTCACTTCCCATTCATGGGCTCCAGCAATTCCGGGAGGGGCATAGATCATTGATCCGGGTCCAACTTCAAACTCTTTACCCTCAACATTTCGAACGGTAGCTTTACCTGCAATTACGTAATAACAAGCTTCAATCGGATGCCAATGTAACTGCTCATAAGTACCTGGTGCATAGGTGGCTCTACCAAGTCGCACTCGGTCTGTGGTATTGACTTCTGGCCAGCCGATTAAGCGCTGATAGGTCTGACCATCGGTTACGCCTCTTTTACCTGGGTAATCAGCTTGTTGTAGTACTTGTAAGGTTGATTTGAGTTCCATTACTTTTTTCCTCTCATGGTTAATTCATGACACTACCGGCATTAACATTGATATTAATGCCAGTAATGCCTGCGGCTTCTGGTAATACTAAAAACATCACTGCTGCTGCAGAATCTTCTGGTTGCAAGATATGTTTAAGTGGGTTGGACTGGGCTAAATCACGAATACCTTGTTCACCCCGTATTGCCACAACTCTTTCAGTAGCAGTTGTTCCTGGCGATACGCAATTCACAGTAATTCCCCGGTAACCAAACTCTTTAGCTAAATGTTTGACCATCACCACTAATCCTGCTTTAGCAACGCCGTACGGAAGATAAGATTTTGTATATGGATTTGGTCCTGATCCTGCAATGGACCCCATATAGACGATTCGTCCTCGATCGTTCATGATGGGTAATACTTTTTGTGTGGCTAAAAAAGCGGATGTGAGGTTGAGTTGAAATACATCATGCCACTCTTGCTCTGTAATCTCTTCAAATGGGATAATTTTTTTAAAGCCACCAACTAAATGAATAAAAATATCAACACTTTTATGTTCTTCTTTAATTTTTTCAAACGTGGAGGTTAATTGTTCATTGGAGCTGGCATCTACAGGATATGCGCACGCAGTGCCTCCAAGGTTGCTGATTTCTGCTACGACGTGATTAAGTGTATCTTCGTTGCGTGCCAAAAGACAGACATGAGCACCTTCATGGGCTAACTTCAAAGCAACTGAACGACCAATACCTTGACTACCACCTGTAATAACGGCAACCTGTCCTTGCAGTTTTTTTTCTGACATGATTTACTTAATTAAATCATCATAAAAACAAATAACGGCAGAACTATCGCGATCTCCAGGTCGTTTGGACATTTCTGATGCTAACGCTTGCGCAGTAAAACTAATCACCGGTACTGGGCATTGTAATTTACTCGCATAGGAAACCATGAGCTGGACATCTTTGTAATGTGTCGTCATATGACCAATGGGTGGATAAAACTGGCGATTGACCATGCGATAACCTTTTTGATCCATCGCTTTTGAAAACGCAGCTGATTTTTTTAATACTTCTAAAGCTAAGAGTTGATCGATACCAGCTTTTTTAGCCAGCGTTAACCCTTCCGCCATTCCCATCCGATTAATCGCTAGGACTAAATTAACGACTAACTTAATAGCTGCCCCGGTCCCACTTTTACCCATGTAGACGGACTCTCTACCCATCCCTATAAAAATAGGCTCACACTGGTTGTAAGTAGCTTCATCTCCACCTACCATGAAGATGGTGTCTTTTGCAGCGCACATCTCACTGGTACCGCTGACGGTTGCATCCATAAAATACATACCGCGATCTGACATGTTTTGCGCGAGATCTGTTGAAATACTTGGATCTGCTGTAGATGTATCCAAGACAATCAATCCTGGTACTGGATGATCATATAAATGTAAATTCTGTTGTATCACTTGTGAAACAATTGCTGAATTAGGCAAAGATAAAATAATCACATCTACTGTCTGGGGGAGTTTATCAACCGCGACAACCTCAATCGCCCCAAATGCAGTTAAATCTTGTATTTTCTGTGGATCAACATCATAGACATGCACCGTATATCCATCTTTCAGCAAATGTTTGACTAACCATCCACCCATTAAACCTAAACCAATAAAACCAATTGTTTGTTTCATCTATAGACCATTCTTAAGGTTTACGTTTCATTAAAAAAGCCTGTATACCGTCTTGCACTATCTCTCCATGCTGATTGATGACATGCAATTGGCGTTTCATAACGCCACGATCTGGCTTCGACGTTTCAGTCACTTCTGTGACGGTTATTCTGGCAAAAATAGTGTCGCCAATTTTGACAGGCTTTGTAAATTTCAAGCTTTCAAAACCTAGAAAGGCAATCAATGTGTCATCGTATAAATGGAGTTGAAATAAGAGCCCAGCAGCAATGG
This sequence comes from Betaproteobacteria bacterium, assembly GCA_037137465.1. GTDB lineage: Bacteria > Pseudomonadota > Gammaproteobacteria > Burkholderiales > Burkholderiaceae > Polynucleobacter. The sequence continues at coordinate 4,810 of JBAXKF010000073.1, read as the reverse complement.
CATACACTAAGGGGCCATGTGCAATTCGGGTACCAAATTGTGTTTTTTTACAATACTCTTCGTTAATATGCAGTGGATTGTAATCTCCTGATATACCAGCAAAATTAACCACATCTGTTTCAGTAACCGTTCTTGCCGCTGTCTCAAAACTTTTACCAACTTCCCACTCTTCCCAATATAAGCCAACCATGTTCTCTCCTATTTAACCTTATTTAACAATACCTAATTTTTTTAATTCTTCAATTTGCTCAGTACTATAGTTCAAGATATCTTGTAGTACTGATCCTGTATGCTCACCTAACTCAGGGGCTGGTGTAGAAATCACTTCTGCATTACCCATTTTGACCGGGTATGCAGGGTAGCGAACCCTACCTAGCTGCGGATGTTCATGCTCTACAACGGTATGGTTTTGGATTGCCGGCGGCTCCGAAAATGCTTGATCAAAATGATTCACTGGACTTGCCGGCACATCGTCGATACGAAACTTACTCATCCAATATTCCGTAGTTTCCTCTGCCATTCTAGCCTCAAGAATCGGTATCAAAACAAGTCGATTCTTAACGCGTAAAAAATTATTAGCATAACGCTCATCTTGCGCTATTTGATCTAAGCCTAATGATCGACAAAAGTTTTTCCAATGCGACTCTTCTCGCGCCGCAACCACAACATAAGAATCTTTAGTTTTAAATGCTTGCCACGGTACTGAATACTCATGCGCTGATCCTGGTGGCTTAGGTAACTCAGCGTTATTGAGCCACATCGTGCCAAGGTAAGTTAACAAACTTAACATGGCATCAAACATGGCTAATTCAATATGCTGGCCTTTACCTGTTTTTTCACGCTCATACAGTGCTGCCAAAATACCTTGGCTCGAAAACAAACCACCACTTAAATCTGCTAATGGAATTCCGAGACGCACCGGTGGTCGTCCATCTTCTCCGGTAATGGCCATATGGCCACTAATCGCCTGAATAATAATATCAAGTGCTGGATAATCCTTGTAATCACCTTCTGAACCGAAACCAGTAATCGAGCAATGGATAATTTTAGGATTTGCTCGGTAGAGCTCTGGATAATCAATGCCTAAACGTTTCAGTACTCCTGGCCGAAAATTATCAACTACTACATCCGCATTTTTAATGAGCTCTAGGAAGACAACTTTTCCTTCTTCTTTTTTGAGGTCAATGACGATACTTTTTTTGTTGCGGTTAAATGTTAAAAATAAACCACTAGCACCTTTAAATGGAGCAACCGATGGGTTTCTACCAAGATCACCAGTTGGCGATTCAACTTTAATCACCTCAGCTCCCATATCAGAGAGTATTTGACCTCCATAAGTACCAGCAATAATTTGGCCTAACTCAATAATGCGCACGCCTTTAAGTGACTGTCCCACGTGCTTGCCTATAGACCTAAATTAGTTGCAATGATATTTCTCTGAATCTCAGAGGTGCCACCACCAATTGTCGCTAAACGTGAATCTCTAAAGATACGTTGCAATGGATACTCCATACAATAACCATAGCCACCTAATATTTGTAAACTCATATCGGCTATCGACTTATACGACTCACTGGTATACAACTTCAGTACGGCAGCATCTTGTCTTGTGTCCTTACCATGCTCTACTAACCAAGCATATCGATAGACCATGGTCATGCCAGTATCTAACATGACGCGCATGTCAGCAAGTTTATGGGATATTGCCTGGAATTTACCAATCGGCTTGCCAAATTGAACGCGCGTCTTAGCATAATCCAGTGCGTATTCATAGGCATATCGAGCAGCGCCCATTCTGGCGGCCGACAAACATAAGCGCTCGTAACATAAATAGTTATCTGCACCCTTCCAGCCTTGATCAAGCTCTCCCAATATAGAGCTGGCAGGTGTTTTTACTTCGTTATAAAACACTTCGGTAGTACCAATTGCTCGCTGTCCTAAGGTCGCTAATTTTTTAACTTCAATCCCTGGCAATTTGGTATCAATTAAGAAGTTAGTAATACCCTGCTGCTTTTTCTCTAAAATACTTGTTCTGGCAACCAAAATACAATAATCACTAATGTCCATCCCAGATGTGTAATTTTTTCGACCGTTAATGATGTAGTGATCGCCATCTTTAATTGCTCGTGTTTTTAATGCACTAGCATCAGATCCAGAATCTGGCTCAGTTAAACCAAAGCAAACCGATACCTCACCTTGTATAACCTTTGGCACTATTAAATCTTTTTGTGCTTGTGTACCATGGTTCATAACGGCATAGCAGCCGTAGGTCAGGTTACGAAACACCCATAAACCTAATTCCTCAAAGTGATATCCAAGTACTTCTAACATCACTGCTAAATCAAGGGGGCTTCCGCCTGATCCTCCATATTCTTCAGGACCTATCAGACCTAACCAACCATTTTTTGCAAGGGCATTAAATACTTCTCTAGGAGGAGTTTCTTGTTCATCACAGCGTCTGACATATTCAGGCGTACAAATATCTTTAAGTAAATCGTTTAAATGATTACGTATATTGAGTTGATCACTACTAAGTTCAAAATTCATCGCTTTTATCTTCGTTTATTTTTTGAGGGATAACATCCGTTTGGCTTGTCGATACATCGCATAGTCAACTAATTTACCGGCAATCGTAATCGCTGCAACACCTTGTTTTTCAGCGATTTCAAATTCATGAACGACTTGTTCATAATAGGCAATCACCTGTGGTGGTATTCCGTAAGCTTTTTCTACAATTTCAATTTGCTTTGGATGAATAATTGTTCTGCCAACATAGCCTAATTTTGCAGATAATGACGACTCTGCATATAAGCCAGCCTCATCTTGTAAATCAGCAAATACACCGTCTATTGGTGTGACGTTTCCTGCGGCTCTTGAGTCTAATAATACTTTTGAGCGAGCATAGAGCATTTCTGGACCATCTACTGACCATCCACAGCCTAAACTATTTTGTAGATCGCCGTCTTGAGCAGTTCCTAAACTCGATAACTGAACGCGAGGAGATGCTTTAAGTAGGTCATAGCAGTGATAAACACCAAGTGCTGATTCGATTTGCAAGCCAATGGCTATTTGAGAAATTCCGCGCTCTTTTTCTAGTGCATCAATTTGCTGAGATGCTTTTTGAATATCCACCACATATTCAGCTTTCGGAATAAATACCATGCCAAGGCCAGCAACAGATATTTGCGCAATATCTTCTTCCAGCATTCCTGTATCCGCCGCATTTACACGTACCATAATGTAGGGTTGATTTTCAGTTTGCTGTTGATGCGCTTCGATGATGGCTTGTTTAACGAGTTGTCTTGCTTCTTCTTTAGAGTTATTCGGTACTGAGTCCTCTAAATCTAATATCACCGCATCAACCGATGATGATAGCGCCTTAGCCATCACTTTAGGATTGATGCCTGGCGCAAATAGTGCTGTTCTTATATATCGCATTGCTTATCTCTTGAGTTGTGGGGCTGATCGGAATCCATAAATCTGCTTCCACTGATCAATCGAGGATTGTCCTGGAGATTGATACATCAAGCGCCGACTAGATGAAAGACCGATTGTTTTGCTGAGGTCTGCCATCGCCTCTGTGGTTTTTAACAAAACTGCATTGCAATCCATGATCAAAGCACCATCGACTTCTGTGATGTTTTCGCGACGAATAATCGCATTAACAGTTGCACATGCTGCCAAGATGACTTCTGCTCCTTCAGCAGCTAAACGTCGTGATTCTTTTAAGAAGTTATCCGTCATCGCGCCAGGATTTGTAAATGCTTTTTGAACTTCATTAAAGTCAATCCCTAAATCTCCAAATGGAATGTGCCTTGAAGATAAACCGTATTCAAATGCTTTGCGGTCGTAATATTGCGATTGCTTTTTATGAAAGGCAATACCAGAAAACTTATATCCATACATACAAGCCATCAACATGCTGCATTCTCCCAAACCAAGCACTGGAATCTTGACCAATTCACGTGCCTCTTGCATCGCCGGGTCCAAGAAACAGCCAATGGCAATAGCGTCATATCCCTGCTCATCTGCTTGCATCATTTTATTTAAAACACCACCAACGCCATAACTATTCATTGCCACAATGGAGTTATATTGCAAATCCATTGAGCCGTCATCAACACCATTGACGTGTACTTCTACGTCAGGCCGCTTGAGATCATTTAAGTTTTTTGTAAGGGTATTACGATAATCATCTAAACGATGTATCGCTGTACTACTCTGCCACCATATTTTCATCATATCTCCTTAAGTATTTGTTTGTTATTTAGTCACCTTTAATGCCACCTTTATCAATCACATCTTTCCAATAAGGTACTTCTTTAGCCACCCTAGCTCTTAAGCCAGCAGAATCTAGTGCGGTTGTGGCAAGACCTGCTTGCTTTAGTTTTTCAATCACTTCTGGTTCTTTTAATGCTGTCACACATTGTTTTGATAAATAAGAGACGATGTCAGGTGGTGTTCCTGCAGGTGCAAATACCGCTTGGAAGGTATTGGAAACAGCATCTTTAATCCCGAGTTCAGCTAAGGTTGGAACCTGTAATAACTCTGGCCATTTTTGCTCGCCCGTTTGTGCAAGTGCGCGAACTTGCCCTGCCTGAATTTGAGAAATAACAGACGCTAAACTTCCAAATAGCACTTGTATTTGTCCGCCAAGTAAATCGGTCATTGCAGGCCCTGCACCTTTATACGGAATGTGGGTCATTTTGATGTTCTCACGTATCTTTAATACTTCGCTTGCAAGGTGAGGCGTTGTTCCAGCCCCTGGACTGCCATAACTTACGTAATTAGGATCTTTTCTTGCTACAGC
>JBAXKF010000072.1:0-7701 GCA_037137465.1 Betaproteobacteria bacterium | reverse complement strand
TACGAATCAAATATCGATCATCTAATGAGCCCAGCATATTACGCACGGATTCTTCGGTCAGGTTTCCTGATGAATAAGCAATGGCTTGGTCTGTTAGTGATAAGGCATCTCGCATCGAGCCTCGTGCAGATTTAGCAATAATCCTCAATGCTCCTTCATGAATCTGAATATTTTCTGCTTCTAGAACTGTTTTTAAATGGTTCACAATTAAGGCGGATGGCATTTGCTTTAAATTAAATTGCAAGCACCGTGACAAAACGGTGACCGGTATTTTTTGTGGGTCAGTCGTTGCCAAAATAAACTTCATGTGCGGGGGCGGCTCTTCTAAGGTCTTTAACATAGAGTTAAATGCCTGATTAGTGAGCATATGTACTTCATCAATCATAAATACTTTAAAACGGCCGGTTGTTGGACCATAGACTGCTTTTTCTAATAAAGAGATCATATCCCCAATACCGCGATTACTAGCAGCGTCCATCTCGACATAGTCGACAAATCTACCCGCATCAATTTCAGTACAAGCCGCACATTCACCGCATGGTGTTGAGGTTGGCATGGTGACTGGATGCTCAGAAGTCCCTGTACAGTTAAGGGACTTTGCCAAGATACGAGCAATCGTTGTTTTACCAACACCACGTGTTCCGGTAAATAACCATGCATGGTGCAGGCGGTTTTGATCCAAGGCATGGCTAAGGGCCTGCACTACGTGATTTTGACCAATCAATGTGCTGAAATTACGGGGCCGCCATTTTCTGGCTAAAGCTAATCCAGGTGTGGGTAATTGATCAGTTTCAAATAAAGAGATTTCAGACATAAGTTATATTCTAACAATCATCGAGGTACAATGCTAATTGACGGGCCTCCCCGCATATTGGCATGGCAATCTGGTCAGGTCGGGAACGAAGCAGCCAAACCCATTTCCCAGTAGTGCCGGGGGTAAGGCTCGTCTTTCTTAATTGCAAGTCTTTGTTTGAATTAGTTTTAATATTAAGCAAAAAAGTTTTGCTACCTTAGTAATTTCAAATCGGCAATAAAATTTTCATCAAACTTTTTTGGGGCCGATATTCATCTCAAATCTTCGTAGTTACCTTTATAAGGTATAACATGTCTTACGCCACCTTTAGGAAACTCAACATCACCTTTTCTGCGGGGTATTAAATGGACATGACAGTGCCAAACTGATTGGCCAGCTGTTTGACCACAGTTCATCCCAATATTAAATCCATCAATTGTTGGGTCTAGCTTGAGCAAATAGTCTTTCTGCGAATGTAATAGAGCATGAATGGCATTGGCTTCTGGTTGGGATAATCCAAAATAATCCAACACATGACGTTTTGGAATAAAGAGTGAATGATGCTCTGTTACTGGAAAAGCATCTCGAATCACAAATGCTATCTCGTTTTCTTCAACAATACGACCTCGATCGATCGTTTGAACATCACAAAATAAGCAGCTCAAAGGCATCTCCTCATATTTGACGTTAAATTAATGTAAATCAATTATGCCAAAAATCTCAATCATTTAATTATTTTCAAATATAACCATAGATTGGGAAAAAATCCCTAGGATTGCACTTGGATTCTTGAATTTGCAACGGTTTATCTTGATGAAAGATTTTGTTTACTTCTTGATAATCTCACCTCGGAACATACTACCTTTTTGAATCTGAATAGACTCATAAGTAACACGTCCCTCAACCCTTGCTTTATCAGCAAGAGTTAAATCAACACAATCAACTATGCCGAAGAGTTGGCCAGTAACTTTTACCGAATTAGCTTTGATCTCGCCCTCAACACTTCCAGTTGAACTTATCGAGAGAGATTCTACTTGAATTCTGCCAGAAAATACGCCATCTACATTTAATGCACCTTCGCCAACTATCTCGCCTTTAAATGAAAAACCTTGACTAATGACAGTTGCTTTTAGCATCGATGGAATCTCCTGATGACCATTGCCATTGCCACTCATATTTCCACTACCTGAGTTATAACCATTACCATTGTTGCCTGCGTTGCCGTTACCATTTCTAGGCAATGTGGATACGTTAGTTGATTGTGATGACATGGTGGTTTCACTTGTTCCTTGAATCGTGGTTGATGGGTCAACTGGGTCGACCTTGTCTTGATTGCCATTTTCTTGTTTGATGATTTCGCGTTTAATCGCTTCTAGTTGAGGAGCAAAGTCAGCGGTTGCTGATTTGAGATCTTTGTCTTTTTTGGAGAAGAAGCCCATCTTTGCAATTACTTCGCTACTTCAGGAGATGCATTAACTTTGTCAATCTGACCTTCAATTCGTCCACCTTTTTCGATTTCAATCTCTTGATACTTCACAGATCCAATCATTAAACCGGTAGAACGGATAAATAAAGCTTGGTTGGAAATTAAGGAATCATGCATTTCACCAAAAATGTCAACCACTTCGGCTTTAACGAGACCTTTGACAATTCCCGTCGTAGAAATATTCACCTCTTTAGCTGTAATATCACCTTCAACTGTGCCAGCTATCGTGATGGACTCAGGAATTGAAAAACTTCCCTTAAGGGTAACTCCCTCTCCCACAAACATACAACCTTTTTGAACATTATCTGCCACTGTGATCGCCTTTAAAATAGCCTGAAAGTTATTCTTACCACTAATACTTCTTCGTTAAACCATAAAAGATATTAAAGCCTGAAATTTGAATTTCCTGTTAATTATTTGTGACAAATTCATGAAACGATTGAAGATTTATCTTATTCAGGATATGAAACATTTTTAGCCTGACTCAGTCCGGTCAGATATTCCACCGGATTGACTGGTGTGCCGTTTTTGATAATCTCAAAATGTAAATGTGGACCAGTTGAGCGTCCTGTTGTACCTATTAAGGCAATATTTTGATGAAGCTTAACCAGATCTCCTTCTTTGACCAGTATCTTGGATGTATGCGCATAACGGCTCACATAGCCATCGCCATGATCAATGATAACGGTTTGACCATAAGAACCGTCCCATCCTGCAAGCTTGACCACTCCACTTCCAGCGGCATAAATAGGTACGCCGATTGCACTAGTGAAATCTAATCCAGTGTGCTCACTCCACGTGCCAGTGAATGGATCTAGGCGACGACCAAAGCCACTGGTTAAATTAGCTCCACTAGTCATCGGCATGGACAATGGCTTATTCTCAAGCCACTGGATTTGCTGATCGTGCAAATCTTTTTGTTGTTCGACACGCTGATTCATATTCTTTAAATATGACATAGAATCATCTAATGAACTTAAGAGACCTATATCTGATTTCAACTTCAGGGGGATAAACGGTCCGCCACTGGAATTATTGAATGATTTCTCCTTTTGCATAGCAGGGGGTATTGCCATACTAATCAACTTTTTATTTTGCTCTTGAAGTTTGCTCACTAATTGATTATTAATCTCTACTTGCCCGTGAATCGCTTTCAATTTTTGTTCATAAAAATACTTAAGATTATCGATCTCGGTAGCAGAATGTAAATTACCCATTTTGCGTAAAAAAGCAGGATTCATCTCAACAGCAATCCGAAAGCCAATTAATTGCAATAAAGCGCCACAAATAATCAAGCCCAGTGTGATGCTGACAAATCCAATCATTAAGTGCTTATAGGAAATATTGATTGAGCGAATTTGACCAACGGGACCAGATACCCAAATAATTTGCATCGTTCTAGACTCTTTGCTTGATTCGGTCAATAACTTCGGTCGCCATCTGCTCATTATCGGTTTCAAAGCGATGCAAATTACCATTAATTGATGCGCCAATTTCCATACCAATAGAGTTATAGGAAATATTGCCATCAATCCGAGCAGTCTTCGTAATCTCGACTCGGGTATTAGAGAAAATATTCCCTTTGAGATGTCCCGCTACAATCACTGAATCGGCTCTGACATCACCTGTCACGGTTGCTCGTTCAGAAATTGCTACAACAGCATTTTGACCATCTTGTTGCAATATGTTGCCGTCAACTGTTCCATCAACTCTAACTCCTTTGGTGATAATGAGATTACCTTCAATCCGAAGTGTAGGCCCAATAATCGATTCAAATACCTCTTGGGACTCTCCAAGCATCTTGTTGGCTTTGAATTTCATAAGGAATTTTTCTAATTCAAATAAAGAGTTATTACACTACCAAAAAGCATCACCATATTTGATGACAAATTGTCATAAAAGCTTCAAAACTTTTAAGATTTTTTAACTAATGGTAAACAAACCCTAAAGTGCCAAGATGCTTTTCTTAGTCGGTTCAGACAGATAGGCTTTTGACACTCTCCCAGTCATAATGGACGGAGATTTCTTTAAGAGCATTTCGTTAAATTGAACACGGTATAAAACAGTTTCAAAGTGATAATGGTAGAAATACCAAATATCACACTAGTCAGTTTTTAGATGATTTAACCGTTCTTATCAATCTTACCCATCTGGCGTCGAATCACTCCTATGATGGTGGGGATTAACCCAATCAAGATAAACCAAATAATGGATGGGAATGATTGTTTAGATTTATGTTCCTCAGACATATCAATGATTGCTTTTTGCGTGGCTGTCTTTTGCTCTAGCTTAACAATTGCCTCAGGGTCGCAAACAGGGGGCACTTTTTTCCACACTTCATGTGGTAATGCATTAGCTTTTAATTCTTCTGCTTCTTTTTGACATTTTTCTTGTGCGGATTGGATACCTGATTGTCTGCTACTTTGCGAAAACTGATCAGACATAGTTACCGCTAAGCCAACAAACACAAATCCTATAAAGAATTTCTCTGCAAAACCTAATGCCACAAACTTTGAAAACATGAATTTCTCCTTGAGTGGAATAGTTCTACTTTAAACAATTTCTTTGACATTGGCATGTTGATCTACAAGCAAAGCTCGAACCGGCTTATCTTGGCGAATTTTATGAACCAATACTTGGTAATTATTGAGTTGGTTTTGATATTTCTTAAAAAACTCGGTACCCTCTTCTGGAATCGTTAACTTATAGTCCAAAATCACAAATTCATTATCTAACTCAACTAATCGATCGATTTTGAATAAAACCCCTTCCTCATCAATCATCTCCAATTCATTCCATACTGCAATAAGTTGCTCGCCATAAAAATAGTCTTTTAGATGCACGGCATTTAGTATCTTCTTCACAATGGGTATTGCCTTCTGAGTAATATCAGGAGGTGCTTTTTGCCCTGCCGACAACTTTTGCAGAAATTCAGTACTGATCTCACTAGTGATGGCTTGTCGGGTGGTTTGCTCAAGCAACCAATGCACCCAAGTTCCTAAGGCAAGGATCTCTGGGTTGGGTTTACTTGCTTGTATTGTTGCTTGATTGGTTTCTTCAAAAGACTTACTCTCTTCATCCTGTGCTTGCGGCAATTCCTGAAAGATAATTTCCGGAATCTTTGGAAACTTCAATCGCGACTCAGGTATGGTGGGTGCAGTTTGAGCTAAAGTTGGCAGAGGTACTTCTTCAGACACAATCTCTGTAATGATCTTGACTGGTATTTGGGCTTGCATCATAAGGGCATACCAAGACTTCTCTTTTAACTTACCATTTCCACAAGCCACAAAAGTTTGTTTAGCGCGGGTCATGGCAACATAGAGTAAATTCGCATTTTCTCGTTGCGCAATTTGGTTCTCTTCATCTTTTAACGGTTGAAGCACTTCGTTTAACCCATCTTTTTGGTGAGCAAACATCAGGTTTGGGACATTTTGATGCGTTGGCCAATCCATCAAGACGCCTGCACTATCTTTTTCTGATGGAACATAGTTGGTATTCATTAAAAACACAAAAGGTGCTTCTAATCCTTTGGCGGCATGGATCGTCATGATTTTGATTGCGGTTTGATCTGCCTCTGGGTCATCGTCTTCTTCGTCATCACTAGTCTCTAATACTTCCCCTTCATCTGGAGTTTCAGTTTCTGCTCCTTTGGTGAGAATCTGCAACTCTTCAATAAAACGACTGAGGGATGGATATCGTCCACCATTGGTATCTAATGCCAGTTTCAAAAACGCCTCTAAATTAGCCAAGACTTTGGTATGCATCAGGGGTGGACATACCTTGGAGTAGCTTGCATACACGTCACCCTCTTCATAGATGCAATCGAGTAAATCATGAACCGGAAGATGATTTGCAAGGGTACGCCAACGATTGAGTAAGCGATGGGCTTTCTGTATATTATCTTGCGGAATCAACTCTAAATGATTCCACCAAGATGTTTTATTTGCCAACATCGCTAATTGTTGCAATTGACTTTCTTGGCAAGAAAATATCGGGCTGCGAAGTACATGAGCCAGTGCTAAATTATTACTCGGCGTTAATAAAACATGTAAGAGTGCACTAATATCGGCGGCTTCTAAGGTTTGTAATAATCCCCCCTTGCGAGGACTTTGATAAGATAGTCCATGCATTCTGAGTGCAGTCTCAATTTCTATAATGTGTGTTTTATTACGTACTAAGATATAAAAATCGCTTGGGTTGGCTTTTCTAACACCAGAGTTACTTTTCTCGTCCTTCACGTTTTTGGTCGTTAACCAATGGCTGATAATGCTTGCTACTTGTTTGGCTTCCATCAAGTTTTGTTGCGCCGCTGCTCCTCGGGTGCGATCGAACATCCCTTCTAAAAAAGGATTTCGATTTTCAGATGTTTCTCCAGTGTCAATCTTAGGTATGAGTTCTAGACAAAAAACCTCGGTGGAGAGAGGTGAAACAAGGGGGCTCTCCCAGAGTGTTTTATGATCCATAAACCGGTAATCCGGCATTTGCTCTTTGACTTTGGTAAACACTTGATTAACCGATTGAACAACAATAGGTGGATTACGCCTCGTATCATTCTTATCAAGTAATTTTGCGCCGTAATCGTGTTGCAAAAACTCTTGTACAGCTTTAAATAAGCGCGCATCGGCTTTACGGAAACGATAAATAGACTGCTTTGGATCTCCCACCACAAATATCTTGGGCTGCTCTCCTGCTGCCCCATAACCACTCAACCAGAATTTTAGGATCATCCACTGGGTTGGATTGGTGTCTTGAAACTCATCGATCAAGATATGTTTGTATTTAGCATCAAGTCGTACTTGTATATAGCTAGCGAGCACTTCATCTTTTAATAACTGCGCCACATTCATCTCAAGATCATTAAAGTCCAAAATACGGTGGTTCTTTTTGTATTCTCTAAAATGCTTAGCTATCGATGTTCCCAGAATGATCCAGGACTGATTGAGTTGATATAGGTTTTGATCTTTTTGCCAAACTTTATAACGCTCAGTAAGATCTAACCATCCAGCGAAGCATTCTGGTATCCCTGTTTCTAAATCGAGGCGACCAGCTTTTTTGAGGATTTTCTTGAGATTACCTGAGCAAGCTGATACTACAGCTCTAATTTTTTCTGTATCTGAGCGATTGTGTAATGCAATAATTAATGTATCAATTAAGTCTTTATCACTAACCTGTTGGCTCTTTTTTGCAAAGACTTTCAGTAGGTCTTCTGTCAACTCTTCATCTCGTGCTGCACCAATACTCTGCGCATACCAATCTAGACATGTCTGCAGTCCTTGCCAATCATATTGAGTTTGATCATGTAGATTTAGTATGGGGCTTGGTTGATGGAGAAGCGGTAATTTCTCTGCCAGCACTTGCAGAGGATCTTTATCTATAGGCAAGGAGTCAACATACTGTTGCCAAGCACTTAATTGCTCCAAAA
>JBAXKF010000071.1:0-7833 GCA_037137465.1 Betaproteobacteria bacterium | reverse complement strand
CAATGGTTGCGGCGCTTACAAGTAACTGCTGAAAATTAAAGGTCATTTTGTCGCCGAGTCGGCCAAAAAATTAAGCTGCTAATAAATGTTTTTTGATCAATAATCGGTGCGTCGGCGCATGCTCGATCACACCAGCTATCTTCATTAAACGCATGGGGTTTTGGATAAACTCGACTTCGTGTAACTGTTCCTTACACTCTTGCTCGGTCACCTTGCGAGCAATGGACTGACTCACCGCAATAGGTAGCCCCAAGGGCTCCAGCGTCTTGTGGTGAAACTCAAAGAGCTGCTCTTCGCTTGGAGTCACGTACGTCACAAAATACCCCACAATGGCACGACCTAAGACAACACGATCTTTTTCTGAAATCGCAGACCAGAGATATTTCAGTAGATGCTGAAAAAATACTTTGTGACGACTCTCGTCATGTAGATGCTCTCTGAAGTAGATATCTGCGGGATTATCTGTGTGAGCAACTTTTGCCGTGCTAATAATATCATCGACCACCGCATTTTCTAGGATGCAAAGCAAAGTTGTCTCAGCAATGCGTTCAAGCTTGGTAGGGACAGCACTGCGGAAGAAATCCAGAGGTGCGACTAGCGCCCCTTCTTTCTTAAGCTTTGAAGTGGTGTCCGAGCCCTTAGCAGCGACTGGTTTATGCACAGCACTCGGTGTCACCCCCACCAGCGTTTTCAAGTCCGATAAAAGCTCTCTGGCCACGAAGGCGTGATACATCTCATCAGTGCCGATAGCGATAGCCACTTGCTTAATTGAATCGCTTAGATCAATACCTAGCCCCTGATTGGCGAGTTTGCCGCACTGATCGGTGACAAAGTTCACTTCAAAATTGGCTACACCGCTCAACACATCGCAAAAACTTTGCAGGTAGAACGCCTGCAGTTGCTTCTTTTTTAATGCTTGGATTTCAGGCAAGTGTTTATATGGCTTGAGTGAATAAGAAAAATCCACCTTGGCCAACAGACTCTTACTAAATCGACTTCTTTTTTTTGTTCGTACGGTTGATTTCTTTTCCCAGTCATTCAAATATTTTTGAGCATAGGTGTGGAACTCCGTCAAACTGGTACTTGTGTTCAAGAACCGCTCCCTTATGTGGTACAGAAACCGCCTAAAAGCCATCCGAAGGATGTGGCCTTGCTTGGTACCCGCGCCCAAGTAGGCAGTGGGAGATCGGTCAGCAGGGGCTACGCCAATTAAGTGACTTTGTTAAGAATACCTGATCGTTATAAATTCGATATGTGACTGGTGTCAAGAACTAACCGCACTATTTGTAAGCTGTTACGAGAATCGGTTAAAAAACTACCCGAAGGCAGTTAGTACCATCGCCCACGTAGGCAGTAGGTGACTGACTGTACATCGACGCTCCCGCTTTGTTAAACACTCAATTCGTTTTGACTAAAAGGTAAAGATTGCACCCCCTACATTCGGACGTTTGTCGTGAATTTGCATCCAATGTCTTTGCAAAGAATTGCTGCTACGAACTTAGCAATCAGATCGTTGATGACTAAATGAAGAGGATGTGCGAGGGTAGTGGGGTGTTCGACTTAGTGGTTATTCCCAAATTAGAATATTCGGAAGCGTTGGCTCGTTGTGTCTTAAAGCCGAATACCCGATTCCAGCCAAGCCAGTGAATAGCCCCAAGGGTATTTCGCCTGGAGGCCCTAGAAGATATTTTCCTGAGCGGTGGGCGCGATCAATAACTTTTTTAAATTCAGCTTTTGCCTGAACATCAAATGTCGGATTGCTAAAAAACAGACTTGCGCTTCTTAAAAGTTCAACATGACCTAATGACCCGCAACACATAGAGTCATTCAAATGATGCCCTCGTAGCGACGCGCCGCGTAAAGCTCGCGTAATGTCCACTTCAAGACTGGCTAAGTCAGGAGCACCCTGAGTGGCAATAGCCATTCGAGCGATGCCAATGCCAACAGCTCCATGGCACCACTGACACGGAGGTTTTTTCAGCGGGGCATCTTTGTCTAATAAGAACCAGTTACTGACCTTGTGATTAAAATTCTCGTCTTCATTTTTCAAGCTCTCTTCAAGGGCCGCGAGAAACTTATTTTGTCCACTAGCTTTAGCCAACAAGGCAAATGCATAGCCAAACCCTGACGCCCCGTGCGACATTCCGTTTAATGACTTGTCACCAACAAGTTCCCCCGCCCAATAACGCCTACCGTGCTCGTTATAACGAGCCTGTGAAAGCAAATGGTTGCCGCAGAGTACCGCCCGTTCGAGGATGAAGGATTCTCTCGTTTCGCGATATAACTTTAAGAGCCCTAATATTGCTCCAGCACTGCCTGCAATGACATCGAGTGCACGATCATTACTAATAAGCTCTACAGAAAAAAGTCTTGCCGCTTGGGTGGCATCTGCTAAAAGGGCAGGTTCATTGAGTAACTTAGCTTGCACTGTCAGGCCGTAGACAATTGAACCTAAACCTGTCGCACCGCCTAGGCCAAGAGTTGTAGCAAATGCGGCAGCGGCTGAAGAATTTATAATTTCTCGTAGGTCAGCAACAGCTTCAAGACTAAGTTTCAGCGATTCAGCCTGACAGGTAACTTTTGCATGGGCTGCTAAAAAAATGGCAATACCTAGGTTGCCACAATAGAGCGAATGTTCATTTATTAATGTGCGCTGTTCGTTGACTGCATAAGGGTCAAAACGATGCCAAGTAAAGTTCCCCGAGCTTGGCACAGCGAGGTCCGTCAGTATTTTAGCGATGTGTTTGGCTTCATTTAAAAAAAATTGATTTTCATTTTGTGATGAGCTCTCGTGTCCGCTATATTTTGTGTTTTTAAGACTCCTGTTGTAGCTAACCGATGGCCATAAAACAGCCCTCAGTAGTGCACATTTTGCATAAATTGTGTGTGCCGTTAAACGATCTAGTCGTTGTCGAGCAATTGACAAATCAGCACTACCATATTCTATCGCTGGTACCTCAAGCACAACATTTAATGGTTCAGTCTGCTCTGGCGTAATCCTTGCCGGCAACCGTTCGGTAAAAAATGGTGTTTGTAACTGAATAAGCGCCTGTCGCTCGATTCGTAAGTCTGCCCATTTTCTCTTCGCAACTGACGATACATCAAAAAATCTTGCAAGAAAATCAGATTGAACACTCCACAAAGCTCCGTCGCTTAGTGCTGCGGCATTTTTCATGCGTGTGAGTAACAGCGTATAAAAATTATTCGATTTATATTGAACTCGTACTAACTGATTTTCAAAGGTCTTTAATAAACCATCAACGCCAACTTGATCCCTACATTCCATAATAAAAAATAAATATCTTTTAAATCCATCTAATAAGTGATCAAAATATTGGTCTAAGTTCGTAAAGGTTTCTACCGTTCGAAATAAATTAAAGGGCAACGCGCTGAGTTGCGCAATCGATCTGTTGATGTCCATCGCGGCGGAGGTTGCTTCATCATCAGGATCCACCTCTGATCCGTCTTCGACGACATCGACCTGAAACAGGCACTGCAATTCAAGCGCCACAGGGTTCCCACCCATACAAAGAAATTGTGCTTCCTCAAGGCGAGAACCGGCAAGCACATAAAGAACTGCCATCCAAGCACCTAATTTTTGATAAAGCTGAGCGTGTTCAGACTCGTTTGTAGGGGGCTTCGGTTCGACTGCTTCAAACCAGCTATAGCCTGTGCCAGAAATAACATTTAAACATTTGAGATCAATCGGTGGCGCGTGATGGTTTAGCTGTTTTACCCAAGCAAATACTCGTTGAGTTAAATCATAATTTCGTGATACATAAACTATTTTTTTATTGTTGCAATATTCTAGAATTTTTGTGTCTGTATTTGTGCTTTGCACCCCCAGCAGTTCAAAGCCGTTGGCAGGGAAAGAGAATTGATCTCGAAGCAACCGTTGATCTGTATATAGCCGCTGAATAAGGGTTTCAGTTGCATCCATCCACTTTCGAGTGACCACTGCGCTTAAACGTAATGACACGGGTTGCAAATTAAACAGCTCAATTAGCTTGGTTTGTAGTCCTAACTGAAAACCTTGTTCGTCATGATTAAGTTCAAGATACGTGTCCAGGCCACTGCCCTGTTCGGTTATTTTTTTGAGCTCGGTGAAATAATCAGTCAATGGTTTGACACAAATTGTTCTCAATTCGCGAACCAGTGTTGCGCGTAAATCGCTGAGCGCCCGATCGCTGATACCGGCTAAAACCGCATGACTCAGTGAACGAGTGAATTGGTTCTGAGCTAATTGGGCAAACTCCATTAAAAGACGCTCGACTTTAGCGTCGTGTGACTGCGACGAAAGAGGGTCTGGCGCGACATTCAGCAGAATTAACTGCAAGTTTTGGAGTACCCACTGAGCGTCGCGAACCCACAGAGGATATGCCAACGCGCGCTTAGGGCGAGCTCCTGCCAACCGAGCGGAGACAAAATCTAAGGACCAGCCATCTTTGAGTAGCCTCAGAACAAATGTATCCCAGTTTCCTGATGCGCTCGCTGCGCACCAAGCATTTAAAATCGCATTGACCCGTTGAGAGTCGATAACCAACGCAGGGTCAGTGTAAAAATCGTCAGACAGCAACTCATCAAAGGTTGCTGCATTTCGGTAAAAATCATCAATATTGAACATGTGCGATACTGACCGTTGTTCGCATAGCTTGAACAGCTCTATCTTGATTCATCGAAAGCAGCTATTTGACTAGCAAAGGTTTATTGAGCAGTCATTGTGACCACCCAGAAGAAAAGTTATCGACGTGAGCTTGTGGTTTCTTACGGCATACAAACAATCGAGTTCCCCGTATAACTGGCTGCGTTATAACACCCCCCCTGCGCACCACCGGCAGCCATCTCCAGTGCATCATCAGAAACATCCTGTACTACGACTTCATCAAGTTCACTGTTCATTTTGATTCCAAGGTTGAGTACCCACGCACAAGTGGGTGTGGGTTAGCTGTCAGCAATGGCTAACAACTATACATTAGTGCAAAAACCAGCAAAGAAGGAGGGCATTCCCCCCTGCCCACCAGCAGCCTGCTCCAGTGCATCATCAGAAACATCCTGCACAACAATTTCATCAAGTTCGATATTCATAACAAACTCCAGCCCCCTACCACTCAGTGAATAAATCAGGTTCGACTACTTAGTCTGTTTTAAAAAAATCTTACATCGTATTGTTAACAATACCGATGTAATTGGAGTGTCGCCCTGTGATTAACGCATAAAGTAATAAGCCAATTGAGATATTAACTATAAAGGTTTAGATACCCCCAAAATTTCATAATACCCGACAGGAAGCGCCTTATTATTTTTATTCGCTTCTGCTTGGATTAAATTTTTGAATTCGAGCAAGTATTGACCCCAAGAAAAGTAGGCTTGATTCTTGGCCATGGTGATACGCTCAATTCCGAAAGCACCTGCCAGATGATCAACACCCATTTCGGCTATTTCCAAATATTTATCATCCGGCATGAGATATTCAATGGAATAGGTTGGAATGCTAACTTGCTTGTGGTGTCCTGCAGGCTCAAACCAACCCGACCCATCTCCTGCTTTTTTAGCCTCTGCTAGTGAGCGAAGCTGAATTTGACTTTCTTGAATACCGTAGTTCTTAAAGATTGTGAGTGATGACTTGATCAACTCTGTTGAAGTAATGTGCATGCGCTTGGGATCTAAATGTAAGCGACTAATTAAACAGTCGAGTACAAATTTAGCGTGTTCATTCACACCACCTTTTGGCTGCATGTAACCTAAAGTAGTAAATAAGGGAAGTGTGCCCGGCTGATTTTTTTTAGCTACATCCTCTATTCTTGAGGCGCGCTGTATTAAGTACTCCTGACGGTTTGAAGGGGTAAGGTAGTCGTCATAATTCAAACCGTCATTAAAAGCATGACCTGAAATCATTGGTGCTGCAGGAACAGCAACGAAACCAGTTTTAATGAAATATTGCACTAAAAGATCAGTTGTAATACCTACGCTTTTTTCGATGGTATCTTTTTCTAACAGCTCCTTGGATAAGACCAAGTTTGGATAAGCATTCGCTACACCTAAAGCTGTCGTTGTAATGATGATCTTGCGTCGTGAAATTTTCATTATCATCTCGAGAGTTAATAAATGAGTCAGCTTTTTGAGCCGATATCGACCTGCTGTGCTCGTCCAAAACTATATGATTGGCTTGAGTATAGTTGGTCTGATAAAGTGCGAATGAAATACTACGAAGCCCCTGGGGCTTGAGGCGGAATCGACCAGAATCTAGGTTGCTAAATCATTTTAGGATTTATTGTTTAACCATTTCAAAACAAGATGCCACCTGTGGCTTAGATGAGACTGGGGTATAGCAAGCTTCCAAATTTTTAGAATCGGCCAATTTAAAGGTAAAACCTCCTGTTTCATTGACCATCACATCGCTTTTCATATCTTTAGCATAAGCGCCTTGTATCACTTCATTACGCTTAGCTTCAATCGGGTGCTTGTTATTTGTTGCGCCAACAACGGGGACTCCTAAAAGTAATGCTTCCTGTGTAAGAGCTAAGAATTCTTATACACAGGTAGCCTTCTCGCCTCACGGAGTCAGATCAAAGCGTTTTGAGGTACTCGATTAAGGCAGTCTTTTCATCCTGGGTGAGCCAGGTGCCAAACTCATGCCCACAGCGACTATTGCCCTCCATCGTGGCGCAGTCTGTAGTTACGCGAACGGTGGCCGAGCCATTTGGCTGCTCGACGGCAAGGCCGACATTGACCAGGTCATAAACAGGCCCAACCTGAAAGCTAGTTGGCCGGGCGGCAGCGGGGGTGAGCAAGGCCGCCAAGGTTGGAACAGAGCCATTGTGGAGATAGGGTGCAGCGGCCCAGATACCTTGTAAAACCTTAGACTCAAACGATCCCACGGCACGGTTGGGGGCTTTGATGCTCAGATCAATTGAGGGGTCGCGTTGCACCAAGGCGGACGAATTTGCCACATCAAATAACGAGACGGAAGCAGCTCCTGATGCGGGCACAATATTTGTCGAAAAAGGAACAGTGAGGCCAGTTAAAATACCACTACTCGTGGTGGGTACAACAAAGTTTTTATAGTACGAGCTATCTGTATTTACATTTTGAACCGGCGTTGCCCACGTGTTTGGATTGCCGGGTCGAGGCTGGCCTTGTTTAATCCCATGGCATGACACGCAATTTTTTTCGTAGAGTCCTTTGCCTTGAAACACAAGCGCATTGTCAACCGGCCATGGCCATTGCGGGGGTCCGATTTGATTGACTAAAGTTTGGATATTGAGCACAGCCTTGTAATTGATCGAATTCTCTACTAAAAAATCTACGCCGCCAGCAACCGCGGCATTGGATCGAGGTTTAAAGAGCGCGAAGACCCCCAATGCTTCTCCCGTGTTACGCGAGAGGGCATATGTGGCATCACCATTGATGCTTGTCCCTGCCCATTGTGTGAAGTCTTGCTTGCCCGAATTCCAGATAAAAGGATAACGCACAGGCTGGGCGGCAACCGCTATGTTTGAGGCAATAATATGTTGATTGGCTACGGGGCCAATATCTAATCCCGACGATCGGTTTTGAAGCATAGCCACTGCATCAGCCCTTCCAATTCCCCAAGGCGCAGTCGGCAATGCCCTACTCATTAAGGTGTTGTAAGGTGTATACCAAGTGCTTAACTCCTTACGTAAGGTCGCTGCAGGAACTTGAACGGCAGCTTGAAAGGCATCAAACGCCTCGGCGTTTGAAAGGGTGTTGCCTACGACAAGATCAATCCCTTGAAAGAGTGCGTATAAATTAGCAACCGCGGGTCCGCCATCAATGCGGTGTTTAATCCCATCAACTTGAATCTGTCGAGTG
>JBAXKF010000070.1:0-8211 GCA_037137465.1 Betaproteobacteria bacterium | reverse complement strand
TGATCAATTAGCCGCCTCACAAAACTTTGTCATCATGCCTGCGACCATGCTTTCAGGTGTTTTTTATTCCATTCATTCCTTACCGCCGTTTTGGTTGCAAGTATCCCATTTCAACCCTTTCTTTTATATGATTGATGGTTTTCGTTATGGTTTTTTTGGACAATCGGATGTTTCACCGTATCATAGCCTGATAGCTCTTAGCATATGTTTGTTGATCGTGACATGGGTCGCTTTAAGTATGCTGAAAAAAGGCTATAAACTAAGACATTAATAAAGAGATTTGAGTCATGTACCCCACACCAGAACAAATTAAGACGTATATCCAAGAAGGATTAAATTGCACCCACATCTCCCTTGAAGGAGATGGGCAGCATTTCTTTGCCACGATTGTGAGCCCCGAGTTCGCGGGACTGCGTCCAATTGCCCGTCATCAAAAAGTATATGCTGCTTTAGGCGAGCGGATGAAAGAAGAAATCCATGCCTTATCATTCAAAACACTCACTCCTGAAGAGTTTGAGAAAAAAGCTTAAGC
The DNA here is from genome assembly GCA_037137465.1 of Betaproteobacteria bacterium. Classification (GTDB taxonomy): domain Bacteria; phylum Pseudomonadota; class Gammaproteobacteria; order Burkholderiales; family Burkholderiaceae; genus Polynucleobacter. The sequence continues at coordinate 7,679 of JBAXKF010000070.1, read as the reverse complement.
CTCTTGATATCAATCCAATGATTGATAATGGCATTAGGTTTTTATTTAATTTACATTTTTAGAGATTTTGTATGGATAAGTTATTAATCAAAGGCGGACATGCCCTACACGGTGATGTAGAAATAGCAGGCGCAAAAAATGCGGCCTTACCCATGCTATGCGCAGCTTTGCTTACCTCTGAAAAACTCGTATTACGAAACCTACCTGATTTACAAGACGTCAGAACGATGCTAAAACTCCTCACCCAGATGGGTGTGGAGATTCATTTTCCGAATCCAGAAGATCGTTCAGTTGTTGAGCTTCAAGCCAAGCATATTGAAAAAGCAGAAGCAACGTATGAGATGGTAAAAACGATGCGTGCCTCAATTCTGGTACTTGGCCCACTCTTAGCCCGATTTGGTAATGCCAGAGTATCTCTTCCAGGAGGTTGTGCCATTGGCGCAAGACCCGTTGATCAGCATATCAAGGGCCTCCAGAAAATGGGAGCCAGTATGCAGATTCAGCAAGGTTATATTCAGGCAGATACGCCCAAGGTGACGAATAAACTCCATGGCGCGCACATTCTGACAGACATGATTACCGTGACAGGGACAGAAAACCTGATGATGGCAGCAGCGCTTGCTGATGGCATCACTTATCTTGAAAATGCGGCGCGCGAACCAGAAGTCACAGATTTGGCATTATTGCTTAATGAGATGGGCGCCAAGATTTCAGGAATCGGTAGCGATCACCTCATTATTGAGGGAGTTCGGGCACTCCATGGCGCGGAGTATCACATCATTCCAGACCGTATTGAGACAGGAACCTTTTTATGTGCCGTTGCAGCTACTGGCGGCGAAATCACAATCCACAATTGTCGACCAGACACATTAGATGCCGTGCTGACTAAATTAACAGAAGCAGGTCTTCAAATGGAAGTAGGCACTGATGTAATCAAAGCGACCATGAAAGATCGACCTAAGCCTGTCAGCTTTAGAACCTCAGAATACCCAGCATTTCCGACGGATATGCAGGCGCAATTTATGGCATTAAACACGATTGCACGAGGCAACTCAAGGGTGACAGAAACTATTTTTGAAAACCGTTTTATGCATGTCCAAGAAATGAATCGCCTAGGGGCGCAGATCGGGATTGAGGGTAATACGGCAATGATCGAAGGTGTGGAATATTTATCAGGAGCAACCGTCATGGCAACCGATCTGCGAGCATCTGCTAGTTTAGTAATTGCTGGTTTAGTGGCTAGTGGCGAGACACTCATTGATCGTATCTATCATTTAGACCGTGGATATGATCGTATGGAGCGCAAACTCAGTGCCCTCGGCGCTGATATCACTAGGGTCAAATAAAGGATTTACCCACCATCATCTGCCCTGTAGGATAATAAGATTATGTTGACACTAGCCCTTTCAAAAGGAAGAATTTTCGAAGAAACAATGCCTATGCTCGAACGAGCAGGTATTTCTATTACAGAAAATCCTGAGTCCACCCGAAAACTCATTATTACAACATCGCATCCTAATCTACAAATCATTATTGTGCGGGCATCTGATGTGCCAACGTATGTACAGTTTGGGGCGGCTGATTTTGGCGTTGCCGGTAAAGATGTGTTGCTTGAGAATGGCGTTGAAGGCTTATACATGCCGATTGACCTAGGCATTGCAAAATGTCGCATGTCCGTTGCGACTAAAGTTGGGTTTGATTACAACTCAGCGGTAAAACAAGGCGCGCGACTAAAAATAGCATCTAAATACGTACAATGTGCACGCGAACACTTTGCGAACAAAGGTGTGCACGTTGACCTGATTAAGTTATATGGATCGATGGAACTCGCACCACTTGTGGGACTTGCCGATGCTATCGTTGACTTGGTTTCGACAGGCAATACATTAAAAGCCAACCAACTCGTTGAAGTTGAGACCATTATGGAAATTAGTGCGCAGCTGATTGTGAATCAAGCTGCTCACAAAATGCATCGTGAGCAGATGCAAGAGTTTTTAGATGCATTTGCAAGTGCTGCAGAAAAATAAAATCATGATGCGCAGACTCACCACCGCCGATGCAGATTTTGATGCACAGTTAAAGTTGCTACTAGAAGTATCTGAAGCAGATACCAGTGCGATTGAGCAAACGGTCGCCAAGATTTTGCGAGAAGTACAAGAGAGTGGCGATGAGGCAGTTTTGCGTTTAACCCAACAGTTTGATCGGCTACAAGTGGCTTCGATCGCAGATCTTGAGTTATCCAAACAAGAAATGCAACAAGCATTTGAAGGTTTGGGGCAAGAGCAAAAACAAGCCTTAGAAGCAGCGGCTAATCGCATCAAGCTCTATCATGAGCGACAAATGATTGAGTCTGGCTGTCATTCATGGGAATACACAGAAGCAGATGGCAGCAAACTCGGACAACAAGTCACGCCGATTGACCGCGTTGGACTGTATGTGCCAGGCGGCAAAGCGGCGTACCCATCCTCAGTTTTAATGAATGCAGTTCCGGCTAAAGTGGCTGGGGTAAAAGAAGTCATCATGGTCGTTCCAACTCCTGATGGAGTACATAACCCCTTGGTACTCGCTGCCGCCTATGTTGCAGGCGTTGATCGCGCATTTACGATTGGTGGTGCACAGGCAGTTGGAGCGCTAGCTTATGGCACAGCTACTATACCAGCAGTCGATAAAATCGTTGGACCTGGCAATGCTTATGTCGCTAGTGCCAAAAGACGCGTCTTTGGTACGGTCGGTATAGATATGATTGCCGGACCATCGGAGATCTTAGTCATTTGCGATGGCACGACAGATCCTGACTGGGTTGCTATGGATTTATTTTCACAGGCCGAGCATGATGAAATGGCACAGTCTATTTTACTTTGCCCAGATGCAAGCTTTATGGACGCTGTAAGCCAAAGTATCTATAAACTTTTACCGCAAATGCCGCGTAAAGAAGTCATTACCGCATCACTGACTAAGCGTGGAGCAATGATTCTTGTTAAAGATATGGAGCAGGCGTGTGCAATTTCGAATCAAATTGCTCCAGAGCATATGGAGATTTCAGCACAAAACCCACGGGCATACTTACCACTTATCCGACATGCGGGCGCCATCTTTTTAGGAAAATACACCAGTGAATCATTAGGTGACTATTGCGCAGGACCGAATCACGTGTTGCCAACTTCAAGGACATCAAGGTTCTCATCACCACTAGGGGTGTATGACTTTGTCAAGAGAAGTAGTGTGATAGAAGTCAGTGAAGAGGGTGCAAATACGCTCGGGAAAATTGCGAACACCTTAGCTCTAGGTGAAGGTCTACAAGCGCATGCCATGGCAGCTGTAATGCGCTTGAAGCCATAAGATAGCGAAAAAATTACGCTGGGATTAAATTTTTCAAAGCGCGCAGCAAATCAGCACACTCTCTATCTGATCCAATCGTAATGCGCACAAATTGATCAATTCTTGGGGCGTTAAAATAACGCACCAATATTTTTTGATCTCGCAGACCTTGATAAAGCGCTTGCCCACTCAATTTCGGATGAGACGTAAAAATAAAATTCGCTTGTGAAGGCAGGGTCTTAAAACCAAGCGCATCCAACTCAGGGACAAGTTGATTACGACTATCGATGATTTTCTGACTTGTATTTTTTAAATGAGCTTGATCTGAAATTGCTGCTTGAGCACCCGCTTGAGCAAGACGATCTAGCGGATAAGAATTAAAACTATTTTTGACGCGCTCAAGACCCTCAATCAAACTAGCATTGCCCATGGCGTAACCAACCCGAAGGCCGGCCAAGGATCTTGATTTAGACAAACTATGCGTCACCAATAAATTATCAAATTGCTTAATAAGCCCAACACTGGACTGAGCACCAAAATCGACATAAGCCTCATCGATAACAACAACACTATCGCGATTCGCTTGTAATAAACGCTCAATCTCTGCAAGTGGAATACCTTGACCGGTTGGTGCATTGGGGTTTGGGAAAATGATTCCACCGTTTTTAGGAACTGCAATGTAATCATTGATTTGAATCTTTAAATCAGCGTCTAAAGGAATCAATTGCACATCAATCTCATACAGGGACGCATAGACAGGATAGAAGGTATAGCTAATATCCGGAAATAGCACCGGCGCTTCATGTTTAAAAAGACCTAAAAAAATATGCGCCAAGATTTCATCGGAGCCATTGCCAACAAAGACCTGATCGTTGTTAATACCATACACCTTTGCAATCGTCTCTTTGAGAGACTCTGAGCCAGGGGGTGGATACAGACGAAGTGAGTCATTACAGTTGTTTTGAATCGCCGCGAGAGCCTTCGGTGAAGGACCATACGGGTTTTCATTGGTATTTAATTTAATTAAATCAGCGATTTGTATCTGCTCTCCTGGGGTATAAGGAGTGAGTTGCTGCAATGTTTTGCTCCAAAAACGAGACATAAAAAGACTTTCTAATTAACGAAAATTGATGAACGAATGATATTATGACGTAATGAGACAAGTTGAAGTAAATCGTAACACCTCGGAAACGCAAATCCAACTGAAATTAAACTTGGATGGTACGGGTCGCGCTGAATTAAATACGGGCGTCCCTTTCCTCGATCACATGCTCGATCAAATTGCGCGCCATGGCATGGTGGACTTATCTGTCACGGCAAAAGGTGACACGCATATTGACGATCACCACACAGTAGAAGATATTGGCATTACTTTAGGACAAGCGGTGGCCAAGGCGGTTGGGGATAAAGCGGGCTTGACGCGCTATGGACACTCGTACGTTCCTCTAGACGAAACCTTATCACGCGTTGTGATTGATTTTTCAGGTAGACCTGAACTCGAGTTCCACGTGCCGTTTACTAGAGCTCGGGTTGGTACCTTTGACGTTGACCTCAGCATTGAATTTTTTAGAGGTTTTGTGAATAATGCCGGCGTTACCTTACACATCGATAACCTGCGCGGAGTAAACGCTCACCATCAAATCGAGACAGTGTTTAAAGCCTTCGGTAGAGCGCTACGCATGGCTGTTGCCATCGACGAACGTGCTTTGGGAAGCATTCCATCCACCAAAGGAAGTCTGTAAATCGACCATTCATAAGGTATGAGCTTTGTCTAATATCGCAATCGTTGATTATGGGATGGGCAATATTCGCTCAGTCGCTCAAGCCGTCATGAAAGTTGCCCCTGAGTGTAATGTCGTCATCGCACATCAGCCTGAGCAGATCAAAAGTGCCGATAAAATCATATTGCCTGGCCAAGGTGCAATGCCAGATTGCATGAAAAATCTCAAAGAATCAGGACTATATGATGCTCTCATGGATGCCATGAAAAACAAACCGCTACTTGGTATTTGTGTTGGCGAGCAGATGTTGTTTGATCATAGTGATGAGGCGCATGTAGCCAATGAAAAGACTCCATGCCTTGGAGTTATTCCAGGAAAAGTGATACGCTTTACGCCAAACATGATGCACAGTGATGGCACGCACTTAAAAGTACCGCATATGGGTTGGAATGAGGTTTTTCAACAACAAATGCACCCGCTTTGGGACGGAGTACCAAATCAAGCTCGATTTTATTTCGTACACAGTTATCATGTAGTACCTGACAATAAAATTCATGAATTCGGAACGACAAATTATGGCGGTTTGTTTACCAGCGCGATTGCAAAAGACAATATTTTTGCGACACAATTCCATCCAGAGAAAAGTGCAAAAGATGGACTGCGCATTTATCAAAACTTTACACGTTGGAATCCTTAAATGTTGTTAATACCTGCAATTGACTTAAAAGATGGTCACTGTGTTCGTTTAGAGCAAGGTGATATGAACAAAGCCACCGTATTTTCTGAAGACCCTGCCGCTATGGCAAGACATTGGGTCAATATGGGCGCTAGACGACTCCATTTGGTTGACTTGAACGGGGCATTTGCCGGTAAGCCAAAAAATGAAGCCGCTATTTTATCGATTCTGAAAGAAGTAGGGGATGAGATACCGGTTCAATTAGGTGGCGGTATCCGCGATCTAGAAACCATCGAACGCTTACTCGATGATGGTTTAGAAACCATCATTATTGGTACCGCAGCAGTCAAAAACCCCGGCTTTTTACAAGAAGCATGCCTAGCTTTTGGTGGGCACATTATGGTTGGACTAGATGCACGTGATGGCAAAGTGGCAACTGACGGTTGGAGTAAGTTGACTGGCCATGAAGTTATTGACCTTGCAAAAAAATATGAAGATTATGGAGTTGAGGCAATTGTCTATACCGATATTGGAAGAGACGGTATGTTGCAGGGGATTAATATTGAAGCAACACTGCGTTTAGCACAGGCGGTATCTATTCCCATTATTGCTAGCGGTGGCTTGACCAGTTTGAAAGACATTGATGAACTTTGTGCGATTGAAGATGATGGTGTAGTTGCAGTCATTGCAGGTCGTGCGATTTATAACGGCAATATCAATCTAACTGAAGCGCAAAAATATGCGGATGAAAAAAATCCGCCAGAGTATTAATCCAAGCCATGTTAGCCAAACGTATTATTCCTTGCCTAGATGTCACAGCAGGCAGGGTAGTTAAGGGAATTAATTTCTTAGAGCTTAAAGATGCTGGAGATCCTGTCGAAATCGCCAAGCGATATGACGATCAAGGCGCGGATGAAATCACCTTTTTAGACATCACCGCCACATCGGATGGTCGTGATGTCATCTTGCATATGATTGAGCAAGTTGCCTCTCAAGTATTTATCCCCCTCACTGTAGGTGGTGGGGTGAGAGAAGTGGCTGATGTCAGAAGACTCCTTAATGCAGGTGCAGATAAAGTCAGCATGAACTCCTCGGCAGTTGCAAGACCAGATTTAGTCTCTGAGGCGAGTGCTAAGTACGGTTCACAATGCATCGTCGTTGCGATTGATGCCAAGCAAACGGCACCACAGCGATGGGAAGTATTTACGCATGGCGGGCGCAACAACACCGGTATCGATGCGATTGCCTGGGCGCAAGAAGTTTGTGAGCGGGGGGCGGGCGAAATACTCCTGACGAGCATGGACCGGGATGGCACAAAGAATGGTTTTGATCTTGAACTCGTAAGAAGGGTCAGTGATACGGTATCAATACCCGTTATCGCCTCTGGTGGGGTCGGAAGTCTACAAGATCTCGCCGATGGCATTATTAAAGGACATGCAGACGCAGTCCTGGCCGCCAGTATTTTCCATTACGGAGAATTTACTGTACAAGAAGCAAAACACTATATGGCGCAGCAAGGAATCATCGTACGCTAGAGATTATTTGGCGCATGCAATAGAATGTTTGCATGAAACCTTTAAATACAGGAAATTGGCTGGCACAAGTGCACTTTAATGAGCAGGGGTTAATCCCGGTTATTGCACAAGACATGACTTCAAAAGAAATCCTCATGATGGCTTGGATGAATCAAGCTAGCCTGCAAGAAACAGTTGAACTTGGACAAGCTGTGTATTGGTCAAGATCAAGAGGTCGCCGCTGGCACAAAGGAGAAGAATCAGGACATTTTCAGAACATTAAAGAAATTTTGTTAGATTGTGATGGTGACACCATTTTGTTAATCGTCGAACAAGTAGGTGGAATTGCTTGTCACACAGGTGCGCCGAATTGTTTTTTTCAGCCACTGGTAAAAGACAGCGATGAATTACACTGGCAGAATCGATTTGGGGAAAAAAAGTGAATCTAAC
>JBAXKF010000069.1:0-8217 GCA_037137465.1 Betaproteobacteria bacterium | reverse complement strand
GATCGAACCGCTGACCTCTTGCATGCCATGCAAGCGCTCTCCCAGCTGAGCTATAGCCCCGATCGTATTAGCTCTTAAAACCCATGGCACTACTTATAAACGATCGTTTTATTAGCAATCAAAACAATCTAGTATTTTAGCCTATTTTTATATAATTAAGCAATAACCCTTAGTTAGTTTATTACTGACAAGCGCCGAATAACTTCTTCCTTACCAATAATGGACATCATGGCATCAATCGCTGGAGTTTGAGTTGTTGAAAACATCAAATACCTTATTGGCATCGCTAATGCTGGCATCTTAATGCTATGTTTAGCAAGGACCTCTTTCATAGCAGCAGCAATAGATTCTTTAGTACCATTCGTATTTTTTAAACCTTCAGTAAACTCTTTGATTGCCGGAATGATCGTTTCTAAGACATTTGCTTTAAAATCAGCTGATTGCAAATCGTGCTGTGGGGCTTGCATATAAAAGAGTTTTGCGCCTTGGGCAATTTGTATCAGCGTATTGGCGCGTGCCTTTAGTAAATCAACTACTTGTACAAATTCAGGTCCTTGAGTAACTTTTCCATCTATAAATACAATCCCCTCTTTTTGTGCGAAAGGTATTGTTCTTTGAGCGAGGTTCGCACTATCTGCTTGCTGTATATAGTGATGATTAAGAAAAATCAATTTCTCAGGACTAAATTGCGCTGGCGATTTTCCTAAACTCTCTAAATCAAACCATTGTATAAACTGTTCTTTGCTAAATATCTCGGCATCTCCATGCGACCATCCCAAGCGCGCCAGGTAATTAAGTATCGCTTCTGGCATATAACCGGCCTCTTGGTAATCTCGCACACTCATCGCACCATGGCGCTTACTCATCTTCTCACCTTGCTCGTTGAGCACCGTTGGTAAGTGTCCATACACCGGCACTTGACCACCTAAGGCGTGAATAATATTGATTTGACGTGGGGTGTTATTAATATGATCATCCCCTCGTATCACGTGGGTAATGTTCATATCTAAATCATCAACCACAACGCAAAAATTATATGTGGGGGTTCCATCCGGTCTTGCAATGACGAGATCGTCAAGCTCTTCGTTGGATATAGAAATCACGCCCTTTACTGCATCACTCCAAACCACATTTCCGTCTAAGGGATTCTTAAAACGCACGACTGGTTTGACGCCGTCAGGAATCATAGGTAGTTTTTTCCCGGGCTCTGGCCGCCAAGTACCGTTGTATCGCGGCTTTTCTTTATTGGCGACTTGAGCATCACGCAATGTATTGAGCTCTTCTTCACTCATATAACAGTAATATGCTTTACCACTATCAATCAACTGTTTAAGAGTTGCTTGATAACGCTCAAGTCTTTGCATCTGATAAAAAGGACCTTCATCGATATCAAGCCCTAACCATTGCAAGCCTTCAATAATCACATCAACAGCTTCTTGAGATGAACGATCTTGATCTGTGTCTTCGATGCGTAAAATAAAATCGCCACCTTTGGCTCGAGCAAACGCCCAAGGATATAGGGCGCTACGCAAATTACCTAAATGAATAAAACCGGTAGGGCTTGGGGCAAAACGTGTCCGTATACGTGTAGATGAATTTTCCATAAACGATATTATCCCACGCTTGCAAGCGATTTTTGACGATATCCAATCATGCTGGAAATAAACATAATTACACCTGAAAATAAAAGTCCAACACCCAAGCTACCATAGGCATCTGAAATCAATCCAACAATAAATGGTCCAAAAATCTGCCCTACCGAAAAGGCAATCGTAAATACCCGAATCCCATACACCCAATCTTCTGGCGGTAAATTATGTTTCACAAAGGCGGTGGTCGCCGATACGGCAGTGACCATACTAGATCCAAAGAGCATCGCTGAGATAAAAATAGCAATTATCTGCCAATGGCTCATCTGTTGTGTACTAAAGAATATTGAAATCATGGCGGGAATAAAGCAAGCAATAGCTAAAACCATGGCAACTGAACCAAGTACAAAACCATCTTTTTTCTTATCTAATAACTTCGACCAAATTTTAGAAGATAGCATCATAAAAACACCTACTAGGCCATAAAAATAATCTACATTATTTCCCGTAAAACCAATCTCACGAATCAAAGCTACTACAAATGTCATATACCCAATATGTCCTAAGCCATAGAAGAAATAGGAAGCATTCATTGGCAACATTTTTCGTAATGGAACGGATTGTCCTATTTTTGGTAAAACGCTTGGCTGAGTTAAAGTACGAACCGGAAAATATAGTAAAAGACCTAAAAAGGAAGAGACTAAAGCCATACCCCACCAGGCTTCTTGCCAAGGATGCTCATACCCCATGTTTTGGGCTATCTCATGAAATGTGTTCACAAAGATACTGGAGAGCAAAATACCAAAACCTACTCCACCATAGAAGATACCTAGAATCCATCCAGATTGTTGCGGATGCCTTGCCCCTAGTTGAGCCGCCAATGCCCCACCACTCACAAATACCCAAGTACAAGTAACACCTACCAACAATCGACTCATAAAAAATAATGGTGTGATTGTAAAAAGTCCAGATGCGATGATCAATAAAATAGTCAGAACAATCGAGCCGAAAAATACATGGGTAAGCTTATATCTTTTAAACAAACTATTACAGGTCAGCGCCCCAATAAAATAACCCACCGCATTACCCGTATTCATATTGCCTGATGTGAAATAACTCCAATGCAAATCTTCTCGCATGAGAGGTAAAAATAAGGTGTAAGAAAAACGAGATATTCCCAGCGCTATGGCGGGCCCAAAAGCCAAGGCAATGGCACAGAGTATGGGGTACTTTTGAGGGAAATCGACTGAATCACGCATTAACCAATACAATAACAAATTATTGTATCTTCACTACCTTTTTCCCATGAGCACTCCAGAAAACCTAAGCGGATCTTCAGAAGTTGATGTTTTACAAACCTTTTTATTCGATAAAAGTCAAGTTAGGGGAGAAATTGTGCGCCTGGGGTCTTCCTGGCAGACCATTCAATCCCGCCGTGAATACCCTGCTGCAATTAAACGTCACCTTGGGGAAATGGTCGCCGCTGGCGCCCTATTAAGCGCTACCCTCAAATTTAATGGCACCCTCATTATCCAAGCACAGGGCACTGGTATTGTTCGACTGCTGGTCGTGGAATGTAATGCGGAACTCGGTTTACGAGCCACAATTAAACTCGCCCCTCATTTAGACGGTAGTCTGATTGATGAAAACACCAGCTTGGCGGAGCTTATTAATCCAGATGGTATGGGTAAACTGGCCATTACGCTTGATCCAAAAAATCGTGGTGAAGGTCAACAAGCTTATCAAGGGATTGTGCCCCTAGTTCACAATGGCAAACCGGTTGAGACGATTGCTCAAGCCATGATGGCATATATGCACCATTCAGAGCAGCTAGAAACTCATATCTGGTTATCGTGTAATGACGAATTTGCTAGCGGCATCCTCATCCAAAGACTTCCTGAAATGGGTGGTAAAAAACGTGAAGAAGTCTCTTCTGAAGAGTTACTAGATGATTGGCAAAGACTCTATTTATTATCCAATACTGTCAGTAATGAAGAAATGTTGAGTACTTCTCCTACGGTATTGATGCAACGACTATTCTCAGAAGAGTCTGAACACCAAAAAGTATTGACCTTCGAGCCCCGACTTGTTCACTTCGAATGCCAATGCTCTCGTAAACGTGTGGGAAATATGCTTTTGATGCTTGGGCATGCTGAGGTTTTAAGTATTCTTGAGGAACAAAACCGCGTTGAAACAACCTGTGATTTTTGCGGTAATGTTTATGAATTCGACGCCGTGGATTGTGAACAATTATTTACCGCTCACAACTTATTAGATGGTATGCGCCCAGCTCAAGGCAAGCACTAAACTTTATTGTGCTACTTTTTCTGTAGAAGCTTCTTTGTCAACGGACTTTTTATTCACTGAACTTGTTTTACTTTCTTTTGTGTCCGTTGCTGTATTTGTTTCTTTTTTAACTTCTTCTTTTTTATCAAGCTTTTGCTTGCTTACTGGCTTTGGCAACTCTTCGTCACTTTGAACAATCTGCACCATGGTTTCACTCTCTTTAACCATGCCATGCTCAATTCGCGCACGCTCTTCTACTGCACGGGTTCCCTGTCGCAAGTCGTTTACATCACCTGTTATTTTATTATTCCGATTTTCAAGTTCACGATTGATAGCTTCTTGAGACTGAACTTCTTTATCCATTTGATAAACATGTAACCAACCACCTTTTCCAATCCACAAGGGATATTGGATGGCAATCAACAACACAACAAGTCCATAAACGATATAGCGCAATTAGTACCCTAAGTTATAAAAAGCAGCTTTGCCTGGATAAGATGCAACATCACCTAAATCTTCTTCGATACGTAGTAATTGGTTATATTTTGCAATACGATCCGAGCGTGATAGTGATCCTGTTTTAATTTGGCCAGCATTTAAGCCAACCGCAATATCGGCAATCGTTGTGTCTTCTGTCTCTCCAGAACGATGACTAATAACGCTCGTGTAGTTTGCACGTTTGGCCATTTCTATTGCTGCAAATGTTTCAGTTAATGTGCCAATTTGATTAATCTTAATCAATATTGAATTTGCTATTCCTTTTTGAATGCCTTCTTTGAGTATCTTCGTATTGGTAACAAATAAGTCATCTCCTACCAATTGAATTTTCTTACCCAAGCGCTGTGTTAATGTCGCCCAACCATCCCAGTCACCTTCATGCATTCCATCTTCGATAGAAACAATCGGAAACTTGTCCGCTAAATTTCCAAGATAATCTGTAAATTCACTGGACGTGAGTTGTAAGCCTTCGCCAGCTAAATGGTATTTACCATCTTTATAAAACTCGCTAGCTGCGCAATCAAGGGAGAGCAATACATCTTCACCTGGTCGATAGCCTGCTTTTTCAATAGCTTGCAAAATCGTGTTTAAACATTCTTCATTGCTTTTGAAGTTAGGCGCAAATCCACCTTCATCACCTACTTGGGTTGGCATGTTTTGATCATGGATGATTTTTTTAAGCGCATGAAATACCTCTGCACCACAGCGTAAGGCTTCTCTAAAGCTTGTCATGCTGACCGGCATGATCATAAATTCTTGTATATCTAAACTGTTGTTAGCATGTGCGCCACCGTTCACGATATTCATCATTGGCACTGGCAACTGCATCGCTCCAGAGCCTCCAAAATAACGGTATAAGGGCAAGCCTGCTTCTTCAGCAGCGGCCTTTGCAACAGCCATCGATACGGCTAGGGTTGCATTCGCACCCAGACGTGCCTTATTGTCTGTACCATCTAAATCAATTAATGTGCGATCCAAAAAGGCCTGTTCAGCAGCATCTAATCCCATGATGGATTCGGCGATTTCGGTATTGATATTATCAACTGCTCGTCTGACGCCCTTACCTACATACCGTCCCGCTTCACCATCACGTAACTCAATCGCTTCTCTTGAACCTGTTGAAGCTCCAGACGGAACGGCGGCACGCCCCATCACTCCAGACTCCAATAAGACGTCACACTCCACGGTTGGATTGCCACGAGAATCTAAAATTTCACGACCAATAATGTCAACAATTGCACTCATGTGTTTCTCTCAAAAATAATGATTAGTTTTAATTAATTTCAAAATGGTTTTCTAAAAACTGACCTGGTGCTTTAACCAATTGATCAATTCCTTTTAAGGATGCCAGTAATTCTTTCATTTTATGCAGGGGAACTGCATTGGGTCCATCTGACATTGCATGTGCTGGGTCCGGATGGGTTTCCATAAATATACCGCTAATGCCAACTGCAATCGCCGCTCTTGCTAACACTGGAACAAACTCTCGCTGTCCACCGCTAGTCGTACCTTGTCCACCTGGCAATTGCACAGAATGTGTGGCATCAAACACAACTGGCGCTTGCGTTTGACGCATTATCGCGAGGCTTCTCATGTCTGACACTAAGTTGTTATATCCAAAACTAACGCCGCGCTCACAAGCCATGAAGTTATCTTCAGGCAGTCCCGCCGCTTTAGCAGCTGCGCGTGCTTTATTGATCACATTGACCATATCACCTGGTGCTAAAAACTGCCCTTTTTTAATGTTCACGGGCTTACCACTTTGTGCACAGGCATGGATGAAGTCTGTCTGTCTGCATAAAAATGCTGGTGTTTGAATGACATCCACCACTTCACACACGGGCTTGATCTCATCAATACTATGGATGTCTGTTAATACATGTACGCCAATTTGTTTTTTAACTGTGGCTAAAATTTCCAAGCCTTTTTCCATACCTAAACCTCTATAGGAGGTTCCTGAAGAACGGTTGGCTTTGTCAAACGATGATTTATAAATAAACGGAATGCCTAATTGCTGGGTGATTTCTTTTAATGCTCCGGCAGTATCAAGCGCCATTTGCTCAGACTCAATCACACAAGGTCCGGCAATCAAGAAAAAGGGGTGCTCAAGTCCAATGGGAAAGCCACACAATTTCATGCTGGTACCTTACTCTTTACTTCCACACCAGAGTGCTCCAGCGCTGCTTGCACAAATGCATTGAAAAGCGGATGACCATAACGCGGGGTCGATGTAAACTCCGGATGAAATTGAACTCCAAAAAACCACGGATGCATTTTCTCGGGTAATTCCATCATTTCTGGTAAATTTTCGGTTGGAGTTCGGGCTGAAATCACCATTCCAGCGGCTTCAAGTTGAGCCACATAGCCATTATTAACTTCGTAGCGATGACGGTGACGCTCATTCACTTCTAGGCCGTAAATGTCTGCTGCCATCGTACCTGGTTTGACAGGACATTTTTGAGAACCAAGGCGCATCGTGCCGCCCATGTCTGACTCGTCGGTTCTTTTTTCTAGTGTGCCATCACGGTTCGCCCACTCAGTAATCAACGCGACAACAGGATGTGCTATTTTTTCATCAAATTCAGTGCTATTGGCGCCCTGGAGGCCAACCACGTTTCTTGCAAATTCTATAACCGCCAGTTGCATGCCAAGACATATTCCTAAATAGGGAATCTTATTGACGCGGGCATATTCAATAGCCATAATTTTGCCTTCAGTGCCGCGCTTACCAAAACCACCAGGTACCAAAATGGCGTCCAATCCCTCTAGAGATGCAACGCCCTCTTCTTCAATAATCTCTGAGTCTAAATAACTAATATTCACTTGAGTTTGATGATGGATTCCTGCATGTCTTAAAGCTTCTATTAAGGATTTATAAGACTCTGTCAAATCCACGTACTTACCCACCATACCAATCGTTATTTGATGTTTTGGATGCTGCATCCTTGCTACCAAATTACTCCATACGGATAAATCTGCTGGTGGGGGGGTTAAATTAAGCTCTTTACAGATAATGTCATCAAGGCCCTGCTCTTGCAGCATCTGTGGAATTTTGTAAATCGTATCAACATCCCATACAGATATCACTGCGTCTTCACGAACGTTGGCGAATAATGAAATCTTTTCAGTCTCTTCCCTTGGTATAGGGCGATCAGCCCGACACAATAATGCGGTTGGAATAATCCCAATCTCACGTAACTTTTGGACAGAATGTTGTGTTGGTTTAGTCTTTAACTCCCCAGCACTTGCTATGTAAGGCACCAGGGTTAAATGTATGAAGGCTGTATCACCACGATCTTTGCGCAGATTTAACTGTCTTGCCGCCTCAAGAAACGGCAAAGACTCAATGTCACCCACGGTTCCACCGATTTCACAGATGGCAACATCCACTTGCCCGCCATGACTTTCAGCTGCACCGCGTTCAATAAAGGATTGGATCTCGTTGGTAATATGCGGAATCACTTGTACTGTCTTACCCAGATACTCACCACGGCGCTCTTTACGGATCACTGAGTCGTAGATTTGCCCTGTGGTGAAATTATTACTCTTGCGCATCTTGGCGGATATAAATCGTTCGTAATGCCCTAAATCTAGATCAGTTTCCGCGCCATCTTCGGTCACAAAGACTTCCCCGTGCTGAAAAGGACTCATCGTTCCAGGATCAACGTTAATGTAGGGATCTAATTTGAGAAGGGTGACTTTCAGGCCGCGGGATTCAAGAATCGCAGCCAATGATGCGGCTGCAATTCCTTTCCCGAGGGAAGAAACTACACCGCCAGTAACGAAGACAAATTTGGTCATCGCATTCACTCTGTTGGTAATACTGAATTATATACAAGACTTG
>JBAXKF010000068.1:0-8548 GCA_037137465.1 Betaproteobacteria bacterium | reverse complement strand
ATTCGCTCGGCCAGCAAATGGGTTTCACTTGGCTTATTCATAGATCTTTATAGTTTGGTGTAAGTCAAAAGCATAACCTACTTTCGATGGCATTAGTCAAAATGGCAGGTGGGGCTTGAATCGGAGTAAAATCACTTTATCAATGAACAACTCAATATAAGGTGTTATGTTAAAACTAGACAACCACCCCTCTGGAAGACATTTCTTACACATACCAGGACCAAGTCCTGTTCCTTCAAGAATATTAAGAGCAATTAGTTATCAAACAATTGATCACCGTGGCCCTGAGTTTGGCGCATTTGGCTTAGAACTATTATCAGAAATTAAAAAATTATTCAAAACAGAATATCCCGTCATTATTTACCCGTCCTCAGGAACTGGTGCGTGGGAAGCGGCGCTCGTTAATACCCTGAATACCGGTGACTTAGTACTCATGTACGAGTCAGGACATTTTGCTTCGCTTTGGAATCGTTTAGCGATTCGCATTGGTCTGCGAACCGAAATCATTAGTCAGCCGGGTATAGAAGGATGGCGTTACGGTGTAGATGCCAAGAAAATTGAAGAGCGACTTAGAGCAGATACACAGCATGAGATTAAAGCCGTGTGTGTCGTGCATAACGAAACCTCAACGGGGGTTACTTCAGATATGTTAGCCGTCAGAAAAGCTATTGATGCAGCTAAACATCCAGCACTTTTGATGGTTGACACGATTTCTGGTTTAGGCTCTGCTGACTATCAAAATGATGCATGGGGTATTGATGTCACCATCAGTGGCTCACAAAAAGGTTTGATGATGCCACCAGGTTTAGGGTTTAATGTGATTTCACCAAAAGCCATTACAGCAAGTCACACGTCGACTATGCCTAAAGCCTATTGGGCTTGGGATGAAATTATTGAAGCCAATAAAACAGGCTATTTTCCAACTACACCCGCAACAAATTTACTGTATGGTTTAAGCGAAGGCATCGAGATGATTTTAGGTGAGGGCCTAGATCAGGTCTTTAGTCGACATCATCAATTAGGTACTGCGTGTCGTGCGGCTGTCAATGCATGGGGCCTAGAAGTTTTATGTAAAGATCCAGCTGTTTACTCACCAGTAGTCACCAGTGTTTTATTGCCTGAGGGGATTGATGCTAACGCTCTTCGCAAACTCATTTTAGAACGTTACAACTTATCTTTGGGTACAGGTCTTGGTCGCTTAAATGGTCGCGTATTTAGAATCGGTCACTTAGGAGACTGTAACGAGCTATCGCTTTTAGCTGCGATCTCCGGATGCGAAATGGGTCTGCAAGCTTTTGGTGTCAAACTTAAAGCTAGTGGAGTAATTGCTGCGCAAGAAGTTCTTCGGTAAATTTTAAAAAGAGTACACATGAAGCCACTACGTTTATGTTTATCTATCGTTGTCAGTTTTTTGACATTTTTTGTGATGGCATCTGTGCCTGCTCAAAGTATGGCTGACTTTAGAGAAGATGGCAGCTCGGGTTCGTGTGGTTGGGCAAAGTCAGATAGCCGAGGTAATACTTTGCCAATAAGTATTTATGCCAAGCCCAATGATGCAAATCCATTAAGAACCATTAATAAGGATAATAATTTTTATTGGGTAGTAGAAAAGCAAGGCAATTGGGTTAAATTGCGCGGGACTGGTGGCGATTTTCTGAAGGGTCCATTTATTGGATGGGTGAAGATACAGCAATTACAGCTAGGCGCTTTTCGAAACTGTAATTAATCAAGTTGTGCCCCTGAGTCTTTTACAATTTTTTTCCATTTCACAATTTCATCTTTCAATTTTGTATTGAGTTGATTGGTTGGCACGGGCGTAATATCTAACCCCTGTGCAATTAATTTTTCGCGTAATTCAGGTTGGGCTAGGGCTTTTTCCATCGCGCTTTGCAAAGCTTTGCCGATTTCTGGATTGATGCCAGCAGGCGCAAACAAGCCAACCCAAACTTCACCAACACAGTCAGGATATGTTTCAGCGATCGCAGGAATCTCAGGAGCTAGCGGCGAGCGCTTAGGAGAGCTTATAGCGATGCCTTGAAGTTTGCCGGAACGGATGTAAGTAAGCGCCGAAGGCAGGCTTGCAAATGCCAAAGGTACTTGACCACCTAGCACATCATTAATTGCAGGTGAGACCCCTTTATACGGAATATGTTGAAGTTCAACATTGGCGCTGGTATTGATCATCGCACCAAGAAGATGGCTAATTGTGCCATTACCAGCAGAAGCATAGGAAAGCTCACCAGGGCGTTTTTTTGCTGTGGCAATCACATCAGCAAAAGATTTAATTGGGGAATTCGGGGGGCTAACCAACACATAAGGCGTTGACCCAATATAAGATAAAAATACAAAATCATTGATAGGATCAAACCCAGGATTTTTATACAGAGCAG
Source organism: Betaproteobacteria bacterium (assembly GCA_037137465.1). Taxonomy (GTDB): domain Bacteria; phylum Pseudomonadota; class Gammaproteobacteria; order Burkholderiales; family Burkholderiaceae; genus Polynucleobacter. The sequence continues at coordinate 6,158 of JBAXKF010000068.1, read as the reverse complement.
GATTAATGGCCTGAGCACTATTAATCGTCAGCAATAATGTATAGCCGTCTTTAGGGCCCCGACCAACACTTTGCGTACCAATATTGCCGCCCGCACCAGGACGATTTTCAATAATGATCGACGTTTTAAGTGCCTCACCCAGGGCAGGGGCGATGATCCGCGCAACGATGTCATTCGTACCAGCTGCCGCTTGTGGGACAACGAGCGTTACTGGTCGTTGAGGATAGGTTTGAGCATGACAGCACAACGCCATGAACAGTCCTAAAAGGGAGAAAAGTTTCATCAGTTTCATAACGAGTCCAATCTGAGTAAAGTTACTCTGGTTTAATATTTTTCGATTGAATAATCGAAGCCATCTTACTAACCTCAGCATTTAAAAATTTATTCGATTCTTCGGGAGAGCTACCAAAAGGCTCTAAGCCTAATTGTTCAAAACGCGCTTTTAAATCTGGCGAGCTGACCGCGCGCTTTGTTTCTAAAGCAACCCGATTAATAATATCTTTGGGCGTACCTGAGCGGGCTAAAAACATTGCCCAAGTGCTGGAGTCAAGATCGGGGCCTCCTGCCTCAAGGAGCGTAGGGATTTCTTGAGCGCTAGAAATACGTTTAGAAGACATCATGGCAAGAGCTTTAATTTTTCCTGCACGAACCTGAGGCATCAGAGTTGGCGGAGTATCAATCAATACCTGAATATTGTTACCCATTAAATCCTGTAGAGCCAAAGCAGAGCCCTTATACGGGACATGCGTCATTTCAATATCGGTCTTCATTTTAAAAAGTTCGGTAGCCATATGAGCCGCTGCGCCAATACCTGAAGATCCGTAGGATAGTTTTCCAGGATTAGCTTTTGCGTATGCGATAAATTCTTTTAAATCTTTAACAGGCAGTGCTGAACTTACCGAAATCAATAAAGGAGTAATGCCGACTAAAGAGACAGGTGTTAGATCTTTGAGAGGATCAAAAGACAAGTTGCCGGCATAGAGGGTAGGATTCACAGAATGGGCAGCCAAAACAGTCACAAAGGTATAACCATCTGGAGATGAGCGGGCGACAAACTCAGAACCAATTAAGGCATTAGCACCAGGTTTGTTTTCGATAACGATGGACCAACCAGTATTTTCGATGATTTTCTGGATGACGATCCGAGTCGAGGTATCACTAAGACCGCCCGGCGCATAAGGAACAATCCAGCGTATAGTTTTATTCGGCCAATTGGCCGCTAGGGCACCTTGGGGGAAATAAACACCTACTACACCCGCAATAATGCTAGAGCTAAACAGTCGTCGATGCATGAAAAGATTCCTTTTCTAGTTCAATTAATTTTAATCGGATATCAACCTAGAAATAATACCCATTCCATAGTATTTACCCCAATAGAAATCTTAATCAATCAATTTAGTATCGAAGGATAACTATATACAAAGAGGGAAAATCAATGGCGTCGATTAATGTTAACGGTAAAGTTTATGAAGTCAATGCGGAGCCCGATACACCACTACTTTGGGTCATTCGGGAGCAGTTGGGACTCACCGGAACAAAATTCGGCTGTGGCATTGCACAATGTGGCGCATGCTCAATCCATATTAATGGTGAAGTGATGCGAAGTTGTGTGTATAAATTGTCGATGTTGACAAGCACAGACAAAATAACAACCATTGAGGGTTTATCAACAAACCTATCTCATCCAGTTCAACAAGCATGGGCGAAGGTGGATGTTCCACAATGTGGCTATTGTCAGTCTGGGCAAATCATGGCGGCAAGCGCATTACTCAAACGTAAAGCAAATCCTACAGATCAAGAGATTGATGACTCCATGACAAATATTTGCCGTTGTGGAACGTATCAGCGGATACGAGAAGCGATTCATATGGCAGTTGACTTCGCTAAAAACCCTAATAAAAATAAAGCGTAATCGTGATGACTACTTCAAAATTGAAACTACCTTCTCTGACGAATATGAATCGTCGTCAATTTTTGGTTACTACAGCAAGCACTGGGGCAGGTTTGGTTCTTGGATTTCAGATACCTAATCAAGCTTTCGGTGCCTCTCCTCAAGGAACCCCAGAGATTAATGCTTGGGTTGTGATTCAACCTGATGATACGGTCATTATTCGGACAGCTCGCGTTGAAATGGGGCAAGGGACCTTAACAGGACTTTCACAATTGGTAGCTGAAGAGCTTGATTGTGATTGGAGTAAGGTTACTGCTGAACGAGTAAGTTCGCATGAGAATCTGGCGCGTCAAAATGTTTGGGGCCAAATGCTCACGGTTGGAAGTTTTGGTATTCGATTCTCACAAGATTTAGTCCGAAGAGGAGGCGCTTCGGCAAAGCTTATGTTGTTGCAAGCTGCCGCGCAAGAATGGAAAGTTCCTGTAGCGGAGTTAACAGCTAAAAACAGTATCATCACTCATGCGGCTTCTAACCGTACGATCAGTTACGGTAAAGTAGCTGACGCCGCAGCGAAGTTAACACCACCGGACCCCAAGACACTCGTATTAAAAGCGCCTAAAGATTGGACCCTTATTGGTAAGCCTCTTCATCGTATTGATACCTTAGATAAATTAGATGGTAGTAAAAAATATAGTGTTGATGTTAAGTTACCTGGAATGCTCAATGCGATTTATATTGGAAGCCCTGTTTTTGGGGCGAAGTTAAAAACTCTGGATGATCGCGAAGCGATTAAGATGCCGGGTGTAAAAAGAGTTTTAAAAGTTGCTGATGATGGCTATGCAGTTGTTGCCGATACTTGGTGGCATGCTAAAGCGGCTTCTGAAAAAGTAAAGGTTACTTGGGATGATGAGGAATTAAGTCTTAAGTCGAGTAGCACCATTGATACCTATTTAAAGACGGGTCTCACAGCAACATCAGGTTTGTTTACTTTTAGAAATGAAGGGGACGCGCCGAGTACGATTGGAAAAGGGCAAAAAAAAGTAGAAGCCACTTATTCGACACCCTTTTTGGCACATGCCACGATGGAGCCACTCAACTGCACAGCATTAGTCACAGCCGACCGAGCTGAAGTATGGGCTGGGACACAAGATCCTGAGGGTGGATTATTAGCGATGTCCAAAACCTTGGACATGCCCATCGGTAAGTGTGTCTTCAATCGCTATGATCCAGGAGGTGGTTTTGGCCGAAGAGCACGCGTTTCAGACTATGTGGTGAATGCCGTCAATATCGCCAAGCAAATGCCAGGCATACCCATTAAGATGATTTGGACACGTGAGGAAGATATGACACATGGTCAGTATCGGCCGATTTCGATGTGTAAATTATCTGCTAGTCTTGATGAAAATAATCGACTCACAGCACTGCAAATTAGATTGTCAGGGCAGTCCATATACGCATGGCGAAATCCAACGCAAGATTTAACAGGGTTTAAAGATAATTCCCAAGTGCAGGGATGGTCTGGCGACCCTAATAGTGATCAACAACTCGTCTACGGCGTCCCTAACTTGTTGATTGAATATGCTATGCGCAATACGCATGTTCCAGTAGGAACATGGCGTGGTGTCAATGTTCCGCAAAACTCGTTTTATGTTGAGGCATTTATGGATGAGGTGGCGCATGCAGCCAAAGCAGATCCTCTTGAATTTAGACGCCAATATACGAAGTTACCAAAGCAGTTAGCTATATTAAATTTAGCTGCCCAAAAGGCTGGGTGGGGAACTCCTTTAAAGAAAGGTGTTTATCGGGGCATTGCGCAGTTTATGAGTTATGACACCTATAGTGCAGCGGTCGTGGAGTTATCTGTCAAACCGGATGGCGGTGTCAAAGTACACAGAGTCGTTCTTGCACTAGATTGTGGTTATGCCGTTAACCCAAGTCAGATTGAGGCTCAGGTTCAAGGGTCGATTGTGTATGGATTAAGCGCCGCTTTATGGGGTGAATGTACTGTTGAGAAAGGTAGAATCAAACAAACCAATTTCCATGACTATCGTGTCTTACGTTTAGCAGAAATGCCGAAGGTAGAAACACACATTCAGAGTAGTGGCGGTAAGTGGGGCGGTATTGGTGAGCCAATTATTGCAACGATAACACCTGCTGTGATTAATGCGTTACGTGAAGCGACCGGAAAAACGATTAGAGATTTGCCGATTAAAAATCACCGACTAAAAACATGATGAGTTGATTGTAAGAAAACATTATTCAAAAAAATATTCGATAGATCAATATAAGGATTATTCATGCTTGCAAAAAAAATTAGTTGCGGTATTTTCATATTGTTAGCGCATACAACAGGATATGCCGCTGAAATTACATTAATGGCATCCACAGGCGTGAGTTCGATGATGAAAGCTTTATTGCCTGAATTTGAAAAACAAACAGGACACCGGATCATTGCCTCATATGACACATCCAACATTATGATGAAGCGACTCCAATCTGGAGAGGCAACTGACTTAATTATTTTGACAGCACCGTTGGTGGATGAACTTATCCAAACAGGTAAAGTGGCAGTGGGAGGTAGAACGGATATTGCTAAATCAGGAATTGGAATTGCGATTCAAAGTGGTAAAGCAAAGCCTGATATCAGTAATGCAGAGGCATTGAAAAAGACGCTATTAGAAGCGAGTTCAATTGCGTATACAGGAACAGGCGCGAGCGGGATTTATTTTGCCAAGTTGGTTGATCAATTAGGAATTGGAGAGCAGGTCAGAGCAAAAGCAAAAACTCCGCCAGGCGGAATTATTGCTGAGATCATTGCAAAAGGCGATGCTGAAATTGGAGTTCAAATGATCAGTGAATTAACCGGAGTCAAAGGTACCGAATATATTGGGCCGCTACCAGGTCAACTCCAGCTCTATACCGTGTTTTCGATTGGGCAGATGAAAAACTCAAAAGAAGTAGAAGTGGGCAAAGCTTTAACAAAATTTTTGACGAGCCCAGAGGCAATCAAGGTTTACAAAAAACAAGGTATGGAAGCCATCTAAAGCATTGCTCTAGTCTGGAATGATGATATTCATCAATACCATCTTTTTAGATGCAAGTGCTTTGGCCGCTGCCTTCATTGCAGAGTTTAGTTCTTTAGGCTCACTCACTCTTATGTGAAAACCACCAACCATTTCAGCACTTTTTTCATAATCAATTTCTTTAATATTGACGCCAAAATAATTATTGGTTTTAGCTGCGATACTGTCTGGATAAAACTTATCATGAAAATGCTTCATCGCTGAGTAGCGTGCATTATTGAAAATAACAATTAATACTGGTAGTTGATGCTCGTGTGCGAAAGCAAGCCCAGGGATAATTGGGTTGTACAAAAAGGTGCCATCACCAACTAGAAACACAACAGGGTGCTCTGGCAAAGCCATCTTGACTCCTAAGGCATAACCCATACCCTGACCAAGGCCACTTGGAGCTCTAAAATACGTTTTATCGTTGTCCCAATGAAGATGATCTCGAATTGCATTAGTATGCATAATTGTTTCATCGACATATGCAGTATTTTTTGGAAGATGTTCTTGAAGGGTTTGTATTAAGAGAGGTACGGTGATGACATCCTTGGTTAAAGAAGATTTCTTTTTAGCATTTAAAAGATCCACCATCGCATTGTGCGACTTTGTATAAGTGTCTTTATTCGTCTTGACCAGATTCTTATCAACACCAATTTTTAATAATGAATTCATTAATAAATTAAGTGTGACACCAACATTACCCTCGAGATATTCATTGGCGAACATGGTTTGATAAACCATACTAGTTTTTAAAGGATTTTCTGAAATACAAATAATCTCTGCTTGCTTTGGTCTATTGCTTGGGGGGTACCAAGGTGACTTACTTTCAATGAGTAGAACTAAGTCCACCTGATTAAAAATGGAGTCCATGCTTGAACCTTGATATAGCGGATTCGATTTTGGAAAGTTCCCATAAAACGCCCCAGGCCCTTCAATAATCGGAATAGAAAGCATTTCAGCAAATCGAACTAAAGCATCACATGCAATAGTATTAGGTGCAAGATTTTCTACTACGATAACTGGGCATTTAGCGCCTGCGAGTTTTTTAGCAATGCGATCAATATCATCATCTATTGGACGAACTTGAGGTGCGACAGGGATTTTGCGAAGATGCTCAGGCTTATTCCATTTAGCCATCAAGGTTTCCATAGATACACACAGATAGGTTGGTCCCTTTGGATTTCTCTGTGCTACTTCTG
>JBAXKF010000067.1:0-8609 GCA_037137465.1 Betaproteobacteria bacterium | reverse complement strand
TCAACATACAAGAGGGGAGTCGCCAAGTTGGTTAAGGCACCGGATTTTGATTCCGGCATTCGAAGGTTCGAGTCCTTCCTCCTCTGCCACCTTTCTGTTATGTACCCATCAATCAATCCCCCCAAGCAAATTTATCTTTGCATGTCCTCTTATCGGAGAAACTATGAGTAATGAGTCAATGACCATTTTTACGGGCAATGCAAATCCTGTATTGGCAAAGTCCGTGTCTGACTATCTTGGTCTTGAACTTGGAAAAGCAATGGTGGGTAGATTTTCTGATGGGGAAATTCAGGTCGAGATTCAAGAAAATGTAAGAAGTAAACATGTCGTGGTTCTACAACCAACTTGTGCGCCTACCAATGATAATTTGATGGAATTAATGATCATGGTTGATGCACTAAAACGAGCTTCCGCAAGTACAATAACCGCAGTGATTCCTTACTTCGGATATGCGAGGCAAGATCGTCGGCCACGTTCCGCTAGGGTTGCAATTTCTGCGCGTCTAGTTGCAAATATGCTTCAATCTGTAGCCGGTGTTGGTCGCGTTTTAACGATGGATCTTCATGCTGATCAAATTCAAGGATTTTTTGATATTCCTGTGGACAACATTTACGCATCCCCCATTTTGTTAGCTGACTTACAAAATAAGAATAATGGCGACCTCTTGGTTGTCTCACCTGATATTGGTGGTGTTGTTAGAGCAAGGGCTCTGGCAAAGCAATTAGGTTGTGATTTAGCAATTATTGATAAACGTCGCCCTAAAGCCAATGTGTCAGAAGTAATGCATGTTATCGGTGAAGTTGAGGGCCGTAGATGCGTCATTATGGATGACATGATTGATACCGGTGGGACCTTATGCAAGGCCGCCGAAGTTTTAAAACAACGCGGCGCTAAAAACGTTATGGCGTATTGTACCCATCCCGTCCTCTCCGGCAATGCGATTGGGCGCATCATGGATTCTGCACTTGATGAAGTCGTGGTTACCGATACCATCCCATTAAGCGATTTAGCTAAATCCAGCCCTAAGATTAGAACCCTTTCTGTAGCCCCCTTATTGGGCGAGACTCTTCTAAGAATTAGTCGTGGGGATTCAGTAATTTCGATGTTTACAGAAACTGACTAGTCAAATACCTAGAAAAAAGCTATAATAGAGGACTTTTCTGCTTGGTCGCGAACAGGAAAGACTTATCTCAAAAGAGGTGAGAAACAAACCTTAAGGAGTTTTATATGAAAGTCGTCGCCTACGAACGTAGCGTACAGGGCACTGGTGCGAGCCGCCGCCTGCGCAACTCTGGAAAAACACCAGGCATTATTTATGGTGGAACAGAATTACCGCAAGCAGTGGAATTAGACCATAACGCTCTTTTCCATGCTTTAAAAAAAGAAGCCTTCCATTCATCTGTTTTAGAAATAGAAGTGGCCGGTAAAGTGCAACAAGCTTTGTTGCGTGATTATCAAATGCATCCTTTTAAACCACTTGTACTTCATATTGACTTTCAGCGCATTGACGCAAAGCAAAAAGTACATATTAAGGTTCCTCTTCACTTTAAAGGTGATGAATTATCTCCAGCAGTAAAAGTTGGTGGTGGTGTTGTAAACCACATCTTTAATGATCTTGAAATCATTTGCTTGCCATCTGATTTACCTGAGTTTATTGAAGTTGACCTTTCTACGATTGAACTTGGACACGCTATTCACGTAAAAGATATCACCCTTCCAAAAGGTGTCAGCTTAAGTTTGCATGTTGAGCAAGAAAACCCAGCGGTAGCGGTAGCAAGAGAACCAAAAGTTAAGGCTGAGCCAGAACCAACTGCAGCACCTGAAGCCCCAGCGGCTCCAGCAGCAACCAAACTGAAGGATAAAGAAGGCAAAGAGTAATTGCTTGTCTTTAATAAAAACCCGCCAGTTTTTTATGGCGGGTTTTTTATTTATAGCCCTTTTCGTCATTATTCGTTTAAAGTTATTCTATGATTCAATTAATTGTTGGCCTCGGCAATCCTGGTGATGAACACACCTCAGACCGGCATAATGCTGGTTTTTGGCTTTGTGATCAATTCGCTCGTTATTTGTCCTGCTCATTTGCAAGTGAAAAATCTCTTAAAGGACAATTAGCCAAGGCCGCTCAAAAACAATCTCCCTTGTGGCTTTTAAAGCCTCAAACTTTTATGAATCTGAGTGGCGAATCTGTTGGTCGGGTTGCTAAGTTTTACCAAATTGAGCCGAGCCAAATTTTGGTTATGCATGATGAGCTCGATTTACCTGCTGGTACTACAAGACTCAAGTTTGGTGGCGGTACTGGCGGTCATAATGGACTTAAAAGTATTTCTGCCCATCTTAGCACTCCTGATTATTGGCGTTTACGCATTGGTATTGGTCACCCCAGGGACTTTGCTCCTGAGGGCAGCCCACATCAAGAAGTGGCGAGCTATGTGCTTAAGAAACCCCCTCAAAAAGACTTGGCGCTGATTGAATCAACTTTCGATAAAGTCATACAAGTATTTAATGCGATGGTTTCTGATGATCCAAGTTCAGCGATGAAAGACTTACATACACAATAAGTTATTTATTTTGTAAGATTTTATATTTTTCTAATAACTGAGATTTATCTTCTAAATACTCTGGATTAAAAGGGATACAAGCAATAGGGCAAACAATTTGACATTGTGGTTTGTCATAATGCCCCACACATTCAGTACATCGATGAGGATCAATTTCATAAATCTCGAGCCCCATACTAATGGCATCATTAGGGCATTCTGGCTCACAAACATCACAGTTAATGCAATCGTCAGTGATCATTAATGCCATGATTACTCTATGTCCATATTATTTTTTTTCATTAGCCACGCTTCTACTGATGGGAAAACAAATTTACTCACATCTCCACCAAGCATGGCGATTTCACGCACAAAAGTACCAGAAATAAATTGATATTGATCAGATGGTGTTAGAAATAAAGTTTCAACATCTGGCACTAAATATCTATTCATACCCGCCATCTGAAACTCATATTCAAAATCAGATACTGCTCGTAATCCTCTTAGTATCACCCTGGCATTATTTTTACGTACAAAATCTTTTAATAACCCGCTAAAACCCTCAATACGAACATTGGGGTAATGACCTAAAACTTCTTGGGCAATCTGTATGCGCTCTTGTAAATCAAAAATCGGCTTCTTATTTTTACTGTCAGCAACTCCAACGACCAGTTCTTCAAAAATAGAAGAGGCTCTTCTAACCAAGTCTTCATGACCTCTCGTAAACGGATCAAAAGTCCCAGGATATACAGCTACAGTCATGATGCCCCTCCTATCAATAATTAAGCCCTACTGTTCGTTGCGATATCTAAAGATATTGGCCCGAACAGCACCTGCAACTAATTGCTTTTCTACAACCCAACCAGGTAAGTTACCAAGAATAGCCTCATTATCCAACTTTGAGCTTGATTCTACATAAATAATGGGCATCTTGTCACTATTTGTCTTTAACGCAATTAATTGCAAAGCTTCTTCAAGAAGACCAACCTGGTCAAAAGGTGGATCTAAGAAAATAATATCAACGACTATTTGTTCTTGTTTTTTTAACCACTGTAACGCGTCCATTGAAATGCATTCTATCCTCGCGTTTTGAGGATAGGGTTTGAGTTTTTCCAAATTAGCTTGTAATGCCTTTGCTACCAATGGATTTTTTTCAATCAAGACAACTTCTTTGGCGCCTCGTGAACAGGCTTCCAAGCCTAAAATCCCAGTACCAGCAAACAAATCAATCACTTTGGCATCCGCTATATAAGGGTTTAACCAATTGAAAACTGTTTCCCGTACGCGATCTGTTGAGGGTCTTAGTCCTGAAACAGAAACAATATCAACGAGACGACTTCGCCAAAATCCACCAATGATACGAACGCGCTGAGGTGTCATCCTGGGGTTTTTCATTGGCCACCGACAACCACCGTTACCATTTTATTCATATCTAAATTTTTCTGAAATGCCTTGTTAATATCATCTTTTGTTACCTTTTTAACCTCATTGGTCCACTCATCCAAGGTATTAAGGGGTAAATCAAACCATGCAATTGCCGATAAGTTATCGAGTAACTTACTGTTACTATCAATTCTTAAAGGGAATCCATTGATTAAATTACTTTTGGCAGCCTGAACTTCTTCATCATTAGGTCCTTGATTCACATATGTTTGAATCGTATCTTTTAATAATTTAACGGATTCGTCAGATTGATCTTTTTTAGTTTGCATACCGGCAACAAAATATCCTGAGTTTTTCGCGGGATAAAAATAACTTGAAACACTATAGGCAAGTCCCCTTTTTTCTCTAATTTCATTCATCAACCTTGACACAAAACCGCCTCCACCCAAAACATAATTACCTACTAATAAAGGGAAATAGTCTGGGTCTTTTCGGGATGGGCTTGTCATGCCCATTTGTATATGTGCCTGTTGCGATGGGTGAGAAATTTTTATTTCCCGTTGCGATACATCTTGTGTTGGCAAAGGACTCAATGGGGGAATCAATAATTTAGAAGCCCCTGTCTTCGGTAAATTTTTCGTTAACTTGTTACCAATTTCGATTGCCTGTTCACGACTCACATCACCAATAATCATAACGTTCATTTGATCAGCACGATAATAGGTTTGATGAAATTTTTTCAAATCTTCTATTGATACAGCTTTAATCGAGTTAACACTTTGCTCATTACCTAAAGGATTATCTCGATAAATCATTTTTTTAAATTGCTTTGCCATAAGATATTCAGGCTTGGTTTGGCTTTCTAAAAGTCCACTAATTTCAATAGCCTTTTCTCTTTCTAAAATCTTCTTTGAAAATATCGGAAATGCCAACATATCACTTGCCAGGGATATCAATGGGTTTAAAACCTCCGGTGTACTGAGTGTTTTCATGCGAACTGATGACATCTCTTTACCTGGGCTAAAGGAAACCATCGACCCTAATTCAGAAATACTGTCGGCAATAAAAGCTTCGTTTTTCTCTACTCCATTAATTTTGGAGCCTTTATTCATTAATAAAGAAGTGAAATTAGCAACGCCAATGCGATCTTTTGGGTCATGAGCAAATCCGCCAGGAAAATCGATTCCAATATTTACCATCGGGATGGTTCGTGCCTCTACATAAAATAATTTAGCGCCTGTGGGTAAATCAATTCTTTGGATGGGTAATGTTGCAAATACATGCCCTTGTATAAAAATACCTACTAGTCCAATCAATATGTTCTTCAGATTCATTTGATGAATACGCATTTTCTTTGCCTTAATGTTTGATGGATGCAGATGCTGCTTGATTTGCTAATTTTTTTTGTGGATCAATCGGTTGCGGATCTAAAACTCCCACAGTTAAACGATCGTCAATTAAATATTTTTTCGCGACCGCCTGTACTTGATCTGCAGTTACCTCACGAATTTTATCGGTCAATGCATCTATTTTGTTCCAAGGAATACCCACCACTTCTAAAGAACCAATTTCCATTGCTTGTCCAAAAACCGAGTCTCTTTTATAGATTTGTGATGCTGTTACTGCAATTTTGACGCGCTTTAATTCATCTGGTTTTATACCATTTTGAGCAATATCAGCAATGATTTTTTTCACTTCTGTCTCAAATATCGCAGGGGTTTTTCCTTTGGCAAGGACGGTACTAATCATAAATAATTGCTCGCTTCTGCTAATCGCATCCGAACCTGCATTCACGCCAGTACTAATATTTTTTTCTTTCACAAGAATACGGTTCAATCTTGTATTTTGATTACCATCCAAGACACCTGCCAATACCTCTAGAGCCCAAGGATCCACAACATCAATATTTGCATCTATCACTTTTGGGACTTTCCATCCCATCATCACAACGACATTTTCTGCGGGGGCTTTCAAACTAAAACGCTTGACACCTTTTTGTTCTGGCTCTCCTTGTATTTTTCTATCTTCCAATATTTGCTTGGGTACTTTTCCATACGTACTCTTTGCCAATTCAAATACTTGCTTAGGTTCAACATCCCCTACAACAACTAAAATAGCATTACTTGGCGTGTACCACTTTTTATACCAATTTTGGGCATCTAAATACGTCATATTTTTCAAATCCTCCATCCAACCGATAACTGGATTTCTATTTGGTGCGGAGTTATAGGCGGTTGCAATAAATTGCTCATACAACAATCCAGAAGCCTGATCATCAGTTCTTAACCTTCTTTCCTCCATGACAACTTTAATTTCTTTTTTAAACTCTTCTTCAGAAAGAACTAAATTGTGCATTCTATCTGCTTCTAAGCGCATCATTTCTGGCAGATATGATTTTTCAATTTGCTGAAAATATGCGGTGTAATCATTGCTTGTAAATGCATTTTCTCTCCCTCCTAGCGCTGCAACTTTTTTGGAAAACTCGCCAGGTCCAAGAGTCTTTGTTCCTTTAAACATCATATGTTCAAGTACGTGTGCTACTCCTGTTGTGCCCATCGTTTCATCAATTGAACCAGTTCGGTACCAAACCATATGCGCCACTGTTGGCGCTCTATGATCTTCCTTCACAATGACTTTTAAGCCGTTGTCTAAGGTGGTCTCATGTGTAAACTCCTTTTTCTGCGCATTTCCCAACTGAGGGATTAATACAATGATTGCGCAGAATAATATTTGTTTTAAATTGATACAAAGTCTATTGGTCTTGTATTGATTCACTATGAATTACCTTTATTTAAATTTCATCTGTAAAATAATTCTATGTTTGGTTTAAGAAAAACTTTATCTTCTCTATTTAACCGCCCTAAGGTTGATGAAGAGCTATTCGAATCTTTAGAAGAGTCGCTTTTATTAGCTGATGTCGGTATTAATGCCACACAAGAATTAATTGCAAATTTACGTGCCATTGCAAAAAAAGAAAAAATTACCGAAACCAATGAACTAAAAGCTAGACTCCAAATTTTAATTGCAGAACTCCTCTACCCCTTAGAGTTTAATATTAATCCGCTAAGTAAGCATACCCCTACTCACACCCCTGAGATTTGGCTGATTGTTGGTGTTAACGGGGCGGGTAAAACGACAACTATTGGCAAACTTTGCCATGCCTTACAAAACCAACATAAAAAAGTACTTTTGGCTGCTGGCGATACGTTTCGAGCCGCCGCACGTGAACAACTAGGCGAATGGGGTAAACGTAACGCTGTTGATGTGATTGTGCAATCCAGTGGCGATGCTGCGACTGTTGCTCATGATGCAATAGGGGCTGCTCTTGCTCGTAAAGTTGATGTTTTAATCATTGATACTGCAGGACGTTTAGCAACCCAAGCCAACCTCATGGAGGAGCTTAAAAAGGTCAAGCGCGTCATTCAAAAACTCATTCCTTCTGCTCCCCATCAAACTATTCTCGTTTTGGACGGAAATACAGGCCAAAATGGTTTGACCCAAGTCAGGGCATTTCATGAAGCGCTATCCCTTTCTAGCTTAATTATTACCAAAGTAGATGGCACTGCCAAAGGGGGTGTTCTTTGTGCTATTGCCCACGCTCTAAGATCTACCATCCCCTTTCCCCAAATCATGGGTTTAGGGGTCGGTGAACAAATGGAACAAATTCAGGTATTTTCTGCCCTTGGTTTTGCCAAAGAACTCATTAATAACGAATAATATTCATTATTTATCTATACCTTTCAACAGCTTAGGTGTTTAAAATTCCTTGGCACTCTCGGTAAATGAGTGCTAGAATATAGCTATGAATATCCCTGCTAGACCAAGTACAAACCCTCAGTTGTCCAGTGGACTGATTCCGCTCATGCCAAGCTTGCCTCATGGCGGGGTAGGTACGCTTGATGCTTATATTTCAGCGGTTAATCAAATGCCTATGTTAACTGCCTCAGAAGAGATTCAATTAGCTAAAGATTTGGCTGAAAATAATGACTTAGATGCTGCTCGTAAACTTGTTTTAAGTCACTTGCGTGTTGTTGTTTCAGTATCTAGGCAATATTTAGGCTATGGGCTTCCCCATGCGGATTTAATTCAAGAGGGAAATATTGGCCTCATGAAAGCTGTAAAAAAATTCGACTTATCCCAGGGAACTCGTCTTGTTTCTTATGCTCTTTATTGGATTAAGGCTGAAATCCATGAATTTATTCTTAAAAATTGGCGCTTAGTACGAGTTGCTACAACGAAGCCACAACGTAAGCTCTTTTTTAATTTAAGAAGCAATAAGCCTCATTTAAATGCAATGTCTGATGATGAAATTAATGCTTTAGCAAAAGCCTTAGATGTGAAAGCTGAAGACGTCAAGCATATGGAAATTCGTTTGGGTGGTCATGATATTCAGTTAGAGCCAGATCATGATGAAGATAGCCCAAAAGAAATCGGTGCTTGGATGTCCGACTCTAGCCTAGAGCCAACGGAAGTATTGATACGTAAAGCGGGTATCGAACTAGAAACTTCTGGTTTAGATGCCGCTCTTCATATTCTTGATGATCGTAGTAAACGAATTATTTCAGCAAGGTGGTTATCGAATGATTCAGGTCAGGCCACATTAACGCTTCATGACTTAGCTGCGGAGTTTAATATTTCTGCTGAGCGGGTGCGTCAAATTGAAGTTGCTGCATTAAAAAAAATGCGTAT
>JBAXKF010000066.1:0-8726 GCA_037137465.1 Betaproteobacteria bacterium | reverse complement strand
GCATTGACATGTTCGGCGATTGCATCAATGCCAGACATTTCTTTAACGTGCATAGACCAGTCTAAACTACACGCCTTGGCAACCCCGACTAAATCAGTTCCTAATGAGGTATGACTTTTTTGCATACCAGTTTCAGCATAGTGCCCATTATCAAGAACCACAATGGTGAGGTTCTTAATTTGTTGCGCCCCAATGCTAGCTAAACTTCCTAAACCCATTAATTGCTCACCGTCACCAGTGATAACGAGTACAGATTTATTAGGTTGAGCAATGGCTAGTCCTAAGGCCATCGCCGAAGCTCCGCCCATAGCACCCCATAGATAAAAATTCTCGTCTCGGTCACCCGCCGCATAAACATCATATGACGGTGAACCCAAACCTGTAACGATTAATGCTTCCGGGCAGGCAGCTATTAATTTTTTTACGAACACCCGGCGATCTATCTCTCCATATTGCGATGAGGACGATTTCATTTAACACCCCATTTCTTGCGGCCAATTAAGCTTTGTGATAATAGTATTGCGACTGCGTCTCCTCCTTCAAATGCAGCATCAAAGCCTGCACTGACTACTTCCCCAACCGTCTCCGGACGATCCGCCCGAAGAACATTGATTCCCATCATTTGAAATGCTTCCTCTGTGGCACGCCCCATTGGGGTCTGCCATTGATTGAACTCAGCCCACTCACCACGCATCGTCACTATCGTGAGAAATGGGAAGCGACAATTATTAATAATCGAGAACATATTGACGCAATTACCTACGCCACTACTTTGCATGAGTAATACGGCACGTTGACCACCTAACCAAGCGCCACAAACACTGGCCACACCATCTTCTTCTGTGGTGACTGGAATCGCAGCCATATCTTTGTCTGCCCATACTTGATTAATAACTTGGGCATGTCCAGCATCTGGAACATAAGCGACTTGGCTAACGCCACCAGCTTTAAATATTTGAAAGATTTCATCTTTCCATGGGTGAATCAGTGATTGTTCTTTGGAGTCCATATCTCGCCTTACCTGAATATGCACAGAGTATTCACCAAGAAACCATCTTCGTCCAATAGAAAAAAAATGGGCAAGCTATCCAATTTCGACATAATTAGTCGTTTCCTTACGACAACGCTTAAAATATCCCGAGAATTCAAACTTCTAACAGATAAGGTATATCTTGGAAATTAAACAATTACGTACTTTTTTGGCTGTAGCGGCTTACGGTAGCGTTACGCGTGCTGCAGAAAAATTACATATTGTCCAACCTGCCCTTTCAAGACAAATCCAAATGCTAGAAGAGGATCTTGGAACCCCACTTTTTCAGCGCGTGGGACATGGCATGCAACTCACTGAAGCTGGCCATCTTCTAATGCCTCGCGCCAAAAGGGCTCTAGAAGAGTTAGAGCAGGCCAGGCATGAGATTACCTCTTCGCCTGAAACCATTAGTGGCACTGTGGTTGTTGGCTTATTACCGAGTGTGAGTGATTTATTGGCTGGCCCATTGATTCACTCTCTTAAATCTCAATATCCAAATCTTTCCATCCAGATATTGGTTGGGTACGTTGGCTACTTGCAGGACTGGCTGGCAAAAGATGAGCTTGATGTTGCTCTTCTATATGCCTATAAGCCATCCCCTTCAATCGAAATTACCCCTCTTCTCAATGAAAAGCTCTATGTAGTGGGTCCGCCAGAGGCAAAACTGAAGTTAGATCAACCAGTATCACTTCGGGATTTAAAGAAGCAATCATTCATTATGCCCACCCAACCCCATGGCCTAAGGACGCTTCTTGACCACGCTTGCGGTGTTTCTGGGATTCAATTAAATATCATTGCTGAAACAAACTCGATGAATACTCAAAAAAGTCTTGTTCAGTCCAATATTGGATACACCATACTGCCTGGGGTTGTCATTTTTGAAGATATTAAGAACAAAAAACTCTCAGCAGCCCCTATTATTGATCCAGAAATTAATCGTCAAATCTCTCTGGCCCTATCGGTTACCCGCAAGCCTTCTCTTGCGGTCAGAAAAGTAGTCGAAGAACTTAAACGCATTATTCATCAATCAATTACTGACAATAATTGGCCAGGGGCGAGCTTTATCGAATAAGCGTAAACCCTAATCAGGCCAGCTATGCTTGATTTAGATAGGAGAACTCATCTTTTTGGCATTAGACTTCAAGCTCTAAGTTCCCTAAAATAAGACTCTCGATTAACTCAAAGGTGCAAGTCGCCTTTATTTCAAAAGTAAATACCAACTATGATTCTTTCCGGAGAAATAAAAGTTAATGCTTCTCAAGAAGATGTTTTTAATAAACTCAATGATGTGCCATTTTTCGCATCATGTATCGAAGGCGTTAGTGATCTTGAGCAAATCAACGAAAATCAATTTAAAGCAATATTAACTACTAAAGTTGCCTATATTCAATTCAAATTCCAAGTAATGGTTGAAATTATTGAAAAAGTTTTTCCGGAAAAAATGGTCGCCAAAACTGAAGGAACTCCGATTGGTGTCATTGGTAGGCTGCAAGCAATTTCTTCAGCAAATCTCATCAAGGATGGCGATCAAACAACGATTCAATATTCGATTGACTTGAAATTGACGGGGAAACTGGGCAGTATGGGGCAACCAGTTCTGCGCTCTAAAACGAAAGAGCTTGAAAAACAATTTGCCAAAAATCTTCAAGCAGCTTTTGTTTAGCTTGCGTTAAGGAATCAATATGAAACCATTTGAAATTCAAAGTCCTGATTCTGTAGAAAATGCTGTTTCTTTTTTACAGCAAGACAACTCTCTCATTAAGGCAATGTCTGGCGGTACCGCTTTAATGCTCATGATGAAGGCGGGTGTTTATGAGCCTGAATCATTAATTCATTTGAGTAATGTGAGCGCACTAAAAGGTATCTCTATCGATGCCCAAGGTGTCCTACACATTGGTGCAATGACCACGCTCTCTGAGCTTGAACATTCACCACTGATTCAAAAACATTTTTCAGTGATTAGCAAAACAATGAAACACCTCGCCAACGTCAGGGTAAGGAATGTTGCTTGTGTTGGCGGTGCCTTAGCGCATGGTGATCCTCACATGGATATGCCCCCTCTTATGACGGCACTTGGTGCCCAACTTCAGATTAAAAGTAAGAATGGCTCTAGAGTTTTACCGATTGAAAATTTCTACGAAGGTTACTACACTACTAAATTAAATAGTGATGAAATCATTGCATCTGTTTCTATCCCTTCAATTCAGAATCGTCATTGCTTATATTTAAAATGCACGACTAGAGTTGTGGATGATTGGCCAACCCTTGGAGTGGCAATCAATTTGGGCTTTCATGATCAACAGATTATTTCGCCAAGAATTATTCTAAGCGCGGTTGTTGAAACGCCTACTAGGCTTATAAAGGTTGAAGATTATCTGCAAGGTAAACCACTCAACGATCAACTGATACGCGAGGCTGCTGAGTTAGCCTCAGAGTCTGTGCATCCACAAGATGATGCAAGGGGATCTTCTAGCTACAAACATCAACTGATTAAAGTGAATGTTCGTCGTGCAATACAAAAAAGCATTTTGGAAAAGGCTCAATCATGACAATCAAAGCTCCCGAATTTGGTCGATCTATTCCGAGAATCGAAGCTAAACAAAAAGTTTCTGGTACGGCGGAATATATGCATCATTTCACTGTACCTGGCATGTTGTTCGGAAAAATTTTCAGAAGTACGATGGCACACGGAAAAATTCTTAATATTAATTGTGAAGCTGCTAAATCCTATCCAGGTGTCGTGCATGTTTTTACTGGGGAAGATGTTAAGAAACTTATTCCAAGTCCGTATTACGGTCCAGCCTTTTTAGATCAACCCATTCTTGCACTCGATAAGGTTCATTTTATTGGGGAACCTGTTGCGGTTGTTCTTGCTCACGATCCTCACACTGCTGAAGCAGCATGCCAGTTAATTGAAGCTGACTATGAAGAGCTAGATGCTGTGTTCGATGAAATTGAAGCAATTTCATCAGCGGCAATTGTTCATGATGAGCTAAAGCCCTCTGGCACATTTCCTGACCTGAAACATTTATTCGGTAGAAAAAATACGAATATAGCGCTTGATTTCCATCTTAAATATGGTAATTCTGACGATATCTTTGCAAAAGCTGCACACGTGTTTGAACATGAATTTTCTACCCAACAAGCCATGCATACACCTCTTGAACCCATGGTTTCTATTGCGGTTCCAGGAGATCAATCCATTACGCTGCACAGCGCTACGCAAATGCCCTCTTTTGTGCGTTTAGAAATTGCACGCCTACTCGGGTGGCAGGAAAATCAAGTTCGCGTGAAAAGCGCCCATCTTGGTGGTGGTTATGGCGCCAAGGTTTATATCAAATTAGAAGCTCTCGTTACTGCATTAGCACTGCTCTCAAAAGTGCCTGTAAAAATCGCTTTATCAATGGAAGAGCAGTTCTATACAATCAGTAAACATGCTACAACATTCAAGATTAAAAGCGCGCTTGATGCCTCTGGTCAAATTTTGGCTAGGGATTGTAAGGTCTACTGGAATGGTGGTGCATATGCAGATATTGGTCCGCGCGTAGCTCAAAAATCAGGCTTTACCGCCGCAGGCCCCTACAACATCGATCATGTCTCGATAGATTCTTTTGAAATTTATACTAATCGCCCGCCTGCTGGCGCGTTAAGAGGCTTTGGTATACCTCAATTAGTCTGGGCATATGAATCTCATACAGATATGCTTGCGCACGAAATCAATATGGACCCTCTTGAATTTCGGCGTATCAATCTTTTAAGAAACGGTGATAAACAAGCCACTGGTACTGTAATCTCCCATATGGAGTCTGATCTTGTTCTTGAAACTCTCGCGAAAAAAATGAACTGGAGTCAATCATTCGATCGTGGTTCGGAATTTATTCGTAGAGGTAGAGGAATCGCGATTGGGTTTAAAGCCTCTGTTTCACCAACCACTTCTAATGCAGTGGTGACGATTCATGGTGATGGTAGTTGTTTGCTCGCCATGAGTACGGTTGATATGGGGCAGGGTTCTGATACAGCAATGGCGCAAATTGCTGCTCATACTTTAGGTGTTCCTACTGAAAAAATTAAAGTCATTAGGCCTGATACCGATATAACGCCTTACGATATGGGTACTCTTGGATCTAGGTCAACCTACCATATGGGTAATGCTGTGAAGCTTGCAGCGCAAGATGCTCTTGATCGATTACATGAGATGGCTAAAAAAGCTGGCTTAGATGCTAATAGTGTTCATCCACCCCATGTGATTCTGCAAAAAACCTACGGTATGCAAGCTGGAACTGTTGTTGGATTTGGTAGTTTTAAACCAGCGTATGCACCTCCTGATCCAGCAACAGGTGAGTCCACCAACGTAACTCCTTTTTGGATGGTTGGCGCCACTGGGGTTGAAGTAGAAGTAGATACCGAAACTGGTCATGTAAAAATTATCAACATGATCAATGTTGTTGATGCCGGGGAGTTAGTGAATCCGAAAATTGCGTCTACGCAAATTTCTGGTGCCGCCGTTATGCAATGTGGATTTACATTCAGTGAAGAGATGCTCTTCGATGAGGGACAGCTCACTAATGGCTCATTTGCTGACTATAAAATTCCTGGTATTCACGATGTGAGTTTTCCGATGGAAAACATTTGCGTCAAGGCAACGCATGATGGCGGTCCTTATGGTGCCAAGGGTATTGGGGAGAGTGGTACGTTCGGGGTATCACCTGCTGTTGCAAATGCAATTTTTGATGCCGTTGGGGTAAGAATCACTAGCTTACCGATTACTCCAGAAAAAGTGTTTCAAGCAATTCAAGAAAATCATAAGGGCTAAATCGTGAGTACAAGTACATCTATTCAATTTACGCTCAATGGCAAAGCAATTAGTGTTGAAGTTGAACATCATATTCATGTTGTTGAGTTGCTTAATCGTTTTCAATTAAAAGGTGCTCGTGAGAGCTGCGGTCAAGGTCTTTGTGGGGCTTGTACAGTTTTAGTTGATGATCTAGCCGTTTCAGGTTGTCTGATGCCTGCATTCATGTTGCATGGTAAATCAGTTGAAACTGTTGAAAACTTAAGCACTATTAATGAACCTCTTCATCCGATTCAAGAAGCATTTGTTGATCAAGGTGCTTTTCAGTGTGGGTTTTGCACTCCTGGTTTTGTGATGATGACAAAACATCTTTTAGCTTTAAATCCTCACCCAAGTGATGAAGAAATTCGTGATTTCTTCGCTGGTAATTTATGTCGTTGTGGCACTTATCCTGAAATTATTGCAGCCGTAAAACAAGCTGCCGAAAAACTGCATCCTTAACCTACACTACCTAAACTAAATTCCCTATGAAAACATACGACTTATTTATCAATGGCCAGTCAGTGCCTCCTCAGACCAAAAAATATTTTGATAGCTTTAATCCTTTTACAGGTCAAGTATGGGCAAAAATTGCTCAAGCCACAGCTCAGGATGTGGATGACGCTGTTCAAGTTGCGCATCATGCATTTTCCGAAGGTCCTTGGTCAACAATGACGGCAACGCAAAGAGGACTTCTGATGCATAAGCTAGGAGATCTCATTGCGCGAGATGCAAAGGAACTAGCTACGATTGAAGTACAAGATAACGGCAAACTATTCGCTGAAATGTTTGGGCAGCTAAATTACGTTCCACAATGGTTTTATTACTATGGTGGCTTAGCTGACAAAATTGAAGGGAATGTTATCCCTCTCGATAAAAAAGGTTTTTTTAGTTTTACTCGTAAAGAACCTCTAGGTGTTGTAGCAGTTATCACGCCTTGGAACTCACCAATCATGTTAACGGCCTGGAAAATTGCTCCCGCTTTAGCCGCTGGCTGTACTGTTGTCATCAAGCCATCAGAATTTACTTCTGCGTCAATTCTTCATTTAGTGAAGCTCTTTGAAGAAGCAGGCTTCCCACCTGGTGTGGTCAATGTCATTACTGGCTTTGGTAATGAAGCTGGAACCGCTCTTGTTGAACATCCTCTGACAAAAAAGATTACCTTTACTGGTTCTGATTCAACTGGAAAAATTATTAATCAACAAGCAGCTAAGTTTTTAAAACATGTCAGCCTAGAACTTGGTGGTAAATCTCCAAATATTATTTTTGCAGATGCTAATTTAGATGACGCTGTGAATGGTGCAGTCTCGGGTATTTTTGCAGCTACGGGTCAAACCTGTATTGCAGGCTCTCGACTTTTAGTCCAAGACTCTATTTATGATGAACTGGTACAAAAACTTGTAACGCTTTCTAAAACCGCCAAGATGGGCGACCCAATGAGTAGTGATACCCAAATTGGGCCGGTAACAACAAGACCTCAATACGAAAAAATTCTTTCTTATATCGATATTGCTAAAAATGAAGGTGCCAAACTGTTAATGGGTGGTGAAGTTGCTACTCGCCCAGAATGTGGCAATGGTTGGTTTATTGAACCCACTATTTTTGGTGATGTGAATAATAAAATGCGTATTGCCCAGGAAGAGGTTTTTGGTCCTGTTCTGTCAATCATACGTTTTAAGGATGAAGCAGAAGCGATTCAGATTGCAAATGACTCTAGATTTGGTTTAGGGGCTGGTGTCTGGACAAGTGATATTGGCCGTGCATTTCGTATGTCCGAAAAAATTAAGTCTGGCACCGTTTGGGTCAATACTTATAGGGCTGTGAGTTTTATGGCGCCGTTTGGTGGCTTTAAAGAGTCTGGCCTTGGTCGTGAGAATGGCATTGAAGCAATTCAGTCATATCTAGAAACCAAATGTGTCTGGATTAATACTGGTGCTGCAAGCGCTAATCCATTTACGATGCGTTAATACGGACTTTATTAGTGACTAATCTTCCCAAGCGTTTATCTGAATTACAAGCCGCCATTCGAAATAATTCGATAAGCGCAGAAGCTGCTTTGCAGTCACAAATAGATTTAATTAGTACAAGCAAAGACAAGTTCCATCATGTGGTTGAAGTTCTTTCTGCGCCAGCAACTGAAGATGGTCCACTTAAAGGTGTTGGCTTTAGCCATAAAGATATCTTTAATACCCCTCTTCGTGAGCCTGGTTTTGGTAATCATTCCGGTAAAAAGAATCCTTTGGTAGTCAACGCAAGCGTTATTACCCAATTGGAAAATGCTGGCGCAAGCTCACTCGCCACAGTTGTCATGCCTCCTTATGCTTGTGGTGCTACCGCACAAAATCCTAACTTTCCAAGGTGTATTAATCCGATTAATGAACAACTGGCTGTAGGCGGATCATCGAGTGGGTCCGCTGTTGCGGTTGCCTCAATGGGGACTTATGTTTCCTTGGGTACAGATACTAGCGGTTCAATTCGGATCCCGGCGGCAACCTGCGGTATTACAGGCCTCAAAACTACACGTGGTTTGATTAGTTTAGATGGTGTTTGCCCACTTGCAAAAACACTCGATACAGTCGGACTGTTAGGTCGCTACGCCAAGGATATTGAGCTTATCATCGATATTGTGAGTCAACATCCACTCAAGCCCTCTGCAAATGAACTTAAAGTAACGTATTGGCTACCTCATGTCGGGGTCGATGCAAATATAGCTCATGCTATCAACACATTTTGTCATGCGATCAATGTTACGCATGCAATTAATATTTCGTCATTCGATGCATTACAACAAGCAGCCGATGTTGTTATGGCTTTTGAGATCAACGAACAATACTCTCATCAAATAAGTGAGCCGAATTGTCCAAT
>JBAXKF010000065.1:0-8778 GCA_037137465.1 Betaproteobacteria bacterium | reverse complement strand
TTATCTATAGGCAAGGAGTCAACATACTGTTGCCAAGCACTTAATTGCTCCAAAATACTGAAAGAGCCTTCTAAAAGTTTGTCAGCTGCTGTTTTGGACACCAAATCTAATAGTCGTAAATAATGTTCTTGTAGCTGTAAAAACTCGCCCTCTCCTGAGCCAAGTTGTTTCCACCAGTCAGCCATCGCTTCTTTCAATAAGCGCTGTCGATCTTCTCGTAGGCTTCCTTGTGTAACGATACCTGAGGTCATCGGCGCCGCCGAACTGACTCGACTAAACCAACCATGAAATGTTTCCATGGCAATAACTTGGGGCTGGGTCAATACTTCTTCATACAAGCCTCTAGCGCGGGATAATTGTTGCTTGGCCTCTTCTTCAGTTAAGCCTCGAATCTTTAATTCATGTATCACTTCTATATCGGATTTTTGATGTATTTCTAAAAGAAGTGTAGCCAAGCGATCATTCATCTCTTGGGCTGCTTTGCGGGTAAATGTAATCGCTAAGATTTGACTAGGCTGTACATCGGCTAACAATAATCGAAAGATTCTAGAAATCAGTAGCCAAGTCTTTCCGCTTCCTGCACAAGCTTCCACGACCACCGACGAATTTGGGTCACAGGATATTTTAGTCAAGTCGTCAATCATGCTTCCCACATTCCTTTTCGACAAATCCCGCGTGCGTCACAATATTTACAAACCTGTTGTGGTCCATTAGCTGGCATCGGCACTCCTGTCCAGATTTGATTGAGATCTTCACGGATTTGTTCTTCGATCTGCTTGAGTGTCTCTGGCGTGACTTCAATCTCTAGGTCCCTTTGTTCTTCTTTCGCTTCTCTTAAACTGACCCAACCTGCTTTTTTAACTTCTCGATGTCGGTGTTGGTGAATTTCAGTAAGCGCTTGACTGTAGATGAGGATTTGCGGATCATCGGCAAGATGATCTTGAGAAAACTTTAACTTGTCCCCATTTTTAAATTTATAGTCCAAGACTTTTAGATCAGAATTATCTTTAATGTCCACGCGATCTACACGACCAAAGATGGTGATTAAATCACCACTTGTCAGTTGAAGGGCAAACTCGACAGTCTTTTCTGATTCAGCAAAGGTCCATCCATTCTTCTCTAGCTCTATTTGCCAATCCACCAAGGACTCCATTTGCTGGAACCATTTGTGTTGATCTGAAAATAATTGCCCATTCTGGGCAATGAGGATACGCCACTGCTCTTTTGAAATTTTCTCTAATCTGTCAATCATCCATGGACGCTTGGCTAGTTCATCGGGGAATGTTTGTTGTTGATAATCTTGATAAAACTGATGCAAAATTGCGTGCAACAAACTCCCGATTTGTCCAAAGTCAGATTGCTCTTGTAACGCCTTGGGTGATTTCAATCCCAGCATATAGGTTACGTAAAATTGATAGGGGCATGAGCGTAAGGCTTTATATGCACTTGGGCTTAATTGATTTGGCAACAAGCCTTTATTAAGTATGGGAGTGCTTGACCGGGTTTGTGGTTGACTATCTACCGACGCATCGTTTAAGACAATGGACTTTGTCAAATCCGGCATATCCATTTGTAATCTTGCTAACCAACCACATAAGCGGTTTTTTTCTTGCGCTTGTTGGTATTCCTGCCACAATAAATCCACATGTTCGTGGGACGTGAGTAATTGTGAGAGATCTCTTGCTTGTTGGATGTACTCAGATTCGGGCAAGGCTTCATCTAGCTCTTTCAACATTGCCCTGGAAAATACGGAGCCATAATCTTTGGTGCTGGGTAATTGCCTGGCATCGCATCCGATCATTACAACGGCTGAATAATGACTAAAGCGGATGGCAGATAAGGCAATAAAAGATATATTAACCTCTTTTCGTGAGGCCTTTTGTATGTAGGCTGCTTGATCAATCCATTGATCAAAAAGGCTCATCCATGCAGAATTTTTGAGCGTTTCCGTATTTAGTTCTTTTAATTCGCTCAACATATCTAAAATACTTTGACCTGCTTCATCTTCCGCTAAACAGTCCATCATGCCAAAGCTTTGTAATTGCTCTTCAAGTAAGTTAACCCAAGCATCGCTTTTATGACGGGAACTTTGCCACAAGGTACTAAAACTTTGTAATTGCTTGAGGAGTGCTTGTGCGATTTGGCGATACTCTAAACTCAAAGGGTGTTGA
This sequence comes from Betaproteobacteria bacterium, assembly GCA_037137465.1. GTDB lineage: Bacteria > Pseudomonadota > Gammaproteobacteria > Burkholderiales > Burkholderiaceae > Polynucleobacter. The sequence goes on along the minus strand of JBAXKF010000065.1, from coordinate 6,607 downwards.
TCTTGTCGTATCTCTTGTGTAAAGACGGATTGGAGTTCATGCCACCCCATACCGACTTGACTCGCTAACAGTCGACTTTCCATCCACCAAGAAAAATCCTGTGAGTCAATCTCTTTATTCATAGTAAACGGTGCAAGAAAGGATTGCCAATCTAGCATCGGATTTTTAAAAAACCCAAATATGGTGGTTAAACTTGGCCCCTCAGAACTCGACATCAACTGTAAATAACTATCCACCGCTGCTGCGGCACTCGTGGTTGCGAGCTTCCAACCCGTGGGGTCCTTAATGGAGATACTATCGCCATAACGTGCAAGAAGTGCTCGCACTCTTCTGGCAACTAATCGGTCTTGGGCAACAATGGCGATATTATTTCGGCCTGCTTGTATATGCTCTTGGATACATGCAAGTGCCGCCCAGGCCATTTTCTCAAAATTCGGCTGCGTAATAATGCGCCATGGGTGCTTTTGAAATTTCTGACGATTATTTTTTACTTGTTCAAGGATTTGTGCTCCAAAATGCGTGGTCTTCCCAGAAATACATTCTGGCCATAACGCACTCTGCTCCCAATCGATGTCCATTTTTAATACTTCTTGTTGCTGAGCATATGCCTTCAAAAATTCTGTTTGTATGGTTTGAAGGGTTTTAGAAGGTGGCGCCATTGCTAACCAAACTAACGGCGGGGAATCTGAGTTTTCTAATTCTTTTTGACGATACTGATATGCCATCCGTTCGCGCACAAATGGGTCTTCTGTACTGCTGAGGTATTTCCAAAAGGCAAAGATGAGTTGGCCTTCTTCATGTGCTAATTCCAAATTATGCGGGTAGGCATTTTTAATCGTTTCCTCAAACTCTGCTTGCACTTGATCGTATACAACGTCCATCGTTTTAGATTTTTCAGGCGCAAAGGTAATATTGGCTTGTGTTAAAAAATCACAGGCTTGCACAATGGCTTTTGCCATTGCCCAACGCCCACCCTCACCAATCACGCCAAATTGACTTTGGATTTTTTTGTGCTTTGCAAGCTCTCCATAGACCATTTCCCAGCGCTGCAAAGTGGTGAGTACCGGTGGGAAGTGCATCAAGCTAGGGGTTTTGGATAGCCAGTCTGAGACACTTAATATCTTAGGTAAAAAAGCAATCTTGGGATCAAGATGAGCTGGTCTTGAGAATTCAAGAAGTCGTCTTAACTCAGTAATTGGTCCTGAGGTAGTTGTCAGTACGATAGGGGTTTGACCACATTTTTGGGTATGTGCCCAAATGAGGTTTGCAATATCTTGCATTGCACCATCATGCGCTAAGACACTTTTTTCAATCATTGCCATGTTAAAAATATTTTTCCAGCGAGAGAAGTTAAGTGTTTTAGGTTAAGATAAACATTATTGTTGATTAAATTCAACTCTTATCTTACAAGTTTTTTGTAATACATTGACACTATTATTAAGGAAGCAGCATGAGCGAAGCAATCAAACATATTACAGACAGTTCATTTGAAGCAGATGTGGTCCAATCCACCAAACCTGTTCTACTGGATTTTTGGGCTGAGTGGTGTGGTCCTTGCAAAATGATCGGCCCTATTTTGGAGGAAGTTGCTAAAGAATATGGCGACAAAATCCAAATTGCTAAAATTAATGTTGATGAAAATCAAGCAATTCCAGCAAAATTTGGAATTCGTGGCATTCCGACATTAATCCTTTTTAAAAATGGTGAGGTAGCCGCTCAAAAAGTTGGTGCGCTTGCTAAATCGCAATTAACTGCCTTTTTAGATTCCCATCTGTAATCTCTCATATCCCCTACTGTTGTTTTTTAGTAGGGGTTTATTGAAGCTTTCTAATTTCTAGTGTTAGAATCCTCTAAAACCTAGATTTAAATGCATTGCAAGTTTACTTCTACCTGTTGCCATTCGGCTTATTTCCCCTAATTATTTTGGTCAATCACTTTTCTGTATTTATCTAACCTTCAATCAGCCAAGCTTTTCATGGCACCCTTTACTCACTAAAACTACTAAAGACTATGCAACTCACTGAATTAAAAATTCTGCACGTTTCTCAATTGCTAGAAATGGCTGCCTCCCTTGAAATTGAAAATACGCAAAGGATGCGCAAACAAGAACTAATGTTTGCCATACTTAAAAATCGCGCAAAAAATGGCGAAACAGTATTTGGAGATGGCGTCTTAGAAGTTCTACCTGATGGTTTTGGCTTTTTAAGGTCCCCTGAGTCTTCTTATTTGGCTTCACCTGATGATATTTATATCTCCCCTGCCCAAATTCGTCGCTTTAATCTTCACACTGGTGATGGTGTTGAAGGCGAGGTAAGAACACCTAAAGAGGGTGAGCGCTATTTCGCTCTTGTAAAAGTAGATAAAGTTAATGATATTGCACCGGAAGCGTTAAAAAACCGGATCATGTTTGAAAACTTGACACCACTTCACCCTGATCGCCCTATGCTTCTTGAGAGAGATATTAAAGCGGAAGAAAATTTAACAGGTCGTATTATCGATATGATCTCGCCGATTGGTTTTGGTCAACGCGGTCTGATTGTTGCCTCCCCCAAATCTGGTAAAACTGTCATGATGCAACACGTTGCTCATGCGATTTCAAGTAACCACCCTGAGGCTATTTTGATTGTTCTCTTAGTCGATGAGCGTCCTGAAGAGGTTACAGAAATGCAACGATCTGTTCGCGGCGAAGTGGTTGCATCAACGTTTGATGAACCTGCTGTTCGTCACGTGCAAGTTGCTGAAATGGTCATCGAAAAAGCAAAACGTCTTGTTGAAATGAAAAAAGATGTGATTATTTTGTTAGATTCGATTACACGTCTTGCTCGTGCCTACAATACGGTCGTCCCATCTTCTGGTAAGGTCCTATCTGGTGGTGTGGATGCAAATGCTTTGCAACGTCCGAAACGCTTTTTTGGTGCCGCTCGTAATATTGAAGAAGGTGGCTCCCTCACGATTATTGCAACTGCCCTGATTGAAACTGGTAGCCGAATGGATGACTTGATTTATGAAGAATTCAAAGGTACGGGTAACCTTGAGGTGCATCTAGAGCGTCGTCTTGCAGAACGTCGCGTGTATCCAGCGATTAACCTGAATAAGTCAGGTACTCGCCGTGAAGAACTATTAATTAAACCGGATATCTTGCAAAAGGTATGGATATTGCGTAAATTACTTTCAGATATGGATGATATTGAGGCGATGAACTTTATTGTTGATAAGCTTAAATCCACTAAAAATAATGCTGAATTCTTCGATTTAATGCGTCGAGGTGGCTAATTTAGGCATCTTTTTTGTCTAAATACCCCTCAAAATTGGCATTTTATGTCATAATAGGCGTTTTCGTGGGAAAGTATTGCAATCAAGTTCTTCTAACTTTGCAATGGCTACCTCAATTTTTAAGGACTAATCATGAAGCCAGGTATTCACCCAGAATATAAAGAAGTTGTTTTTGTTGATGTATCTAACAATTTCAGTTTTAAAACACGCTCTACAATCTCTACTCGTGAAACAATTAAATGGGAAGATGGTAAAGAGTATCCTTTGTCAAAAATCGAGACATCTTCTGAATCTCATCCTTTTTATACTGGTACTCAGAAAATCATGGATACGGCTGGACGTGTTGAGAAATTCAAGCAAAAATTTGGTTCCAAAGCAAGTGGCAAAGCTTCTACTCAAAGCTAATTCTTGGACAGCAATTCAAAGGCAGCCTCATGGCTGCCTTTTTTATTCCTATTTTTACTCCTATGAATAAGCCACTCAAACTCACCGCTGCATCAATGGCTAGTATGCCGCGTGTCATCATGGTGACTCTGACCCTCATTTATGCTGTTTCAGGGCTTTTTAATCACGATCCTTGGAAAAATGATGATGCTGAAGGTTTTGGTGTCATGTGGACGCTAGCCCACGGTCACCTTCATGATTGGTTATTTCCTCATATTTCTGGTAGGGATGTCCTCGCTGGTACACCATTACCCTACTGGATTGGTGCTATGTCGATTTATTATCTTGGTCCCTTGATCGGCGAAATTAATGCTGCTAGGCTTATTTCAGGATTTTGCTTTATCGGCACATCTCTGACGATTTGGTATGCAACTTATTTACTTGCTAGGCGTAGCGAGGTTCAACCCATGGCCTTTGCTTTTGGCGGAGAACCTAGCCCTAAGGAATATGGTAAAACAATCGCCGATGGCGCACTATTAATTTTCCTGGCTTGTGTTGGTCTTGCAATCCGAGTCCATGAAGCTTCGCCACTCATCATGGAACTTCTGGGGATTAGCCTTTTGCTTTACGGTACGATGCGTGGCTTTGATAAACCGATTCAAGGTGGCTGTATTGCCGGTTTGGCTTTAGGTGTGATTGCTCTGTCAGGAAACTTATGGACGGCTATTTTTCTTTGTCTAACAAGTCTCATTAGTTTTCATTTTCGGATTAAAAAAATTATTTTTCCTTGGGTGATTGCATTACTTATTCCCTTTGGATTAATCCTCGCCCTTTGGCCGATGATGTGGCATTTTGGCGGAGCGTCTTCCTCAGAAATCTCGTCTGCAATGAGAGTTTGGTGGGGAATCAATCAATTTAAGCAATTCATTCCCCTAGGTAGTCTTGAGTTTCTATTCATTAATTTTTGGAGTTATACATGGCCCGTTTGGCCACTGTGTTTTTGGAGTATTTATATTTGGGCTAAAAATGGTCGTCAAGGCTTAAGTCCTGCTCATCTCATTATTCCTGGCTTTCTATTGATCATTGAACTCTTCTTGTTTTTATTCAATGCGGATTTAAGTGAGCGATATCTCATGTTACTTATCCCACCGATGTCGATACTGGCGGCTTTTGGCTTACCCTTTTTGCGTCGGGGCTTGATTAGTTTTATTGATTGGCTTTCCTTACTATCCTTTACCTTGGTCGCTGGATTTATCTGGGTAATATGGTTTGCTAAGCTAACAGGTTATCCAACTGCCACAGCGAATAATGTGGCGCGTTATTTACCAGGGTTTGTCGCCCAATTTAATTATTTTGATCTATTGATTGCCCTCATCATCACCACGGTTTGGGTTTTTATTGTTCGCTGGCGACTATCGAGAGCACCCAAAGTGATTTGGCGCTGCCTAGTTATTTCCGCTTCAGGAACTACCCTCATGTGGGTTCTCCTTATGACTTTATGGCTTCCCACAATTAATTATGCAAAAACCTATCAACCAGTCGCGCAACGTTTTGCAAAAGCACTGCCTTTGAGTGTCAAGTGCATCGATAGTAGCTTTTTAGGAGATGCTCAACTTGCCTCATTTGTCTTCTTTACCCGTTTACCGCTCGAGGATAATCCGGCTTGTGACTTTATCTTGACGCATACTTCTGAAGAGGCAAGAGCTTCTTCTATTCTCAATCAACAACGCTTAACCTTAATCTGGGAAGACCGTCGTGATAGCGATAAAGATGAGCGTCTTCGTCTGTATCGCGTAAATCAATAATTAAGGATTGTAATGACTGGTTTTTTTGTAAGTATCTTTAGACGCCTCGAACGTGATGTTCCAAAAATTCTTCACTTAGCAACCCCGATTCTGCTTGGCCAACTTGCTGTTATCACTTTTGGTGTCATGGACACCGCCATGACCGCTAGGTATTCAACTGACGATTTGGCAGCTCTTGGGATGGCCTCTTCTATTTTTATTAGTGTGTATGTCGGACTCACTGGTATTTTATCGGCTCTCAATTCTATTGGTGGTCAACTTTTCGGCGCTAAAAAATTCCCCGAAATTGGTGAGGATACTCGCCAAACACTTTGGTTAGCCATGGGAACTTCTCTGGTCGGTATTTTCGTACTATTGCACCCAGGTGCCTTCATCGCACTCGGCGATGTGTCACCCGCCATTGAGGAAAAAGCACGTCTGTATCTGAAGATTTTGGCATTTGGCACCCCTGGTACCATGATTATGAGGACGTATATGGCCTTTCATAATGCCATCTCAAAGCCTAAGGTAATTACACAATTACAAGTTGTTGGTCTGTGCCTCAAAGTACCCCTAAATTATCTATTTATTTTTGGTGGCTTTGGTATTCCTGCAATGGGCGGTCCAGGGTGCGCTCTCGCCTCTGTGATTGTGCAATGGTTTTGGGTGATCTCTGTAACCACCTTAATTTGTACTCAAAGTATGTATAAACCGTTTGGTATTTTCTCCAAGTTCAGTCTTCCAAATTGGCCGCGTATTTGGAATATCTTAAAGCTCGGCGCTCCAATTGGTTTTAGCTATTTAATTGAAGTCACTTCTTTTGCTTTTATGGCACTTTTTATTGCTCGCTTTGGTACTAGTGTTTTAGCTGGACATCAAATTATCGCCAATATGGGGACTGTACTGTATATGATTCCTCTATCCTTATCCATCGCCACGATGACTGTGATCTCTCAACATCTTGGTGCTAAACAAACCTTTGAGGCTGAACAAGTGGGTTGGTCTGCAGTTATTTTTATTACCTCTGTCAGTGTTGGCTTAGGTATCATCGTTTGGTTTTTACAAGACTTTTTACTCGATCTATATGCCCCAAAACCTGAGGCACGTTTAATGGCGCATAAACTTTTTATTTTTATTGCCATCTATCAAATGGCTGATGCGTTGCA
>JBAXKF010000064.1:0-9568 GCA_037137465.1 Betaproteobacteria bacterium | reverse complement strand
GCCCAGCGGTCTTCCAATTGAACAACAGCCATGGCTAGCAAGCGTTTGGAAAAAAGTCTCCTGAACAGCTTAATCTAATTTGCCTATTCGCTTTACAACTTCATTCATCTTCACAATATCTTTATCCCAAAAAACTTGAAATTCTGGTTCATCTAAATATGCGATCGGACTTCCAGCATTAGTGAGGATTGTTTTCACATTATTATCATTAATCGCCGCACGTAAAGCGTCTCGATAACTCTTCACAATGGGCTCTGGTGTTGCTTTAGGCAGAAATAAACCTGTCCACTGGTTATATTCAACAGCCATTCCTAACTCCTTAAAGGATGGCACATCGGGTAAAGCTGCTAATCTTCCCTCACCTGAATGCGCTAATGCTCTTAACTTTCCACCTTTAATATGCTGCACTACGGTTGAAGGTCCGCTGGCAGTTGTCTCTACCTCTCCGGCTAATACAGCTAATACTGCAGGCCCCGCTCCAGTATAGGGAATATGTACCATAAAGATTTTTTGATCTGCCTTTAACATTTCCATCGGTAGTTGCATCGTTCCGTAATTGCCTGAAGAACTAAAATTAAATTTACCTGGTTTCTTGCGAGCATCTTCTACAAATTCTTGGATAGTTTTCCAAGGTGCATCGGCACGAACCACCATCACAACTGGGTCTGAAGTGATTCGGCCAATCGGCCTTAGTTGAGAGGTTGTGTAAGAAACTGATTTACCCGCAATTTTATCTGTCTCCGGAATGGTTGATACTGAAGACATTGCAAACAGTACGTTATACCCATCAGGCATAGCCTTAGCTACATAAGCATTGCCAATGGCGCCGCCAGCTCCCGGACGACTTTCCATAATAATGGGTTTTTCTAGGACCTTATTCATCCCTTCTACAATTGGTCTTCCAACCACTGTTGCTACACCACCTGGCGGAAATGGAATCGTCATCGAAATTGGCTTAACTGGCCACACCTCATTAGCAATAACGTTAGTACATAGGCCTAAAGACCACATTAAAAAAACTAACTGAATGAATTTATTAATCGGCTGAATTTTATTTAACATTTTTCCCTCAAGATAACGATTCTTTTAAGTCTCAGAAATGACGGTTCTGCTAATAGTTAGGCAAATTCGACAGCACAACTTTGATAAATAACATTTTGCTTGTTTTCTTATTTAATAATCAAAGGGAATACCCTTAATACACCTATAAAAATATGACTAAGTTGTTTGATATATATCAAATAAAAGCATAAAAAGATATAATAAAAATAACAATACTAATACTAATAATTATAACTAAGGGGTTTGTTATGAAATTATTGAGGCATTATTTCATTAGTGACAACTTAGATGATCTGGATCTCTTCGAAGATCAACTAGAAAAAGACGGCATTGCTACTGCGCAAATTCACGTATTAAGTAACAACACTGAAGGGGTCGTGCAACACCTCCACCTTCATGAAGTCCAATCATTCATGAAAATTGATATTATTCATTGTGGTCTCATCGGTGCGGTAGTTGGAGCTTGTATTTTTTCAACCGTATTATTTGTAACGCACCTGCTTGACTGGCACACATCTCCAGCTGGATGGATGCCGTTTATCTTTCTAGCCCTCATTTTATTTTGGTTTTCTATTTGGGAGGGTGGTCTGATTGGTATTCATAGACCAAATCATCTTTTTGCTCCTTTTCAACAGGCATTGAAAGATGGTCGACATATTTTCTTTGTCGATCTTTATGCTGCCGAAGAAGCTATATTAGATAGAATTTTAAAATTACACCCACAGGTTACCATCGCTGGAACTGGCAAAGCGGAACCACACTGGTTAGTTTTATGGCAAAAGAAAATAGGGATGATTCGTCATTGCTAACTTGTCTACGTATTTAAAATCTGATTGCTACTAGTGCGTGTTAAATATAGCCTCATAGTTCTCACTGCAATACTATCCATATTACTAGGCTGCATTTTTCTCATCAAATTTACCCAACAAAATGAATCGCATCCAAGATTAATACCTGACCAAGTAATGACCGTACTTGTAGATCCAAAGCCATTAAGGGAGTTTTTTCTTGTAGATCATCAGAATCATGAATTTAATCTTTCGACCTTAAACGGTAAATGGTCTTTTCTTTTTTTTGGATTTATACAATGTCCAGATATATGTCCAACAACCTTGGTAAGTCTATCGAAAATTCGAAGTCAAATTACTAAAGAAATTATTGCTCCTGAACAAACACAATTTATATTTATTTCTGTAGATCCAAAGCGCGACACTGCTCAGAAGCTAAAACAATACACTAACTACTTTGACTCATCGTTTATTGGCGTGACAGGCACTGAAGCAGAACTACATAATCTAGCTAACCAACTCGATGTCACATTTAATCTTCAATATAAACCTAATCAATCTGACTATGAGGTCATTCATACTTCAGCAGTATTTTTAATTAATCCTCAAGGTCAATACCAAGTATTAATCACACCACCCTTCGATATAGAGACAATTAGTCGGCGCTTTTCTATTCTAAAAAAAATAGATACCCTAAATTTAACTAAGATAGATAAACCTCTTTAAGGGCTAGCTCATGAAAATATTTGTCCGAATTATTTTTCTTTTAATACTGAGTCTATTTTTAACACCTATATTTGGAGCTGAATCAAAAATAAATATTAATCATCCGTGGATTAGAGAGGCTCATCAGGGCGCGGAAGTCCTTGCAGCTTATATGGAGATAAATAATCAATCGGCACATTCTCAGACACTTGTTGGCGCACGTAGCGTTGACTTTAAATCAATCATGCTTCACCAATCAATGACTAAGGAAGGCATGACACATATGCATCATGCCAAGAAAATTGAAATTAAAGCAGGCACTGCCTTGCAATTTTCTGAACGTGGATATCATCTCATGCTCATGAGTCCAAAAAAGATCATCAAGCAAGGGGATAAAATCCAAATATTGCTAGAGTTTGGGGATGGTCTGGTGTTAGCAACTGAATTTACTGTTCGCAAAGAACAGCCATAGCTATCCTTATAGCTACAAATTAAATTCTACTTAATGGGTTTTATCATCTCAGTCACAGCCTTACCAGTACTTAATAGACTATTGCGATCATGCTTGATTCTGTCCTGCATACTTTGATTATGATTGACTAAAACGAAGGTAAAAATGATTAATAGTCCAGTGACTACCAAAAGAATCCATACATTTACTGAGTATTTTTTCTTGTTCATTCAAGGTCCTTAAATTCGCTACAGTAGGGTTAAAAAATTAATTCCCAAAAAAGATATTACGAGTTAAAAAGGTGTACCCGCCTTCAAGTACCCCAATCCCAACTAATGTCAAAAGTAATAGCGGAGGAATGAGAATGGCGTAAATAAAAGCCACTCGCTCCCAAACCATATGCATAAAGAAGGCAATAATAAGACCAGCCTTTAACATCATAAAAATGATGATGAGAGACCACCTAAGATAGCCTTGAAAATGAAAATAATCTACTGAATATGAAAGTGCACTTAGGATAAATAGAAGCGCCCATATCTTGAGATAGATACCAATAGGGTGCTGTTTTTCATGTTCCAAAATAATTTCCCTTACCAAAGATAGAAAAATGCAAAGATGAACACCCATACCAAATCAACAAAGTGCCAATAAAGGCCCATAATTTCAACAACTTCGTAACCGCCTTTTCTTCCAGTAAAAAAGCCTGGTCGAGCATGTTCTAAATCACCCCGATATACTTTGGCTGCAACGATCAAAAGGAATATCACTCCAATAGTGACGTGCGTGCCATGAAAACCAGTGATCATAAAAAAAACTGATCCAAACTGATGTGCCCCCATAGGATTAGTCCATGGTCGAACACCCTCTTCTAAAATGAGTTTGCTCCACTCAAATGCCTGCATTCCCACAAATGAAGCCCCTAAAATTGCAGTCAGCATTAACAAGATAAAGGTAACTTTACGATTTTTACGATAACCAAAGTTCACTGCCATCGCCATAGTTCCACTGCTGCTAATCAAAATAAACGTCATGATTGCAATTAGAATTAAAGGTATCTTTTCACCAAAAACTGTTAAAGCAAACACTTCACTAGGATTTGGCCATGGCTCTACTGCTGAAATACGAACCGTCATGTACGAGATTAAAAATGCACTAAAGATAAAGGTGTCACTCACAAGGAAGATCCACATCATGACCTTACCCCAAGCAACATTTTTAAATGCGGTTTGATCAGAAGACCAATCCGACACAAAGGCTTCAGGCCCTGTATAAGGTGGGGGAATTACTTCTGAATTGATTGAGTGTGTTTCTGACATTTTTAGATCCTATTTACCTAATTCCACAGAGTCTTAGGACAAGGTCCAAATTGTCACCTGCAAATAACAGGCCAAAAAGAACCAACCAAACTAGCAATAAAAAATGCCAATATGTTGTACACAGTTCAATGCCGTTTTGCACTTTTGCAATGTCAACATTCTTAAGCAGCGTAGTTAGTGTTTTACCCCAGGCAACGAGACCACCCACCATATGTAAACAATGGACTCCAGTAATCATGTAAAAAAATCCGATTGCTGGAATAGTAATATCAAAATAGGCCATCGAACTTAATTGTCGCCACGCAAGAATTTGTCCAAACAGAAAAACAATGGTTAATGATCCACCCAATAGGAAACATAAAAGCATTGCATCCATTTTTTTGTGGCGAATGGCATACTGCGCCAACTGCATTGCTAAGCTACTACTTATTAATATGCCCGTATTAATCCATAAAAGTTTAAGTTGGGGAACAGGACGCCAATCCTCATAACCCATTCGACCTGCATAGGCAACTAACATCAAGATGAACAAGATAGCTACAACACCAAGGAATACCCGCAAGGCAATTTTTTTAGCATAAGCAGTAGAACTTCGCCCCACATACTGATTATCAATGATGCTTTGCTCAACATACCAAGGCTGTGCCGTAATCGTTTGAAAAATATTCATGAGGTAGACCCCCTTCCAGCCTGAGTTCCCTTATCTTCCATCACGACATCGCTAGGTGGCACATTCTGAGGGATAAAATCGCTTACAACTCCTGGCACACTATAGTCATATGCCCAGCGATATACCGAAGGTAATTTTTCACCGAAATTACCATGGACAGGAGGCGTCTGAGAAGTCTGCCATTCTAGAGTAGTCGCATTCCATGGATTGCCATTGGCAACTTTTCCTTTGGAATAACTGCGTATTAGGTTATAAATAAATATAAACTGAAAGGCTCCCACTACGATGGCAGCAATCGTAATACCTGCATTTAAGGTTTGTGCTGACTCAGGAATGAAATCGGTACCGCCAACTGCATAATAACGGCGTGGCACACCAAGAAATCCTAAATAATGCATAGGTAAGTAGACTGCATACGTACCCACAAACGTTCCCCAGAAGTGAATTTTTCCAAGGAACTCATCTGGCATACGTCCGGTAACTTTTGGGTACCAGTGGTAAATAGCTCCAAATACAACCATTACAGGTGCAACAGCCATCACCATATGAAAATGAGCCACCACAAACATCGTGTCTGACAAAGGAACACTAACCGTCACATTGCCCAGAAATAGTCCCGTTAGACCCCCATGTATAAATGCAAATATAAAACCAATCGCAAATAGCATCGGGACATTAAGATGGATATCCCCGCGCCAAAGTGTCAGGACCCAGTTATAAACCTTGAGTGCTGTTGGAATCGCAATAATTAATGTCGTGGTAGCAAAAAAGAATCCAAAATAAGGATTCATGCCGCTGACATACATATGGTGAGCCCACACCATAAAGCTCAGTACTCCAATAGCTACAATTGCCCACACCATCATTCGGTAACCGAAAATATTTTTTCTGGCATGAACACTAATTAGATCAGAAACAATACCGAACGCAGGAAGCGCAACAATATAAACCTCAGGGTGTCCAAAGAACCAAAATAAATGTTGGAATAATAACGGGCTACCTCCAGCATGTTCGCCTTGTTGACCCATTGACACTAATGCCGGCATAAAAAAACTAGTGCCTAAAGTGAGATCTAACAACATCATGATGGCACTAACAAATAACGCAGGAAACGCAAAGAGCGCCAATATGGTGGCCATAAAAATACCCCATACTGTTAGTGGTAAGCGCATCATCGTCATGCCACGCGTACGCGCTTGCAAAACAGTTACTACATAATTGAGGCCACCCATCGTAAAACCAATAATGAAAAATGCTAGCGAAATGAGCATCAAAATAATGCCCCAAGTAGCGCCCGGCGTACCAGGCAATATTGCTTGTGGGGGGTATAAAGTCCAGCCGGAGCCAGTTGGCCCTCCCGTCACAAAAAAACTGGCAACGAGCAGCAGCACAGCAAATAAATAGATCCAAAAGCTCAGCATATTGGCATATGGAAAGACCATATCGCGGGCACCAACCATAAGTGGGATAAGGTAATTACCAAATGCCCCTAAGAACAATGCGGTTAGCAAATAGACAACCATAATCATGCCGTGCATGGTCACAAATTGTAGATAATTACTAGGATTTATAAATGTGAAGGTATCTGGAAAACCTAATTGAAGACGCATCAACCATGACATCACTAGAGCCACGAAACCAATCGACATTGCCGTAATACCATACTGAATTGCAATTACCTTAGCATCTTGGCTCCAGATATATTTGCCAAGAAAAGTTTTAGGGTGATACAGCTCCATCTCTCTGACTTCCAATGGAGGTGCAAAAGTAGATGCGTCATGGCCAGTTTGTACCATCAAGATTTCCTTCTTAAAAAAATCATTCGCTCACCTAATTTGAATTGATGGGGCATAAATAGATTGATCATTTCAGAGTCCCAATATAGGCTACAAGGTCGTTAATCATTTGCTCTTTTGTTAAGAAGGATGCAACGGATGACATCTGTTGACCATACAAATCATTTGAATGAGCACCACGAATACCATCTCTAAAATTATGTAGTTGAGTCACTAAATACCAATCACTCATACCTTGCAGTCGTGGAGCTTTCGTAGACTCAACTCCCAATCCATTTAGGCTATGGCAGGCAGCACAAGTACTCATGTATAAATCTTTGCCATTACCTGCATTACCCTTAACAGTCTTTTCTGGAGAAACATCAGAAAATGTTTGAATATACGCAGTTACATTGTCAATATCTCGATCACTCGATAAAGTAGCCACCATCGACGCCATTATCTTTCCATTGACATCTTGATCTTTGACGCCTCGTGAGCCGTGTTTAAAGTTCATTAACTGCCGACTCAAATACCACTGTGCTTGGCCACTTAACTTGGGAGCATTCAGGGCCTTGTTACCCTCGCCTTGTGCCCCGTGACACGATGAACAAACTGCATAAAGTGCTTTTCCAGCAGTAGCATCAGCCGGTTTTTTTGTTTGTGTCTGCGCAAATGTTGGCTGAGTACTTAACCATGTTTCAAATAGATCCTCAGCTTCAATAACTACCTTACCGCGCATCACATAGTGACCTACGCCGCACAATTCATTACACAGAACATCAAACTTGCCAATGCGTGTTGGGGTAAACCAAATAAAGGTCACCATACCTGGTACAAGATCCATCTTGGCCCGAAATTGTGGCACAGTAAAATTATGCAAAACATCAACTGACCGCAGTAAAGCTTTAACTGGTTTATTTAAAGGTAAGTGAACCTCTTGGCTTGATACTAAAATATCATCTTGCCCATTTATATCGTCTGGATTTATACCGAATGGATTTTTTTCACTTATGAATTTTGTATCTACAGTACCAAGCACGCCGTCTTTACCAGGAAAACGATAACTCCAATTCCACTGTTTTCCGACGACTTCAAATAAGCTTGCATTAGGTGGGACGTGCACAAAATCAGCCCATACAAACAACCCTGGCGCCAACATTGAAGCGATTCCAATCGTTGTAATACCGATCAACCACCACTCTAGTTTTTTGTTTTCTGGCTCATAGGCAGCTTTAGAACCTTTGCGATGACGAAAGCGGATGATACAAAAGACAACAAATAAATTGACCAGAACAAAGACAGTGCCTGTAATCCAAAATGTTAAGCCAATCGTGTCATCTATTGCCACCCAATTGGAGGCAATAGGCGTAAAGTACCACGGGCTAAAAAATTGTAAAAGAACGGAACCAATAACCAACAGCGTAATTACGATTGCAATAACCATAAACGCATTCAACCTTCTCTTGGGCATCATCGCCCGCTTAGATTAGCAATAAAACTAAGGCTTCTCCACAAGTGATAAGTGATTAATTAGTGGAAATAGAACCATCAAAAATAACCGGCTTATTTGACTTGCTTCAACGCTACACCCAAACCCTTTATAAATTCAAGAACTATTTTTTAATTAATTTAGTGTTAAGTAATTACCCTTAAACGTTTTGGTGTAAAAGCATCCATAGTAAGTAAAGATTTAGCTTTATTTAGCGAATAAAGTCCAAATCATAGGGTAGGCCAAACAGAAAATGATGAGGAAGGGTACAACACCCCAAATTAACTCAACATACACACTTTTATGAAAATGTACTTTGTACTGACCCAATCCTTTACGATGATTGATGATTAAGAAAATTGTTAGGCCAAAAGTTATGACAAAAATACCGCTACATAGAATGAATATTATCTGATCTAAGGATGTGAATGGGCGGATATTACTCTGCAGTGATAGTAACAAATTAGCCTTTATAGTTTTAATGTGACATCGTTAGATGGTGTATCTAGCGATTGTTCTGCTTTTTTGCTCTTGCTTTTTTGCTCTTGCTTTTTTGGTTTGCTTTTTAGTTTCTAATTTTTGAGTAATTGCAGAACCAACAGTAATAACGACTAAAAATAAAAACTAAAATTTTATCCCTGACAATGAAGCCCAATCATATCCTAAATAATTAGTTGGTTATAACTAATATACCTAATAAGCAAAAAAGATTAGAAATCTGTAAAGAGCTAGGCTTCTAGCGTCAGTCAGATCAAACCAGATAACCAGCTCAGCAAGGTAGGTATTTTTGAGAGGTCAAGGTTCCGAATTTCAATGGGTAACCGAGCACAATTCTTGAAGACTTCAATTGTTTGTATTACATTAATTGGTTATATGCAGAAATAAGACAAGCAATACTTGCAATAATTGTTAAAGATAAGCGCATTGGCAACCAATGTGCAAGCAAATATTTTGGATAAATCTTTGAATCAATAAATAAACAAATCCATAGTAAAGCTGTAATCAACAATAAGCCAAATTCTGGCTTAATCATCAGACTAACCCACGCAATCAAACTAGGAACCACACCCCATATTAAATAAATATTATCAGGAGTTTTGTCACGCATAGTTAACCCCCAATGTATTGCTCCAAGAAAACTGCAAATACTAGCTCCATATGCAAGCAAACTAAAGCTGATGATATTTTTATAAGAAGATTCCGCAGCAAAGTTTAGAAGGGCTAAAACTACAAAGGGAATTAAGCCAGCTATGCCGAGTTTGAACGCTAATGGAGATATTGTTCTTTTTTCTGTTTCCATAAAACTCAA
>JBAXKF010000063.1:0-9678 GCA_037137465.1 Betaproteobacteria bacterium | reverse complement strand
CTCACGCATGATCCCAAATTAGACGATTTAGCATTGTTAGAGGCTTTGCAAACAGAAGCTTTTTATGTGGGTGCAATTGGCTCCCGTCGTAATAATGAGTCCCGTAAATTGCGTTTGATTGAACACTTTGATCATACCGAAGCATCACTGCAAAAATTGCGTGGTCCGATAGGCATTTATATAGGAAGCAAAACACCTGCAGAAATTGCGGTGAGTGTTATGGCGGAAATTTTAGCTGTTAAAAATGGTGTGCAACTTCCAAAAGAGATGTCTGTTGGAGTTGCAAAAAAAGAATTAGAGTCTTAGAGCCATAACCAGATTATTGCACTTGTAAATAGTTCGCAAGCAGTCCAAGCAACGCGCATATAAATAGAACGCGAATGATGCTTTGACCATACCGAATCATCGCAAGGCTAGCCAAAATGATAATGGATAGACTAAAAACAAGATGTTGTTGCATCAAATCAGGACTCATTCCTTCAGGACGCAAGGTATGAATAGCAAAAAATAGAGCCAGATTAGCGATCACCCCAACTACAGCACACGTAATGCCATTCAAAATGGGCAATAAACGTAATTCAGTGCGAGAGGACTCAATGAATGGGCCACCTAAAAAAATAAAACAAAAAGAAGGTAAGAAGGTAAACCAACTGACAATGATTCCGCCAAGGATACCCGCCAGAAGTGGAGACTCTAAAACGGTGGTGTGGGCATATGCGGCAATAAAGCCAACAAAAGTGACCACAATAATTAAGGGACCAGGCGTTGTCTCACCAAGAGCTAAGCCATCCATCATTTGAGCGGTTGTTAGCCAGTGAAAGTGTTCAACAGTCGCTTGGAACACATAAGGAAGTACAGCATAAGCACCACCAAAAGTGAGTAAGGCTGCTTTTGTAAAAAACCAGGCAAGTTCTGTAAAAAGATGGGACGAGCCAAAGACCGAAACTAATATTCCAAAAGGGATGGCAAATGCTAAAAATGAAAACAGAAGAACTACTAAAAATCGTTTTATATTAAATTGCGTATGAGGTAAAGGAGGCGATTGATCATCAATAACTGAGGTAATTATCGACGCATTAGAAGCCTTCACAGAATGGGAAGAAGAGCTAGCAGCCATCCAATGTGGGTAGCTTTTGTGAACTAAATAACCGATTAGTCCTGCACAAATAATAATGATGGGATAGGGGGTGTGGAATTGCATGGCCAAGAACGCGGTAATAGCAATCACAACATGAACAGGTTTTTTAAGAATTTTTTTACTAATACGATAGCCTGCCGCAATCACAATGGCGGTGACTGCTGGTTTAATCCCGAGAAGAATGCCTGCAATGATGGGTGTATTTCCGAACAAGACATAGACAATGGATAAAGCAATTAAGAGCAATAAAGCAGGAAAAATAAACAAAAAGCCAGCAATAATCCCGCCAATCGTCCGGTGCAGTAACCAGCCCATATAAATTACTAGTTGAAGAGCTTCAGGACCAGGCAAAATCATGCAATAGTTCAGCGCATGTAAAAAGCGTTTCTCAGAAATCCAATGTTTATTTTCAACAAGTTCGTTATGAACCGTAGCAATTTGACCGGCAGGTCCTCCAAAACTAATAAAGCCCAACTTAAACCAAAACAACACAGCCTCACGAAAAGAGACATGCCGCAGGGTTTGTAAATCAGTTGGATTAGTTTTCAATCATACCGCCAACCACCTGGCTAAAGCCGGCATCGACATAAGTGATTTCACCCGTGATACCACTAGCTAAGTCAGACATGAAAAATGCTGCGGCATTACCAACATCATCAATCGTCACATTGCGACGCAAGGGGGCATTTTTTTCAACGCTACTTAGGATTTTGCTAAAGTCTTTAATGCCACTCGCTGCAAGAGTTTTAATTGGGCCAGCAGAAATACCATTCACACGAATCCCCCGACCACCTAAAGACTGAGCTAAGTACCGAACGCTAGCTTCTAGGGCGGCTTTGGCGAGTCCCATCGTATTGTAATTAGGAACTACACGTAAGGAACCAAGATAGGTTAATGTGAGTAAGGCGGCATTGGGGGTGAGCATATCTTGGGCAGCCTTAGCCATTGCAGGAAAGCTATATGCTGAAATATCATGAGCGATACGGAAAGATTCGCGACTCAGGCCCTCTAAAAAATCGCCAGTAATAGCATCCTTAGGCGCAAAACCGATTGAATGTACAAAACCATCGAATTTTGGCCAGGTTTTACTTAAATCCTGAAAAAGTTGGGTTATTTGCTCATCGCTACCCACATCGCAATCAAAAATAAGGGTGCTATTGAACTCCTGAGCAAATTCAGTAGTACGCTCTTTAAATCGCTCGCTGACGTAGGTAAAGGCTAGTTCGGCACCTTCGCGGTGACAGGCTTTTGCAATCCCATAAGCAATGGATCGATTTGATAATAAGCCAGTAATAAGAATTTTTTTACCTGTGAGAAAGCCCATGTTTATATCCTTTTGATGATGAGGTGTATCTGAATTATCCCAAAATCTTGATGGCACTACTACAATTGTTCAAAACTGATCTGCAATTCAAGTTGGTAGAATGATAAACATCAAATGAAAATACTCCTATTTATCCTTAGCGTTTTTCTGCTGCCTCAATCAGCGTGGGCAGGACATGCTTTTGCGCAATATGGAAACCCCAAATACCCCAAAGACTTTGCTTATTTTGATTTTGTTAATCCACAAGCACCTCAAGGCGGTACGATCACCTTAGCAAATCCAGATCGCCGCACCAGTTTCGATAAATTTAATCCCTATACTTTAAGGGGAGTATCAGCCCCAGGTATAGCAGGATTACTATTTGAATCATTAGCGATTGGTAGTGCAGATGAAACCTCAACCATTTATGGCCTGATTGCTGATGATATGACGCTGTCATCTGATCACTTATCCATGACTTTCCATTTGCGACCAGAAGCCAAGTTTAGTGATGGCAGTCCCATTTTGGGTAGTGACGTTAAATATAGTTTTGACACACTGATGAGTAAAGCTGCGCACCCTAGCTATCGCAATGTGTTTGCAGATATCAAGCAAGTTGTAGTACTTTCAGATCGATTAGTGCGATTTGACTTTAAAAGTAGGACAGGAGAGGCTCCATTACTTGCGGGAACAATGCCTATTTTTTCTTCTAAGTGGGGTTTAAAACCCGATGGTACTAGAACACCATTTGATCAATTGGCATTTGAAAAACCGATTGGTAGTGGGCCTTATATTATTGAATCTTACCAAACAGGTCGGAACATTGTTTTCAAAAAGAACCCTCAGTATTGGGGAAAAAATTTGAATGTGCGGGTCGGTAACTATAACTTTGACCGCATTGTTTATAAATTATTTAGTGATGACACCGTTCGATTAGAGGCTTTTAAGGCCGGTGAGTTTGATGCCATCGTGGAGTACCGTGCCAAATTATGGGCAAAAAGTTACGTTGGCCGTAAATTTAATTCCGGCTCCTTGGTAAAGAAAGAGTTTGTGCATCACAACGGTGCTGGCATGCAGGGCTTTGCCATGAATACCCGTAAAGAAGTATTTAATGATCCAAAGGTAAGGCAGGCTCTGGGATTAGCGCTAGATTTTGAGTGGTTAAATCGGCAGATTTTTTACAGTCAATATAAGCGACTCGATAGTTATTTCTCGAACTCCTTGCTAGGAGCTAACAATCAACCCAATAGCGTTCCAACAGGAGAAGAGTTACAGCTCCTCAAGAAATTACAACAAAAATACCCTGGTGAAATACCAACTTCTGTTTTTGGCCCTATGCCGTCGGCTGCCAGCACGGCAGCCCCAAGCTCTCTGCGCTCTAATTTGCTCAAAGCAAAAGAATTATTAGCTCAAGCAGGGTGGACCTATCGTGATGGTGCCTTACGCAATCAAGCTGGAAAGCCCTTTGAATTTGAGATGTTAGAAGACAGCCCATTTTTGTTGCGGATCCTTACTGCTTATGTTCGCAATTTAGAAAAGCTAGGAATCAAAGCTAATGTCCGTACAACAGATAATGCGCTATATCAACAGCGACTCAATGAGCATGATTTTGAAATGACCACGATTCGTTATCAAGATTCACAAAGTCCCGGAAATGAGTTATGGGATCGTTTTGGGAGTGAGGCAGCTACTCAAAAGGGAACTGATAATCAGATTGGTGTTCGTTTGAAAAGCGTTGACGAGCTCATATCACTCATTACGCGTGCAGAAGATCGAGACAAGTTATATATTGCCACCCGCGCCCTTGACCGGATTATGATTCACAATTATTTCGTGGTTCCACATTGGTATAACCCAACCCACCGTATAGCCTATAACACGCAACTGGGATACCCAGATCCACCTGACTATTACACAGCAGAGGGCTGGATACTTGGAAATTGGTGGCGTAATCCCAGCAGTAATGAACAGAAAGAATGATGATGAGACACGGACTAGCCCCATACATTGTCAAACGATTATTGTTAATGATTCCAACCTTAATTGGAGTTCTTACACTCACATTTGCAGTGGTGCAATTTGTACCAGGCGGACCAGTAGAACAAATGGTGCTTGAATTAAAAGGTCGAGGTGGGGCTGGAGTAGGCGCTGGAGAGTCTACCGGCGGTGGAAGTACGTATCGAGGACGACAAGGAATCGATGAAAAAAATTTAGCAGAAATAAAAGCTTTATATGGATTTGATAAGCCACCAATAGAGCGATATTTTCGTATGCTTGGTAAATTTGCACAGTTTGATTTAGGTGAAAGTTACTACCAGCATCAAAGTGTTTGGCAACTGATTATCTCTAAGTTGCCAGTCTCTATTAGCATAGGTTTATGGACGTTTTTCATTACCTACCTCATATCAGTTCCTTTGGGAATTTCTAAAGCAATACGAGATGGCACACGATTTGATACGATCACGAGTATGCTAGTTCTAATAGGCTATGCCATCCCAGGATTTGTAATGGGAGTCTTATTGCTCGTCATTTTTGGTGGCGGTTCTTTCTTGCAACTATTTCCCTTAAGGGGATTGGTTTCTGATAATTGGGAATCGCTTTCGTGGTCAGCGCGGATAGCCGATTATTTATGGCATCTTGTCCTACCGATTACAGCATCGGTACTCGGCAGTTTTGCCGTGATTACCATGCTCACAAAAAACTCTTTCATTGAAGAGATTCGAAAACAATACGTCATCACTGCAAGGGCAAAAGGTCTTTCTGAGAGGCTAGTGATGTGGCGTCATATTTTTCGGAACGCAATGATTCCTTTGGTGACCGGATTTCCGGCGGCATTCATCGGGGCATTTTTTGCCGGATCACTCTTGATTGAAACACTATTTTCCCTAGATGGATTAGGCTTAATGTCTTTTGAAGCAGTGATGCGAAGAGACTACCCAGTTGTCTTTGGTACTTTATATATTTTTACGCTGATTGGTTTATTTACAAAATTAATCTCTGACATTGCATATGTCTTAGTCGACCCTCGTATTCAATTTGAGGGGCAGGGATCATAAGATGGCTACAAGTATAAAAAAGAAAAATACCGCATGGCAACGATTCAAAAGTAATCGTTTGGGTTATTCCAGTTTATGGATATTTCTGATTATTTTTGGTATTAGTTTGTGCGCTGAATTAGTTGCTAATGATAGGCCATTAATTGTTTCTTACGAAGGTAATACTTATTTTCCGATTGTCAAAGATTATTCTGAAACGACCTTTGGTGGAGACTTTGATACACCGACGGATTTTCATGATCCGTTAATCCGGGACAACCTACGTAAAAAAGGTAATTGGGCTATTTATCCGCTCATTGAGTACAGTTATTTAAGTCTTAATTACTTTTCCTCTCAACCGAATCCGGCAGCGCCGTCGAAGGATAATTGGGTAGGTACGGATGATCGCGGTCGAGATGTACTTGCAAGACTTATCTATGGGTTTAGGCTTTCTGTACTGTTCGGTTTGGCATTAACAATTGTTGGCGTCCTCATCGGCGTATTGCTTGGCGGTTTAATGGGTTATTTAGGCGGACGCTTTGATCTGTATACACAACGTGTAATTGACGTTTGGCGCTCACTTCCGGAATTGTATTTACTGATTATTTTTGCCTCAGTATTTACTCCGAGTATTTGGTTGCTTGTGATTTTATTATCTTTATTTAGTTGGATTCATTTGTCTGACTATGTACGCGTTGAGTTTTTTCGAAATCGTGGCCTTGAATATGTCAAAGCAGCTCGAGCTCTTGGTTTATCGAATTGGAAGATTATGCTCAAACACATATTGCCGAATAGTTTAATTCCGGTAATTACGTTTTTACCATTCCAAATGAGTGCTGCCATATTGTCATTAACGAGTTTGGACTTTTTAGGCTTAGGCGTTCCCCCAGACACGCCAAGTCTTGGAGAGCTCTTATCGCAAGGTAAATCGAACTTGGATGCTTGGTGGATTTCGTTATCAACATTTTTGGTATTAGTTGGCACGCTATTGTTGTTGACCTTTATGGGTGAGGCATTAAGAAATGCATTTGACCCAAGAAGAAGAGGTTCATCATGATGCCGCATTTAAAAATAACCCAACTCTCTATTCAATTTGGTCAAGGTAGAAAAGAGCGTACCGTCGTAGATCATTTAGATTTAGAAGTACCTCCTGGATCACGAATTGCTATTGTTGGTGAGTCAGGTTCTGGCAAGTCGATGACGGCATTATCCATCTTGGGATTATTACCTGAAGGTGCAGACGTTCGAGGTCATATTCATTGGGGTGATCAAAACCTCCTGCGTATTCCAGTAGAGCAGTTAAGAAGTATTCGTGGGCGAGAAATTGCTATGATTTTCCAAGAACCCATGACCGCTTTAAATCCTCTATTTACGATTGGATATCAAATCATTGAGGCTGTGTTAATCCATGAGCCCTTGATTGGCAAAGATCTTGCTAATCAAAGAGCCCAAGAAATGCTGGAGCGCGTTGGACTCCCCGATGTTAAAAATAAAATGCATGCGTTCCCTCATCAGCTATCTGGAGGTCAGCGTCAACGCGCTATGATCGCTATGGCATTGGCGACCAAGCCTAAACTTTTAATTGCCGATGAGCCAACCACAGCTCTGGATGTCAATTTAAGAAAACAAATTTTAGATTTATTAAAAGACTTGCAACAGCATTCAGAAAATAAAGGGATGTCAATTTTATTGATTACTCATGACCTTAATTTAGTGAAAAAGTTTGCACAACGTGTGGTGGTGATGCATCAAGGTCAAGTAGTTGAAAGTGGCAATACAGAAGATGTATTCCAAAGACCTCAATCTGTATATACACAAATGCTGGTGAATAGTCGTCCTGAGTCCAATCTCCTGCCGATCGTTCCATTGGCAACCCATTTACTTGAGGCCTCAGGAATTGAAGTTTCTTATCCATCGCCACAGTCTGGGTGGATGCAGTTACTCGAGTTCTATAAGAAGCCAAAATACACATCGGTATTACGCAATGTCAATCTTGAACTTAGGCAAGGGGAGACTCTTGGCATTATTGGAGAATCCGGGTCAGGGAAAACTACCTTAGGGATGGCTTTATTAGATCTCTTAGGAGGAACTACAGCCCAAGTGAAAGGGAAGTTTGAGATCTTAGGTAAGTCATGGAATCACTTATCCGTTTTAGAAAAACGGCAAATGCGTTCACGATTTCAGGTGATTTTTCAAGACCCCTTTGGTTCACTATCGCCTCGCATGTCCGTTGGCCAAATTATTTCTGAAGGCCTAGACGTCCATTTTCCTAGGTTAACTCAGGATCAAAAAAACCAAAAAGTAGCAGAAGTCTTAGCGGAAGTCGGTTTAGAGAAAAGTGCAATTGAGCGTTACCCACATGAATTTTCTGGCGGGCAGCGACAACGAATAGCAATTGCGAGGGCTTTAATCCTCAAACCAGAAATACTGATATTGGATGAACCAACATCAGCACTTGACGTTACTATCCAAAAGCAAGTTTTAACCTTACTCACTGATTTACAACACAAATATAACTTGGCCTATATCTTTATTAGTCATGATATTGCAGTGGTAAGAGCGATGTCCCATCGAATCATGGTCTTACAGCAGGGTGATATTGTTGAATTTGGATCTACTGAGGAGATTATTGGGTCACCACAGTCCGCATATACCCAAAACTTAATAAAAGAAGCTTTTTTATAAATGTGTCACAAAATGTATTGAAAATTGTCACAAACTTAGTTAGACTAATACTAATTGAAAATTATTACTATTAATACATGAAAATTCAACAACTTACAAAGTTCTCTTTGGTGACTTCCTTAGTCATCGCGACGACCTGTGCTCAATTATCCATTGCACAGTCTACGGAAGAAGTATCTGCGCCGAGCGCACCTAAACAGAATTTTTACGGAAAAGTTGCTGGAACGGTATCTGATAGCACATCAAGCCTCATTAATAACGCGATGGTATTGATTGGTGTTCGTTATCGCTGGGGCGAAAAGGTTCAAACAGGATTTGATGCTAGCGCGTTTATCAAATATGTTTTCAAAGATAACCTTGGTTTTTTATTTCCTGCTAAAACTGATGAAATAAGTAAAGTGGGTTTACAAATTTCACGAGACAATTTAAAGCCTGGTGATTTAGTGTTCTTTAATACCTTGCAACGTGAAAACTCACACGTTGGTATTTATGTTGGTGAGAATAAGTTTATTCATGCACCTGCTCGCGGATCTGGTGTTCGTGTAGATGATATGACAACTGTTTATTGGGACATGAGGTTTGATGGTGCACGTCGCGTCAATCCAGCGAACAAACAAAGCATGCAGATGGATTTAATTACGAAGTAATTAGGTATTCAGTCCATCACAAGGGCAGCGTCGCTGCCCTTTATTTTTTCTTGAATTCCTCGATTTTATTTTTCAAAGCCATGATTTGGTGTTGCATGGCGATTTCACCGGCGAGAATAGCCGCGTTGCGAGACTTAAAGTCAGTACCCTTCATTTGAGGGAGTTGAGGAACAATCACGACATCCGCAAGAGGTAATTCCCAGTAGGTAATACTTCTTCCCATGATGGTTGTTGTTTGCAGAAGAGTACCTAAAACACCACTGACATTTTGATCAGATGGATCTGAAGAAATATTGACAGCAATCACAATATCCGCACCTAAATTTTTTGTAAATTTGATAGGTACAGGGGATGTCAAGCCACCATCAACATACTCTTTACCTTGAATGATCGTTGGCATAAATATCCCAGGAACACTACTCGAGGCCCTTACAGCCTGACCCGTATCACCACGTTGAAATAAGATGGGATTACCTGTTTTAAGGTCGGTAGCAACTATGCCAAGGGGAATCTTCATTTGGTCAATCGTTCGATTTTTAACTAATTGATTGATTTTGGCTTGCAGAGCATCACCCTTGATCATGCCGCCTAATTTTCCGGCAAAGGGATTCGTCCAGTCTGCAATGGTTGCCTCATCGAGCTCAATGGCTATTTGTTGGAGTTCATTCCCAGAAATACCTGTGGCATAAATAGAGCCAATGACACTTCCGGCACTGGTCCCGACAATAATTTGAGGTTTAATACCGTTGGCTTCTAGAACTTTAATGACACCGATGTGGGCAAATCCTCTTGCGGCGCCACCGCCAAGAGCAAGTCCAATGACTGGGTTTTTAACGATGATGGGCGGGGTAATACTTACGCTTGGCGGGG
>JBAXKF010000062.1:0-10140 GCA_037137465.1 Betaproteobacteria bacterium | reverse complement strand
CGCATTTCTTTACTGAGTTCACTAGGCGTCATACCTATTGGCCCACAACCTTTTCCAACACAAGAATCCCCTGCTAAAGCATGGATTTCGACAGCTAAACAACAGGCTTGCCAAGGTGTCAAATGATGGAACAATGATTGCGCTACTAAAGAACCAATCGCACCAGCTAATACATCTCCCATCCCTGCACAGGCCATTCCAGGATTTCCATCAAAACAAGTCTGCATGGGTTCAGACTTCATGCCAAGAATCGTTTTGTGTCCTTTAAGGATGACGATGGAGTTATACATTTCAATCAATTCATGTAGTGCATTGCTTCTGTTCTTTTGTATGTCTTCACAGGACTTATGGAGTAAACGACTCGCCTCTCCTGGATGAGGCGTGAGTATTGTTGTCCAAAACCTTTCGCGAATAAGTTCTGTGAGCTCAGGATGGTTAGCCAATAGATTAAGCCCATCGGCATCAATCACTAATGGCGCATAATATTCAATCGAAGCGAGTAGCCAAGCTTTAGAAATATCATTTTGTGCAAGACCTGGTCCGATGACGATAACGTCTGGCTTGATTGCCTTCAAAAGCTCGAGCGGCGCAAGTGTCTGTGAGCTATAAATCATCAATTCCGGATATTCTGGAATCAAGTGAGGGAAGGCTGGGTCTAATGCGATCATCTTTACCCACCCAGCACCGCTATAAAGCGCTCCTAAGCTAGCCAGAATGATTGAACCTGACATTGAACTTGAACCGCCAATGATCAGCACTTTGCCAGAATGGCCTTTATGATCGCTCTCATGACGAGTTAAGCTCTTCGTGAGGTGTAGGGAGTTAAGACGATTCATGATCTAGAAGGGATGGAGTAAGCATTGAACTTATTCTATCGAGCTAGAAGACCTAAGTATTGATGTATATCAAATCATCTATAGCTTATTTAAAACAATCAACTTTAGTAGTTGTGTTTATCCGGCAATCTTGTGAAGTTCATCAAGATCAATCAGTTTCAGATGTTTTTGTTTGATTTGAATGAGTCCAGCTTCTGAGAGCTTAGAGAGAACTCGGCTAACCGTTTCAATTTGAATTCCTAAAAAACTCCCAATTTCTTCACGCCCCATACTTAAATCAAACTCAATTGAATTAAGACCCCTTAGAGCCCTTCTTTCGGATAAATTAACAAAGAAACAAGCCATTTTTTCTTCCGCACTCAAACTACCAAGTGTTAATAGGTGCTTTTGATCATTGGTAATTTCATGATTCAGAATTTGATATAAATGAATTTGCAGTGACGGGATGTCTAATGCAAATTTTTCAAATTGAGAAAACTTCATTACGCAGACTTCACTTACTTCAAGAGCAACAGCTTGCGTTTGGTATTGTTTACTACCGACACCATCGAGCCCTAAAAATTCTCCTGGTAAATGAAATCCTAAAATTTGGCCTCTGCCATCGGGAAGAGAGATTTCCGTCTTAAATGATCCGTGTCGAATACTAAAAATAGACTCAGAGTGGTCGCCTTGACGATAGATAGCATCACCTTTATTGAGTTGAATCTTTTCAGAGACCAACTGATCTATTTCAATAATTTCTTTTGGACTTAAGCCTAGGGGAAGGCAGAACTGTGCCATAACACATTGAGAACATTTGCTATGGTTAGGCAAGTTTTTCATGAATCCCTTTTTTTTCAATCATATCATTTAATTGAAAAGATGTCGGGTTGACGTATGTCAGAGCATTTCTCCGAATAATTCAATTTCAAAATGATAATTCGCGTCTAAATAGTGATCCAAAATGTCGAATTCCAAAGGAAAGGATAGATTCTGGTTTTGCAAAAATGACGAGATGGCCTCTTTGAGTCATCTTTAAATCGGTATTAGACACAACAGAAAATAGGACACGGTAATATGCGCGATCCGTGATTGCTTTTTGATCGACAATTTTCGCAACTACAGTGCCGCCCATTTGGCTTGCATAAATATGATCTGGGAGGACTTTAATAGGCGTTGGATCAATTGAAATCAGCTTTAGATGCTGAACTCTATTGCCAGCAGTTTCCGGGAAAAAACTTCCCCAATTTCCTATCGAGAGTCTTGTTATCTCCTCTTCTGGGAAATAGGCCTCTACAATCCAATCCCTGGCATTGACTACAACACCCAATTTAGCACCCTTACCCATCCAGTCACCTTCTAACAAATCTGGAATGAGTTCATAATATTTTCCTGAAAATGGTGCCTTTGGATTCAACTGTGCCTGAGCTACCTCCAAAGAAAGGACCTCTTGTTGAGCCATAAAATACAATTCGGTATTGGACTGTAGATTCATTCTTAGATCAGTATCAAATGCTGCAGAACTTATCTTCCAGCTATAGAGTTGCTCTTGTTGTTTGGCAATGACTAGGGCTTTATCGAGTTCTGGGGAACTTAATTGGGTAATTGGCTGCCCCTCTTCTATTGAGCGGCCATGGGCTGGAAGTGCCGATAAAAGTTTGGATGCCTCTGGAGAGTAAATATAGTAACGTAATTCTGGCTTGAGAATTCCCGCCTCACGGACTCTAAAATCCAAAGGGAAACAAATGATGAATAGGATAACAAATAAGACATACAAGAGTCGATGTCTCTTTGGGTTTGCATTAATTTCAGCTTTTCTTTTTAGCCAAACTATTATTTCAGAATAAATTGGTAGCGCAATAAACCAAATAATCTCTATTAAAAATAAAACTATCCCTACTACCTTGATAAAAAAGTGATATACCAAGAAGGCAATCGATAAGAAGACTGTGAGACGGTATATTCCAGTTATCCATGCAAATACAATTAAAAAATTCTGTAAATTTTTAGGGAAATGTTCTGGCGGTGGGTCATCAAACCCAAATAAATGTTTTCTAAAGTGCCAACGCGCTACAGAAAATGCCCGGGTATGTAAGTTACTAATTTTTAAAAAATCAGATAACGCATAGTAACCATCAAAACGCATAAAGGGGCTAATATTTACTAATAAAGTATTAATCCAGGTTATTGTTGCCAATATATAAAATATATTTTTAAGAACTCCTGGGGGCGTGATTCCCCACAAAAATAGTGCCCACACTGCTACGATAAGCTCTGCAGCCATCCCCGCCATATCAACATATAAACGAGATCCGCGGTCTTTTAATTTCCAAACATCATTTGTATCGGTATATGCCAGGGGCATCATCACTAAAAATGCTACTCCCATAGTGGGGACACGGCACCCCATTCGCTTAGCAGTAAATGCATGGGCTAATTCATGAATGATTTTTACAAAGATGATTGCAAAAAAGTAGGCAACAAAACCTTGCCAACTAAACATATCTAAAAAAGTTGCAGAAAAAACGTCAAAATGACGATAAAAGAGGTAAAAACCAATTACCGCAATGGCTACCGTACATTTATAAAATATCGGGCTATAAAAAAATTGAACCTTTGAGACGTTTTTTTCTAACCATCCATCGGTCTGAATGAGTGGGATTCTAAAAAATAAATAGTTATGTACTAGCCAACTCCAAAAGCTAGACTTCTTGAGCTTTACTTGTTGATTCAGAAACTGTAGACCTTCATTTCCATCTAACATAATAAGTTCATTTGTCAGTAAAAATTGAATGATTGCCTCATAATCACTCTCATCAACATTTAGTGTCGTTTGTTGATTTATCGCCTCGATAATGAGTTGTGGCTCACGTATTTCCCAGCGTGACAAAAATTCAAAGGTAACCCAATCAATCGAAAAAAATCGGTTTCTTAACGAGTCATGAATGACCCATTGTGGAGATCCATCGAAATTTGCAGCACTTTCGTGTAAATCTAAATCATCACGCAATAAAGGATGCGCCATTTAGATGCCTATGAATTGCCGAATTTGTGCCAAAGGTTTGCGTAGCACCCAATAAATCGCTGGTACATATGCTCCAGATACCTTCAGTGTTCCTTTGAGCCCTAAACGTGGGGAGGATTCACTCTTTGGAATACTTGCCCTAAGGCGATAGCCGTATTGACCGTCGGGTAGTTGTACGGGCTCATAAGTGATGTATTTAACATAACCGGTAATCGCGCCAAACGGGTTAGGATTCAGATAAAGCTTTACCCTGGCCCCTTGCTGGATATCAATCATGTCTGAAAGAGATATCCATGCTTGTATAGCTACATCGTCAGGATCTGCCAACATCATAATTTTCTCACCAATAGCAATTGGCTTACCAATCTGATCTGCAGGATCATCAAAAATAGCCCAGCCATCAAATGGGGCAGTCATAACACTTCTTTGTGCTAAACCAGCTAAGTATTGATATTCAGCTTTTTTTTCGTTTGCTTTTGCCTGCAAGATGGCTAAGTTAACTTTTTGCTTAGCGTCTGCCAAAGAGGCTATCGATGTTTGGCGATATTCCGCTTCAGCACTCATATAGGATTGTTTAGCGCCTTCTGCTTTAGCTAGCAAGGCAGCATTGTCATAACTAAATAAATTTTGTCCTTGTTTGACTAAACTATTAGGCTCTACATAAAACCTATCTAATACCCCATCGATAGGGGCACGAACAACTACGGGCTGGTTCGCAACAATCTCTCCTGGGGCAATAATAGTGAGTCTTACTGGTACAAAAATCAGCAGAAAAATAATCATCTTCCATCGAAATGATTTATCTGAAACAAAGCGCTGCTTAAATTTGATCCATTGATGATGATAGGCAGATACAGAAAACAGTTTTTTATAGCCACCTGCCACAAAATCATACAAAAACTTTTTCAGGCGTTTACATATACTTGCCAATTGCGAAGGGGTTCGCTCACGAAGCTGCAATAAAGACTCTGAAGCTCTTCCAAATAAGCCTTCATTATTTTGATGGCGAGTTTCTTCAAGAATACGTAAGCTCAAAATCCAACTATTAAGCCAAAAATCCATTGCGGCAATTTCTTCCTTGCCAAATGATTCAGCTCTAAATAGTAATAAATAGCTATATCCTAGTTCTCGATTCGCCTGAATTGGGACAATAAGTACCCCTGGTACAAACCATTGTTGATATCCATCAGCCCATTGCTTGGGCAAAGATGAGAAATCGATTTGGCCAGAAAAGTGATTGTTGTGGAGATAGTTGATAAAGGTTTTAAGCCAGATCAGCATTGGGGCATTTTCATCCAACTCTGAAAGTCCGGATGCCGCGACAAATCCCTTACCTTCTCTATAGAGAATTGCTTGTCGATAAGAGACTAACTGCTTTGTTAAATTTACTAATAAAAAATAAAGCTCAGATGAAGAGTTACTCTGCTGAGCTTTATTAATGAGATCGAATACGGCTCCTAAATTTGGCCTCGGTTCTGAAGGAGAAGAATCAAGGTCAATTGGTTCGCTCATGGCGTTACTTTTGGAGGTTCTATATTGATCTTCCCACTCATACCAGGGGATAACTCACTATTTTGGCTACGTATAAAGGCTACTACTTTGATGGATTGACTCACTGCATCTGTTTTAGAACCAATCGACCTGATACTCGCCAAATAATCTTTATTGGTTTCATCAATATGAATAGAAACAGGCGTACCTAAATTTAACCAAACAAGCCATTTTGATGGCACCAAAAACTCGAGCTCCATTTCAGAAGCATCCAAAATATCCAATAGTGCTTGTCCAGGCTGGACATATTGATCATCCCTAGCTTTTTGTTCGGCAATGCGCCCATGAAATGGGGCACGTATTGTGCATTTCTCTACGGTATTGGCAATTGAAATATATTCCGAGCGCGCTTTTTCAGATTCAGCAAAACTATTTTCCAATTCTATTCTGCCAATAGCATCTAACTCATAAAGGCCTTTATAAGCCTTATATATTTTTTCAGTGGCATCTTTAGATGCTTTTGCCTTTATTAATTGCGAATTTTGGAAAACGCAGTCCAACATAACCAAAGGCTCACCTTTTTTAAAGCTATCACCTTCCCTTCGTTTAAATTTTTCAATACGCGCAGGAATTTCGGCAGATAAAGTGGTGTATCTCAAAGGCTGAAGTTGCGCTCTAATTTCAGCGTTATTATTCTCTGCTTGAATTTGCGGTGGGCTAATCTCCCTCGGGGATGATTGGCTAACTACTGTATCTCTATCATAAGTATCAGAATCAAAACTTCCATAAATAGAGTAAATAATTGATGCCACTAAAAGAATAATACCAATTGTTTGATATTGTCCTTTTGTCGGTTTATTGAATACGGGTAATTTCATTCTAAATAAGACTCCACATTATTTTTTTCCCTCATCTAATGTAGCAATCGGTACTGTCATATTTGACTTAGCTGACTCAATAGGCAAGACTTTGGGAACCCAATCTTTTAAAGCAATCCCTACTTGTTTAGATAGTTCTTTCAAAGGAACTTTAGAGATATCACCAGCAACAATTTCTTGTCCTAAGGACGATCTCAACTTACCTTCTGCGTTATATAGCTGTGATAGAGCTTGGTACTTACGTAACAAGCTAAGTATGTAGCCTGTGCTGTAAACCACATGCTCCAACCTACTCTCTACTTCAGCTTCTACCTTAAGGGTAGAGATATCATTTAACTTTTTATCTACTGCTAGGAGAGATTCATTTCTTTGCATCGCATGGTAGTTATTGTCGTATTGTAAGCGAGCAATATGAACTTGAGTCACAAGATTCATCAGAACTGCTGATTTCTTCTGATCATACAAATTTTCAGCATTTTCCATTGCCGATATTTGACCAGGTATAGATAAAACATTCAATAGATTCCAGCTCACTTGCACTGCGGCATCACGCCATGAATTATTTACCAAGAAAGCATTAGAGTTATAGTTATTACCTACGTTAAACGATATTCCAGGAAATAAACGCAACATATTTTTCTTAATATCATCTTTTGCAATACGAGCTGTATATATCTGCTCCCTAAATTCAGCATTATTCGCAATGGCAATATCTTCTAACTCATCCATCGAAAACTTAATTTGCTTTGGAGAAAGAAACGTACTATCCGGTTTAGCAAGTTGATAGGTAACTCCAGGTCGAATATTAATATAAGACGCTAATTCATAACGTGCTGTAGATAACTCTTGCTGAATAGCCTCCAACAAGCGAATATTATCTAAGATGGTTTTTTGGATCTTAAGAATCTCCGCAGGACTGCGTAATTTAAGCCGCTCTGCCCTTCTTGCTTTTTCGAGCACGATCTCACTTTCCGCGATGGTCTGCCTTACAGAAGATTCCAATATCTGCGCTGCATAAGCACGTAAATATGCAGTACGAATATCTTGGACTAAATTATGCATCGCCCGACGCCTTCTTTCCAAGGCAATCAACATGCGATCTCCCTGCTGACGAGCATTGTAGTAACTAGCGCCAAAATCTAAAATATTCCAACTTAAAGCAAAATTGGTAGACCAAATCTGACGATCAGTACTAATATAGGTTTGAGGTGTCGATTGTCCTGTTTGAGGATTAACAGAGTAATTAATTAAATCATTAGCTCGTGTGTAATACCCAGATGTACCAACCACCTTAGGCAACATTTCAAGAGCGGCAAGACTTTGCTGATCAGTTGCAAGAGCTTCTTCGTATTGCTTTACCTTAAAATCAAGATTATATTTAAGACCACGCGCGATTGCCTCATTAAGATCAATCGTTGCACCAACTGGCTCAATATCTTTTTGCATACTAACTAAATCTAACTTGGATTGAACTAGTAACTGATTATTATCAATAGGTCTTACGCCAACAGAGCACGCAGATATTCCTATGGCAACAATGAGGAATAAACTGATTTTTTTAATGAGGAATGTAGTATTCATTAGTATGTGATTTAGATTGGATGGAGTTCGTCTTTTGCTTGATAAAGCTGTTGATTAAATGATTTTTTAATATTTTTATTTAAGTTCGAATTCTCATTCACATCCAAACTTAATTGAGTGTTACTGATGTTTCTTAGCGTATGTGCGCGATACTCTTTATATAAAATATTTTCAAGCAACGCGCTTGTTTGTGTTTTGTTTGGCTTCGCAACTTCACGAATACCATTGCTACTAATTTCTTTATAAACAACTGTCTCATACCCATTTACATCAATGAAGATTACTTTTACTGTTACACCATCTATTTTTTGATCTGCTATCTGAGAAAATACAAATACACGTCCTTCACTATCTATCTTTACCCAGTCCGGTAGGGGAGAGCCATCCGCTGATGCGACTTGAATAACCTTACCTGAATTAATAAAGCCCAAGCTTATATAGTCGGTAATTTTCTGATCAATACTCGACTTCCAGGATTCTTTGAAGCTTTTTGTATACGATGTTCTCTCATCAAAATCATTTATCACCTTATTTGAGTATTGAGCATTTTCAATAATGCTTGATAACTCTAAGCCTTCACCATAGAACAAGGCGTTGCTTACAAGTTTAGAAGTCATACTCTTATTCGGATCTATAAACATCAACGGCTTGTAAACATCATCACCGATAACAGTTGCAATTTTCCACTGCGTAGCTGATTGAACTTCCTCTAAATGATAGCTAGATGAGAGCGGATGATATGTATTGTCGATGCTTGTTGTAATAGCACTTGAAATAATGACCTGACTATAAACAGGCACTCCTGGATCGAGAATATTTCCTACTGTGAGGTTGTCATCTCCAAAAGCATTATCTGTGAGCATAATCTCAACAGCAATGATTTTCCCACCAGAAGTAATAAATCTTGCACCGTCTCCTCCTGGGGTACGTTGCGTAAAGTCATACCAACCAGCTTGATTAGTATCCGTAATATATACACCATCAAGCGTCACTAGATCTATATGCGCATTCAAATAACTTTGTATCGTATCAGCAGATAAATACTTCATATAAGCGTTAAATCCATCAGCTGGTATATCTGATCTTGAAATATCAATCACAACTTGGACTTGAGTTCCCACTCGAGATGTATTGATATCTAGGAAGCCCACAGAAGTATCTTGTGGAAGGATCGTGAAAACGATTGGATCCCAAACTGTAGAAATCGTCATATGAGGATCTAGGGATATTGGCTTAGGAATATAGTCAGTCGATGCCTTATCAACTAAATCACTATGTACTACTGAGATATTGGTAATAACTGCGGAGGAATCTACAATATTAGAAGAATTTGTGACAACCATTGATATGATTGAATGTGGTGATGGCGGTGTTACGTTAATAATTCCATCATAGGCAGAGGCGACAACAAAGTTTTGATTACTCACCCATGCTAGACTTTGCAATTTGACTGCTTGGTTAGTAAAGTTGCCCACTCTATTTCCCACAGAGTCTTCAACCACATTCCCACTCACATTGTTGTAATCGACTGTAACTACATCACCAGATAAAACAGGTGTATCAATAGTAACAATCAGACTTTTTGAGCTGCCATTTAAAGAAACTGCTAGAACATTTCTACTTTTTCCGTTAACCCTTACCGTGTAGTCACCTGCGGTTGGTGTACTAGAGTGAGAATCCAAGGCGGTCCATGAATAATCTAATTCAATATAAGCGCTATTAATCGTCGCTGAAATTAATATTGGACCTGTTCTATCTAGTCGAATCATGAGATTACTAGAATCAGCTGAACGATTTCCAGTCTGATCTACTACAATAGCTCTTACATCTTTGATGCCATCTGAGCCTAAATCAGAAACTACAACATTGGTATAACCATTACTTATGTCACTTGCCGTTAATAAATAACTAGCAATTTGGGTTCTACTAGAACCCGAGATGAGATAAATGATAACTCTATCATTCTCAAGCGGCGCTGCGGAGCCTAAACCATTTAAATCAACTCGAATACTTGGGATATTAATATTAGTCCTACTGTCCCCAATCACTCCTGAATCAGAAACTACAGCCAAACTAATATTAGGTGCGTCAGGTGCGGTAGTGTCACCAATTAAATTAGTTACTATTTGATCAGTAAAATCAGCCGCAAGATTACCAGCAATATCAATCAATGCATTAGTATCCAGGCCAGCAGCGTAGCTCACCTTAATGTTGATGTCTACAGGAGTAATCCCAGAAGCTAAGGTCAAGGTCACAGTGGAGTTCATGCTATCCACCGTTACACTACTAACGTTCACTGAGGTATTACCAACCCCCTTTGTCACCGTAAAGTCACTCGCGGATGGCGCCG
>JBAXKF010000061.1:0-10421 GCA_037137465.1 Betaproteobacteria bacterium | reverse complement strand
AGATATAGGAGATGCGGTTGAATTTGATTTTACATAGATTAAAGTACTTTATCGTTTTTTCTTTGGTTTGTATCTTTTCGGCGCAAGCAAAAGATTTTCCAAGTAAACCTATTCATTTAATTATTCCCTTCGCACCTGGGGGAGTGACCGATATTGGCGGCAGATATATAGGACAACAACTAGCTCAAAAACTCGGCGTTGAAGTCTATGCAGAAAACAAGGCTGGGGCTTCTGGCAATATAGGCGCTAGTTTTGTAGCTAATGCTAATCCTGATGGATACACCTTATTAGTTGGCTTTGATGGCACTTTAGTCATTAATCCACACATTTACGAAAAGATTCCATTCAATACACTCAAAGATTTTGCACCGATTGGCAAGATTGGAGATGCTGCCTTGATCTTATTGGCAAATCCGAGTTTAAATGCCAAGACAGTTAAAGAAGTTGTTGCTCTGTCTTTAAAAGAGCCCAATGGCTTATCTTATGCCACTTCAGGTATAGGGGTAACCCCTCATATAGCAGGTGAGCTATTAAAGCAAAAAACAAATGCTAATTTAGTTTCTATCCCATACAAAAGTGGGGGGCAAGCACTGATTGGTTTAATAGGAGGCGATGTTCCACTGGCATTTACCAACTTAGCGGGAGCCTCCCAATATGTGGATAGTGGTCAGTTAAAGCCGATTGCAGTTTCAGCAAAAAATCGTGTAACCAGTTTACCTAATGTACCCACTTTCATCGAAAGTGGGTTTAAAGACATATCTGTGATGTCATGGATTGGGATATTAGCCCCGGCTAAAACTCCAAGACCCATTGTCTTAGAAATTAATAAAGCGCTCAATGAAATATTAAATTCGGAGCAAGCCAAAGAAAAATTGAGTGGACTAGGGATTATCATCACTCCTACTTCACCAGAAATGTTTGCAGAGCAAATTAAAGTAGATTTAAGTTTGTATGAAAAAATTGTAAAAACCGCAGGCATCAAAGCGCCCTAAAAAAGAAAACACGAGTTAAATATGAAAAAGACAAAACGTTTTACGCACCTGGTATCTATTTTATTAATGACGGTTTCAGTGAACGTCTTTGCGCAACAAAATACTGACTATCCTAATCATCCTATTAAGTTAATTGTGCCAATAGCACCTGGAGGGGGGACTGATATTATTGGTCGAAAAGTTGCGCAAAAATTATCTGATTTATTACCACAAGCCACTTTTGTTGAAAACAAAGCAGGAGCAGGCTCATTAATTGGCACGGAATTTGTTGCAAAGGCGCCTGCGGACGGATACACCTTATTAGTTGGTGGGTTATTTAATATGGTGATGAATAAAGCACTCATGAAGAATTTGCCATATGACCCATCTAAGGATTTTATACCTTTAGGTTATATTTCAGCGTACGCATTTGTTCTCTCAACGCGACCTGATTTGCCAGTTAATAATTTAGCGGAGATGGTCAAGCTCATGAAAGACAAGCCAGGCCAATTCACTTATGGATCTGCAGGTATTGGAACACTTCAACATGTGTGGGCAAGTATCTTAACCGATCAACTTGGCCTCGATTTGGTTCACGTGCCGTTCAAAGGCGCGCCACAAGCTTATCAAGAAATGATGGCAGGAAGATTAGATATCATTTTTGACAATATTTCAGCATCTAAATCTTTTGTTCAGTCCAACCGATTAAAGGGAATTGTAGTTTCAGCAGAGAAGCGTTCGCCATTATTTCCACAATTACCTACCATCAATGAAACTGGGCTTACTAAATTTTCAGGGGAGAGTTGGTTTGGGATATTTGCACCGGCGAATACACCGCCACAAGTCGTCTTAAAGTTACGACAAGCTTTAGCACAAGTCAATAAAGACCCTGAATTTATTGCTCTAGTTGAAAAAGATGGCGGTCGAGTTTTAAATATATCGGCAGCAGATCAGCAAGCATTTTTGCTCGATGAAATTAATCGCTGGGTTCCACTCGTTGCTAAAAGTAAAGTGAAAATTGATTAGAGTGATCCTTAAATACATAAAGATTATCTTTTGTATAAGATTTAATGGCTTGTTTAGAGATTGTGTCAACTTTAGTAGCGCTTGAGTCGTTAAAGAAATACATATATTCAAGCTTAAAAGAACATATGAAATGAGATGAGCTGATTTTAACTGGAGAATAAGTGATGAAAAAACTGCAAATGAAGACATTGCTACATGTTATTTTTGCGTTCTCAACTCTGTTCATCGGTTCACAGGCACAGGCTTATCGCGGTTGGCATCATGGCTGGGGTTGGGGGATTGGAGCCGGAGTCATTGGTGGAGGTGTTGTTGCCTCACAATATCCAAGACCTTACTATTACACCCCATATCCACCACCGGTGGTATATCAACAGCCTATTGTTATTCAACCACCGCAGAGCTATGCACAACAGGTTCCACCACCTGTTGTGGCAAAACCCTCGATTTGGTATTTGTGTGAATCTGAAAACAATTTTTACCCAAATGTAGCAAGCTGCCCTGAGCCTTGGAAGCCCATCTACACTGATCCATCATCCGCATACATTGCCCCAAATGGCCCCCCGCCCACAGGATCAAGTAATTAGTCATATTAAGTTATGAATCCCGAGGCATGACAGGATCGGGTACAGCGGCGGTAGACATACATTGTAAAAATCACAATCAGCCTGAAGAGATCTGTTGGCAGACCTTGTGTTGCACCAAATTGACATTTCAAAGATACCCATTTGTATCTCTATGCCATTATCATAGAGCTGATATAGAAACAACAAAAAAGCAAATACAAAAATTCAATGATAAAACTTCCCATACTCTCGAAGAGGTATAGCACAACAGCAAATGATGTCATTTGGTTTGGAGTAGGACTTATCGTTGCCTTAATTATTTTTGCTGCAATAGCGATTCAGACCGCTCGAGAACGTCAGATCGAGGCATGGAAAAGACAGCTCGATAATGTCACTCTTACTTTAGCCCTTCAGACATCACAATCGATTGACACTGCCCTTGTGGTGTTAGATACGATTGTTGCTGAAGTTGAAGCTTTAAAGATGAAAAATGAAGATGAGTTTCGAGAAAAAATGTCTTCGAAGCTTATGTTTGAAAAATTGCAAAATCGTAAATCTGGGCTATCTCAAATAGATGTTGTATCGGTGCTGGCGAATAATGGGGACAACCTTAATTTTTCAAGATACTACCCAATTAATCCAATTAATCTTGCGGAAAGAGATTATTTCAAAGCGCACCAATTAGATCCAAAGTTAAATTTATTTATTAGTCAGCCGGTTAAGAATAAAGGGAATGGAAAGTGGACTTTTTATTTGAGTCACAGAATTAATGATCCTAATGGCCAATTTTTAGGCTTAGTCATTGTCGGTTTATCTGTTGATGTACTTACTGATTTTTATGAAAAAATTGCAAATAATATGGGGAGTGAAATTACCGTCAATTTATTTAGAGATGACTATACTTTATTGGCTAGGTACCCTTCTAAAAATGAGGTCATCGGTTCTAAGATCACCCAGGGTGCTGCTTATAAATTGATTTATGAACAGAGCAAAGATTCTGGGATTGTGGAGTTAAATACGGTCAGAGCATCAACTGGAGAAATTCAACCCCGCTTATCTTCCGTTAGAAAGGTATGGAAATACCCGTTAATCAATGTGATCGTAGTGCCAATGGAGTTAATTTTAGAGAGCTGGTATAAATTGGTTTTCCAAATTAGCGCAATTACCTTGTTAGCTATTTTGGCGATTCTTTTCGGTATACGTTATTTTGTCTACTCTTTAAATATTCGAGAGCAGGGTATTGTAGAACTTCAAGAATTAAAAACTGCAGCTGAAAATGCTAATCAAACAAAGTCAAAATTTTTAGCTATTATGAGTCATGAAATTCGAACGCCACTCAATGGGATTTTGGGAATGGCTCAGTTTCTTCTTCATCAAAAAGTCTCAGAGCTTGATAAATCGAAGTATATTAATATCATCATTGCCTCTGGAAAAAGTTTGCAAACTTTGTTAAATGATATCCTTGATTTTTCAAAAGTGGAGGCTGGAAAGGTTGAGTTACTAGAGTCGCCTATCTCACCACTTCTATTGCTTTCTGAAACTGAGCTTTTATTTGCTGAGTTGGCAAAATCTAAAGGTCTCCATTTACATCATTTATGGCTTGGGCCTAATAATCAGTTTTATTTGGCTGATCCACTTCGCTTACGTCAAATGTTATCTAACCTGACAAATAATGCAATTAAGTTTACAGATGAAGGTTCTGTACGAATTGCCGCAAAAGAGCTTATGCGTGAAGGAAATCAGTCCATTTTAGAATTTGCTATTACTGATACTGGTATGGGAATTTCAGAAGAGGATCAGAAACTATTATTTCAATCCTTTTCGCAGGTCAATATGTCACAAGCTTCACTTCAAGGTGGCTCTGGCTTAGGTTTGTCGATTGTTGCTAATTTAGTAACTTTAATGGATGGAACCTATGGCGTCGAATCTACCTTAGGTAAAGGCTCTACTTTTTGGTTTCGCATACCCGTTCAGTGTGTAGAAGCAAATAGCGATAGTTTTGCGAACATAACTGAAGATGAGCTGCCGCAGAGAGCTTCTAAAGGGCTTGAACAGGCGAGCGGTAAAATATTGGTGGTTGAAGATAATGCAACAAATCAATTAGTCCTAAGTGCCATGCTCAACAATCTAACCCCAGATGTCGAAATAGTTTGTGTAGGAAATGGACGTTTAGCCGTTGATGCTTACATGAATGATCAAACGATTGATTTAATTTTGATGGATATTCAAATGCCTGTTATGGGAGGTATTGAGGCAACGAAATTGATTCGTGAGTATCAGCAGAATCAGAGCCTTAAAAAAACCCCTATCGTTGCAGTCACTGCTTATGCATATGCAGAAGATCGCACTAAATATCTTAGCTTAGGAATGGATTTTTTACCTAAGCCAATCGAAATTAATCAACTTAAAAAAATACTCATTGATTGGTTGCCAAAGCATGTTGAAGACTTAAGCTTATCTTCAATACCGACTGTACAAGGCGAGCATCATATGGTTTTTAATCAAGAAGCCATGCAGTCAAGGTTAGGGGGTGATGTACGTTTAGCAGTAAATATCACCTTATCAGCAATACACGAAATGCCTAAATTTTTTGATCAGCTTTATACATCTATTTTAGAAGGTGATTGGGTCAAGGTTAAATTAATTACGCATACTCTAAAGGGCTTAGTTGCGCAAATTGGTGGGGAAGATTTAACGCAAAAAATAACTCAAATCGATAATAATTTGAGAAACGGTGAATACATTGATGCTGATTCTGTCCAAATGATGGAAGATGGATACCATGCATTAGTTAATGAAATGATTGCTCAAAAATTCATTAATCAAATAGATATAAGTACAAACGAAGAGAATCGCTAGATAAGAATCAGCAGCGATTCTCAGAGATTAGTTGTTTAAAAGACCCGCATTAATTAATGCTTGCTTGATTCTGGCGATTTCTGGATCTGTAACTTTCATCAGCGGAGGTCTAACAACTGCGCGAGGCAATTTACCCAATAACACCAGTGCTTCCTTCATGCGATTATGCATATCGACCCATGGCTTAGTATAAAAGACCTCTGTCATTTGAAAAATTCGCTCATTCAAAGCTTGAGCAGTGACTAAGTCTTTATTTTGTATTGCTTCAAAAAGAGCTGATTGAAGGGGTGCAATCACTGAGCCACTTCCAGATAAGAGTCCATTGCAACCCAACACTAGCGAGCTCATTAACCATGAGCTATGAGTAGTGAGGACATTTACTACGGGGCTGCGGCTTTGAAGAAGTCGAATTTGTCTTTCATGAAGTTGTGTGTTCGCAGACCAGTCTTTAATTGCTCGAATGGTTGGAACCTTATCTAAAATCTGCAAAAGAGTATCAGTTGGATAGCCTTGCCCACCTTCAAGTGGGTACTGAAATAATATAAGAGGCAAGTCAGTGACATCAGCGATACGCTTGAAATGTTCAATTGCCATTTCAGGGCGTTGTCCAAATGAGTATATTGCTGGGGGAAATACCAACAGTGCAGAAGCACCATGTTCAGTTGCCATTTTGGCAATCCGCTGGGCTTCTAGACTGCCTTCTGTATAGACACCACAAACGATAGGTGTCTTAGAGCCAACTTCGTCCATCGTAATATCTAAAACTCTTGTTTGCTCTTCAAAAGTGCAAGAAGCAACCTCTGATGCATGGGCATTGGTAGTGATGGCAGAAATACCTGGAGTACTACAAACATCTCTTAAGTGTGATCGATAGCTAGATTCATCAATAGAAAAGTCGTCAAAAAAAGGTAATAAAACTGCAGGTATTACACCGTGAGGAATGTACATTCGATCTCCAAAATTGTATTTATTAAACAATTTTACAGTATTATTTCTAGAGTATTTTGGCTTTTGCCCCAAAACATGAAA
This sequence comes from Betaproteobacteria bacterium, assembly GCA_037137465.1. GTDB lineage: Bacteria > Pseudomonadota > Gammaproteobacteria > Burkholderiales > Burkholderiaceae > Polynucleobacter. The sequence goes on along the minus strand of JBAXKF010000061.1, from coordinate 3,973 downwards.
TACTAGAGCCCTAATTAATTAAAAAAACAAGGTAGACATATTCATGGAACATCCAAAAGGTTATGTAAGAAGAATCGTGACTGGTCACGACCAAGAGGGAAATGCAATTGTGACGGAGGATGCGGCTGCTCCTTCAGTACACACTAATCCAAAGCGAGAGGGCTTTTATTTGACAAATTTATGGGCTACCCATGAAACACCAGCCCCAGTCAATAATGATCTAGATCCAACTGCAGCGCCTTTAAAGCTAGAGCCACCCAAGAATGGAACAGTGGTTCGAATTATTGAATTTGGACCTGAAGGCGAATGGTTAAAGAAATTGGATAACGATGGAGCCAAGACTGCTTTTGGTGCCATGGGGACTGATAAGGCATCTACATACCGTGCAGGTGGTCATCCTTTGATGCACCGCACGGAAACTGTGGATTACGCTCTTATTTTGGAAGGTGAGATTTTTCTCGTACTTGATAAAGAAGAGCGCCTCATGAAAACGGGTGATTTTTTAGTTGAAAGAGGTACAAACCATGCGTGGGCAAATCGTTCTGGAAAGCCTTGTAAGGTTTTATTTGTTCTGATTGATGGTAAATTTGACCCTGAGATTGGCAAACACTTTTAAGGAGAAAAGCCATGCTGCGCATATTTAAAGTCTTGTTTGTCATTCTGATGGGATGTTCAATATCGCATGCTATGGCGGTAGATTTAAAAGTCTATAGTGGCGGACCGTTTGAGCCAGCCTTTCATGAAGTTGCCAAAGATTTCGAAAAAAGTACCGGACATCATCTGCATATTGAGTATGGAACTGCACCCCAGTTGCAACAAAAGATGGCAGAAAGTGCCCCGGGAGATTTAATGCTAACAGCCACGAATCTCATGAGTAGGCCTGAAAATCTTGCAAAACTTGTAGATACTTCGATGGTGCTGCTTGGCAAGGGTGGAGTTGGTGTAATGATTAGAAAGGGAGCGCCACAGCCCAATATTAGCAATACAGAATCCTTTAAAGAAAGCCTAGCTCAAGCAGAGCATCTGATTTATAACAAAGCCTCAACGGGTTTATATATTGATCAGCTTTTTAAGAAGATTGGTGTAGCTGAGAAGTTAGAGAGTAAAACTGAGCGTTTTGTAAATGGTGATGATGCTATACAAAGGGTCATTCGTGGATCAGGAAATGAATTTGGTTTTGGAGCGATCGCAGAAATCAAAATGAATGAGACCAAAGGCGTCGTTTATTTAGGCCCGCTACCTACTGAATATCAAAATTACACCAATTATTCTGGTGCGGTGATGAAGACATCAAAACATCCTAAAGAGACACAGCAATTGATTGAATTTTTGCAAACAGATAAAGTCAAGGCAGTGTTGAAAAGAACGGGCATAGATTAAGTACTCGCCCCTTCATCAGTCCAACTAGGGGCGCGACCAGCAAGAAGAGCCTCTTCGGCCGAGAAGTTGAGTTCAACTTTGATGCCATTAATCGGTTCACGCATAAATAATTGATATAAATTTGAGTTATGGGCTTTACGCTCACTAAAGTCGACACCATTTTTATTTAAGCGCTCGATAAATTCAAGCATACCGCTGCAGTTAAAACAAACATGGTCAATCCGGCCAGAGCCGAGAGTCCCGCCCCCAGAGTAATCCTGATGAGCCTCATCTTGGGGTGTGCTGAGATACGTATTCTGGTGATCAGAGAATTTTGCTTTACCAATATGCACAACATCTTGTTCACCGATGTAGAGCCAGTAAACTGGAAAACCAAACTCTGGGTGATAACCGCTGACAAAGCCTAGGTTATTACAAAACCAGTCTCTAGTGCCCTCAGGATCATGGGTTAATATTAAAATATGCTCCATAAATTTCAGTGGCATAGCATCTCCTTATTTTGGCGGAATCTCGGCAGGAACAAATCTACCATCTTGCATTTCTAGTTGAGGTCTAATCCAAATCGTATGGTTACTCAACGCTTCATACACATAGACATCTTCGAGTGAAGCCTCTATTTTAGCTAAGTGTAAAATACGATAGTATCCACCTGTTTTTAAGTGCTTTAATATCTGTCCAGGTGAAAAAAAAGTATTCTGTGTCTTCATGATTATGATTGCCCTAAACTCAATATTACCATTTAAATAGACATCAATTGCAAGCCGAATCGCTCCTTAAATTAATTGAATGGCAGATGCCTTATGGTAAACATGCGGGTACAAGGTTAGCTGATTTACCTGGAAATTATTTAGCTTGGTTTGCGCGCGAGGGATTTCCGCAAGGGGAGTTAGGTGAGTTGTTAGAGATAATGTATACCTTAGACCATAATCAACTACGAGGTTTGTTAGATCCTTTGAGAAAAACTATCTCAAAGGCATAAAACACTAGAATATAAAAATACTGGGGACTTTAAAATAATGAAAAACAAAACTGCAGCATCTGCAAACTATGGATATGTAGACTTAGGGCAACATCTTGAGCGCCTAGATGCTGCAGGCTTATTATGCCGAATCAATGAACCCGTCAATAAAGACACAGAGCTCCATCCTTTAGTGCGTTGGCAATTTCGAGGCGGTATACCTGAGGCCAAGAGAAAAGCATTTTTATTTACTAATGTCATTGATAGTCATGGACGTAGATACGATATTGATGTGGTGGTAGGAGCGCTTGCAGCCAATCCAGAGATCTATCGAATCGGTATGAACGTCCCTACCTTTGATGATATAGGACCAGCTTGGGAAAAAGCAATTGCCAACCCTATTCCACCTATTGTTGTGAGTAGTGCGGAGGCACCCTGCCATGAAGTAATCATTCAAGGAGCCGAACTAGAAGGTTCAGGTAATGGTTTGGAATCAATTCCATTTCCGATATCAACCCCAGGATTTGATGCAGCACCCTATATTACTGCGGCCTGTGTAACGACCAAGGATCCTGATACTGGTGTCCAAAATATGGGCACCTATAGAGGGCAAATTAAATCACCTACGCGTTTAGGGATGATGATGTTAGCTAATTTACGCGCTGGTGGGCTTGAGCACTGGAAAAAATATAAAGCCAGGGGTGAGAAAATGCCCGTTGCAATTATTATAGGATGTCCTCCGTTTGTCAATTTTCAAGGACCACAAAAATTACCACTTGACCTTGATGAGCTAGCAGTTGCTGGAGGATTGGCTGGTGAGGCGATTCGTTCAGTAAAAGGAAAGACAGTAGATATTTTTGTTCCAGCAGAATCAGAAGTTGTCATTGAAGGTTATGTTGATACTGAATTCTTAGAGCCAGAGGGCCCCTTTGGTGAATCACATGGGTACGTGGCCCTTGAGGACTACAACACAGCGGTAACTGTGACAGCAATTACTCGCCGTAAAAAAGCAACCATCATGTCGATTATTTCGCAAGTAACACCCAGTGAATCAAGTGTAATTAAAAAACTTGCGTATGAGCCTTTATATTTGACTCACCTTAAAAAGAGATTAGGGATTAAAGGTATTAAAAAAGTTATATTGCATGAAGCGCTGACGAATTTAAGAAAAGTAGTTTTTTTGCAGTTTGAAAGAGGATCATCAAAGACAGAGATTTGGCGAGGACTCAATGGCACGATGACCTTACAAGCAGCTATAGGAAAATATGTCATAGCGATTGATGAAGATATTGATCCAAACAATATAGATGCAGTTCTTTGGGCAATGTCCTATCGCTGTGATCCTGGACAGGACATTCAAATTGTTAAATACCGAGAAATGGGTCATGGCCCTAGAAGTGAATTCTCACCGGAAATAGATTCTGCGATGCTTATAGATGCAACGATGAAATACCCAATGGCACCATTGGCATTACCTAAAAAAGAGTACATGGAGAATGCAAAAGTTTTATGGGAAAAATTAGGTTTACCTGAACTCAGACCAGAGGCACCATGGTTTGGATATGACTTAGGTGATTGGAGTGAGGAGTGGGATAAGAACGCACTACAAGCAACGCAAGGCCGTTGGATGGAACG
>JBAXKF010000060.1:0-11120 GCA_037137465.1 Betaproteobacteria bacterium | reverse complement strand
GCGAAAGAACCCTTCATGACATTCAATTGGAATAATCCATATCCAACGACTCGTATCCCAGTTTTTGCAAGAAACATTGCATCTACGTCTCACCCGCTTGCCGCTCAAGCTGGTCTAAAAATAATGCAGCAAGGTGGTAATGCCGTTGATGCATCGATTGCAACTGCTGCTGTACTCATGGTGGTTGAGCCCGTCTCAAATGGTCTTGGTAGTGATATGTTTGCCATTGTTTGGGATGGTGAAAAGTTACATGGCTTAAATGCCTCAGGTACTGCACCGCAAGCCTGGAGTCCAGAATATTACGAAAAAAAATATGGTATCGGTACCGATGGCTTTGCCAATCGTCCGCTACGCGGCTGGGATACGGTAACCATACCAGGTGCAATCGCAGGCTGGCAAGCCTTGCATAATAAATTTGGAAAACTAAGCTTTACGGAAATTTTGGCACCGGCAATTGATATTGCCAATCAAGGTCATGCTATCGCACCTATCGTTGCCCATAAATGGGCAGCCGGGATTCCGGCGCTTATCGATCAACCTGGTTTTAAAGAAATGTTTATGCCCAATGGTCGTGCGCCTCACATTGGTGAGCGCTTTCAAGCTTTAGGCATGGCAAAAGCGTTTGAACGTATTTGTAAATATGGCACTGAGGATTTTTACCAAGGTGAAATCGCCCAAGCCATTGTGAATCATTCAAAAGCCCATGGTGGTTCGATGCAATTGAGTGACTTACAGAAGTATCAACCGGATTGGGTTGATCTGATTTCTACACATTATCGTGGTTATGATATTCATGAAATACCTCCTAGTGGTCAAGGTATTGGCGCTCTGATTGCCTTAGGTATTTTAGAAAACCTGCGTCTTGAAGACTATCCTGTTGATAGTGTTCTTAGCCAACATCTTCAAATTGAGGCGATGAAACTTGCTTTCGCCGATGTGTATCAGTATGTTGCAGACCCAAAAAGTATGCGTGTTCAACCAAGCGAAATGCTCGATCCTGCTTATTTAAGAGAACGTGCCAAACTCATCAAACTTGATCAAGCAACGCATTTTAAATTTGGGATGCCAAGCTCTGGAGGTACGGTATATCTGACCACAGCCGATAGCTCAGGCATGATGGTTTCATTTATTCAGAGTAACTATATGGGCTTTGGCTCTGGTGTCGTGGTTCCAGAGTTTGGCGTTAGCTTACAAAACCGTGGGGTTGGATTTTCTCTAGATCGAAAGTCTGCAAATATTGTTGCTCCCGGCAAGCGCCCTTTCCACACCATTATTCCTGCCTTCATGACGAAAGAAGTGAATGGTAAAACCTTCCCGCAAATGAGTTTTGGTGTCATGGGTGGCGATATGCAACCGCAAGGTCATCTGCAAACGGTAGTACGTATGCTGAGTTACAACCAGCAACCTCAAAGTGCTTGTGATGCACCACGCTGGAAAGTGAATCGCGATTTCACACTCGATGTAGAGTCTAATTTAAATGCCAATACAGTCGAAGGTCTCAAAGGTTTAGGTCATCAACTCAAGAGCATTGAAGATCCTTATATGGATTTCGGTTCGGGTCAATTTATTTGGCGCCAATCTGAAGATCTCAACGACGGTTATGTTGCTGCGAGTGATTCAAGAAGAGATGGTCTAGCGGCTGGATTTTAGGAGAATATATGCGTACTGAACTCATTACGATTGAAACCGATACCATTCCTATCGAAGGTTTGTACTATGAGCCTGAGGGAAAAATAAAAGGCGCAGCTGTATATTTTCATGGCAATACCATGAATTTTTATACAGGCGGAGCTAAATTTTTAGCGCCGGCATTAACCGCAGCGGGTATTGCGTTTTTTGCCTTTAACCGACGTGGTCATGATATTTTGTCGACCCGCAATAGTCGAACACCTGTTGGTGGGGCATTTCAGACAATCGCCGAGTCCATGGCTGATAATGATTTTGCAAGTCAATGGCTGATCAATAAAGGCTTTGCAAACCCTATTTTAATTGGTCATAGTAATGGCGGCATGCTGGCCGTTGCGCATGCGGCTAAATCGTTAAATACGCCTGCCCTAGTTTTAATGTCTGCGCCAAGAGGTGGTGTAGGTCAAGACTTAAAAGCGGGTAGTGAAAAACTTTTCGCTATGGATCAGGCCGAACAAATTACCGCTCAAGCGAAGGAGCTCGTTGCACAAGGTAAGGGTAGTGAGTTAATGAGCTTACCTGGATGGTGGTATGTGATCAGCGCCGAGAGTTATCTCGATCGTTTAGTCTCCATCCCAGATACCATTACCTTAGCCCCGAAGATTACTTGTCCAATTCTTGCAATTCGTGGCGATATGGAAGATAAGCATCGCTATCCTGCGGAAGAGTTTCAAGCAGCCTGCGCAAGCCAGCTATGTGATGTGCAAATTATTAAAGATTGCGATCATTTTTATAATGGCAAAGAAGAACTTGTTGCCAATTTGATTGCTCATTGGTTAGAACAAAAAATCTAAATCAGTATTGTTTAGCGTAGCCCTTCCCAGATACGGGATTACCCGATAAATACATCCCTTTTCGGCGTAATGTTTTGTCAGTTACCTTTAAATAATTTAAACTAAGTTATATCTACTAGAAGGGGAGACATGATGAAACTAACAAAAATATTCTTCATTTTTATCGCAGGCTTAAGTGGGATTACTTTGAGTATTTCTTCCCAAGCCCAAAGCTTTCCTAATCACCCTATTAAATATATCATCCCATTTCCAGCGGGTGGTGCGACGGATAATGTGGGCAGACCAGTTGCTGCAGAAATTACTAAAAGCGCTGGCTGGAATGTCATCATCGAAAACAAACCTGGTGCTGGTGCTAATATCGGCGCTGATTATGTCGCCAAATCGAATCCAGATGGCTACACTTGGCTCATGGCATCAGTTGGAACGCATGGCATTAATCAACCACTGTATACCCAAGGCGGCAATAAACTCAGCTTTGATCCAATCAAAGACTTTACTCCGATTACTCTTGTTGCTGAGTTACCTAATGTACTTGTGCTCAATGTTGCATTTGCTGAAAAAAATAAAATTAATACAGTTAAAGATTTAATTGCCTATGCAAGAGCCAATCCCGGAAAAATTAATATGGCGTCAAGCGGAAGTGGTACTTCGATTCATATGGCGGGTGAACTTTTTAAATCAATGACTAAAACCTATATGGTTCATCTTCCTTATAAAGGCAGTCCTCCTGCACTGACTGATTTAATTGCAGGTAACACAGATCTTATGTTTGATAACTTACCTTCTAGTATTAACTTTATCCGCGCGGGTAAACTCAAAGCGATCGCAGTGACCAGCGCGAAGCGTTCACCTTTATTTCCGGATCTACCAACCATTGCTGAAGCAGGCGATTTACCTGGTTACGAAGCCACGTCTTGGTTTGGCATCGTTATCCCAGCAAAAACTCCTCCTGATATCGCCGCCAAGATTAGTGAGGTAGTGATTAAGGCAGTTAAAAGCCAAACCGTTCGCGATCAACTCATGAGTATCGGTGCAGAACCAGTAGGTAATACCAACGAGCAATTTGGTGAATATATTAAAAAAGAAATCGCCAAATGGGGCAAAGTCGTAAAAGACTCTGGCGCTAAAGTCGATTAGCTTTACGAAAGCTCAGATAACTTTTTATTCGGCGTAATTGCCTCTTGTTCAGTCACTAACTCAATGACTGCCCCTGCATCTTTTTTGATGGCATCTTGTAATGCTTGAAAAAATTCTTGCGTGGTCGTCGTGCGATATCCTGGTATGCCAAAACTGTTGGCCAACATCACAAAGTCTGGGTTCGTTAAATAGGTTCCTGACACCCGTGACTTAAATTCTCGTTCTTGATGCATACGAATCGTGCCATACATACTATTATTTAATATCAAAATAATAGGCTTGACATCATATTTCATTGCGGTTGCTAGCTCCTGGCAATTCATCATAAAGTCACCATCACCCGCCACCCCAATCACTACCCTATTGGGGTGCGTTAGTTTTGCAGCAATGGCTGCGGGTAAGCCATACCCCATGGATCCATTTGCAGGAGCAAGCTGTGTTCTAAATCCGCCGTAAGGATAAAAGCGATGCAGCCATGTCGTAAAGTTGCCGGCACCATTCGTTAATATGGCATCTTTAGGTATGTACTGAGGCAGTTGTGCAAAAACTTCGGCTAATTGCATATCCCCCACAATAGGAACTGGCTGCATATACTCAACTTGGTCTTGTCTTGCCTGTTGATAATGACCTACATCTACGGGTAAATTTTTTGTATGGCGCGCTAATGCCTCAACAAACAATTTAGGTGCACAGTTAATCGCATACGTTGGGCGATACACCATGCCAATTTCTTCTGCTCCAGGATGCACATGAATCAAGGTTTGTTTTGGATGTGGGACATCAAACAGGGTATATGCCAGGCTGGTCACTTCTCCTAGTCGATCGCCAATAACCATCACCACATCCGCTTTTTTCAGACGCTCGATTAATTTCGGATTTGATCCCAAACCCAAAAGACCGGCATATGCAGGACTTTGGTTATCAATGAGGTCTTGGTACCGAAATGAAGTCACTACTGGAATGTTTTTCAGTTCAGCCCATGTCTGAAGATGTTTACACGTTTGCGCATCCCATGAGCTTCCGCCAACAATCACCATAGGATGAGTCGCCTCATCAAAAGCAGTCATTGCCTGTGCAAAAACTAATGGGTTAAGTCCTGGCTGAACAATGTGCGCTGAAAGAGTGGGTTTCTCAATACCTAGCTCAAACAATATATCTTCTGGTAATGCCAAAACAACCGGCCCTTTTCGTCCTGCCTGTGCAATATGAAATGCTCTGGAAATATATTCATCAACTCTATCAACACGATCAATACTGCCAATCCATTTGGCGCATTCAGAAAACATTTTATGTAAATTAACTTCCTGAAAAGCTTCACGCTCCGCCATATCCGTTCCAACTTGTCCAACCAAAACCACCATCGGGGTACTGTCTTGATACGCTGTGTGTACTCCAACCATTGCATTAGATGCGCCTGGACCTCTCGTGACCATTAAAACGCCTGCCTTACCTGTCAACTTCGCATAGGCATCTGCCATATAGGATGCCCCGCCCTCTTGGCGGCAGGTAATGAATCGCAAACTTGATTCGTGTTCATATAAGCCGTCAAGTAAGGCCAAGAAACTTTCGCCAGGAACACCAAATGCGTATTCCACTCCTTGGCGCACCAAAGCATTGGCTAATATTTTTCCACCATGAATTTTTATTGTCATTGTTCGCTGTCGTATTATTTTTTATACATTGTATTAGATGGGTGCTTTATTCAGCTTTTATATTTTTTTCTCGAATAACCTTCAACCAAATCTCTTTTTCATCCCGCATCATTTGTCCAAATTGCGCAGGTGTGTTGGCAACGATATCGTTACCACCCTTTAATGCAAAACCAGCCACATCAGGCATCGCCATAATTTTGACGAGCTCTGTATTTAATTTATTTTGAATATCTAAGGGTAAGTTCGGTGGCGCCAACATACCTAGCCAAATATAAGCGGCAAGGCCTTGCAAGCCCATCTCTCCCATCGTTGGGACTTCGGGAACGACAGTTGATCGCTTATCTGAAAATAATGCCAAACCGCGCATCTTGCCAGCATTTACCATCCCTTGTGAATTTCCCACACTATCACAGAACATTTGGGTTTCTCCACCGATAAGCGCGGCTTGTGCCGGCGCAGCCCCTTTATAGGGGACGTGAACAATATTCGTACCCGCTGCTATATTGAATAATTCGCAGGCTAAATGTCCACCACTACCAATGCCTACGCTGGAGTAATTTAATTGATTGGACTTACTTTTAGCGTACTGAATAAATTCAGGAATCGTTTTTACTGGCAAGTTTGGGTTGACTAATAAATACATGGGGTATTTAATCGCCATCGTTAAGGGCGTGAAGTCTTTGACAGAGTCATACGGTACTGGGTTCTTTAAAAGCGGTCCTATGAGATGGGCACTATTAGAAGTAAAAATTAAGGTGTATCCATCTGCGGGAGCATTCATCACTGCCAGAGTCCCTGGTGTGCCAGTCCCTCCAGCCCGGTTTTCCACGACAACTGGTTGTTTAAAGTCTTCTTGCATTTTGCTTGCAATGAGTCTTGCATAGTTATCCGTAGGGCCACCTGGTGGGAATGGCACAATGACACGAATGGGGCGATTAGGGTAGCTGTTATCCGCAGCGCTTGATACTGAAATATTAAATAATAAAAAAACACTGCATAAGCTAGCAATGAAGCTGATCGTTTTTTTCATTTTATCTCCACTTTTTTATGTTTTATCTAGAGTAATCTAAAAAATACGATGTTTCAATAAGCAATTACCTATTATGAAAGATACTCCTCCACCCAAAAACCTAAGGTTTGTTGTGCAGCGCGATCGGTAAAGCTAAAGATGAATGAATCTTCAGCACTTTCGAAGCGATAAGTTTTCCATGAGGGGACTACAAAGACATCATGTTCTGCAAGCTCATACTTAGTACCATCCACTTCAATGGTGCAAGATCCACGAAAAAGATTGAGTACTGTGTTTTCTGTACTGCGGTAACTTTTGCCAATAAAACCCTTGGGTAGCAATTGCATAAACGCGCTAACTGTTTTTAATGGGTTTTGTTGTGTCTTGGGGTCGGTATAACGAAGTTTGTATGCCATCGCGGGGTCCATTGCTGTTCTCTGCAGTTGCCCTAAATCATGTTCCATTTTTTTAAAGGGATATAGGAATACTTGCGAGTGCTCATCTGGCTCATTGCTAACATGTGTAACGGGGTAGGTATCTTGTGGATAGTTTTCCCGAAAATGCGCTCCAAACAAACTCGTAAAAGGCGTATCTAAGCCGTCCATCCACACCACGGCTTGTTGTCCTAGGTTGCCGTGATCATGCCAAGCCCAATTCGGGGTGACAATAAAATCACCTGGTCGCATCATCATCTGAATGCCGTCAATACTCGTATAGGCACCCTCACCTTCGACAATGAACCTAAATGCATTTGGGGTATGTCGGTGTGATGGCGCAATTTCTCCGGGAAGAATAATTTGCTGTCCTGCAAATAAAGATTGTGCGATAAATGAGGTACCGCGTAAGGCGGGGTTTTCCATCACTAAAACGCGGCGGTCTGCATCTTTTTTACTGATCAACTCTACTGAACGCTCGAGCAGAGGCTTTACAAGTTGATATGGCCAATGCGCTGGAACACAATCTGAGCCCGGTACTAACTTGACCTTACGCTCCCATAACGGCAGAAGGTTATCTGGGTCAATCGCTTCTTTGAACTGTTGTAGTTCTGTTAGTTGAGCACTCATCTTAGCGTCATGATTCATTTAAGGATTTTGGGGTGCAAAGATGGAGGCCTTGCCGCCACTACTTTGAACTACAGATACGGTCATCGACCCAATCCGTTCAAACTCAATCTTTACTTGATCTCCGCCTCTAATCGGACCAACGCCTGCAGGTGTTCCAGCCGCAATAATATCTCCTGGCTCGAGAGTCATAATGTGGGAGGCGATCTCAATCATGCCTGGAATATCAACAATTAAATCTCGTGTATTAGCATCTTGTCGGAGTTCGCCGTTAACCCATAAACGCCCTTGCAACTGAGTTGGATCTCCTAATTCATCGGCGGTCATAATCCATGGTCCTACTGGGCAAAATGTATCGTATGCTTTGCGAGCAACGCGCTCTTCTTTACCCCGAACAACAATATCCATCAAACAAGAGTAACCAAAAACATACTCTTGCCAATTTTCACGGGGAATGTCTCTGCCTCGTTTACCAATAATGATTGCCAACTCACACTCATGATCAATTCTGCGATCGGGCAAATCGGGTAAAACTATCGGATCACCTGCACCACTGAGCGAGGAAGGTGGTTTTAGAAAGAAACCTAAATTATTTGCTTTGACTTCACGCCCCATTTCGGCGGCGTGATCATGGTAGTTAATGGGATACGCAATCACTTTCGTGCTTGCCGGAATCGGTGTTATTAATTTAACCTTCGATAAAGCAATCCTGGGCCTATCCATGGCTTTTTCCAAAATAGGCTTGTAATTTTCATAGTTTGCAATGAGCCGATTCATCGCTACTTGTGGCCAGGCTTGTAAATCATGTGCTACTAAATCAGTGACATCAATCACGTCTTCGTCAACAACAATACCTATCCGACCTTCATTAAATCTAGCTAGTCTCATTTTTTTGCTTTCTGTTACTTAAGGCTGTTTTAAAAGTCACCTTAAAGTGTGTTTAAATTTATACTACCATTATATAAATAATATAGAGACGACCAAAATGATGTCTGTTTTTCAGGATTTGTTACGCTTTTGCAAACGTATTCTTTTTTTGTTTTTTGGGTTTTTTGCCATCCTCAGTGACGGTCAAAGTCTTTACCCAAGCAAACCTATCACTTTTATCGTCCCCTATACAACAGGGAGTACGGCAGACTTATTAGCTCGCAATATCGGTAATAAGCTCTCGATTAAATGGGGTGTGCCTATCATTGTCGATAATCGACCTGGGGCTGCTGGTGTCATCGGTACCGATGCGGTGGCTAAAGCAAGCAGTGATGGTTATACCTTCTTATTTACAGCCACCTCCCACGCTTCAGTGCCAGCCATTAAAACTAAGATTCCTTATGACCCGATTCAAAGCTTTACTTCCATCATTTTTTTGTGTAATAGTGCCATGGGGTTGGTGATTCAACCAAGTCTGCCTTTTCAGAAGTTTTCTGAATTCGAAGCCTACGTCAAGTCACACCCGAACACCTATAGCTATTCCTCTCCCGGGACTGGTACTACGCAACATTTAGCGATGGAACTTTTAAAGCAAAAAACAGGCATGGAAATACTGCATGTTCCCTATAAAGGTATTTCTGGTGCCATCACCGATATTATTGGTGGTCACGTTCAAGCTGGGGTCGTGTCATTACAAGCTGCTAGTACTTTTATACAAAACGGGCAACTGCGGATGCTGGCAGTTTTAAGCGAAGATCGCTCAAAATCTTTTCCAGCGATTCCAACACTCAAACAACAAGGCGTTAATGAAGTCGTTGATACTTGGTATGGTGTGCTTGCACCGAGTAAAGTACCTGCTGATATTGTTGCAAAAATGAATACTGAAATCAACTTGATTCTAAATACCCAAGATATGCAGGATTTGATGCTCAAACAAGGACTAATCAGTGTTGGTGGCACTCCTGAGCGTATGCAATTACAGTTACAAAACGAAATACCTAAATGGAAGTTGGTTGTAAAAAACGGTAATATCAAAGGCGAATAAAGGAAATATATGTCAATTATTGAGGATTTAGTCATCGCATCCCGCGTATGTGTTGAGCATGGTGTGATTGATGCCTATGGTCATGTGAGCGCCCGTAATCCTGAAAATCCAAATACGTACTTTATTTCTCGTGACCTTGCCCCTGAATTTATTACCGAGGCAGATATTCTAGAAATGGATATGGATAGTAATCCCGTCCGTAAAGATAGCCCTAAAAGTTATAACGAACGGTTTATTCATAGTGAGATTTATAAAGCTCGCCCTGATGTCATGTCCATCGTTCATAACCATTCACATTCGGTGGTCCCATTTAGTTGTACTACCTGCGTATTACGTCCTATTTTTCATATGTCTGCATTTATTGGTCTTGGAGTCCCCAATTGGGATATTCGGGATGCCCAAAAAGGTACTGACATGCTTGTAAGAAATAGCTTTTTAGGGAAGTCTCTTGCTGACAAGCTCGGGCCCCATCCTGCTGCACTTATGCGTGGTCATGGCTCTGTTGTGGTCGGCGAAAAAGTGCAAGTTGCTGTTGGTAGAACTATTTATTTAGATCAAAATGCAAAAATGCAATACCAAGCAATGATGATGGCCGGCACTCCAATGGAGGTGATCTATATGGACGATGAAGAGGTTGCCGCTAATGTGAAATGGCAGGAATACTATCGCTCTTGGGATTTATGGAAGCGTAAATGGCAAAAACGGCTAAAAGAAGAAGTTTTGGCATCCTCTTAATAAACATATGTCTTTTAAAACTGTTAATATAATTTCAATATTTTGCTATTTATTAATCATTATTACCTCGGAGATTTTATGAAAAATACTTATAAACTGTTAGTGGTTGCACTTACCACTTCTGCTATTGCTGGAACTGCTATTGCACAATTTGCTAGACCAGATGCCGCGATTAAATACCGTAAATCTGCATTTACTGTGATGAGCACTCACTTCGCTAGAATCGGCGCCGTCGCTAAAGGCGAAGTTCCTTTCAATAAAGATGAGGTTGCTAGAAATGCTGCTATCGTCAATGCAATGGCAAGTCTTCCATGGCAAGCCTTTGGCCCAGGCACTGAAGGTGGCGATGCATTGCCAGCAGTTTGGTCGGATGAGTCAAAATTCAAGTCTAATCAAGAAAAGTTAATTACAGCAACTGCTAGCTTAACTAGTGCAGCTAATTCTGGCGACTTAGAAGCCGTGAAAAGAGCTACTGCAGCAGTTGGTGGTGCCTGTAAGAATTGTCATGATGACTTCAAAAAGAAGTAATTAAGCAAGTACAACATACTTAAATACAACTGCAAGTAGTATCAGTATTACCAGTGCCAGTACTCGAATCTTGACGTCATCTTTTGATGCCATGGTTTGATCTACTGGCTGATTTTTTTGATCAATTTCTTTATCGCCATAGATCATCGGTCCAATGAGATTATTTTTCTTTTTCCACTGATAATAAAAAATAGCAAGTAAATGTAATGCAACAATGCCATACACCAATAAGTGATTCGTTGCATGTATCTGATTCATGAGTTTGACCACATTCTCAGCGACATACTTGGTTAAAGGTCCCTGAAAACTAATCTCGTCATCGGCAAATAATCCTGAACTAGCCTGTACCAACACAATCAATAATATCGCTATAACTGACAATGCCCCCAATGGGTTATGCCCAAATGAGCTAAACGATTTACCTTTTATAAAATCCTTCAGAGTGGATACTGATGGAATAAATGATGAAAATCTTGCATGACGTGGCCCAATAAATCCCCAAATAATTCTGAAGACGACTAACACGAGCGCTGTATAACCACAGTA
>JBAXKF010000059.1:0-11430 GCA_037137465.1 Betaproteobacteria bacterium | reverse complement strand
GCCGCTACAGAAATATTCTCAGCTTTAAATGGTCCTAATAACTTTAATCCTTCATTATTAATTTTGACTGACTTAACTACTGGCCACTCGTTATTTCCGTCTGCAAAATATTCTTGGGCAGAATCACTGGCTAAGTATTCCAAAAACTGCACGGCTGCCTGTGGATGAGGCGCATTTTTTGCAACACCACCTCCAGCAATATTGATGTGGGTTCCACTTGTCTTTTGGTTAGGCCAAACAAAACCAATCTTTGAAACAAGATCCTGGTCTTCTGGTTTAGTGGATCTCAACAGTCTTACTAAATAATAAGAATTCGTTAAGGCTACACCACACTCGCCTGAAGCTACCGCCTTGATTTGGTCTGTATCGCCTCCTCTTGGCGGACGAGCCATATTTGCTACCATACCTTTGGCCCACTCCTCTGTGGCAGCTTCACCACGTCGCTCAATCGTGGCACCAATTAGCGACAGCATATATGGATGGGCTCCAGATCGAGTACAAACCTTGCCTTTATTCATTGGCTCTGCCAACTTTTCATAGGTATCCACATCTTGTTGGGCTACTTTGGCTTTGTTATAAACCACTAAACGCGCTCTAGTTGAAAATCCAAACCATGAAGCCCCTTCAGTATCAGACTTGGATCGCAGGTTGACGGGAATACGATTTTCTAAGTATTTTGATTCAATGGGCTTAAAAAAACCATCAATCTGAGCACGCCATAACCTAGCAGCATCTACCATCAAAATGACATCGGCTGGGCTTTTGGTGCCCTCACTTTTAATTCTTTCTGCTAAGGCATTGTCATCCGCTTCAATACGGTTAATTTTGATACCTGTCTTTTTAGTGAAATCACTATAGAGCGCTTCATCTGTTTGGTAATGACGAGCAGAATATAAATTTAATTCTTTATCACTTGATTGAGCATGAGCTAAACCAAAATTCCAAGACAAGCCTAAGGCCAAAGAGATTACATAATATTTTGAAAATTGTTGAACAGTCATAACACCTAAATGATTTAAAAAAGAGATTAGTCTTAATATATCACAAATGCGAATGATTATCAATCAGGATTTGGCAATAACCCTAGAAAGCAATAAAACAGGGATAAGTCCTACTAAAACAATGGTTAGCGATGGCAAGGCAAGTTCTGCTAAGCGCTCATCAGCCGCTAGCTGATAAGTCGCAACCGCTAAAGTATCAAAATTAAAGGGGCGTAAAAGTAATGTTGCTGGCAATTCTTTCATGACATCCACAAAGACGAATAAGCCCGCAGTCATTAGACTTCGCTTCAGTAGAGGGAGATGCACCCTTCTTAGAATCTCAGTCTTAGATAAGCCAAGCAACTCAGCTGAATAGTCCATCGATGGGGTAATTCGAGAAAGGCCTGCCTCAACACTTTGCAAGCTAGAGGAAAGAAAACGGACAAGATATGCATAAACCAAAACGAGTAAGCTAGCTGAAACCCACCAAGCAAGTTGAAAAATTTCTAAAAAAGAAAGAATACCAATTGCTAATACCGCACCAGGTAATGCATAGCCAAAACTAAGCAATCGGTTAACCCAATTGAGCCGAGAATTCATCCTTACAGAGTATGCAAAAAAAACTGCAAGCACTACAGAAATGGTAGCAGTAAGCAAGGACACGGATAGAGAATTACTTAACCAATTGAGGTAACGAATATCTACACTAAGTCCTTGTTTGAATACAAGCTGTAAAAGTCCACACATAGGCAGTAAAAAGCCGCATAGCAATGTCGCTCCACAAAATATAAAAGCAATGAGAGATTGCTTGCCATAAAGGCGTTTTGCAACTGATTTACTCTGAGAGGATGAAGAATAGCGTATTTTTGAACGACTACTTTGTTCAACAAAAAAAATAAGCAAGACAAAACTTAATAAACCTAATGCCAACTGGACTGCAGCCAATCGATCCCCAAAAGAAAGCCAAGCCTTAAAAATACCGGTGGCAAAAGTTTGTACCCCAAAGTATGAAACTGCACCAAAATCAGCTAAGACCTCCATTAATGCCAAAGCCATGCCAGCAAAGATAGCAGGTCTTGCCATGGGAAGCACTAAGTTCATGAAGCCTTGAAATGGGCTATAGCCAAGTGTTTCAGAAACTTCTATCAAACGTCGACTACGCTCCAAAAATGCAGTTCTAGTGATGAGGTACACATAAGGAAATAAGCAAAAAGAAAAAGACCAAATTGCTCCAGCCATCGATCTTGGATCAGGAAAAAACCACAATGTATCAACTCTCAGTAAAGTACGAAGTGTGGTCTGAATGGGCCCGGAAAACTGTAGAAGATCCACAAAGAGATAAGCCATGACATAGGTAGGTACGGCCAAGGGGAGAATTAATGCCCACTCAAATATGTTTTTCCCTGGAAAGTCATAACTAGCAACAATCCAAGCATTACCTACCCCAAGAACGAATACACCAACTCCAACCCCAATAATTAATACCGCAGTTGAAACAATATAGCCACCTAAAACAAAACTCCATAAATGACTAAGTGTACTTGTTACAGACTTATCAATGCCACCCTCTACTGGAAAAAAAAATGATGCCAGCAAACCCAATAACGGTATAAATAAAAACAGGGCAAGAGGTGCCACAATACGTTTCATGAAATCGACATTCCGTTTAGAATCTAGTTGTGTATTAAACCATGATGACTAATGAGACAATTATAGGGATGAACTCCGAGCAAGCGCTACTTTCCATACGAACTCTAGAAATCGACTACCCTAGTCAAGATGGACATAGTCGTATTATCGCTGTCAAAAACCTTAACCTTGATCTTATGCAAGGTGAAATTGGTTGTCTACTTGGCTCCTCTGGGTGCGGAAAGTCTACTGTACTGAGAGCGATTTGTGGATTTGAGCCAGTGAAGTTTGGTGAAATACTTTTAAGAAAAAAGCTAGTTAGCTCAACAACGACGTTACTACCTCCAAGCCAAAGACGTATTGGCATGGTCTTTCAGGACTTTGCCCTTTTCCCTCATCTGAACGTTCTAGAAAATGTCATCTTTGGCTTGCAAGGTCTTTCTAATAAGCAAAAATCTTCTGTCGCAATGGACTGGCTCAAAAGAGTTTCTCTTTCAGATAAGGCCAATGCCTATCCCCATGAATTGAGTGGCGGTCAACAGCAACGTGTCGCACTTGCAAGGGCAATGGCACCGGAGCCGGACCTCATCCTACTGGATGAACCATTCTCCAGTTTAGATGTTGAACTCCGAGAACGGCTCGCCACTGAGATGCGTGACATTCTGAAAGCAAATAACATAACAGCTTTAATGGTCACTCATGATCAAATTGAAGCATTTGCAATATCTGACAAAGTAGGCGTTATGGCAGAGGGTAAAGTGCTGCAATGGGATGCGCCATATGAGCTCTATCACAAACCAGCAACTCGCTATGTTGCTGACTTTATTGGTCGCGGGGTCTTTATCAAAGGACAAGTCCAGTCTGGGAATAAAGTCATTATAGAAATAGGAGAACTTTCGTTAGATCAAGATCGTAGCGCAGAGACTGGCAAAGAAATTGATGTGCTCATTCGCGCAGACGATATTCAGCACGATGACCTTAGCCCCATGCAAGCAGAGGTAATTCGCAAAACATTTAGGGGTGCAGATTTTTTATACACCCTTAAACTTCAATCTGGCACAGAGATCTTAGCTCTAGTTCCTAGCCATCACAACCATGAAATAGGCGAAAAAATCGGTATCACACTTGCTCTAGATCACGTAGTAACTTTTTAAACAATTAATTTGTAGCTTGATCTCATTTTTCTTTTATGAAATCATGAAAATTGTATTGTAGGGGCTGGGGCATTGGGTGGTTTAGTTTTAAATAATGCAAAGGAAGCCTGCACAATCCCCGCAAATAGCCCGATTGATACGCCAATTTGCAAAGCCAAATCATAAGAACCTAAAGCATCAAAGATGAGCCCACCACCAAAAGCCCCCACAAAGCTTCCAAATTGATGAGCAATAAATGCAATACCGACAAGCATCGCTTGCCATTTAACACCAAACATTTCTGCAATGGAGCCTGACACGAGTGGTATAACTCCCAGCCATAGGAATCCTATATATGCTGCAAAAATGAGTGTATTAGTTGGGTTAGGAATGACATAAAAATAGTACGCTATTCCAATAGAACGTAATATATAAATTAATCCCAATAAAAATAATTTGTTATATCGTCCACCCATCCAACCAAAAAATAAACTTCCTAATGCATTAAAACCACCAATCACACCTAAAGTCTGGGCACTCAACATGGGATCTAAGCCACATAATGCAAGATAGGATGGTAAGTGGGTGGTCAGAAAAACTAGCTGCATACCACATACAAAATATGCAATCGCCATGACGGTAAAAGGTGGATATTTCAGTGCATTAATAACCACTTGCATCGGCTTGATATCATCGTTTACAGACTTACCTGGAATCGACTTCTGATCAATGCCTCCTGCATACCAAGCCCCAGGGATGGCTAATGCTGCCATCACAACAAATCCAAACATTCCGATACGCCAATCAAATGCCTGTATCAAGCCCTGTCCAATTGGCGCTGCCACTAAGGCACCTAATGATCCTGCAGCAGAAACTATGCCAAGAATAAGGCTTCGCTTTTCAACAGGTACCGCCCTAGTTGCAACTGCCATTCCAATGCCAGAACCATTACAGGCAAGCGCACAGCCAATTAAAAAACCTGCTCCAATAGTTACTGCAACTACTCCGTTAGCCATCGCTAAGATGATGATTCCTAAAAGATACAAAAAGGAACCGACCACCATCACTTTTTTAAAACCAACGCGTGTGACCCACACTCCAGTAAATGGTTGCATTAAGCCCCATGTTAAGTTTTGGATAGCAATTGCGAGTGTGAATTGAGAAACTGAAACGCCAATATCTTGAGTAATTTCAGGCATAAATACCCCCAAACTTTGGCGCATCCCCGTACTCAAGGAAAGCATCAAAGAAACTCCCAATAGAATTGGCAAGCTAGATTTAAGCCATGGATGATTTTTCAAATTATTTATTTCAGTAAAGTAGATTCTATTTTAGCTCTTTGTACTTCGCCTTCACCATATGTATTACTGCCTGCGTATTTAGTTGTGCGACATCTAGTCTCTAAATCTTCTTCTAACAAACCACATCAGAAGCCTAGCTTAAGAAATAGTTTAGAAGTAGTACTAAAAATAAGGTCTGTTGACAGTGTCATACGACTCTAATAGATTTATTTATGACGTGACTTCACAAAATCCTCTCTTTAGGAGTGGCGCTTAAAATTGAGACAGATCACTTCATACAGCATGCAATAATAGGATAGACATACATTTAGTCCGTGTTAAGGTCTTTTTTAATTTGTAGGAAATACTCATTTAACATCCATCTTCAATCATAAAATTAGATGATGTTTTAAGACTTAGGAGAAAATTTTGGCTAAATGGTGCCGCTTTATCAATAAAAAAACTGCAGAAATGACCTTTGGCATACTTAGTAAAGAAGGTACGCACATCGAAACTATCACGGGGAATTTGTTTGCTGATTACAAAATGACGGGTAAGCAATTGTCTTTGGATGATGTAGAACTTAGTTATCCTTGCCAGCCATCAAAAATGATCGGTTTATGGAATAACTACCACGCGGCAGCTGCCCAACAAAACAATGCGATTCCACCCGAACCTCTCTATTTTATAAAATCTGGCAATTCTTTTTTGGAGCCAGGAGGTATCATCAAGCTTCCAAAAACTTCTACCGGCCCAGCCGGTAGAGTGATTTATGAAGGCGAATTGGGTATTGTCATCGGTAAGACCGCAAAAGCAATTTCAGTGGCTGATGCGAAAGATTATATTTTTGGTTACACCTGTGTAAATGATGTGACGGCCCTTGAAATTCTCACGAAAGATGAATCTTTTAAACAATGGACAAGGGCTAAAAGCTACGATAGCTTTGGGCCATTTGGCCCTTGGATAGAAACTGATGTTTCTTATGAAAACTTAACTGTTAAGACATTCATCAATGGCCGAGAACGTCAAAGCTATCCATGTTCTGATATGATTTTTAATCCTTATCAAATCTTAAGTTTTCTATCTTTTGATATGACCTTGTATCCAGGTGATGTCATCGCATGTGGAACCTCTTTAGGCGTTCTTCCAATCAAGGGTGGTCAACTTGTCGAAGTAGAGATTGAAGGTATTGGTAAATTGGTGAATACAGTACAAGATATTTAATAAAAGTTGTTTTGGGTGAAGTTGCAAACAAAATTGATTTGTAGCTAGATCTCATATTTAATTGGTGAAATTATGAAAATATGTGTTGTAGGGGCTGGGGCAATTGGCGGTCTATTGGCAATTAAACTTGCACAATCCGGTAACGATGTCACTGTTATAGCCAGAGGACCAAATCTTAAAGCGATTCAGGATCATGGCTTTAAGTTGATCACTGAAGATGGTGGCGAATCGATCACTCAACTACGTGCTCTAGGCTCTATGAGTCAGGCTGGGCCACAAGACTTAGTGATTTTGGGAATGAAGGCTCATCAAGTGGCAGCAATTGTCCAGGAATTACCTGCTATGTATCACGATGAAACCATGGTGCTGACCGCCCAAAATGGTATTCCATGGTGGTACTTTTTTAAACATGGTGGTGAATATGATGGTCGCACCCTAGAGAGTGTTGACCCAGGTGGTGTCATTGCGAAAAATCTACCTATCGAGCGAGTCGTTGGGACTGTTGTTTATCCTGCTGCCGAAATGATCCAACCTGGAGTTCTTAAACATATTGAAGGAAATCGATTCTCCGTTTCAGAAATCGATAACTCTGCTACCCCTAGAATTGAACTCCTATCGAAAACGCTTAAAGATGCAGGCTTTAAAGCACCTGTAATCTCCGATATTCGCTCTGAACTATGGACTAAGCTATGGGGTAACTTAAGCCTAAATCCGATCAGTGCCTTAACTCATGCCACCCTCGTCGATATTTGTGAATTTCCTCTATCACGAGATTTGGTCGCAAAAATGATGAAGGAAGCTCAAGATGTCGGAGAAAAACTTGGGATTGGATTTCGTGTCTCTTTAGAAAAAAGAATCGCTGGTGCTCAAGCAGTTGGTGCACACAAAACTTCAATGTTACAAGACGTTGAATCTGGTCGCGCCATTGAGAAAGATGCATTAATTGGCTCTGTGATCGAACTTGGACGTATGGTCAATTTACCCACACCACACATTGATGCTGTCTTTGCGTGTATCAGTCTGCTATCTAAATCTTTGGCTGACCAAAAAGGTCAATTAAAAATTACCCCATATTAATAAAGAGGAAGCTTTCTATGAACCACTGTACAACCCTACCAGAATTGTTATCTTTAGGTAATGATGACCAACTAGCTATTGGTGCTCCCGATCAATTGGACGTGACTTTTAAAAGCTTACGTCTGTTCATCACACATACTGTTGCTCAGCTAAATAGCTTTGGTATCGGCAGAAATGATCGTGTAGCAATTGTTTTAGATAATGGCCCTGAGATGGCTTTGGCTTTTATGTCTATCGCAAGTGGTGCAACTTCTGCCCCACTCAACGCGGGGTATCGTGCTGACGAATTTGAGTTTTATTTAGAGGATCTTAAAGCCAAAGCAATCGTTGTTAAAGCTGGCTCTGAGTCTCCGGCTATTGCTGTAGCTCATAAATTAGGCGTTGCGATTATTGATTTACACCCTAGCTCGGAATGTGGCGCAGGTACATTTACGCTTAGTTTACGTAGTAAGAAAAAAATGGTACTTAAACAAGGTGGCTGGGCTAAGGCTGATGATATTGCATTGATTTTGCATACCTCAGGAACAACTTCAAGACCAAAAATTGTGCCTTTATCGCAAAGTAATGTCTGTGCATCTGCAGGTAATATAGCTAACACTCTTGCCTTTACGGCTAAAGATCGTGGTCTAAATATCATGCCTTTATTCCATATCCATGGACTCATTGCTGGCGTTTTAGCTCCTCTCTCAGCTGGTGCATATGTGTCTTGCACTCCTGGCTTTAATGCACTGAAGTTTTTCTCATGGATGGATCAAGTCAAACCAACTTGGTACACCGCCGTGCCAACGATGCATCAAACCATTTTGACAAGAGCTAACAATAATCAAGTGATCATCCAAAATAATCCACTGCGCTTTATCAGATCTTCTAGTTCATCCATGCCTGTAAAAGTAATAGAAGAGCTAGAAGCATGTTTTAAGGCACCACTGATTGAGTCTTACGGCATGACTGAAGCTTCACACCAAATGTGCAGTAACTTACTCCCTCCAGGGCTACGTAAGCCAGGTACTGTTGGGGTGGCTGCCGGTCCTCGCGTGGCTATTATGGATGAGCAAGGCAAGCTTTTGGGAATAGGTGAGACTGGTGAAATTGTGATTCAAGGGGCAAACGTTACTAAGGGCTATGAAAATAATCCAAAAGCAAATGCTGAGAATTTTACGCAGGGATGGTTCAGAACTGGCGACCAAGGTACGATTGATGCTGATGGTTACGTGACTATTACCGGCAGGTTGAAAGAAATTATCAATCGCGGAGGTGAGAAAATTTCACCAAGAGAAGTAGACGAAATCTTAATGGAACATCCAGCAGTTTTGCAGGTGGTGACTTTTGCTATTCCTCATGAAAAACTTGGTGAAGAAGTAGGCGCTATAGTTGTTCTGCGTGAAGGTAAATCCGCTGATGAAAAAGATATTCGTAGTTTTGCTGCTCAAAAACTAGCTGATTTCAAAGTTCCTAAAAAGATTATCTTTATGGATGAGATTCCTAAAGGAGCAACTGGAAAATTACAACGAATTGGTCTTGCAACTAAGCTAGGACTATAAATTAATATTAGAAAATGAGCCCTATAGCTTGTAATACTTCTAAAAAGACCAAGCTGAAGCTTGGTCTTTTTATTTATTGGTGAGTCAAATCCATCCTTCTTTTATTCAGCTTTGATTTGAGCAGACTTTACAATTGGCGCAAAACGAATTAAGTCGTCTTTGATTTGTTCACCAAATTTTTCAGGTACTCCAGGAGCGGCAAAGATACCCATAGACAAGAGCTTCGCTCTCCCCTCAGGTGAACTAAGAATCTCATTTAATGCTTGATTTAACTTGTTAATAATCGGTTTAGGTGTTTTTGCTGGTGCCAATAATCCAACCCAATCATCAATCTCAAAATCCTTAATGCCACTCTCCATAAATGTCGGCACATCAGGCATATTCGGATTTCGCTTTGCACTTGATACGGCGATAGGTTTAATTCTTCCAGAGGCAACAAACTGACCGGCTCCCGCAACTGCCATATAAGCTAAGGGGATATTGCCGGCTAATAGATCAAGGAAGGCTTGACCACCTCCCTTATATGGAATATGAACTAAATTGGCACCTGTCTTTTGCTTAAATAACTCTCCTGCAATATGCGTTGTTATGCCAGTTCCTGATGTACCGTAAGAAAGTCCTTTAGAATCTTTTTTGGATATGGCAATAACATCTGCCAAAGTCTTACCCTGAAAATCATTATTTGCTACTAGTATTAAAGTTGCATCGCCAATTTTTCCGATTGGCGCAAAGTCTTTTACGCTATCAAATGGAACCTTTTCTGAAAGTAAAGGATTAATTGATAAAGTTCCAGCGTATCCTAATAATAAAGTGTAGCCATCTGGCTCAGCAGTTACAACCATTTGCGAACCAACATTCCCAGAGGCGCCTGGTTTATTATCCGAAATAACTTGCTGCCCCAGTTTCAAGGAGAGCTGTTCTGCAATAAAACGGCCCGAGGTATCTGTCACTCCACCTGGTGAAAACGGAATGATTAAACGTATAGGTCGATTGGGATAATTGGATTGGCTAAAACTTGTAGCGGGCAGGATCGTTGAAAGCAAAAAAATAGTGGATAAGAGATAACGATAAAATTTCATAGTAGGCCTTTAAATAGTTTTACTTCGTCTCAACAAAAAGTTTTTCAAATTCCCAAACATCTTCAAAGCCCATCAGCTTTGATAAGTCTCCAAAATCATATAAATCTACTGGATTATTGATAGATGATCCAGAATTTTTAAAATGTTCATATACTTTAGTCATAGCCTGAACAGAAGCTAGCAAAGCGGTTACTGGAAAAATAGCAATCTTATAGCCTAATTGCTCTAACTCCAACTTAGAGAGAACCGGTGTCCTACCCTTTTCTACCATATTAGCAATTAAAGGATGATTTGGAAATGTCGTGCCAATGCGCCTCATTTCTTCTTCGGTTTCTGGAGATTCAATAAATAAAATATCTGCACCGGCTCTAGCATAAGCTTCACCACGTCTGAGTGCTTCATCTAAACCCAATGTCGTTCTGGCATCAGTTCTAGCAATGATTTTGAAGTTAGGATCTGTGCGCGATGCAACTGCCACTTCAATCTTTTTAATCATATCCTCCATGGGAATCACTCTCCGCCCAGGAGTGTGTCCACACTTTTTCGGGAACTCTTGATCTTCTAACTGAATCGCAACGGCTCCAGCAGCTTCATATCCACGCATTGTATGACGAACATTTAATAAGCCACCATACCCAGTATCTCCATCTGCGATTAATGGCGTCTTTGCCATTTCTGCCATTGCCTTAACTCTACCAACCATCTCAGTATAGGTAGCCAAACCAGCATCTGGTAAGCCAAGCAATGAAGCGACAGTGCCATAACCCGTCATATAGAGTGCATCGAAATTCATGCGATCGGCCAAGCGTAACGAAACCATCTCATATACACCAGGTGCAACTATCAATCCGGGACTACTGAGTCGCTGGTTAAATAAATCTCTTTGAGTAGTCATATATCTCCATATTTATATATTTTTTCTATTGGCTCAAAAAAGTTCTTCTAATTGATAAATATTGTAAATTTTAAAAAAGCTTTTACCTAATATAAATTACAAGATCATTGTTACACAATGTAAAGCCCAAAAGAAAACCCCACCATTTCTGATGAGGATTTTATTGGCAGGCCTTAAGAGACTTGAACTATGGGCTCAATGAGTATAGAAAAACTTTATTTTTTTGTGCGTCAATTAAAATCTGGTCAGATGTAGGTTAAATTTTAAATACTTACTTTGTTGATTAAATTCAACCTATTTATTGCAATAAATTACGCAATTCTATCAATTGAGTTTTAGTATTATTCAGATGCAGTGATCCAACATTTGGGTATTCTAAATTAAGAATAACAAAAATTGCGCCCATCATGATAAAGGCGAACAGAAATGCTAGCATCCAATCATGCTCTTTCTTAATCACCATACTATAGCCACTTAAAAAAGATACTATTGCTATTAGAATAACAAGCGATCTCAAGATTAAAGCAGGGGGATGTACCTTCATTAATGACACCTGCTCCCCAAATGATTCATTCATCTTTTCAATACTTGC
>JBAXKF010000058.1:0-11750 GCA_037137465.1 Betaproteobacteria bacterium | reverse complement strand
GCACCATTTTTCTTGGAGTTTAAACCTGGCGCAGGCGGGGTCATTGGTACATATGATATTGCTCGCAGCCCAGCTGACGGATATTCACTGTTAATGAACCCCTCTGTACATGTAATTTATGCATCTTTAAATAAAGATTTGAAATTTGATCCACTAACGGATTTTGAACCGGTTGGATTAGTAGGATCTATACCCTTAGTCCTTGTTGTGCCCAACGATTCACCGTATCAAACTCTTGCGGAATTGATTGATGCCATTAGAAAAAATAATTCTATAGAGCTAAACTACGCATCACCTGCTAAAGGATCATTTTCACATTTAGCCGCAGAGTTATTTGGCCGTAATGAGAATGTCAAATTAACCCACGTTGCTTATAAAGGGACCGCACCAGCTTTAACTGATTTGGCTGGTGGTCATATCAATCTCATGTTTGCACCAGTTACAACAGCACTGCCTTTAATTAAAGGCAAAAAAATACGAGCCTTAGCAATAACAAGTCGAACAAGAGTTGCATCTTTGCCAGAGATTCCAACCTTTCGTGAAAATGATGGAAAAGATTTTGAGGCATACACTTGGTACGGAATTTGGGCCCCAAAGGGGACCCCTAGTGTCATTGTGAATAAGCTTAATAAAGCTTTACTTGAAACATTGAATTCCGAGGCTTCCAAAAAAATATTAACAGATCTGGGAACTCAGCCCAATCAGATGTCTGTTAGTCAGTTTAGTGAGTTTGTATATTCTGAAAATCGTCGTTGGTCTAAAGTAATAAAAGATGCGCGTATTGAATCAGATTAATTTGACTTATATGTGATTCTGGTGGAAAAAGATTAAACCTCTTTGTCATTTCAAGCAGAAATCACGCCGTATTAAATCGTGTCATCTGATTACATTGGTGGTTTGAAGCCATCCTTACCAACTACGATGCGAGTTACTATAGGTTGCCCGTCTTTTTGAATCACCGTTAATATGGCGTTTGCTTGAGGCACTAACAAACTACTAGTACCTGGTCGAAACGTCACGATCGGTGCATTCTCTGGAACAAACACCACTTGGCTACCACCTTTGTAATCCAGTTTTAATTCACGGGTATTGCCAATACTTTTTAATTGACTCACAGTTGCATTCGTCATCATACTGCCAGGCATGAGGTCCCAAGCGTAATGTCCCTCACCAGTGCCACGCATTGCTTCAGGAAATACTAATACTTCTAGAGCCTCTAATTTTCCGGAGGAATTCGTTAATGTAGCTGTTCCAATATAAGAATTTTCTTGAATCTCCGATATTTTGATCGGGAATACTTCGGTGATATTAAGATTTGCCGCTACTGCTATTTTTAAAACTTCTCCTCGACGTTCTTTAAAAATGATTGAATCCACATCCATTTTTTCAATAATTCCGCGTACTCGAATCGGAGAAGACGAATTTTGCGCAGCCACAGAAAAACTTAGAAAAGTAGTGATGATTAGGGTAAGGGCAAAGATGTTCTTGGTCATATTTTTTTCCTGAGGGTTAGGAGAAATAGCGTGAGATTACATTAGTCGTTTGTAATAAGTTTGTCTTTGATGATTTTGCTCTAAATTTGCCATTTTTTCACGATATATTTTTTCAGATCTTCTCGAGGTCTAGAATCAATAAAATTTGTATAAAGTTAATCGATTAAATAGGGATTGGGGAGCAGGCCAGGGTAAAAGCAAAAACACCGATAGGAAGGCACTATTACCTTAATAATTGCAAAAGGGAATATTCATAATATAAAATAAAGAATTAGTTTTCTGAAAAACCAATTGCTCAAAGATTATTTATGATTTTTAAACGTCTTTTTATTCTCGCTGCTTTTGCATTTGTACATATATCTTTCGCAAAAGGGTATTGGATTCCTATCTATACCCAGCCTGATAATAGTGATACTTTTCTGATGGACAATCAGGGTATTCGAATTGAGAATTTTGGCTCAGGAACAAGACTTGTATATGTCGATGTACTTGTTAATAAATTTCAGCCATATATGAATAATGGTCAAGCGGTCAACTCCATGACAACTACCTATTCATATAACTGTTTCAATCGAATGATTTTAGTTGGAGATGTTGTGATGCGCTCAGGAAGTAATGGAAGTGGATCCCAAGTTGCTGTCCATCGTTCTAGTGGGGAATGGCGAGAAGTTAGATCTCCAGGCCCAACTCCAGCAATCGTCTCAAGAATTCAAAACTACTGTAATTAAGACCCTACGCACAGTTTTTCTCAACCTGCAAAGGGTGGTGGAAAATTAAAGTGACTCGTTTATTTTTTACTGTTGCACTAAGGTTAATGGCGCAATAGCTATCACTTTGATTCCCTGAGTTACCAATAAAATCCTCATCAGGTTCTGAAATGATGACATCTGAATTATTGGGTAAATTTGGAGGAATTAAGTCAGCCGCAATAGGTAACAATAGGTAATTATGCAGAGAGAGGAATATAAGTCCATTTAATATATGGCACTGGCGGAGAAGGAGGGATTCGAACCCTCGGTACCTTGCGGTACGCCTGATTTCGAGTCAGGTACATTCGACCACTCTGCCACTTCTCCTAGTTTCCAAATCTTACTCTATTTTCCATCTAAATCCATGTTCTGCTATGCTTGAAGTTCATAACAATTTATTTTTCAAAAAGAGACCTATGAACTACAGCCAATACAATCTACCTGCTGTTTTTTCCCCTGTTTTAACGCCGATTAATGCCGATGGTGGGCCAGATACAGCAAGACTCCTCAAGCAATGCCAATGGTTGGACGCCAATGGCGTTGGACAAGCCATTTTTGGCACCAATTCTGAAGCAAATTCTTTTTCAGGCGCGCAAAAAATTGATGCTCTAGAAAAGCTCATTGCTGGTGGATTAAATCCCAAGCACATGATGCCTGGAACAGGGGCTTGCTCCATCGATGAGACGGTTGCTATGACAAGAGCAGCAGTGAGCGCAGGATGTTCTGGCGTGCTGATGCTGAGTCCTTTTTACTATAAAGATGTTAGCGATGAAGGCTTATATAGTTTTTATGCAAAAGTCATTGAAAAAATAGCAGATAGTCGATTAAAAATATATGTATATAACATTCCTCAGGTAACTAAGATTTTGCTGAGCGTTCCACTACTAGAACGATTAGTCAAA
Organism: Betaproteobacteria bacterium; assembly: GCA_037137465.1. Taxonomy (GTDB): domain Bacteria; phylum Pseudomonadota; class Gammaproteobacteria; order Burkholderiales; family Burkholderiaceae; genus Polynucleobacter. The sequence continues at coordinate 8,606 of JBAXKF010000058.1, read as the reverse complement.
GATTTTCCAACGACGGTCGTTGGTATTAAAGACAGTTCAGGGGATTGGCCATATACCGAATCCGTGATCAAGGCATTAGCAGGTTCTGGATTTCAGGTATACGCAGGCAGTGAAACCTTCTTGATGAGAAATTTACGAGCTGGTGGCGTAGGATGCATATCTGCTACTGCCAATGTAAACCCTCGGGCGATTGCTGCTTTAGCCGGAAAATGGCAAGAGGCAGGTGCAGACCAAGCACAAGCCGATTTAGATATCGTACGATCTGCGTTTGCAAAATATCCAATGATTCCGGCCATGAAAACAGCTGTGGCACATTTCTCGAAAGACCCATCATGGGCGCACGTATTACCACCATTGATCGATTTGACGGCAGAGCAACAAAAAGCACTACTTGCAGATTTAGAAAAAATTCAATTTACGATGACAGGTTTATAAGAAATCAAGTTATACAAAATCCAAAGATATACCTATTCGTCAAAAAAGACATTAGGTATTGAAGCAATCATCACAACAGAGGAAGTCTTAACATGGCTAAATTTAGTAAAGCACTAGAGAGATGGAATGAGCGGTTTTCCATTGATACCTATTTATTTGGACAGCAAGCCAATCATTATTTACAGGCTCAAAAAGATCGGCTTCAAGGGGGCAAAGCGTTGGCGATTGCTGATGGCGAAGGTCGAAATAGTGTTTGGTTAGCCGAGCAAGGCTTACAAGTTAATGCATTTGATTTTTCACCCATTGCACTTGAAAAAGCCCAAAAATTAGCCCAGCAAAAAAATGTAAGTGTTGATTTTGAATGCAGTGATTGGCAGTCGTATGCATGGCCAAAAAGCGAATATGACTATGTCGTTGGTATCTTTTTCCAGTTTGCCGATCCAGATGAACGTACGGAGTTATTTGCCAAAATGGATCATAGCCTAAAATCTGGTGGGTTAATGATTATTCAGGGATACGGCGAAAAACAACTGCAATACAAAACAGGTGGCCCTGGCGTCATTGAAAACCTCTATACAGAAAGCTTATTAAAGAAGGCATTTCCGAACTATGAGATTCTTGATTCATGCACCTATGAAAAAGAAATAGAAGAAGGTGACGGACACGATGGTATGTCTGCCTTAGTCGGTTTTGTGGCGAGAAAACTTTAGGCAAAACAAACGCGATAGCTAAGTACTATGTAAAATAAGATGGATGGTGCTTATCCATTCTTATTAGAAAAGTATGTATGTCAAATAGTAGCAATCTAAATCAAGTAAAAAAAACGCAAACACTGCATGGTGATTTGCTGATTGTTGGGGCAGGACTTGCAGGGCTTACCGTAGCTTTAAAAGTAGCACAAACCCGAAAAGTGATTGTGCTTGCCAAACGTGAGCTGACTGAAGCTGCTACAGCCTGGGCGCAGGGTGGCATCGTTGGCGTGCTCGATGAAAAAGACAGTTTTGAATCGCACGTTGGTGACACACTAGAAGCAGGGGCGGGTATTGTTTCAGAAGCGACCGCGCGTTTTATTACTGAAAATTCACACAACGCCATTCAATGGTTAGTGGATCAAGAAGTGGCGTTTACCCAAGATCCTGAGGGACCACTTGGACTCCATTTAACCAGAGAGGGTGGTCATACCCACCGACGGATTGCGCATGCTGCTGATGCGACAGGGAAAGCGATTCATGTAGCCTTGCTTGAAAAAGCAAAGCAACATCCCAATATCCAGCTTTTAGAGAATTGGGTGGCGATCGATTTAATTACAAGCCGTCACTTAACTGAAAAAACTAATAAAGACTATCAAAAAAGCGTGATGAAAGATCGCTGCTACGGCGTCTACGCTTTAGATATCAAAAACAATGAAGTAGTCACAGTCACGGGTAATGATGTTGTTATCGCGACAGGCGGAGTTGGGAAAGTGTACAAGTACACATCTAACCCAGACACAGCAACAGGTGATGGCATTGCAATGGCTTATCGTGCTGGTTGTCGGGTTGGTAATATGGAATTCATTCAGTTTCACCCGACCTGTTTATATCACCCCCAGGAAAGAAGCTTCTTGATTACAGAGGCACTCCGAGGTGAAGGTGCGCACTTAAAACTCCCGAATGGTTATCGCTTTATGGCAGACCATGATGAGCGCTTAGAGCTTGCCCCAAGGGATATTGTTGCTAGAGCCATTGATTTTGAGATTAAAAAACACGGTATTGACTATGTGCTGTTAGACGGTACTCATTTAGGTTCTGAATTTTTAAAAGAGCACTTTCCCACTATTTATGCACGTTGTTTAGCAGTGGGCATTGATATTACCAAGGAAGGTATACCTGTCGTACCTGCCGCGCACTATACCTGTGGCGGTGTAGTAACTGATTTAAATGGGCAAACAGATTTACCTCATTTATTCTCAGTGGGGGAGGCTACCTATACTGGCCTTCATGGGGCAAATCGGCTAGCGAGTAACTCTTTACTCGAATGTGTTGTGATTGGTAAAGCCACTGCAGACAATATTCTAGAAAACACCATGGAGTCAACACCGCAAGTGCATCCGTGGGATGATAGTCAAGTAGAAGATGCGGATGAGCAAGTCGTCATTGCGCACAACTGGGATGAATTACGATCATTGATGTGGAATTACGTCGGTATTGTAAGAACCACCAGAAGATTAGAAAGAGCTCTGCACCGTATTGAATTACTCAAACAAGAAGTGCATGATTATTATTCTAATTTTCACGTTAATCGCGATTTAATTGAGTTGCGTAATTTAATTGTTTGCGCTGAGTTGATTGTGAGATCAGCCCTCGATCGTAAAGAAAGTCGCGGACTCCATTACAGTCGCGACTATCCCCAAACCTTTGCGATGTCATACCCGACGATTATTACCCCAGAGCGGTAATTAGGCGAGGCGCTCCAAAACGCGCATTGAAAAATCAATGGCAATCACGTCTTTCGTTAAAGCCCCAACAGAGATACGGTCAACGCCGGTTAAGGCAATATCTCGTAATTGAGTCATTTCCACACCGCCAGAGACTTCAAGTTCTGCGCGACCTTGTGTAATTTCTACAGCACGCGCCATATCTTCGATTGAAAAATCATCGATCAAAATATGTTCCGCACCACCCGCAATCGCTTCTTCTAATTCAGCAATAGACTCTACTTCAATTTGGATCATTACTCCTGAGTTCAGTGCTTTAGCATTAGCAAGGGCTGCAGCAATACTCCCCGAGGCAATAATGTGATTTTCTTTAATTAAGATACCGTCCCACAAAGCTAGACGATGATTTTTACCGCCGCCAACTCGTACCGCATATTTTTGGGCTTGTCGTAAACCAGGAATCGTTTTCCGCGTTTCTAAAATCTTACAGCCACGAGGATTGACGTCTACATCGGCAATCGCATCGACATACACTTTCGTAGATGAAGCTGTCCATGACAAAAGTTGTAAAAAATTCAGTGCAGAACGTTCAGCAGATAAAAGAGCGCGGGCATTACAAACAATTTCACAAACAGGCATCATCGCTTGCATCACTTGACCTTCAGTGTAGAACCACATGACATCTGCGCTAGGATCTAAGGATTTAATACAGAGCTCAAACCATGCTTGACCACATAAGATGGCGCCATTTTGTTTGATGATTACATGCGCACGCACACGTTCATCCGCGCGGACCAATTGTGCAGTCCAGTCGACAGTACCAATATCTTCCATGAGAGCATCTTGCACATTACGGGCAAGCGCTTGCTTTAGAGACTCGTTGAACTCAAACATATTATTCCTTTAATTATTTTTTAAGCAGCGCCAATATTTTTTACAAAGCCATGTTGCGCTTTTGCTAAAAGTTCTGGATTATTTTTTGTGAAATCGAGCATGCGCTCTATACAGCTTTGTGCTTTGGCACGAATGGTTTCTTCCACATCAATCTCGCCAGTCTGATGTTCCAGACAGTGGAGAATATTTGCTAAACCGTTCATGGCCATCCATGGGCAATTGGCGCAACTCTTGCAAGTAGCACTTTGACCAGCAGTTGGAGCCTCAATCAATGTTTTATGTGGGGCTAGTTGGCGCATACGATGCAAAATACCTTGATCGGTAGCCACGATAAATTCAGTAGCAGTATTTTCGACAACAGCTTTAATCATGGCAGACGTAGAGCCTACCACATCAGCCATCTCCACGACTGCAGCAGGAGATTCAGGATGAACTAATATTTTGGCATTTGGGTGAACCAGACGTAAAGCCTCTAATTCAACCGCTTTAAACTCATCATGCACAATACATGCCCCATCCCACAGGATCATATCTGCACCTGTTTGATCTTGGATATAGCGACCTAAGTGGCGATCAGGAGCCCATAAAATCTTTTTACCAGCCTCATGCAATTGATGCACGATAGCTAATGCACAAGAACTCGTGACCATCCAATCTGCACGTGCTTTAACTGCAGCGCTCGTATTGGCATACACCACAACAGTGCGATCAGGATGGGCATCGCAAAATTGATTAAATTGTTCACTAGGGCAACCCAAATCGAGAGAACAAGTCGCATCTAAGTCGGGCATGAAAACCCTTTTTTGCGGAGAAAGTATTTTGGATGTTTCACCCATAAATCGCACACCAGCCACAATCAATTCTTGAGCGGGGTGGTCTTTTCCAAAACGCGCCATCTCCAGTGAGTCAGCAACAAACCCACCGGTTTCCATCGCTAGATCTTGAATATCGCCATCCACATAGTAATGAGCCACAATCACCGCATTACGCGCCTTAAGAAGAGCACGAATTTTATCTTTAATATCAGATTTCTCGGAATTACTTAGTGCAACCGGCGTTTTTGCCCAGGCACTCGAAATGCAAGTTGGCCCATCGATACTAGGAAGGGAGAATTCATAACTTTTAAGTGGACTATTCATGATTTAGATATTTTGCATCAAAGGTAAATACATTATCAAAGAATTTCACCACTTTGGTCAAAAATTTTACGATTATGATTCTTATACCCTGTTAGAATGACGGGCGGAGGGTTTGACATGCAACGAATGATGCTTTTAGCCAAACTGCACCGCGTAACGGTGACAGAGGCAGATTTAAATTATGAAGGGTCTTGCGGAATTGACGAAGACTTATTAGACGCAGCTGGGATGCGTGAATTTGAGCAGATTGAGCTCTACAACATTAATAATGGTGAGCGTTTTTCGACATACATTATTAAATCCAAAAGAGGTTCAGGTGCGATAGCACTGAATGGTGCAGCGGCGCGCAAAGCGCACGTAGGAGACCCATTAATAATTTGTACCTACGGCATGATTAATGAAGATGACATCAAGCACCATCAACCAAAAATTGTCTTGGTTGATGAGTCCAATCAAATTAAATCAATTAAAGCCATTTAGAACGGCAGTTGCGCATCAGGCTTGACGTCTAGAATCGCCTTTTTAAAGGCTTTTTGAATACGTAGAATAGCCTCTTGCGTTTCAGCTTCGAAGCGCATGACGACAACAGGCGTTGTATTAGAAGGTCTTGCAAGGCCAAAGCCATCCGCATATTCCACCCGAATCCCATCAATCGTGTTGATGGATTGCGATCCTTCAAACTGAGCATTAGCCTTCATTTTCTCTAAAATCGTAAAAGGTTCACCCTCAGTGCAGCTCAGTTGCAGTTCTGGAGTGCAAATGGCATCGGGTAAGTCTAAGAGCGTTTGATTCGGGTTTTCTTCTTTAGATAGAATCTCGAGCAGTCTTGCTGCCGTGTACAGACCATCATCAAAGCCATACCAACGATCTTTAAAAAAGATATGACCACTCATTTCACCGGCAAGAGGCGCACCAGTTTCTTTGAGCTTCGCCTTGACAAGAGAGTGCCCAGTTTTCCACATGGTAGGCTTGCCACCATGTTTTTCAATCCAAAGACCTAAATTACGAGAGCACTTCACGTCATAGATGATTTCTGCGCCAGGATGACGAGATAGAACATCTTTAGCGTAGAGCATCATTTGGCGGTCTGGAAAAATCACAGAACCATTTTTAGTGACAACACCAAGACGATCAGCATCACCATCAAAGGCTAGGCCTAATTCATTATTTGTTGTCGCTAGGTTTTTCATTAAATCTTGCAAGTTTTCGATATGAGCAGGATCGGGATGATGATTCGGAAAATGGCCATCGACCTCACAAAACATTTCTTCGACTTCACAACCCAGTGCACGGAAAAGTTTTCCTGCAAAAGCGCCGCCAACACCATTGCCACAATCAACCGCAATTTTCATGGGACGAGCTAAATGAACGTCACCAACAATACGGGCTAAATAGCTTGGAAAAATATCAAACTCAGAGCGGGAAGCTGATCTTTGCGGGGCAAAATGTTGCGCAATAATACGCTCATACAAAGCTTTAATTTGATCACCATAGATGGCTTTGCCACTCAGAACCATCTTAAAGCCATTGTAGTTAGGCGGATTGTGACTCCCTGTGATCATGATTCCTGATAAGGCTCTTTGACCAAGGATTTCTATATTGGTGCCGTAATACACCATCGGCGTGGCAACGACCCCAAGGTCAATCACATTGATGCCCACACTCAGAAGACCCTCAGTAAGCGCTTGCATGAGTTCAGGACCTGATAAACGACCATCCCTGCCAACGACAACCGTAGTTTCACCATGATCAATCATGGTTGAACCAAACGCTTTGCCAATGAGGGTAGCGATTTGCGCATCCAGAGTGGAATCAATAATTCCACGAATGTCATATGCTTTAAAAATAGAAGGGGAAAGAGTTAGCATGTAAAAATAATTAAGTTAGGAATGAAAAGATTTCAGCCACCTGATGCGCTCAGCTGTTATGGGGTGTAGGGTAGATAAATCATTTTTTGTGTCCTGTAGTGCAGACACAATTGGAGCGGCAAGTTTTTTGCCAAGTTCAACACCAGGTTGGTCAAACGAGTTAATGCCGTACAAAAGACCTAAACAAAAAGTACGATGTTCATATAAAGCCATGAGGGCACCTAGATGATAAGCATCAAGACGAGGTAACCAGATCAGATTATTCGGGCGTTTACCACAGTAGTATTGATTCAAATCACTGCTTGAGCCTTGACCAATGGCAAATGCTTCAGATTGAGCCAGGCAGTTTGCCAATAAGAGCTCATGGTGATGTTGGTGATTATCCAGCTTACTCATCGACTCTTGGACCGCAATCAAGTCGACTGGAATGAGTTCAGGGCCTTGATGGAGCATCTGAAAAAAAGAATGTTGGGCATTTGTACCAGGAATACCAAAAACAACGGCTGAACTAAAAGGCACTATTTGACCATCAGAACCCGCAGTTTTACCGTTACTCTCCATCTCTAATTGTTGGAGCCAGTTTGGAAATAAATGTAGGGACTGTGCATACGGAATAATTGCTTGGGCGCGAACACCATGATATTTTTGATGAAAATATAAAGCTAGGGCTAATTGCAATGGTTGGTTTTCAGAGTCAGGAGCATGGATGAAGTGTTGATCCATCGCCTGTGCGCCAGACAGAAACTCTTGAAAAATATCAAAGCCAAATTGCAGTGCAATCGGTAAGCCAACCGCTGACCAAACAGAAAAACGCCCACCGACCCAATCCCAAAAAGGGAAAATATTTTCTGATAAAACACCAAACTCTTTTGCTAAGGAAGGATTAGCCGTAATGGCAAAAATCTTCTTAGAGATGTGATCCTGCGAAAGACCATGATTTTTTAGCCAGGCGATAACAGCCTTAGCATTTTGCATAGTTTCGAGAGTTGTAAAGGCTTTCGACGCAATAATGACTAGAGTACTTTGGGCATTGACAAGTTCAAGAATAGAAGCTAAATCAGCACTATCCACATTCGATAAAAAATGCACACGAAGATGCGATTTTTCGGAGCTTACTTGATGGCGAAGCGCATCACATACAAGGCGTGGGCCAAAATCAGACCCGCCAATCCCAATATAAATAATATCAGTGATGCCATTTAATTGATTGGCGCAGGTATTTATTTGACGCCATACGCCTTCGATCGCTGGCATCACATCAACATCATTTACGAACACGGGTGTTTTTTGCAGATTGCGCAAAGCGGTGTGAAGTGCTGGACGTTTTTCCGAAAGATTAACCGCTTGACCAGCAAATAGATCTGCACGATGTTGCGCAAAATTGAGTTGCTGGGCTAGTTCAAATAATTCCTGCCACTGGGCTGGATTTATTTGTTGAAATTGGGTGTCAACCTGAAGGGGGCTAGCCATAGATAAATGATTAGAATCAATTCAAAATAATATAAATTGATTTTAACCATCATTTGCGAATATTCACCAAAATGTCAAACAAGAAGCTTAATTGACCGTGGCACCCGTCATTTTGACAGCATCAGACCATTTGATCAGATCTTGCTTGAGAACTTGGTTAAATTCTTCCGGAGTATTGCAGATGACTTCAACCCCAATGTTTTGCATACGCGAGTTGAACTCACTCGTTTGCCCAATGACCTTAAGGGCTTTGACGATTTTTTCAACCACCTCCGGCGGTGTGCCAGCAGGAGCAGCTAAACCATTCCAAGTCGATGTATGAAAACCCGCATAACCAGATTCAGCAATCGTTGGTACTTGCGGAAAAAGTGCGCTTCTTTTTAG
>JBAXKF010000057.1:0-11853 GCA_037137465.1 Betaproteobacteria bacterium | reverse complement strand
TCTTACCGCATGAATTTATTTCATTACCCTAGGTTAAAAATTCATCTTAAACAACATTTCAAGGGGAGTAAACATGCTTAAAATGAACTATAAAAATTATTATAAAAAAGGAGAAAATAATGCCTTTGTTTTCCAATGGTAACAGAGTAAATATTCGATTTCTATATTTGATCAGCTTAATCTTTTTATTTTCCGCGCATCCTATTGCGGCATTTTCTCAAAGTAATTACCCCAATCAACTGGTAAAAATTATTGTTCCGTTTGCGATTGGCGGCCCAACGGATGGTATTGCAAGAAAATTAGCGTTGGCACTTTCTCAAGAAACAGGTAAATCTTTTGTTGTCGAAAACAAGCCTGGCGCTCAGGGGGTGATAGGTACAGTGCAGGTAAAAGATGCTAAGCCAGACGGTTATACACTGATGGTAAATGAAACTAAAGGGTTATTTGCCATTTACCCGGCCATTACAAAACCGTCTCCTTTTGATGGCAGAAAAGACTTTACACCGATTAGTTTAATTGCACATGGCCCTGTTTTTTTACTCGTAAATTCAAATCTACCTGTTAAAAATTTCAAAGAATTAATTGACCTTTCCAAAAACACACCCAATGGCTTATCGTTTGGCTCAGCGGGAGGCAAGGGACAATTTCCAACGCACGTTGGCCCCGAACTCCTTAAAATAAAGTATGGTTTAAATGCTCAGAATATTGCTTATCGTGGTGGATCTCCAGCTTTAATTGATCTTGCGGCTGATCGTGTGCACTTTACTATGTCTACAGGATTAGTATCTGCGCAACCTTTTATTGATTCTGGCAAAGTAAAGCCGCTAGCGGTTACGGGATTACAGCGCTCACTATCTCAGCCGAATGTTCCTACCTTTAGTGAATTAGGATACCCATTACCTGAAATAGATGAAGGTGTTATGTTTGCGTTTTGGGGTCCTGCGAACCTCCCCCCAGAAGTGATGAATTATTTAAATGCAGCCGTTAGTAAAGCATTGCAATCCAAAGAGATGATTGATGGTTTAAAAGCCCTAGATTTATTTATTCCGAAGAATCAGGGCCCTCAACATCATGGCGAATTAATGGATAAAGAAATTAAAACCTGGGGCAGTATCGCGGTGAAGATGAATCTGACGGATTAAAAGTTATTGAATGAGAATTATTTTCATGTACTTTATTTTATTAATCTTATCGCATGAATTTAATTCATCAGCCTATGTTATTAATTCATCTTAAATAACATTTTTAGGATAATAAATATGATTAAATAAAAACTAGAAATTATTATAAAAATACAGGAGAAAAAATGCTTTTATTCCCTCATGTTAACAGAGTGAATGCTCGTTTTCTACATTTGATTAGTCTTGCTTTATTACTATCCTTCCATCCTATCTCGGCATTTTCTCAAAGTAATTACCCCAATCAACCCGTACGAATTATTGCGCCGTTTGCACCTGGTGGTCCAACCGATGGGATTGCAAGAAAATTAGCCTCGGCACTTTCTCAAGTCACAGGAAAACCATTCATTGTTGAAAACAAAGTAGGTGCTCAAGGCATTATAGGAACAGTGCATGTGAAAGATGCCAAACCTGATGGATATACACTTTTGTTTAATGAAACTACTGGGGTATTTGCTATTAATCCAGCGATAACAAAACCACCGCCATTTGATAGTAGAAAAGATTTTACGCAAATAAGTTTAATAGCTTCTGGTCCAATTTTTTTACTCGTCAATAGTAATTTGCCAGTGAAAAATGTAAAAGAATTAATAGACCTATCAAAAAATACGCCTAATGGGATATCCTTTGGCTCAGCAGGAGGTATGGGACAGTTTCCAACGCACGTTGCTCCTGAGTTGATGAAAATGAAGTATGGGCTACAAGCTCAGAATATCGCCTATCGCAGTGCAGGCTTAGCTCTCATTGACCTTGCTGGAGAGCGAGTTCAGCTTGCCATGTCTACAGGGCTTGTTGCCGCACAGCCATTTATTGACTCGGGTAAAGTCAAGCCCATTGCAGTTACAGGATTGCAACGTTTGTCAACTCAGCCCAATGTTCCAACTTTTTATGAATTAGGATACCCTTTTCCTGAATTAGATGAAGGCGCCATGTTTGCATTTTTTGGTCCAGCGAATTTGCCACCAGAGGTGATGAATTATTTAAATACGGCTCTAAGTAAAGCATTGCAATCTAAAGAGATGGTTGATAGTTTAAAAGTTTTAGGTTTTTCTATTGCAAAGAATCAAGGTCCTCAAGCACATACGGAATTCATGGATAAAGAAATTAAGACATGGGGCAGTATCGCGGTAAAAATGAATCTGGCGGAGTAATGTCTTGAACAATAGTACAAAGTCCTTGAGACATGAAATATCTCAAGCAGAGTGGGAAGTTAGAGTAGAGCTTGCGGCTTGTTATCGATTATTAGCGCATTTTGGTTTAAGTGATTTATCCTATAACCACCTATCAGCAAGAGTTCCTGGTTTCCCAGATTTATTTTTAGTCAAGCCAACGCAATTTTTCTTTGAAGAAGTGACAGCGTCTTCTTTACTTAAGTTTGATTTTTTAGGTAATCCCTATCAAGATAGTCCACCGAATCGCGGTGGCGCGCACATCATTCACGGCGGCATACTTCAAGCAAGACCTGACTTAAATGTCGTCTTTCACACACATAGTCCAGCTAATGCAGGTGTATCAGCACAAAAGCATGGTTTATTGATGCTGTCTCAACATGCGATGCCATTTTTTAATCGCATTGCATATCATGATTTTGGTGGGTTTGAGTTTAATGAAGATCAACGCGATCCGATTATTCAGAGTCTAGGTAGTTTTAATTATGCAATCTTACGCAATCATGGCGTGCTTGTTTGTGGACAAAATATCCCGCAAACATTTGTTGATTACCATTACTTAGAGACCGCGTGTAAGATACAGATTAATGCATTAGCCGGAGATAGTGAGGTCTCCATCATTGATGATGCGGTTTGTGAAAAAGCTGCAACACAGTATCAAACAATTGACCCTAATCGTCGCGGGGGAAAAGACTGGCCAGCCAGCCTACGATTATTGGAAAGACATTACCCAGACTACCAAACATAGTTCAAGAATATACAAATTAACTAATAAGAGACTGATACACAATGGATGAAATAGAAAAGCCAGAATTTTCCCCACAAAAACTAGGGTGGGGTAGCGATGTTGCTGCGCAAATGTTAAGAAACTTAGGTATTAAATATATTGCGTTAAACCCGGGGGCTAGTTACAGAGGTTTACATGATAGTTTAGTTAACTATTTAGGGAACCGTGAACCGCAAATGTTGTTGTGTTTACATGAAGACCATGTGATTTCAATTGCGCATGGATATGCTAAAGCCAGTGACGAAATGATGGCGAGTGTCTTACATAGCAACGTTGGATTATTCCATGGTCTGATGGGAATATATAACGCCTGGTGTGATCGTATGCCGATCTTAATTTTAGGGGCAACTGGACCTGTCGTTCCAGAAAAGAGAAGACCTTGGATTGATTGGATTCATACCTCAAAAGATCAAGGAGCGGTTCTCAGAAACTTCTCCAAATGGGATGATGAACCACGCTCGGTGCACGGTATTGTGCAATCATTCTTACGCGCTAATCAAATCGCCATGACGAAACCTAGCGCACCCGTCTATATCTGTCTTGATGCTGGACTTCAAGAAGAAGCTTTGACAGAGAGCGTTGATATACCATCAGTCGCCAGATTTGCGCCTGCGAAAGATCCAAGTCCATCACAAGATCAACTCCAAGAAGCAGTTCAATTGCTGTCCAATGCAAAAAAACCTTTGATACTCATGGGAAGAGTTTCACGGAGTTCGGCGGGGTGGGAAGAGCGCATTCGTTTAGCGCAGAGTCTAGGCGCCTCGGTATTGACTTCTATACGAGAACGTTCAGCATTTCCCACGGATCATCCATTACATGTTGCGCACCCATTTTTCTGGCTAACAGCCCAAGCAAAAGAAGCTGTTAGCTCTGCCGACTGTATATTGAGTTTGGATTGGCCTGATTTAAATGGTACTTTAGAGCAAACATTTTCTGATGTGACCAAGTTCAGTGGAAAAATGATTCATGTGTCATTAGATAGTGTTTTGCATAATGGCTGGAGCATGGATTACTTTGCACTATCACCCGTTGATTTACAGATTGCATCTGGGGTGGATCAATTTGTCAGTAATTTACTACCTTTAATTGAAAATTCGACTCAAGTTAAAAAGCAGACTCCTCCACCATTAAAGCTACCGGCGAATCTAAGTTATAGTCAAAATGCCAATCAAGAGATTTCACCCCATGATATTGAAGTTGCATTAGCCAAGGTGCGCGGAGAAGAATTATTTACGCTTGCGCACGTCACTATCGGTTGGGTTGGTGACGCTTATCACTTTAGGGATCCTTTAGATTTTCTTGGCCATGATGGTGGTGCAGGACTTGCAGCCGGACCAGGTATTACAGTGGGCGCAGCTTTAGCCTTGAAAGATACCAAACGGATTGTGGTTGCTGTTCTTGGTGATGGAGATTTTGTACAAGGCGTGTCCGCATTATGGACAGCGGCTCACTATAAGTTACCAGCATTGTTCATTGTTTCAAATAACCGATCCAACTTTAATGATGAAATCCACCAACAAACAGTTGCCAAACATCGTGGTCGTCCAGTTGCCAATCGATGGATTGGACAGCGTATTGATGACCCATGTATCGATATAGCTGCGTTGGCAAAAGCTCAGGGCGTAATGTCTGAAGGACCAGTAACTGAATTATCAGATCTGGAAAATGCCTTAAGAAGAGGGCTTGACGCTGTGCGGGCTGGTCAGCCGTACTTAATTGATGTACATGTAAAGCCAGAGTATGCCAATGCGCCTTTATCTCGCGGAAAGTAAATTTTAATCATGAATAGACTCTCGAAGATGATCCTTGGGGTCATGATTTGCTTACTTGGTATTGGACAAGAGGCTTTCGCAGAACTACCGTCTGAATTTCCAACCAAGCCTGTTAAGTTAATCGTGCCCTATGGTCCTGGAGGTGCGGTGGATATAACCGCCAGAATTTTAGCCAAAGATCTGTCTAGTATGTGGGGTCAACAAGTGGTTGTTGAAAACAAGCCTGGTGCTGCTGGAATGATTGCCGCAAATACAGTAGCAAAATCAAGTCCTGATGCCTATACACTCTTGATCACTGATGATGGCGTTTTAATTAGCATGCCGCAGATTCAAAAAAATATGCCCTATGATCCTCTGGGTGATTTGCTATCCATTGGCATGGTATGTATGTTTCCGTACGTGATGGTTACCAACTCAAAAACGAACATCAAGACAATGAATGATCTTATCTCAGTTGCCAAAGGATCACAAAAAGGCCTAGATTATGCAACCAATGGAGTTGGTAGCACGCATCATTTAACCTGGGAGTCCTTTCAAAAAACGGCCGGTATTAAGTTAAATCATATACCCTATAAAGGCGCAGCTGCAGCCTTGCAAGATGTTGTTGCAGGTGAAGTATCTTTGATGATTGTGGCCGTTTCAACCGCATTGCCGTTTATTAAAGATGGACGATTAGTGCCAATAGCGATTGGCAGTCTTGAACGTTTAGCCAGTATTGCCAATGTCCCCACGATTTCTGAATCAGGTTATCCAGGATTTGAAGCCATTGCTTGGCAAGGCGTATTGGCACCAAAAGGAACTTCGCCTGCGTTAATAGAAAAGATCAGTAACGATATGAGAAAGATTACACAAAGTGCATCCTACAAAGAAGCATTAATTCTCAGAGGCACGGAATCAAGAACCAGTAGCGCGCTAGAAATGAGTAGGCGAATTAAAGTCGAATTTGACAAAACCAGTTCACTGATAAAAAGTTTAAATATTCAATTAGAGTGAATTTACAGGGGAAGCTATGCGTACCTTTAAGAATTTTGTAACTTTTACCCTTTTATTATTTTCAATACAAAGTATTGGACAATCTTTTCCAAACAAGCCTGTAAAAATTATTGTCCCCTATGGAGCGGGTGGGATCAGTGACATTGCAGCGAGAATTATTGCTAATAAATTATCACAGATGTGGCAGCAGGCTGTTATTGTTGACAATAAGGTAGGCGGCGGCGGATTTATAGCAATGAATGCCGTTGCAAAATCTGACCCGGATGGTCATACACTGCTTGTGGCTACTGTGGCTGAGTTTACGATAGCACAGCATTTAAATAAAAATCAAAGCTTCAATACTGCTAATGAATTTATTCCGATATCTCTTTTATTAGACACGCCGATGTTAATCGTGGTGAACGCTGATAAAAATATCAATTCTGTATCTCAGTTAATCAACCAATCAAAAGCTCAGACTGGCGGAATATCATTTGCATCCCCTGGTATTGGGACATTAAATCACTTAATGGGTGAACGTTTTGCTGCGGAGGCAGGAGCAAAATTAGTGCACATACCCTATAAAGGTGGTGCGCAAGCAGTACTTGCAATTGTGAGTGGCGAGGTGCCTATTGGAGTAGCAGGCGCAGCTGTAGTAACTTCCTTTATAGAGTCTGGTAAGTTAAAAGTGCTTGGTCTAGCTTCTAGGCAGCGTTCGAAAGAGCACCCAGATTGGCCTACTTTGATAGAGTCAGGTTTAAAAGATTTTGTTGAATCTAATTGGGTTGCCATCGCAGCGCCTCAAGGAGTATCAAAAGAAATTATCCAGAAAATGAATACAGACATCAATAAAGTATTGCAACTTGATGATGTCAAAGAGCAAATCCTTAAATTAGGGGCTGAGCCGGTTGGGTCATCCCCGGAAATTTTAAGTGAAAGAATAAAAAAAGACTCCGACCGATACGGTAAGTTAATCGAAAAGTTAAAACTTAAATTAGATTAATAAAGACATCAAGCCTACTAAATAGGCACACTTGTTTTGTGAAATTCTAAAGATCACATTTCATCATAAATAACTTTTTTGGTGAAAAGCGTAATTACGTTATAAAATAGAGAGTTATGACAGTAAACGGCGGATATTAACTAGGATTATTCATGAATCAACAGCGAAGAAACTTATTAAAAAGCACGGCAATTTTTGGATTAATGGCTAGTGCAGGACTTATCAGTACAGCTCAGGCGCAAGAGTGGAGTAAGGCCGCTTTTGAAGGTAAAAGCCTGGATGATGTATTTAAAGCACTTAATACATCTACACCTGAAAAATCAGGGGCTATCTCCTTGAATGTGCCTGATATTGCTGAAAATGGTGCAGTAGTGCCGATTGGCTTATCAACTACATTAAAAGCAGAGCAGATTGCTATTTTGGTCGAAAAAAACCCTAATACCTTGGTAGGGCAATTCTATTTCCCGGCTGGGGCTGAGCCTTTTATAGCTACTCGCATTAAGATGGCTCAAACCTCCCCCGTATATTTTCTTGTGAAAGCAGAAGGCAAGTGGTACATGGCTGCAAAGGAAATCAAGGTTACTCTAGGTGGTTGCGGTGGTTAATCCCGTTATCTATTTAATTAAAAATCATTAATAGGAAGTCAATATGCCAGATCCGATGCGTATACGAGCAACTGAAAAAGATGGAATCGTTGATGTCAAGATTCTGATGAGACATGATATGGAAACTGGGCAGCGAAAAGATGCTGCTGGAAAAACAGTGCCTGCATGGTTTATACAAAATTTAAATGTAAAAGCGCAGGGAAAAGATGTGTTTAATGCACACTTTGGTTCTGCTATATCTAAAGACCCATTTTTAAACTTTAAATACAAAGGGTCAAAGGGTGACAAACTTACGGTGAGTTGGTTAGACACCAAAGGTGAGAAACGAGTGGATGAGTTGTTGGTCTCATGAAATTAAGACCCATTCATTTTCAGAGATACCTTACTTGCGTAGCATTCGTTTTTTTTACGCTTAATACCCAAGCACAATCGACAGCAGATGAGATTGCTAAATATCGTGAAATGATTGCTGATGGAAATCCATCTGAGTTATATGAAATGGCTGGTGAAGAGTTATGGAAAAAACCTGCCGGGCCTAAAAACGCCACTTTAGAGAAATGTGATTTAGGTATGGGGCCAGGCATAGTAGATGGAGCTGCTGCTCGATTACCAAAATACTTTAAAGATACGAACCGTGTTCAGGATCTCGAATCACGTCTCATGACCTGTATGGAAACATTACAAGGCATTTCTGCGCAAAGCGTGATTGATGCAAAATTTGGTGTTGGCCCTAAAAAGGACATGGATGCCATTGTGGCTTATGTTGTCACGCATTCAAAAGGAAGTAAAGTCAATGTCAGTGTCAAGCACCCAAAAGAAAAAATGATGTATGAAATGGGTAAGCGCGCATTTAATTTTCAAGGTGGACCATACGATTTTTCGTGCGCCTCGTGCCATAGTATTCCTGGCAGAAGAATTCGATTACAAGACTTACCGGATATAACAACGTCTGAGGGAGCCATTTCAGGGTGGGGGTATTGGCCAGCTTATCGCGTGTCAAGTGGGCAGTTTTGGACCATGCAACAACGCATCAATGATTGCTTAAGGCAGCAGCGCTTACCATTCCCTATCTATGGATCCGACTTTACGATTGCACTGTCGATGTATATGGCTCAAAATGCGAATGGCGGCATTATTCAAACTCCTGGCTTAAAGAGATAAGCCATGAAACCTTTCAAAAAAATCTCTTATGGTACCTATTTTTTAATGAGCATCATTGCTTCTTATGGTGTAGTAACGAATAGTTTTGCGCAAGTGGCAGTCTCTGATGCGGCGTTTACAAAAATGGTTAGAGACAGTTTTCGCGCAGAAGGTATTGCTGGACTTGATCGCATTGAACAAGATGCCACGCAAAAGCTCTGTTCTGACACCAAGTTTCTGATGACCAAAGCTGGGGCTAAACAAGCGATAGAAATTCAAAAGCAGAATATGGCAACTATCCAACAGCCTTCAGATGGAAATTATATTGGCGACTGGAAAAGTGGAGAGGCTATTGCGCAGAGTGGCAGAGGGGCGACATGGACTGACGCTAAAGAAGTCGTTGTTGGTGGCGGCTGTTATAACTGCCATGAAATTAATAAAAAAGAATTATCGTATGGAAACATTGGCCCAAGTTTGTGGAACTATGGGAAAAATCGCGGTTACTCTAAAGAGTTAATGACCTACACCTGGAACCGGATCAACAATTCAAAAGCATACAACGCGTGTAGTAATATGCCTCGTTTTGCGCAT
Source organism: Betaproteobacteria bacterium (assembly GCA_037137465.1). GTDB lineage: Bacteria > Pseudomonadota > Gammaproteobacteria > Burkholderiales > Burkholderiaceae > Polynucleobacter. Next base: position 2,636 of record JBAXKF010000057.1, on the reverse strand, counting down.
TTTAAATTACTCACCGAAAAACAGATTCAAGATGTAATGGCATTATTGTTAGATCCTAATTCACCAGTTAACCAATAAGGTTTACGACATGTCGATCCATCGCAGGGAGTTTTTACAGGCTCTTAGCATTGCGTCTATGAGTGGTTTAGGCCTTTATCCACAATCTGCTCAAGCGCAGCGTGCTGCCAATTCTTTTTATGAACTCCCTTCATTTGGAAATGTACATTTCTTGCACTATACCGATTGCCATGCGCAGCTTTTGCCGATTTATTTTCGAGAGCCTAATGTTAATTTAGGATTGGGGCAGCAAGAAGGAAAAACACCGCATTTAGTTGGCGAGCATTTTCTGAAAGCGAATGGTATTCCAGCAAGATCGCGATTAGCGCATGCATTTACACACTTACAGTTCAAAGAAGCAGCTAAAAACTATGGCCGCATGGGTGGCTTTGCACATTTAGCAACATTAATTAAGCAACTCAAAGCTTCTCGCCCAGGAGCTTTATTACTCGATGGTGGTGATACATGGCAGGGTTCAGCTACGGCACTTTGGACCAAGGGACAAGACATGGTCGATGCGGCATTAGCACTTGGCGTCGAGGTGATGACTGGACATTGGGAAATGACTTTAGGGCAAGAGCGCGTCCAAGAAGTGATCAACAAAGACTTTAAAGGAAAGATCGAGTTCATTGCGCAGAACATTAAGACCTCCGATTTTGGTGATGAAGTATTTCCTGCATATACCCTAAGGAATATGAATGGCATTAGCGTGGCGATTATTGGACAGGCTTTTCCGTATACTCCGATTGCCAATCCAGGCTATCTGATTCCGAACTGGACGTTTGGCATTCAAGAAGAAAACCTCCAAAAAACGATTAATGAAGTACAAAGTAAAGGTGCTAAAGTGATTGTGCTGTTGTCGCACAATGGGATGGATGTTGATTTAAAACTAGCATCCAGAGTAAGAGGCTTGCATGCCATATTAGGTGGACATACACATGACGGAGTCCCGAATCCTATTTCAGTAAAAAATGCAGGAGGCATTACATTAGTTACTAATGCAGGCTCCAATGGTAAGTACCTTGGGGTATTAGATTTTGATGTCAAAGGTGGGCAACCAGTAGATTTTAGATACAAACTATTACCAGTCTTTTCCAACCTGATTAAAGCAGATGTATCGATGCAGCAATTGATACAAAAAGTCAGAAAGCCCTATGAAAAGAAGCTTCAAGAGCGCTTAGCCATGACAGATGACTTGCTGTATCGACGAGGCAACTTTAATGGCAGTTTTGATCAAGTGATATTAGATGGTCTCATGGCGCAAAAAAATGCTGAAATTGCATTTTCTCCCGGCTTTAGATGGGGTACAAGCTTATTGCCTGGACAGGCAATCACCATGGAGAACCTTCTAGATCAAACTGCGATCACCTATCCCTATACAACGGTGAATATTATGACCGGAGAAATGATTAAGACCATATTGGAAGATGTGGCAGATAATTTATTTAACCCAGACCCATACTATCAACAAGGCGGGGATATGGTGCGAGTAGGTGGATTGCAATATAGCATTCGTCCCAAAGAAGGAATGGGCAAGCGTATTTCAGACATGCGCTTAGATGGACAGTTAATTGATGCAAATAAAACCTATAAAGTAGCTGGATGGGCGCCAGTGAGCGCCGCGTCAAAAGATATTGGTGGAGAGCCAATATGGGATGTTATTGCGCATCATTTGCGAGATATAAAAACAGTAAAGGTAGTAAAAATTAATGAACCCAAGGTCCTCGGAGTTGCTGGTAATCCGGGATATGAATCACTTTAGTAAGAGATGATATTTATAATTAACACTTAAATCTTTTATTGAATCTAAAAAAACGCCTATCGTCAGAGTCTATAATCAACGAATACAACAAGGAGGCAAGTATGGCAAATAAAGAGCAACTTTCTCGTCGGAGTGCAATTAAATTAGGGTTGGGGACTGCAGCTGCAGCCACAATTACTTCAGGTGGAGTATCAACTGCCGCGGCTGCGGAAAAGAAGATCTTATTTAAAGTCCCACAGATCTATATTCCGATTGTTGATCAAAAAGAACAATTTCCGGTCCGAAGAATTTATTGCATTGGCAGAAATTACGCAGCTCATGCACGGGAAATGGGATCAGACCCAACCCGTGAGCCACCATTCTTTTTTCAAAAGCCAACCGATGCGATTCAGTATGTGGCACCTAACACGGTAGGAGATCATCAGTATCCAACCCTGACTAATAACTATCATTATGAAGTTGAATTAGTCGCAGCACTTCATCGTGGTGGAAAAAATATCTCTGTTGAAAAAGCACTAGATCATGTCTATGCTTATGCATTAGGCCTAGATATGACAAGAAGAGATTTGCAGCGCTTTATGGGCGACCAGAAAAAGCCTTGGGAGATTGGTAAATCGTTTGATCACTCAGCGCCCATAGGCCCATTATTCCCAGTGAGTAAGGTAGGGCATTTCACAGAAGGCAATATTGAGTTATCCGTCAACGGTGTTGTTAAACAAAAAGCAGACTTAAAGCAAATGATTTGGTCAGTTGCAGAGCAAATTGCTAAATTATCAGAAGCGAATGAACTATTTCCTGGCGATATCATTTATTCAGG
>JBAXKF010000056.1:0-12045 GCA_037137465.1 Betaproteobacteria bacterium | reverse complement strand
GCCAGATATTTCAGGGTATTCAATTGGTGTTGCGGCAAGTTTTTAACACTTTCTCCCCCCTAAATCCTGACGAAAGTCTTAACAACGACTAATAGTAGGGATAAGTGCTTAGAAGTCCTCTTTATGAGGCGCTCTCGTGTTATTCTTTCACTTGTAAAAATCTGTAATAAAAATCATTTTTATTGAAAAATAACGGAGTGTTATCTATGAAAACGAATAAATTAATACGTATTGGCTGTGTGATGTTGGGCTTATTGTTTGCTGGTTTGTCACATGCTCAAACTGTGAAGATTGGCTTTATGGGAACCTATAGTGGCCCAGGCGCTGCTCAGGGAGACCAGTTAGATAAAGGTCTCAAACTCTACATGAAACTCAATGGCGATAAGTTGCCACCTGGTGTCAAGGTAGAAATTATTACTCGCGATGATACTGGGCCAAATCCCGATGTGGCAAAGCGTGTTGCTCAAGAGTTAATTGTCCGTGAGAAGGTGAACTATTTAACAGGTTTTGTTTGGTCTCCTAACATGGCAGCGATTGCACCTTTAACTACTGAGGCAAAAGTACCATACATTAGTATGAATGCCGCAGCAGCTCGCGTGATGGTGAATGCACCCTACATGGCGCGAACATCCTTTACTTTATGGCAATCTGCATATCCTTTGGGTCAATGGGCGGCCAAGAAATACAAAAAAGCTTACACCGCTGTAAGTGACTTTGCTCCAGGTCATGAGGCAGAAGAGGGTTTTATCAAAGGTTTTAAAGAAGGTGGCGGTGAGATTATTGGTAGTGTTCGTATCCCAGTGGCGAATCCTGACTTCACGCCATTTATTCAAAAAATTAAAGATTCCAAGCCAGATGTTATTTTTGGATTTAATCCGGCAGGTAAAGCCGCGACTGGCATGATGAAAGCCTATGCTGACTTAGGTTTGGCAAAAGCAGGCATCAAGTTCATTGGTACAGGTGATATTGTTACTGATGAAGAATTACAAGGTATGGGAGATGTAGCTCTTGGCGTTACAACGATCCATCACTATTCTGCAAATTCACAACGTCCTAGTAACAAAGCTTTTGTAGCGGCGTACAAAAAAGAATATGGCGAAAATTTAGAGCCTGGCTTTATGGCTGTTGGAGCTTGGGATGCAATGGATGCCATTTTCTATACGATTCGTGAGCAGCAGGGCAAAATTGATCCAGACAAAACAATGGAACTCTTGAAGAAATGGAAAAGTACAACAAGCCCAAGGGGTGAAGTATCGATTGATCCAGAAACAAGAGACGTTATTAATCCTGAGTACTTGCGTGAAGTTCGTAAAGTCAATGGCAAATTAGCTAACGTTGAAATTGAGACAATTAGTACTGGTATTAAAGATCCAATGAAGGAATTTGATAAAAAGAAATAAACAGAAGTTTATTTCTTGAGTAATCAATAAAGATGGATTCTTTTTTATCGGCGATTGTTAGCGTTCTTTTTTATGGTGTGGCTTACGGAATGGTGCTATATGTCATTTCCGTAGGCCTTTCAATTACCATGGGTATGATGGGTATCGCCAATCTTGCTCATGGAGTTTTTGCCATGTGTGGCGGATATGTTTTGGTAACTGCTTTAGCTAAATACCAAATCCCATTTCCGGCTGCTTTGGCATTATCTTTTATCTTAGTTGCGCTATTGAGTGTTGTGCTTGACCGTCTTTTATACAAGCATATTTACGCAGCCCCAGAGCTAGAGCAGGTACTTTTTAGCATAGCCTTGATTTTCATCGCAATTGCAATTGCACGCATCGCTTATGGCACATTGCAACAACCCGTGATGCTGCCTGAATACTTAAAAGATCAATTCACATTCCTGGGTAGAGATTTTCCTACCTATAGAGTCTTTATTATTCTTTTTAGTTCGGTACTCATTGCCGCATTGTGGTTTGGTATTGAGAACACCAAATGGGGGGCGATGGTTAGGGCGACAGTAGATAATCATGCTATGGCCCAATCGATTGGCATTAATACCAAATTATTATTTAGTGTTACTTTTGCGCTTGGTGGGGGTTTGGCAGGTATGGGGGGAGCTTTAGGGGCGGAGATCATTGCCATTCAACCAACATATCCATTTGAGCAGTTAGTATTCTTTCTGATTGTCGTCTCTGTAGGTGGTTTAGGCAGTTTAAAAGGCCCTTTTTTAGCGGCACTTTTAATCGGTGTGCTCGATACTGCTTGTAAATATTGGATACCAGAAGTGGGGGCATTCTTTATTTATGTGGCAACTATTGGTATTTTATTGTGGCGTCCAATGGGTTTAATGGGTAAGCGCGCATGAATAGATTAATAGGTTTTCAATCCAACTCTCGCTTGCGAATGGCAGAGTTTTTACCTTGGATACTTGCCTTATTGGTTTTCTTTGTTTTACCGGATTACCTATCATTAGGTGCGCAGATTTTGACGTATATTTTGTTTGCGCTTTCTTTAGACCTGATCACGGGATATGCAGGTGTAGTCACTTTAGGCCATGCGGCCTTTTTTGGAGTTGGAGCCTACACGTGTGGAATTCTATCTGCCAAATTAGGTATAACCGATCCAGTTGTACTTTTATTGTGTAGTGCAGTCGTCTGTGCACTTTTGGGGTTCGGAACAGGGCTTATTGTCTTGCGCACACAAAAATTGACGCAACTCATGCTCACACTAGCAATTGCCGCTTTATGTTATGAAATCGCTAATAAGGCAACCCCGATTACGGGAGGTGCAGATGGATTGACAGGCGTTGTCATTGGACCAGTTTTAGGATTATTTAAATTTGATTTTTTAAATAAAACAGCCTATTTATGGTGTTTGGCTATTTTATTTGTGTTTTGGTATGTCATACGCAGGCTCATCTATTCACCATTTGGAATTACCTTAACTGGGATTAAAGAAAATAAACAACGTATGCAAGCAATTGGCGTGCCAGTCAATGGATATCTCCTAAAAGCCTACACATTTGCGGCTGTGGTTGCAGGAGTTGCGGGCGCCTTGATTACACAAACAAATCAATTTGTAGGCTTAAATGTAATTGGTTTTGAGCCCTCTGGTGAAATATTAGTGATGTTAATTTTAGGAGGCGTGGGAAGAATCTATGGCGCCTTTGTTGGGCCCCTTGTTTACCTGGTTGCGCAAGATTATTTAGCTAAGCAGTTTCCGGAATATTGGAATCTAGGCATTGGACTGATGTTATTAATTGTTGTTTTATTTGCTAAAGGCGGCGTACTTGGCATCATTGATAAATTGAAGCTCTATTGGAGAGGTAAAAAGTGACTCCAGTACTACAGACAATTGGATTATCAAAACAATTCGGAGCGCTAACGGTTGCAGATCAAATTGATTTTCAGTTAGAGCCTGGCGCAAGACATGCTTTGATTGGCCCAAATGGCGCAGGAAAAACAACGTTTGTTAATTTATTGACAGGCCGATTAACGCCGTCATCAGGTCAAGTAAAGATTATTGGGCAGGACGCAACGCAACTCAGTGAGAGTGAACGTGTCAAGATGGGACTCGGGCGAACCTTTCAGATTAATTCTTTATTTAATAAAATGACGGTGATGGATAATGTTTCCTTAGGCATTTCAGAGCGCCTAGGTATTTCTAAAAAAATGTGGCGCACAGCTAACGCATTTAAAAATCTTCAAGAAGAAACTATAGAGATATTAGATTTACTCGGTATTGCAGATGACGCTAATGAGATTGTTAGTCAGTTGCCCTATGGTAAACAACGTTTAGTTGAAATAGCAATTTCTTTAGGACTAAAGCCCAAGGTGTTACTTCTAGACGAGCCAGCTGCTGGTGTACCTTCTATGGAATCGGGGCGTATTTTAAAAGCATTGGATGCACTACCTCCGGATATAGCCATCTTGATGATTGAGCATGATATGGATTTAGTCTTCCAGTTCGCATCTAGAATTACCGTACTGGTTCAAGGTGCTGTTTTATGTGAAGGAACACCAGAGGAAATTGCGAAGGATAAGCGTGTTCATCAAGTTTATCTAGGAGAGCCAGATGAGTGAGAGAACAGGTGCATTAGCTCTACGCTTAACAGGTGTGCATGCGGGTTATGGGGAATTGAATATTCTTGAAAATATTGACATAGAAGTGCCTACCCAAACCTCTTTAGCAATTTTAGGTAGAAACGGGGTTGGTAAGACCACCTTGATGGCTACGCTGATGGGACATGCTACTTTACATGCCGGTAGTATTGAATTATTTGGGAAGTCGATACAAGACTTACCTGTGTATGAGCGTTCCAGACTAGGTATTGGATACGTGCCGCAGACGCGAGATATTTTCCCTTCCCTAACCGTTGAAGAAAATATGTTAATTGCAGCTAGGCCAGGTCGTTGGCCGCTAGAGCGTGTCTATGAATTATTTCCAAGACTTGCCGAACGAAAATCCAATATGGGTAATCAATTATCTGGTGGAGAGCAACAAATGTTGGCGGTGGGAAGAGCTTTAATATGCGACCCCAGTTTATTACTATTAGATGAACCATTAGAAGGCTTAGCTCCTGTGATTGTGCAAATGTTAATGGATGTCATCAAAAAACTTATTCGAGAAGAAAATTTGACTGTCATTTTGGTTGAGCAGTCAGCTAAATTAGCACTTCAAGTCACAGATCAGGTGATTGTTTTGAACCGTGGTCAAGTGACTCACCGTGGCAGCAGTGAGGATTTGCTTCATGACCATGAGAAATTAGCACAATTGATATCTGCCAATTAAATACCAATTAGAATTAAAATTGTAAAAGTCAAATTAGTACAAACAATTATTGAGGGTATGTTTGAAAAAATATAATATTTTGTTCGTCTGTGAACATAATTCTGCGAGATCGATTGTTGCTGAAATAGTTTCTAATACGCATATTAGTAAGAAATTTGTCGGCTATTCAGCAGGGTATATTCCTAGTGAACATGTTAATCCATTTGCCCTTGAGATTGCCCAGGAGTGCGGTTACCCCTTGGAGAAATTATTTAACAAAGGCTGGCAGGATTACGCAAGTTTTGAAGCTCCCAGAATGGATTTTATTATTGATCTTTGCCAAAATAAAAACTATTCCGAAAGACCTTATTGGCCAGGAAATCCTGTTTCAGCCTCTTGGGGATTTGAGGATCCCGCGATAATTCAAGGCTCAGACGAGTTAAAAAGAAGAGTATTTAAAAGTGTAAAAGTTGAGATTCAAAGAAGATTAGATATTGTGGCCTCATTGCCAGTAGATTCATTGAATCAAAAAACTTTTGAATTAATGGCTAAAAACTATCTCCCAGAATAATGGCAAGTTTCACTTTTTTTTAATACTTAAAAAGTGATGAGGGCGCATCGCGTCTTTTTAGCTAATCTGCCCATAAGCTCCCAGAGTCTTGGTGCGTACTTCATATTTCTGCTTTTCTCTACCCTAATTGAATCTGAGATTGATTTGGTCTATACGGGTATCAACTAGTTGGATGCAAAATAGTAAAGGTATTAATATGTAAATCAGGATATTTACTGAATATTGCAATTAATCTTGAACAAGAGGACTTATGAAGCTAGCTAATTTATATATGACACTTTTTCTCCTAAGTATGTCTGGACTAGCTTTTGCACAACCATGGCCGAGCAAATCGGTAACCCTTGTTGTAAGTTACCCTCCTGGCGGCGGTGCCGATGCGGTGGCTCGATCCTTGTCGGGGCCTTTAGGTAAGGCTTTAGGTACGACAGTGATTGTAGAAAATAAACCTGGCGCATCAGGGCAAATTGCGGCAGCTTTGGTTGCGAAAAGTACGCCTGATGGCTATACCCTACTTCTTGATGCTTCTTCTTTTTCGGTCAACCCTGGACTATTTAAAAAGCTTCCTTATGATGCAATCCGGGACTTTAAGGTATTGGGCTTATTGGCATTATTCCCAAATGTATTATTGGTCAACCCCAATTTTCCTGCGAAGAGCGTTAAAGAGCTCGTCACGATGGCTAAAAATAAACCAGAAGAAATTGCATACGCAACATCAGGTAACGGATCTGCCCAACATATGTCAGGGGCTATGTTTGAAATAAAAGCAGATATTAAAATGCAGGGGATTCCCTACAAAGGCGGGGCATTAGCCCTCAATGATGTAATAGCAGGGCAGGTACCTGTTTTATTTGGAACGATAGCATCGACAAAATCATATATTGAAACAAAAAAATTAACAGCCCTAGCAGTCACAAGTAAAAAAAGAGTTAATGCATTACCAGATATTCCGACAATGGCTGAGGCTGGCGTTCCCGCATATGAAGTGTATGAATGGAATGCTATTTTTGCTCCCTCTGGAACACCAGATGCGGTTGTGAAAAAACTATCTGATGCAATTGCAACCGCTATGCAAACTCCAGAAATGAAAGAAAAGATTCCGCAACTTGGTGGGGATATTTATCAGGGAACTTTGGCTGAAGGAAATCAATTTATCCAAAATCAAATACAAGAATGGACAAAAATTATTCGTGAGAAAAACATCTCACTGAATTAAAATGCTATAAAAATAAGGACAATAAAATGACAAATACTGTAATCGATCAATCCCTACGCTCACATTATATTGACCCGGAGCAAATGAGTTGGTCTCCAACGCCATTTCCCGGTATTCAAATTAAGGTTTTATACACTGAAGCAACATCGGGTATGTCAACTGTTTTATTTAAGATGGATCCGGGCGCAGTAGTGCCTTTTCATGAGCACACAGGCTTAGAACAAACCTTCATGTTAGAAGGCAGTCTTGAAGATGAAGAAGGCAAAGCTTTTTCAGGAACCTATGTTTGGCGACCAGCAGGAAGTCAGCATATTGCGGTAGCCCCCAATGGTGCCGTATTTTTATCGATGTTTATGAGCCCAAATCATTTCTTTTCAGGCGAAAAGTACGATTTAAAATAGAGCAATTATTCCGCTTGTATTCCCGCCGCCTTTAAGGCTGTTTTCCAGCGCTCCACATCAGCTTTGAGAAAGTTTTGTAAGGCCTCAGGTGTGGCTTGTGCAGGAGTGGCAATTGAGGCACTCATGTCTTGATAGCGTTCGATGATCACGGGATCTTTTAGCGTATCTCTTAAGCTTACTGCCAAGCGATCTACCACCTCTTTTGGCGTACCTTTAGGGGCATAAAGCCCATGCCATACGGTTAATTCAAAACCAGGCAACCCGGATTCGGAGAATGTGGCTACTTGTGGCAAGATTTTTAAGCGGTTTTTTGTGGCCACAGCAATCGGTTTGAGGTTGCCAGCCTTAATATGTGAGATGGTACTTGCGGGCTGATCACAAATAAAATCAACTTGACCACCAAGCAAATCATTGAGAGCCGGACCAGTTCCTTTATAAGGAACACTCGTCCATTTGCTACCGGTAGCGCTTTTTAAAAGAGCCTCACATAATTGGGAGGTAGCTCCAACGCCAGCATTGGCGAAATTTAGTTTATCTCCATTTGTTTTAGCGTAAGCAAGAACATCACTTAAGTTATTACCCGGAAAATTTTTTCTTGCTACAAGAATCATCGGGACTTCAGTCACAATCCCAATGGGTTCAAAATCTTGAATCGGGTTATAGGGTAATTTACTATAGAGTGCAGGGGCGCTTGCATGCGCCATATTATGAAAAAGTAAGGTGTAGCCATCTGCAGGTGATCTAGCTACTTTAGTGGCACCGATAGTGCCACCAGCTCCACCTGTATTTTCAACAATAACACTTTGACCAAGATTATTCGACATGGAAGCGCCAAGAAGTCTACCTAAAACATCTGTAGAACCTCCAGGAGGGAAGGGGATCACAATATGAACAGGTTTGTTAGGAAAGGTGCTCTGTCCATAGGCTAATGAGATAAAGAAAGCATAAATAAGCGAAATAACAATGCCGAGTAATTTATTCATGAGCACCTTAAATGGGGTCGGTTAAAGAGACGATTTCTAAATGTTTTGGCCCTGTAGACTGATACGATTTCATCACCAGTGGGTCGTGTCCTGGAATGATATGTTGAGGTGATTCCGCAAGAGATTCGATGAGTTCATATGCGTTGAGCATATCAGTGGCATCAGCCACGATTGGAAAGGGTGAGCGCTTAATTAAATTTTCAAGATAATGAGCGGCGTCTGAGGCTAAAACAATCCAGCCTCTTTTGGTATGCACTCTAACAATTTGAAGGCCGCGTGTATGACCTCCGACCCAATGTACCTCAATACCTGAGCGCAGATCATAAACGCCATCATGAAAGCCAACACGTTCTTCATAGTTTGCATAAATGAGTTCGCAAACATTATGAGGATCATAAGCATGCCGACAAAAAGCATGACGCATATCTTTTCCTGTGGCGTAAGACATCTCTCGTTCTTGAAGATGAAAACGCGTATTTTTTAATTTTTCAATATTACCTGCATGGTCATAATGTGCATGAGTTAATACCGTATCTTTAATACTATCGACCCCAATACCCGCTTCCTTCAGAGAGTGAATCGGACAGCGCAACAAATTTCTTTTACGTTCATTGGCTGCTTTTTGGTCAAATCCAGTATCAATCAGAATAGTTTCCTGATCATTTTTTAAAAACCAAACATAGTAATCCATTTGCGTCGCTGCATCATGTAAATCATGAACAATGAAGTTTTCTGATCTTCTACGCTCAATCGTTGCGTAGCGCATTGCAAACACTTCCCATGTGGCTAGTTTCATACTCAGCCCTCTGAAGTTTGGTCTTTAATATAGGCAAACATAGCGGTATGATCCGCTCCTTTAGGTAATATTTTTTCAGCGTCTTCCCATTGCTCGAAACATAAATCCGCAAATTCACCTGGGGTTTGCATATCATTAATAAATTCTTTAGCGGTATGAATATCTTTTCTCATTAGAGCCAGAGCAAAACCAGAGTTATATGTTCCAGACAGCATAAAGTTTTCAACCTTCACCTCAGTCGTATTATTTTTACCAGAGGACGCATTAAAAACTTGGTTAACCAGATGTGGGTCGACCCCAAATTTTTCTGCAGCGACTAAAGCCTCACTAACCGCTAAAATTCCAGCAGCTGAGACATAATTATTTAATGCTTTCACCGCATGACCAGCACCGGCTTTACCGACATGGACAATAGTTTTTCCTAAAGCTTCAAAAATAGGCATAGCAAAATCGACATAATTTTTATCGCCGCCAACCATAATGGCTAAAGAGCCATCGACAGCTCTTTTTACGCCGCCAGAAACTGGAGCGTCAATAAAATCAAATCCGAGCTTGCGTAATTTGTCTGCATTTGTTTTTGAGTTCATCGGCTTAGATGAACTCATATCTATAACTAGAGTATTTTCTTTGAAATTACTAACGATGCCATCTTGACCATCACCCCAGAGAAGCCGATCAATAATGTGACTATCTGGGAGCATTAAAATAATAATTTGACAGGATTGTGCAATTGCCACAGGGCTATCTAGCCACTCAAAAGAGGAGCTAGCTACTATTTTCTCTTTAGCTTGAGGGTTTAGATCAAACCCCTTCACCGTAAAGTTTGCCTTCAACAAATTATTCGCCATGGGGATACCCATCATTCCTAGGCCTATGATGCCTATGACTTTATTTTGCATACTCTTACCTTATTCAAAAAGATGACGTCTCATGTGTATTCTAAAAAAAATACGTTTTAGGTTATTCTTATCTAGAAATATACACCACTTATACAGGGGAAGCCTTTTAGAGATGCCAAAGATAACCGAAGAACTCATTCGATTTACCCACCAATATCAATTTGAAGATTTGCCAGACCAAGTTGTTCATGAAGCACGCCGATCTTTAATGAATTATTTTGCTGTATGCGTAGCGTCTTACCAAGATCCGACAATCGCCAAGGCCTTTGGGATTTTACGGAAGTTCTCTGCAGGGCCGCAGGCATCAGTGATTGGCTTTGATGAGCAGTTAGACATACTCCAGGCGAGCGCTTTAAATGCGATGGCAGCAAACGTATTTGATTTTGATGATACTCATATCCCTACGATCATTCACCCCACCGCACCGGTAGCCGCACCACTATTAGCGCTTGCGCAGCAAAATGAAACTACAGGTAAAGAGTTTTTATTGGCTCTTATTTTGGGAATGGAGTTTGAGTGCAGAATCGGTAATGCAATTTCACCATTTCACTATAGTAAGGGCTGGCATATTACCTCAACTTGTGGCGTATTGGGTTCAGCGATAGCCTCAGCTAAATTGATGCAGCTTAATCAAGAACAAATGATGTGGGCAATCGGTAATGCTGCGACGCAAGCGTGTGGATTAGTTGAAAATTTAGGAACGATGTCAAAAAGCATGAGTGTTGGCAATGCTGCAAAAAATGGGCTTTTATCAGCTATTTGCGCCAAAGAAGGTTTTGATGGACCACAAGAGCCCTTAGAGGGGGCTAGAGGTTTTCTGCATGTCTTTGGCGATCATGCACGGGGGAATTTGATTACCGATCAATTAGGAGCGCATTGGGAAATTTTAAATAACACCTATAAGCCATATCCATGTGGAGTAGTTCTGAATCCAGTTATCGAAGCTTGCTTAAAGGTCTATGAAAAAGAAGCCTCAACTCCAGATTTTGTTTCTTCTATTAAATCCATACGAATCTTAGGTAACCCGCTGTTGAAACAACGAACAGATAGACCGACAATACAAACAGGCCGGCAATCTCAAGTGAGTGGACAGCATGCAGTCGCAGTAGCCTTACATTTTGGCAAGGCCGGATTAAAAGAGTTTAGTGATGAGATTGTTAGCAATAAGACGATTCAAGAGTTTTATTCAAAAATATCATTTGTAGATGATTCAAATATTGCAGTTGATGGGGTAAAAATTCAATTCACTTGTCAAGATAGAGTTTTCGAAATCACTATAGATCATGCAAGAGGGTCTGTAGATAGACCACTCTCAGATCTCGATTTAGAAATCAAGCTAAGAGATCAAATTAAATTTCATCAGTTAACAATAAATACAGACAAATTCATTGATCTCATTTGGTCGATCGAAAAACATCAACACATCGGTGAGTTATTTAACCACTTAAAATTTAATCAATCTTAATGTTGGCTTCTTGAATAATTTTTTTGTATTTTATAATTTCTGAGCGAATATAGTCCCCGAATTCTTTTGGGGTTCCGCCCACAATTTCAAGGCCATTACTCAGAAGTTTTTCTCGGACTTCGTTGTCTTTTAAAACTTCATTGAGTTCAGTATTTAATTTATTAATAATGGCAGGTGGTGTTTTTGCAGGAGCTAAAACTGCTTGCCATGCGAGAGCTTCAAATCCAGGGTAGCCAGATTCCGCTACGGTAGGAATATTGGGGAGAAACTTAGAACGATTTTTGCTTGTTACAGCCACAGCATTAATCCGGTTTGCTTGAACCATTGGGGTAATTGCGGCAATATCACCAAAAGTAAGGCTAACCACACCCGCCATGGCATCAATTAAAGCCGGACCGCCCCCCTTATAAGGGATATGAACCATTTTGGTTCCTGTTGCACGCATAAATTGTTCCGCAGCTATTTGTCCTGAACTTCCCATACCAGCACTCGCAAATGAATACTTTTCAGGATTATCTTTAACTAATCGAACAAATTCTTGAAGATTTTTTGCGGGAATCTGATTATTCAGTCCAACAACATAAGAGAAACTTGTTAATTGGATAATAGGAGCGAAATCTTTCTCTGGGTCATACGGGACTTGAGGAAATAAAGAAGGATTAATCGCATTAGGGCCAGTTTGTCCTAATAAAAGTGTATAACCATCAGGCGCAGATTTAGCAACCGCATCAGTGCCTGCGATACCACCGGCACCGCCGCGGTTATCAATGATGAAGGACTGTCCTAAGCGTAGCGATAGTTTCTGAAACACGAGTCTTGCAACAATATCTGCACCACCACCAACGGCAAATGGTACGATTACTCTTACAGGCTTATTGGGATATTCTTGTGCAGATACAAGATAGGGGTGTAATAATCCTAGAACAAAAATAAAAATTGATATTTGACGTTTTAAAGTAAACATATGAATCCCAATAAAAAAATATAGTTAGATATAGGAGATC
>JBAXKF010000055.1:0-13143 GCA_037137465.1 Betaproteobacteria bacterium | reverse complement strand
TCTACTGCACTGTCAATCGAGGTTTGGGAGAGGACGTCTAAGGCCACACAAAATACCTTACCACCACTGGCTTGTATATCTTTGGCTACTTCTTGTAAGCGCTCAATGCGGCGGGCAGCAATGACGACCGTGGCACCTGCTTTGGCTAAGGACTGCGCAAATTGCACGCCAAGACCACTTGATCCTCCTGTGACTAGGGCAACTTTACCAGTTAAATCAATCTGATACGCCATAAACTCTCCTTTGTTTTGAATGATTTTAATCAGTTTATTTGATAGCTGATACGAAATACGTCTTTTTGAGTTTAAGTAGCTGCTTCTGTTGAGATACTTTTGTTGAAATCTCTCATTTTGAATCTCAATTTTTATGGGGAGAAAAGGCTAAAATACAGCTTGTGATGTTTTATGGGCTCCTTTGTGGACTGATTTATGGACTGATTTGTGGGCCCTGAATAGATGATGGATTGATGTCATAATTGCAGCATACGAACGAGGCATGGATGGTTTATGAGTAAGGCACTGACACAAGCAGAAATTTTGACGCAATTTGGTCCTCGCGAGGCAATGGAATACGATGTGGTGATCGTCGGTGGTGGCCCTGCTGGTCTGTCATGTGCCATTCATATTAAACAGTTGGCCCTTCAGAGTGATCGTGATGTTTCTGTTGTCGTCTTAGAAAAAGGTTCTGAAATCGGCGCCCATATTTTGTCTGGTGCTGTCATGGATCCGATCGCCATGAATGAGCTGTTTCCGGATTGGAAAGAATTAGGCGCCCCACTTCTAACTCCGGTCAAAGAAGACCGGTTCATGTTCTTAACCAAATCCTCTGGTATCAAAACCCCGGAATGGATGTTGCCTCAGTCTTTTAAAAACCACGGTAATTTTATTGTGAGTCTGTCCGATGTCACAAAATGGTTAGGATCTCAAGCTGAAGCCTTGGGTGTTGAAATCTTCCCAGGCTTTGCCGCTGCGGAGGTCTTGTTTGATGATCAAGGTCGTGTCAAGGGAGTTGCTACTGGCAATCTTGGTATTGATAAAGAAGGTCAGGTGACGGATCAATTTCAGCTGGGGATGGAGCTACATGCTAAATATACGGTCTTTGCGGAGGGCTCTCGGGGCCATCTTGGCAAACAACTGATTGATCGTTTTAAGTTAGATGCCAACTCAGCTCCTCAAACCTACGGTATTGGTATTAAAGAGTTATGGGAGATTGATCCTAGTGTGCATGAAGAGGGCTTGGTGGTGCATACCGCGGGCTGGCCTCTTGCCAATGATACTTATGGTGGTTCTTTTCTGTACCACATGGCGAACAATCAAGTAACGGTTGGCTTTGTTGTTGGTCTTGGCTACAAAAATCCTTACCTCTCGCCTTTCGAGGAGTTTCAGCGTTATAAAACGCATCCAAGTATTCGGAAATTTTTTGAGAATGGTAAACGCATTGGTTATGGCGCTCGCGCAATTACCGCGGGTGGTCTTAATAGTCTGCCTAAAACGACGTTTCCGGGTGGTGCTTTGATTGGTTGTGATGCGGGTTACCTTAATGCTTCCCGGATTAAGGGTTCGCACGCGGCGATTAAATCTGGCATGTTGCTTGCTAAAGATATTCTTGGCGCGCTTGGTGAAGATCGCGCGCATGATGAACTTCACAATTATCCAAAATACTTTAAATCGAGTTGGTTGTTTGATGAGCTCTATAAAGCCAGAAACTTTAAAGCAGCGATGTCAAAGGGTTTGTACTCTGGTAGTGTCTTGGTGGGTCTGGAGCAAAAGGTCTTTAATGGCAGCGCGCCTTGGAATCTGGCGCATTCCAAACCGGATTACGCTTGTCTGGAACCTGCTGATTTGCATGAGCCAATTGTTTATCCTAAACCGGATGGCAAAATTAGTTTTGATCGTCTGTCGTCGGTGTTTATTTCGAATACCAATCATGCGGAAAACCAACCTGCTCACCTGACCTTAAAAAATCCAGATGTGCCTATCAATACCAATTTAGCAATCTACGCAGGTCCTGAAGCACGGTATTGTCCTGCGGGTGTTTATGAGTATGTGCAAACTGAGGGTATTGAACGTCTGCAAATCAATGCGCAAAACTGTGTGCATTGCAAAACCTGTGACATTAAAGATCCGACCCAAAATATTGTGTGGGTCACGCCTGAGGGTGGCGGCGGTCCTAATTACTCAGGTATGTAAGGGACTGGTTTGCTGCGCAATTTTTTCTGATTGTCGTATCGAATACCAACCAATCACACAGGCAACTGCTGATAAGGCAAATGCATGACTAGGACCAAAGCCTTCCCATACCCACCCTGCGATGATTCCGCCTACGGTACCGCCTAAGCCATACGCAACGGTGGTGTACATCGCCTGGCCGCGAGACTGGGTTGCACCGTGAAACCATTTTTGCATCAGCTGAATGCTCGCACTGTGATGCGCGGCAAAGGTGCCTGCATGGAATAATTGCACAAATAAGAGTGGCCAGAATTCTGGGACATAGGCAATCACTAAAAAGCGAATAAAACCTAAGAGGAAGGTGATGCGAATGATGCTATTGGCACTAAATACTTGATAGACTTGTTTTTGAAAATAAAAATAAATCACTTCAGCTGCAACGCCAACCATCCAAAAAAGTCCAATGACTTGTTTGCCATAGCCCATTTTTTGTAAATATAAAGAATAAAAAACATATAAACTCGAATGCGCAAAAATCATCCAAAATGCTGAACTAAAAAACCAAGCAACTTCGGGTTGTTTTAATATGGAACGTAGTTGACCGCGCTCGAGTTTTTTCTTTTCCATGGGGGGCTCCCACAGTTTCCATGTGGTGATGGTGACACAGATGAGTACAGCAAATCCAATCGCGGGTAAGGTATCGATGCCAAAATGTTCGAACCAAAATCCACCACAAAATACCGCTGCCATAAAACCAATCGATCCCCAGAGTCGTAATTTGCCGTAATGACTCTCAAAGGTATTGGTTTTTTGTAAGGCATGCACGGTGGCGGCTTCCCCCAGTGGTGTCAGGCTGCTACTGATAATATTGAGTACAAACATCCACACCATCAGTGCGAAAAATGTTTTAAAGAAAAAGATGCCTAAAAATATGAATACGCTTACAAGCGCGGTGATGCGCATGATGCCGATGCGATCTTGCTTGAGGTCGGATAACCATCCCCAAAACATGGGTCCTAAGATGCGAGTGATTTGAAGCATGGACATCAGTAGCGATATCTGAATCGCTGTAAAGCCAATGTGATCGAAATAAAGGCTTAAGAATGGACTAACTATTCCTAAATAGCCGTAATAAAAAAAGAAAAAAATAGCAAATAAAATCTGGCTATTTTGAAAAAACGACATAGGGGTTACGGTCGCTGCGCTGGAATAATAGGCGTTGTGCTGTGCACGTCCCCACATTGCGCACGGTGTTGTAATAGATGATCCATCACGACTAAGGCTAACATCGCTTCTGCTATGGGGGTTGCTCGGATACCAACACAGGGATCGTGACGTCCTTTGGTCTGCACTGTCACGGACTCGCCTTTGCGGTTAATCGATTCTTTTGGTGTCAAAATACTCGAGGTTGGCTTAATCGCTATCGATACTTCTAGGTCTTGGCCGGTACTAATGCCGCCCAAGACTCCACCGGCATGGTTGGTCTTAAATCCTTGCGGGGTGATCTCATCACCATGAAAACTGCCTTTTTGCGTAACGACATCAAAGCCTGAACCGATCTCTACACCTTTAACAGCATTAATACCCATCATGGCATACGCAATGGCGGCGTCTAATTTATCAAAAATGGGATTACCAATTCCGACGGGCATATGGGTCGCACGAATAAAAATCCTCGCGCCACAAGAGTCCCCACTTTTACGCAGCCCGTCCATATAGTCTTCTAACTGCGGGATCATCGAGGCGTTCGCTGCAAAAAATGGATTGTGATGAATATGTTCAATTCCTTCAAACGGTATTGATAATTCGCCGAGCTGGGTCATGTACCCGACAAAACTCATGCCGTAGTGTTCGCGTAACCATTTTTTTGCAATCCCGGCTGCTGCCACTACTGGCGCAGTGAGTCGTGCGGATGATCGTCCGCCGCCGCGTGGATCTCTTAAACCATATTTTTGTTGGTAGGTGTAATCTGCATGTCCAGGCCGAAAGGTATCTAAGATCTCTTGATAATCTTGACTGCGCTGGTCGGTATTTTTGATGATCAGTGCAATCGGGGTTCCGGTGGTCTTGCCTTCGAATACGCCCGAGACTATTTCAACTTGATCTGCTTCTTGTCGTTGGGTAACGTGTCTTGATGTGCCTGGTTTGCGTCGATCAAGGTCGTGCTGTAGGTCAGCGGCGCACAGTTCCATTCCTGGGGGACAACCGTCAACGACTGCTCCTATCGCAGGTCCATGTGACTCACCAAAGGTGGTCGTGCAAAATAAAGTTCCTAGTGTGCTTCCAGCCATAGCCTCTATTATGGCATTTTTTGTAGGCTGGCTTTATGAAATAACGCGTGTCTTATGTTTGAATTACTTTTCCGCAACCTCAGGCCAGTCACGGATGTAGGCTTTGAGCATCGTGTTTTCAAAACCCTGAGCGTCCACTACCGCTTTGGCAACGTCGTAAAAAGAAATCACACCCATCAGTACCTTGTTCTCTAAAACTGGTAAATACCTAGCATGGCGATTGAGCATCATTCTTCTGACTTCATCTAATTCTGTTTCAGGGGTGCAGGTTAACGGTTGTTCATCCATGACCTTACCAACGGTCACTTGCTCAACGGAGCCGTGATTATGTGCCAGCACACCTATGACTTCTCGAAAGGTGAGCATCCCCACCAGTTCTGAATACGCAATCACCACTAAGGATCCAATATCGTGTTCTGCCATGATATGAACTGCTTGATTAACGGTAGTCTCAGGAGTTACCGAGTAAAGGGTATTGCCCTTTAATCTTAAAATATCGCTTACTTTCATATCGCATCCCCCATCTCGTTTTTATGGTTAAATTCTATCCCTTATTTATACATCTGTAAACCAATTGTTATCCCTAATCTGCGGCAAACTCGCTGTCACAATAGCGCCTGCCATCGTGACCCACCAGGTCAGATAAATCCAGACTAAAAATAAAGGACCAATCGCAAATGCGCCGTATAAGGTTTTATATACCGGTGCTTTTGTTACAAATAAAGTAAATCCGTATTTAGCGGTTTCAAAAACGATTGCCGCTAATAATCCTCCAATCAAAGCGTCGCGCCAAGTAACAAAGGCGCTAGGTCCTACTTTATACAAAATGATAAATGGCATCATGGTAAGTAAAAATGGAACTAACCAATCAATAATCTTTATATGCTCGGTAAAGCCGATATCGATTTCGCGGGACGCCGCTACAAAGTATGAGGTGAAATACACACTAATACCAAGGAGTACCGGCCCTAAGGCTGTGACGAGGATATAGATCATTAGGCGTTTTAAAATAGGCCTTTGTTGTTTGACCTGCCATACTTGATTAAAGGCTTTTTCTATCGTCATGAGCATCAAAATCACACTCACCAGCAAGCCCGCAATACCAAAATAGGTAAGTCCTTTGGAATGACTGGAAAAACTACTTAAATACCGACCAATGGTCACACTCAATCCACCAGGTATTAATGTGGAACCAATCCAGGCGGCAATCGCTTCACGTAAGTTAATAAACGTGGATAATTGACTAATGAGAATCGTGGCAATCGATAACATCGGCACGATCGCTAAAATAGTCGTATACGCCAATGATGCTGCCACTTGATTTATCTGTGCTTGTTTAAAGCGTAAATGCCAAAAGTTATATAACTGTCGTGCGGTATGAATGTGTTGGGTGCGGGTTCGGGGCATGTGCTGTATTTACATTACTTTTTAAAATAAAACGATGATTTATTAACTATTACTTATTATGTCTGTCACTAATTTACTTGTCCTATATTACTCTCGTGCGGGTGCGACGCGCCGTTTAGCTGAACTCATCGCGGAGGGAATCGAATCTGTCCCTGATTGTCAGGCGATTCTTCGGACGGTCCCCAGTGTCTCGGCAGTGTGTGAAGCAACTGAAAAGAGTATCCCGGATGAGGGCTCTCCGTATGCCCAGTATTCTGACTTTGAACTGTG
Source organism: Betaproteobacteria bacterium (assembly GCA_037137465.1). Classification (GTDB taxonomy): domain Bacteria; phylum Pseudomonadota; class Gammaproteobacteria; order Burkholderiales; family Burkholderiaceae; genus Polynucleobacter. The sequence goes on along the minus strand of JBAXKF010000055.1, from coordinate 7,007 downwards.
TGATGGTCTTGCTCTGGGCTCGCCGACGCGCTTTGGGAACATGGCCAGCGCCATGAAGTATTTTTTGGATGGTAGTGCCGCTGCCTGGCTGTCTGGATCTCTTGCGGGCAAACCGGCCTGTGTCTTTACAAGCACTGGTGGTCAGCACGGCGGTCAAGAAAGCACGCTCTTGTCGATGATGCTGCCTTTGTTTCATCATGGGATGTTGATGGTGGGTCTGCCCTACTCCAATCATGAACTGAGCACCACCACCAGTGGTGGCACGCCGTATGGCGCTTCTCATGTGGCGGGTGAACGTGGGCAGTTACCGATCACTGCTGAGGAACAAAAGCTGGCCATCGCTCAAGGTGTTCGTCTGGCCCAAATTGCTAAAAAATTAAAGCATGGGGCATGATGCTATTCAAAAATGATCTGAGTTTCGAGCAAAAACTGGCGTTTGTCTGCGCCCTTTTATTGTGTTTATTATGCGTTGCTTGGGAATGGTTTTTAGCGCCCCTGCGCCCGCAAGGCTCTTGGATGGCCCTGAAATTTATTCCGCTAGGTCTGATGCTCCCGGGCTTATACAAAGGTAAAAATTATCAGATGCAAGCTACTTCGATGATTATCTTATTGTATTTTTTGGAGGGCTTAACGCGCATTTTTGAGCCGGGCTTAAACCGTGTTTTAGCTGGCTTAGAACTACTGCTGTGCAGTCTCATTTTTTATGCGGTCCTAAAACATCTAGGACCGATTAAAAAAGAAGCGGTGGCTAAAAAGAAAGCCTTGGAAAAAAACCAAGACTCTGTCTAGCACTACGCAGTTGCTGCTTCTTTGCCGCGTATCTTCTCGACTGCTACGGCCAATATGTTCGCCACGCTCGAAAAATAACTAATCGCTAATATGGTCGGCTTGATGATCTTTTTTCTGCCATCAATGTCAGTATGAAAATCTACATACCCTTTTTTACGCAAGTTCTTGATACGTGCATGTAGGGTTGCGCGTGAGCCGATTTCATTGAGCGAAATCGCTTCATTGACCAACAGGGGCTTTCCATGTTTCCATGTAATGGCGATTTCGTTTAACAATTCAAGCTCCATGCTGTCTAGCGCTTGAAACTGATTGGAGTGCTTAAATGATGTTAGGCTCTCGATATATTGAAAATAAATCTCTGATAGATTTGTGTTTTCTGACATAGTATGTTGTGTATTCATAAATAGTTAAACTCCCGTATAGCGTTGAATCACCGCGTGATCAACAACTACATTGTTACGGAATTTAGTCCTATTAAAAGATGCATAAAGAGCATAATTTGTCTTTTATTCAAGTCTTTGATAGACATTAGAAACAATTCTTGTCAGGAATTTTCTAGTAATTGTCACATTTAGGCTGCGTAGAGCTTCAAGATGTCTAATTCGACGACGCTCAAGGCATTGATGTGGGTACTTTCGAGTTTGATTTTTGGGGCGAAACCGGCATAAAAAGCTTCTTTCCAGCGGTCTACGCACAAACACCATTGATCCCCTGCAACAAGTCCCGGAAATCGCCATTGGGGTCTTGGTGTGGATAAGTCATTGCCTGCTTGCTTTGAAAACCCTAAGAAGTCATCTGTCATGATCGCGCACACCAAATGACTGCCGGTGTCTTCAGGTCCTGTTTTACAGCACCCATCTCGATAAAATCCGGTTAATGGTTCAAATGAGCATGCTACCAAAGGCTCTCCAAGGACGTTGCGGGCGATTTCTGAATTGGTCATATTGCGATCTATTTTATTCGGCCTGAACTTTGGCATTAATCACCAGTTGTTCCCATTTTTTCTTCTCCGCAATCACAAATGCCTTGGTATTCGCGGGGGTGTCAGCGGGGGCATAACCACCAAGCTCCGTCATCCGGGCTTTAACTTCTGGCATATTTAAGACTTTTTTAAGGGCGGCGTAGAGTTTATTGATGGCCTCGGGTGGAGTTTTAGCGGGTACAAAAATACCAAACCATGCGGTTACTTCAAAATCTTTAAAACCAGCTTCCATCATGGTCGGGACGTCTGGTAGTTCAGGGCTTCTCACTTTCCCGGTGACTGCTAGTGCTCGGAGTTTTCCTGATTTGATATACGGCATGGAACTTGGTAGGTTATCTACCATCATGGTGACTTGTCCACCGATTAAATCAACAAGTGCAGGTCCCGCTCCTTTGTAGGGAACATGGGTAATATCAATGCCTGCTTGAAATTTAAGCATTTCTCCGGACATATGGATGGACTGACCACGTCCTGAGGATGCAAAGGAATATTTACCTGGGCTTGCTTTGGCAAGGGTGACCAGTTCGGCAACAGTCTTCGCCGGAAAATTAGCATTAACGACTAGGACATTAGGTGTTGCGAGCACCATCGTCACTGGCTCCATATCTTCCATCTTATAGGGAAGATTTTTGTATAAACTGTAGTTAATAGCGTTGGGGCCAATGTTACCCATGATGATGGTATATCCATCCGCTGGGCTGCTGATGAGGGCTTGTGTGCCAATAATCGCCGCCGCTCCTGCCTTGATATCAACCACAATATTTTGCCCTAACTCACGTCCAAGCGGATCGGCAATGGTACGCGCGGCGATATCCGTTGTCCCACCTGCTGCTGCGGGTATGATCATCCGAATCGGCTTACTGGGGTAGGTGTCGGCCATGGCAATATGTGATCCACATAGGGCAAGACTTACAACTAAATAGGTTAAAAATTTCATGATGTCCCCCAGTATTGTTTTTTGATGAGTTTTGGTTGTTCTATTTTGATTGATGAATTATTACATAGGCTAGTTCGTTATTCTTACTTGAATCGGCAGGACTCAGTCATTTTTATCTAGCTAGACAGAAAGTTGATTTACTCAAAATCTAGCTCTTTGATTTTCGTAAGCAGTGATTCTGAGTATTGAAATTTACTATAAACGAGTATTTTTAACTTGCCAATAGCAATTTTGGAATCCTAAATAGAGGCTTTTTGTCGACCCGCACTCAACACCTTGGCAGAGAATAGCCGCTCTAGTTAGGAAGGCATGCGCCGACCAACCACCTTAAGCTTAGGGTCATTATTTAATGTACCTATGATTTCAGATCCGAGGACTTTACCTCTAAATATATATTTTTTTGAGTTATCCGTAAACTCAAACTCGAGTGAATCTCCGCGGATTCTTCCAGTGTCAAAACTTATCTTGTGACGATTTTTTTCATAAATAGCTCCGTCAAAAAATTGTGTCTTTTGAACTATTTTGATGAATGCATCTTCGATATTTGGAATATTTGAGAATTGCCAATTACCATCAATATGCTCAGGGACTATCCACAAGTAGGCCATCTCGCCAGATGAAGTTTTAGATTGGTCATCAGGTATCCAAGACTCCATTAGAAATGTATTAGACAACACCCTTGTGCCGGCTTTCATTTTTAATATTTGAGGCTTTAGTTTCAGATTTAAATTTTCGCCAAGATAAAGGGTTAAAACTGTTGCCTGAGAAAAATCTTCTTTAAAGATATCTCCTTGCTTAAAGGTCACTAAGTTTTTTACCTTTGCGCGCTCTGCATTTCTGTTTGCTAGGGCAACAAGGTCTGGGTTATATTCAATACCGACTGCTTGGACCCCATATTTTTTCGCAGCCTCAATGGGTATTACCCCATCTCCTGAACCAAGATCATAAATGAGGTCATCTTGCCGAATTTTGGCCATAACAAACATTTGATGTGTCATCTCAACTTTTGTGGGAACCCACATAACGTCTTTACCATGACTCGCTATTTGAAGCTTGAACTCTTCATCGCCATAATTTTTAAATGTACATCCTGCTATCAAAAAAACTGATAATCCGATGGCGATATTGAAGCACTTCATTTTTAAAAGTACAGCTCGTTTTAAAGAGCATATAACTGTCGTGACATCCAATCTGCAGTCTGATCGCGGTAGCGATACCAAAGGTTGTTCACTACATGGTTGCCGCCAGCAATAATCGAAAGTTCGCATGGCCCCGATACTTCTGCCGCGAGTAATTTTGCTTGTTCCACAGGCGTTAATCGGTCCCTATCTCCCGCCACAATATAGATCGGACAGGTAATGTTTTTAGCGATACCTTTTAAAGACATGCGTAAGGCAACTTTACCAGCCTCTTCTAGATTTGCACTTTTCGATCTAACGCGAAAAGCCTCAACATTAATTACCGGTCGGCCTTCAAAGCTTGCCGAGCGCTGATAAGCCCCTGATAGGGCAACACAAGCCTTAATTCGTTTTTCAAAACAGGCGGCTCTTGGTGCCAAATGCCCTCCCAAAGAAACTCCCCAAATCCCAATGCGGTTTTGATCAATATCCGACCGCGTTTCTAAATAATCACATACTGCTCTTACCGGCTCCTCAAACTCAGGGCACAAAGGAAAGTCATACTCTCCTTCCCCTTGACCAGGACCATCAAATGCTAAGGTAGCTAAACCACGCACTAAAAATCGATTTTCATAATCGTCCATTTCTTCTTTTGCAGAGTCAAGGCCCATACACATGACGACAACGGGCGGATTTGTTACGCCAAGAGGTTTTCTTAAGTTACCGTATAAAAATTTACCCAAATACGGAATAGCGACTCTTTCTCCAGGTGGTTTTAAATACGGCAATGCTAAATTGCGGCACTCCACCGCCTTCATATTTGCACGGCGCATTTGCTCTAAATCATTCACAAACAAAAACTTACCAAAGTGATAACACACAGCAGCACGTGTCCAATGTTGACCCGCTGAATAGGTATACCCATCATTAAAAGCTTCATGTCCAAGACCTTCATGGATGGCGGCTCTTTGCGACCAAGCGCTACACCAATCATCCCAATGATGTAGGCTTGCAGTAACTTCTAAAAAGTCTGTCATTGGTACACCGTTAGCCACAAAACGTGGCGCCCAATGCGATATTGCAGATTCTATACGGGGATCTTTATTTTGTTCGTTTGAGGTTTGTGTCATATTAGTCAGCCTGAATGTTTGCGGTTTTAATAATTGGAGTCCACCGTTTGATCTCGGTTTTCACAAAATCATCTAAAGACTCCGGTGATGAAGGTGATGCTTGTATGCCTTGCTTTAAGAACAATTCTTTAACTTCTGGACGACGAAGAATTTCAGTTATATCTTGGTTTAGTTTTTGTATAAGTACTTTCGGTGTTTTTGCCGCTACAAATAATCCAAACCATAGTTTTGCATCCAAACCAGTTAAACCAGCTTCTGAAGAACTCGGTATTTCAGGTAAGCCTGGAAATCGATCAGATGTTGAAACGACTAATGCTTTTAATTTACCTGTTTTTAATTGTGCTGCAGCAGTCACTGGGGACAAGAATGAGACTTGAGTTTCATTGGCGAGTAAAGCAGTTAATCCTGCTCCAGCACTTTTATACGGGATATGCATCATATTAACCCCCGTAACTTGCTTAAATAATTCACCAGTTAAATGGCTAATAGTGCCATTACCTGCTGATGAAAAATTGAGATCATTTCTCTTTTTTGCATATTGTATAAATTCAGCTACTGTATTTGCTGGAATACTTGGGTGTACCATCATCACCGTTACACCTGTTGCAACCATCGAGACTCCAACTAAATCTTTAACCGGATCATAAGGTAAGTTAGGATATAAAACTACTGCACTTACCATGGGGCCAGCATGTCCCATGAATAAGGTGTAACCATCCGCCGGTGATTTTGCAGCAATATCAGCAGGAACGGTACCACCAGCACCTGAACGGCTATCTACAATAACGGGTTGATTCCATTTTTCAGTTAACTTCTGCGCCATAATTCGGGACAAATAATCAGCGGTACTTCCAGGCCCATGTCCAAAAATTTTTACTGGTTTATTTGGATACTCTTGTGCGTAAATATGTCCACAACACATCATTAAAAAGATTAGAAAAAGTTTTTTATGCTTCTCCAAATCACCAAGTAATAGCATTATTTTTTTAAATCTTATTTTCAACTAGTCTCCATCTACTTTAATTAGATAATAATTATTATTTGTCACAGTTCAGAAGAATTAGACAATAACTTTAATTAAATTCTTTCGGATACTTTAACATTACTTTTAAGATTGAATTAGGTATGTTGTTTTTTAAATTTAGTAAACTTCTTAAAGTCAATATATAGCTTTATCAAGAAGACTCAAAAGACGCTCAAAAAAGAATTAAAACTTGCTAAGCAACGCATGAAGGAGTTAAAAAATGACAACAAAAACATCTAAAACTCTGACCCATAAACAAATGGTCAGCAAAATGCTCAAGAACCCTGCTGTTAAAGCTGAGGTAGATAAACTCAATCGTGAAGAGTTCGCCATTCTTGATGAAATTCTTGCGGCAAGAAAAGAATCTGGATTAACATAAGCTCAAATTACCAAACTAATGGGCACGCAGAGGAAAAGAGTTATGAACAAGAAATTGCCATTAACCAACTATGAAGGTGAAGTGCGTGAACTTACTGCAGAAGATCTAAGCACATTTAAGTCAGCTAAAGAAGTACTTCCCTCTTCGTTACAAAAAAAACTAGGTGTGCAAGGTCCCCAAAAATCTCCTAAAAAAATTGCTACAACCATTAGACTTTCTCCTGATGTTCTTGAAACTTTTAAAGCAACAGGTGCTGGCTAGCAAACTAGGATTGATACATCACTTCGTCAATTTATTCTCGAACATCCGATAGCTGACTAAAACAAAAGAAAAGGCCCTAAGTATTCTGTCGTATCAGTTTTAGGGTCTTCCCAAAATTTTTTTTCACTAGCTTCATCTTTAAAATTAGGAATAGGTTTTAACTTTTTATTTTTATTCAACATCGAAGCATATGGGTTTTTACGGGCATTAGAAAAATCATATTCATTACGCATCATTCTTCCTTTAATAAAATTGGTTATGCCATTTTTAAAGATACATGCGTACTTAATTCGTCCCAAGGGGCTGACAACTTCCGCCCATCTTGTAACAACAATCCAGCCGAAAGAAGAACACTTACATCATGATGAACATTTTTATAATCTCTTC
>JBAXKF010000054.1:0-13219 GCA_037137465.1 Betaproteobacteria bacterium | reverse complement strand
CCAAGAGGCGAAATAGTTTGCGAGTAATTTTGGCCAAGAAAAAGTATTTAACCATGCTCCACCAATAAACAAGAGTGGCATTTGAATCACCATTTGGATGAACATACTTTGCTCAATAAATACACGAAACGGTGGCAGGGATAGTCCAATCGCAATCATCAAGGTTCCTAAAATACCCGCTCTTTGCCAAGATAATTTTTCGATTTGCATGATTATTGTCCGAGCACCATAGCTTGCAATAGCGCCTCTTCAGAACTCTCCAGAGAAAAAATACGTAAGAGATATTCCCCTCTAACTACATGCAACGCAGCGTTATGCTCAAACTCATCCAGGGGCGCAGGAATCACCATAATGCCAAAGGCGTCTAAAAGCGATTGTCGATCCTTAGGGTTTTTTAAACTATAGGCTCGCCATACGCTTGCATCCATTTGTAAGCGTTTTTCGTATCGATTTAAGGCCTCTGCATCATCATGTTCTGGATCAAAGCTAATGCTGACTAAGCCAATCTTATTTTGCAATCCGCGCTCAAGTATTTTTGCCTGCAAGACTTGAAAAACCGAGCCTAATGAAAGGCAAACCGTTTGACAACGGGTATATACAAAGTCAACAATCAGCACCCGCTGCTCGCTTGAAATCTGAGAGATTTCTGTTTCTTGATTGGCGGAATCTACCACAAACAAGGTGGGTATTTTTTTAGGACTCTCATTGAGCTCGACTTGTCTGAGAGCCTCAGTAGTGAGGGCCTGGCCTTGAAAGGTCGATGCTAAAAAAACCCACAGCCCAATCACTAAAATAGCTAAGGTGGCAACAAGCGTCCGAAGTAATGAGGCGGAAGTTGAGTCAGAGTTTTGCACTCAACTATTCTATTACGAACCCTCTTTGAGAGCTTTTCCACCCTCATAAGGCCCTGCTTGAGCTTTGGTAGCCTCTCTTTGCTCTTTTACAGTAGCGGCTTTAATCGCTGGAGCCGCATTGCCCCAGTCAGTTCGTATATAAGTCATGACCGCAGCTAACTCATCATCCGACAAGGTTTTCCAAGCTGGCATCGCGCCTTTATAAGTCACCCCTTTGACTTCAAGTTCGCCATTGACTCCGTGGAGCAAAATATGGGTCAAAATCTTCTCATCCCCAGTCACCCACTCAGACGCAGCAAGTGGCGGAAATACACCAGCCACACCATTGCCATTCGCTTGATGACAGGCAACACATTTCGCGGCATAAATTTGCTTACCATCAACTTTTGAATTGCCTCCTGTTTCGACTGGAGGCCGCAGATCGGCGACAGTTCTTTGATCACCATACTCGGTGAGCTCTCCAGATGGGGTACTGAAAATGTTACCCAAAGCCCAAAAAGCAATCGCACCCATCACTAAAATGAGTACATAAGGAACCGCACGAACATTTTCTTTAGGATCGCTTTTTTCTCTTAATTCTTGTTCAAATATGGGAGGTTTATTCTCAGACATTATCGATCTCCTGATAGCTTTTTCTCATCCCCAGGAATAGCAATTGCTGGTAATGGCGAGTACGTATGATCAAGTGCCAAGAGATACGCAACTAAAGCTCGTGCCCGAGGGGTAGTCACAACAGTTTCACCAGACTTTGCAAACGCTGGAGGCAAATTAACTACTTCATCTTCCGAAGTAACTTCACTCGCGTTCTTCACTTTAAATAAATACGGATATGCCGGCATGATAGAACCCGGGGTATAGGCCCGCGGTTGATATAAATGACCTAAATGCCAATCCTTACTCGGTTGGCGGGCGGCGATATTAAATAAATCTGGGCCAGTTCGCATGGTACCTAAAAGGTGCGGGGAATCATAATAGTAATCCCCTGCTACTGACACTCTACCCCAACCACGCTTGGCATCTGGTGCTTGTTTGGCATCTCTTGGTTGTTGCGAGTGGCAATAGACACAACCCTCAGCAACATAGACACTTCTACCTTCCGCCTGAATCTCCGTATACGGTTTCAGTCCTGGTGGAGGAGTAATCCGCTTGGTAAAGAAATAAGGCATGAGTACCATCACCCCTGTTGCAAGTCCCAAACACACCATCGCTCCAAGTACTAAACGCTTTTCATCCATCTCAAAGGGTTGCTTTTTTTGATTCATCACGCAGCTCCTTTTTTGAAGTATTTCAAAATCAACTCAGGACCTATAACAGCAGCTCCTAGGCGTCTTGGACCAAACTTCCAAGCCATAATAAAAAAGTGCAAGGCAAATACAAAGTGTCCTAGAGTCATCAAACCGCCACCGAGTGATCGTGCTTGTAAGTATGGAATCGTTAAAGTGACAGATTCCATAAAGGGGCGGGCGACATCAAGCATTGCCAAACCTTGTAACCAACCACCGATCGATAACCAAATCACGTAAATTGCAAAACCGATAAAAACTAACCAAAAGTGCAATGCAATCAAACTCGGATAAGGCCACTCCCAATGCATAATGCGGGGCATGATGTAATACATCGCACCAAACATGACCATCGTAAAAAATCCGTATAAGCCTAAGTGGGCGTGAGCAACTGTGAAGTGCGTAAAGTGTGTAATCGTATTAACTGACCGCAGAGCTTCCATCGAACCTTGAATGGATGACAAAATATACATAATTAAGCCAAACACAATAAATCGTAGCGTTGGCGAATGGACTAAAGCCTTCCAATTACCCTTCAATGTGTAGTATTGATTTATAAATAGGGCAACGACGGGTATCACCATCATCACAGACTGTGTGATCGATAAGGTAATAAACCATGATGGTACTGGACCACCAATTAAATGATGTCCACCAACCTGACTATAAAAGAAAGCTAAGGCCCAAAAACCAAGTAAAGAAATATTGTAGTTATGGATTGGCTTACCTAAAACCTTAGGCACAAAGTAATAAATCGTAGCTAGTCCAATCGGGCTAAAAAACAAACCTAATACGTTATGACCAAACCACCAATTAACAGTTGCCTGCTCTACCCCAATATGAAAATTAGGTAAGTTAGCGATAAAGAATAAAGTCGGGAACCATAGTAGGGCAGCAGCAATGTACCAAATCGAAACGTATAAATGGTCTACCTTACGATTGAGGAGTGTTAACCACAGTGGCACTCCTACTAATGCACCACCAATAATTAATAAAATATCAATTTTCCAAGGAAATTCTAAAAACTCCATACCATCCGATTTACCAAGGGCAATGGCAACCACACCCAGAAATACGCCGATGGTCCATAAACCACCACCAGCAATGGCCCATTTTGCACCCACCAATTTCGTTTTCAGTAAACGCGGCAACAACCATAACGAGACGCCAATGCCCGCTAAAGAGCACCATCCATAAGCAACAATATTGACGTGAATCGGACGGATCCGTCCAAATGTAATCCAGTCATACCCAACGAGCCAGTCTGGAGAATGCAGTTTGATAGAAGAAATCAAACCAGCAACAGAAGCTAATATCAGCCAAATAACGGCTAATGTAAAACAAATCCCAACGACCAAAGAGGAGGATTGATCGGCCTCAACACGAGACTCAAGTTCTGCAGAGTCCAAATCCTCGTGGAAGGTATCTTTTTGACCTACATCCAACTGTAATTTTGTCTTTTGTTTTTGGGTAGCGGCAGGATCTTCGGTATGACCAATCTCGTCTTTATCAAAAATCATCTGCGCAGCTGAAGTGCCGTCACCAAACATCCCTTTTGACATTGAATATACAAATAAAAATAAAGCAAGGATGGAAACAATGTAAGTTCCCAACAATATGGCAACGGTGAAATCCATAATAGTAAATCCTTCAGTTTTAAGACGTTTTAATAAATTACCACGTTTTTATGACTTGATTATTGATATAGATCGGTTTTTTCACTGTTATTTAACTCTTCATTAGAGTAATTTGCACTTTTAGTTTACTAAAAATCAAGGTTTTTGCAGATTTTAACTTTTGGTGCGAGGAATTGCCATAAAACCAACATATTAGATTCTTTTCCTTGTAACAATTATTCACTAACTTAGGCATGTCTTCAACTCAGGAGTGATTAACATGGTTCCGAATTTACTTGAAATGTTTACAAGTACTAGTGGTAAAGAATTAGCATCATTAGCAAGTAGTATTCTTGGTGAAAATTCCCAAAACACCACAAACAGTATTGCAAAATTAATTCCCGTGATTTTAGGCGGAATGGCACAAAAAGCATCCACAACAGCTGGGGCTTCTGACTTGTTCAAGATGGTGACTTCTCCGAGTGTTGATGCTGGGATTGCTGGTAACTTATCAAGTTTCTTGTCTGGTGACGTGCAAAATAATCCCCTCGTAAAATCGGGTCTTGGTCTTACTTCTAGTTTATTTAGCGCGGATAAGGCCAATGGCCTCATGAGTGCACTCGCAAGTGTAACTGGCATGAACCCATCCTCTTCGAATAGTCTTCTTGGCATGGTGGTGCCACTCGTATTTGGCGGAATTAAGCATATTGTCAATGACAAATCTTTAGATGCAAACGGCTTATCTTCTCTTCTTTTAGGTCAAAAAGAATATTTACAAAAAGCAGATTTAGATCGTGGTTTATTAAACTCCATTGGCGTTCCAAGTTCAGCCGCTCTCCTCGATAAATTACCTGCAAGCATAGATGCCGGCAAGGCTGCCATCGCCGGTGTAGCAGTTGCCTCAACAGCTGCAACCACAGCTGCAACTACAACGGCAAGTGGCTCACTTATGAAATGGTTGCCATGGCTTGCTGCTGGTTTGGTAGCTTTGGTATTATGGAATATTTTCTCTGGTAAAAAACCTGTAGAAACCCCTGCAGTTGTTGCAATGAGTTTTACATACCCAGGAAAAGTTTATTTCCCGGTCGGCGTAAAGGACCTTGATGATGACGCCAAAAAAGTCATCATAAGTGTTGGAGAGGCTATCAAAAAGGATGCCACTAAATTATCGATTACTGGCTACACCGATAAAACTGGTGATGAAAAAGCAAATGAAGAGCTAGCGAAAAATCGTGCTTTCGCGGTCAAAGATGCTTTAATTGCCGCTGGCGTAAAAGAAGATACCATCGAAATGAAAAAACCAGAGTTTGTTACAGGTGCGCTTGACGACAAAGAAGCACGTCGTGTCGACATCAACCGTAATTAATTTTCAAGCTTTAAATAAAAAAGATGCCACTTTCGTGGCATCTTTTTTTTCTTTGAACTTCTATTGATATGGAACTGTTTTAATGTGGCACATAACCAATATCTTTGACCAACTTACCGTATCTGGCGTAGTCTTCTTTTAATACTTTTTCAAAATACTCTGGTGATTCATTCATCACTTCTAAGCCGTATTGCTTGAGTTGCTCGACCACTTCTGGCGAATTCATCGCACGGTTAATCTCTTGATTGAGTTTTAAAGTAATATCTTTTGGCATTCCCGCAGGTCCAGAGTACGCAAACCAACCGTTAGATGTCCATCCAGGAATGGTTTCTGAAACCGTCGGAATTCCTGGCCACTCAGATACGCGGGACTTATTAGAAATTGCCAATAAGCGAATCGCTCCTGAGCGAACATGTGGTGCTGGACCGCTAACACCGTCCACTGATGCCATCACTTGACCACCAATTTGGTCGGTAATAATCGCCGCTGTTCCCTTGTAAGGAACGTGTGTGAAAGTAATACCTGCAGTTTTGGCTAAATGCTCAAATACCAAATGCGGAAACCCACCCTCACCATTCGATGCAACTGTTAATCGACCTGGATTGGCTTTTGCCCAATCAATCATTTGTCCAAAAGTTTTAAATGGTGCTTGATTATTCGCTGTAACTACTTGGTAGTTATAGGTCGATACTGCTATTGAGGTGAAATCATTAATGGGGTTATAGCTGATATTTTTACTAGTATGCGGAAGAACCACCATATTGCCACCCTGTGAGGCAGCTATGGTATATCCATCAGGCTTAGACTTGGCAACAAAGTCCATACCAATCACTCCGGAAGCCCCCGCTTTGTTTTCCACCACAATCGGTTGACCTAATCGTTCTTGTAGTTTAGATGCGATAAGTCGTGTCATGATATCCGTGGTGTTTCCAGGCGGAAACGGGACCACAATCTTGATTGGGCGATTTGGATAATTACTGGCCTGTCCAAAAGTGAGGGGGCAAGCAATCGCTAATGCAAGAGCTATTCCCGTACCAATACTGTTGCGCTTCATCTTTGAAATCTGCATGCTGTACTCCTTGTATAAGTTCGATTAATCTTACTTCTTCTTCGGGATTACAGGTACAAGTAATTTCGCAGGATGCTTAGGCCCCATATGAAGTGTTACCTTACCGCCGAAAATAGCTGGCGGACGATCTTGCTCATCATCATGTACGAATGGTCCACAGCCTTTCATCGGATTTTTCATATTCGATAAAACCGCCGCTGCATCGTCATGCTCATAATCGCGTCCACGAATCGATAAGGCAATACTATATCCAACCGGGACAACAATACAGGTTGGCCAAATTTCGACATCTAATTCATAGACTTCACCTGGTGTGAGTGGCTGTTTTTCATCGTGTGTGTGCCATGGACGATATGGCAAACTTTTCTTCTTATCTAATTTACGGTGTGATGCTCGTAACCATCCCTGTGCAACTGGAGTCTTTGGATCAAGTGCCCCATGAAATAACACTTCTTTACCCTTAGGATCAAAAATTCTAACAACAGCAAAAATATCTGCATCTACAGTTGATGATGAAACAAATAATTTCAATGCCATCGGTCCTGTGATTTCAACTTCCTGCTTTTGTGGCGGAAACGAAAATGTAACGCCATCACCCATCATGTCATAGGTAATTTCTGCGTTTTCTTTGAGAGGCTTTTGGCTAAATGTTTTTGCCGTTGGATCTAAATGGAGGTTAAACCACTGTGTGCGCTTGAGAGGCCACTCTTGCTCAGCACGTGGCTCAAATTTTTCGCCCGGACTTCTCACTAACATGGAAACGGGTGGCGTCTTATTCCAGCCATTCTTTTTTCCTTTTAAGAAATAGTCAAAGAAGCGTTTTTGTATCCCAATACCGTAGTCAGTGTAAAACGGTGCCCAGTGGGATCCGCCATGTACTTCTAACCATTTTTGTTTGGATTTTGATCGAACAAAACCTTCAAAATTACCGCGTGTATGCAATCCTTGTCCACCCCAATTGGCAGCACTTAAAACTGGAATATCAACTAAATCAAGATTAGCCGTACGCTCCATATACCAATCATTGATCATTTCATTGTCAATGACGCGCTTCCAGATGTCTTCTACATTTTTTATTAACTCTTCATGGGGTAATGTCTCTGGTCCACAAACGGTCTCACCGGTGTTTGGGTTGATTTTGCCTCGGTCGCCAACACCATGTTGAACGGTTTTAATTTGCATATCTAACCAATTTTTACGGAAGGAACAGGCAATTCCGCCATGACGGTTGGATTCGCGGTAATTATCATTCCACCCTTCCCAGACACAAATCGCTGCTAAATTCTTCGGCTTGCTAGCGGCTGCGCGCCATTGATTACTTCCGTAGTAAGAAATACCATTCATCCCTACTTTACCGTTACACCATGCTTGCTTGGCTAACCAATCAATGCATAAGCGAATGTCTTTGGTTTCGCGGGCATTATTGTGGTCCATAAAGCCTGGGGAACGACCTGCCCCACGAGAGTCAATACGTATACACACATATTCATCAGGTACCCATTTTTCTGGATCTACCACTTCCCAGTTCTGGTATTTACTCGTAGTGCCACGCATGACGTCTGGATTTTCTTTTTCCATGATCTCCCATGCGGTTTTATAACCCTCTTGAAAAGCAAGTCCTTTGCCGTAGGGGCCGTAAGACAAAATCACGGGGAATTTACCTTCATGTATAGGTCGGAAGATATCCGCACGCAAAATAAGCCCATCATCCATCTCGATAGGCATATCCCAATCGATTCGCATTCCGTCACGTACTTCTGATTTCCAAGCTTGCATCTATGTCTCCTTGAATTATTTTTGAATTTATCCATTCTAAAACGATTTTTATAAATTGAGTTACTTTAGATATTTTTATCATGAATTATTGTCACAATTAATAAATAGAATTAAATTTACTCCTTACGGTATCTATTTTTATGTTCAAAAAACACTCATTTGTTTCCCTTGCGCTCTTGGGTTCTCTTACCCTATCTTTTGCTCATGCAACACAATTTGCTAGTAATGCAAAAGCGGCTGATGTCATCTATTACGGTGGGCCAATCGTAACTCTGAACGATCAGCAACCCACCGCCCAAGCGGTTGCCGTAAAAAATGGCAAGATTGTGGCAGTTGGCTCTGAAAACGCCATGAGACCTTGGACGGGTCAAAAAACTGAACAGGTCTACTTAGATGGTAAAACCCTCGTCCCAGGCTTTATTGATGGTCATGGTCATATGGTCAATGTGGGTGTTCAAGCCATTGCCGCTAACTTACTCCCACCTCCCGATGGTGGGGTTGATTCTATTGCCGCTCTGCAACAGGTGTTAAAAGACTGGATCGCTAAGTCCCCTATCTCGAAAAGATATGGCCTGATTATTGGGTTTGGTTATGATGACTCGCAACTTAAAGAAAGGCGTCATCCAAGCAAAGAAGAGCTTGATGAGGTTTCTAAAGATATCCCGATCATGTGCTTTCATCAAAGTGGTCATATTCGCTCTTACAACAGCAAAGCTCTAGAAATTGCTGGCATTAATAGTCAAACAAAAGATCCAGTCGGCGGCGTGATTCAACGCAAAGCAGGCAGCCAAGAACCTAATGGTGTTTTTGAAGAAAGTGCCATGCTTTTGGTAGACACTAAAATTCTGCCCAAAGTCGGTACAGAAGAAATGTTTAACCTAGCGATGGCAGGTCAAGAACTGTATAAACAATTTGGTCATACAACCGGCCAAGAAGGTTTAGCTATTTCACCCTTTTTAGTGGGCTTAACAGAAATGGCCAATCGTAAAAAACTCGAGATTGATGTGGTAGCCTACCCACCCATCATGTTCCCTGGTATCGAGAAGATCATGCAAAGTTCCTATGTGGGTCAAAAGTATCAAAACCACTTTCGTATTGCTGGGGTTAAGCTCGTATTGGATGGCTCCCCTCAAGGTAAAACTGCTTGGCTAACCAAACCTTACTTCAAAGTTCCTGAAGGGCAAAAAGAGGACTATAACGGCTACGCCTCGATGCCGGATGCTGATGCCAATCGTTACATTGCTCAGGCGTATGCCAATCGTTGGCAAATCATTACGCATACCAATGGTGATGCCTCCATTGATCAACTGCTTGCAGGTATCGGTCTTGCCAAGAAAAAATATCCAAGTACGAACATAACGCCGGTGATGGTTCATGGTCAAACTCTGCGGGCTGATCAAATTCCTGAACTCAAAAAATTAGGGATCTTTCCGTCAGTGTTTCCGATGCATACTTTTTACTGGGGTGACTGGCATCGCGATTCCGTTTTGGGTCCTGAAAGAGCAGCTAATATTTCCCCAACGAAGTGGTTACAAGATGCCAAGATCCCCTTCTCGTCGCATCATGATGCGCCTGTTGCCAACCCCGATATGATGCGTGTTTTATCTGCTACTGTGAACCGAACTACGCGCTCCGGTCAAGTTCTTGGTCCTGATCAACGGGTTGAGCCAGTCGTTGGTCTGAAATCAATTTCTTTATGGCCTGCTATGCAGTATGGTGAAGGCAAATCTAAAGGCTCCATTGAGGTGGGCAAGCTCGCTGATTTTGTAGTCTTGTCTGATAATCCAACGACAATGAATCGCCTTAAAATTTCGGATGTCAAGGTCTTAAAAACGATCAAAGAAGGTAAGACGATTTACGAACTCAAGCCAACAACGCAATCCAATCAACAAATTTCTTGTATGGCTTCAGTCAAGTGCCAAGAAATGATTGCACACCTCGGCCCACAAGCTGGCTTTGCACAACTACTTCCCCACAACCACAACCATTAATCCACCATGAAAACATTATCTACTCTAGCCATTCTTAGCTCTCTTTTTTTAGGCGCTTGTGCCAATCAAATGCATACACAACATAGCGCACCGCCTGCTCCAAATAAATCGAATGCACAAATGGCGGAGGAGTTTTCAAATGCGGTGCAGCGTTGTGTTGGTATGGGACTTACCGTTGGATCTCCTTTGTACGATGCTTGTGTAAAAAACCAGCTTAAGTAATCCCGTCTTTAGATCATTCCGCTAGTCATTGAAAACCGCATCAATTGCTTGATAAATTCAAGCAATTGATTGTGATCTTGCTCTACATTGAAGGGCTGCAATAGCCCCTGCGGGAGCTCTTCAATATTTACTTCGCCGATGACCAATGGACTTAAAATTTTATTCATCAGATGCTGCTCTGGTTGAATCGCTATCATGCACGATATCGCAATACATGTGGTGATGAAGGGATTCTTTTGGGGTAGTCTGATCAGAAATTGCAGTAATTTGTTGAAAACTGGCAAGTACTGTTTGCCTAGGTGATAGACTGATATGACGATAAAATAAATTATGACAAAACTCATGGTAGTTCTTCCTTTGAAGTGATTTTGAGGGGGAACCTACCAATTTAACGAGTTTGGCGCAGAAAAATAATCAGCTCTTACCGATTCCTTTGTAGTTGTCATCCTACCTACTCTCAACTTCGAGTCGGTCATAAATAAAGTTTTCCAATGGAAAAATCAATAAGTGTAATTACAGGACTTTTAAACTCTCTTAAACCAAATGAGAGATAAGCAAAGTGCGCCTAGGACTAAAACGAGTGAGATGGCGGCAAAAATAACAGAAATCTCGGTCTCCTTGGTTTCTATCCGAAATTTACTCGATAAATGTTCATAGATTTGTTTGAGATCATCACCATTACTCGCCCGAAAGAATTCTCCTTGCGTAATTTTCGCAATTGCCTGTAGGGCTTCTTCATCTACTTTGGCATAAAAAGAATATCCTTCGTAGCCCGGAATAAAACCATCAGGAGTTCCAAAAGCTACTGTGTAGACTTTAACGCCATGCTGCGAAACTTTTCTAGCAACCTCTAATGGATCAAGACCGGTAGTACGCCGACCATCAGACAATAAAACTATGGCGCCAGCACTATATGACCCTGGGGGGACTGGCTGATGTTGTTGTACTGTTTTTTTGGGCTCTAATTGTTTTGCGGGATCAGGACGACCAAAGTTTTCACCATAAATGGAGGACTCTAAATTAATTCCTGCATCAGGCATTAAGGTTGCTAGTGCCAATAACAAACCACTTCCAGTGGCGGTTCCTCTTTGTAGCTGAAATCGATCCACGGCCTCTACTAAATCGGTGCGTGACTCCGTCACAGCTTGCACGAGTTGGGCAGTCCCTGCAAAAGACACTATACCAACGCGGATATCTCTGGGTAATTGTTCGATAAATTCTTTAACTGCTGCTTGTGCCGCTTTAATACGATTGGGTTTGACATCTTCTGCTAGCATGCTGCGCGATACATCGATAGCAAGTACCAAGGTCATGTAATCGGCAGGTAAGCTCACGGTTGCGGTAGGTCTTGATATACCTATAATCCCACAGATGATAGACAGCAATAGCATGAGAGGTGGAATGTGGCGACGCATGCGAGAGGGCAAATTTACTGCTTGTTTAATCACCTGCAAGGAGGAAAACGGCACAGTATTGATACGCCGTCTTTTTAACATCCACCAATAGATCAGGATGAAGACGGGTACTAGTGTTAATAACCAAAATGCTTGTGGCCAAATAAAGTGCATATCAATGTGTCTCTTAAATTCTCTTCTTATATTCTCTAATAGTATCCTAAACTGACTTGTGCTAATGTTTCATTATGAAAAAAATGCCGATTTATAGTCGCAGACCTCCGCCAACTGTTCCTGCCTCCCCCAAGCCTACCATTTTATTATCTAGGCAGAATCTACACACACGTTGGCAATCGATTCGCAACACCCCCATCATCTTTTTCATCGCGGGTATTTTACTCAGTGCTTGTTTGTTTATTAGTTGGAGTGTTCTTTATCCAAAATCAAAGCCACTCACACAAGAAATCATTGATGAGGCTGTTTTAAAAACGCTAAGTACCAAAGAACTTCCTTCAAAAGCAAGCAAAGCAGCGCAAACGGTTATGCCTTCTGTTGTGATGGTAAGGGCCTATAAAACTGTCTCAGAAGAGATAAAAAACAAAGATAATAAAAAGGATAATGGCGAAAACGCGTCTTTAGGGACTGGTGTTGTCATCATGGAAGATGGGACTACTTTGACCAACTATCATGTGATTGCAGGTTCTGACCGGGTCGAGGTAATTTTTTATGATGGTACCAAGGCTAATGCCAAAGTGATCGCGGTACATCCACACAATGATTTGGCAATCTTAAAGCCTGAAAAGCTCCCTGACGATTTATTGCCGGCTACTCTTGGCTCTAGCGCCCAGCTCAAATATGGTGAAGACGTGGTAGCGGTCGGCTTTCCATTTGGTATTGGCCCATCCGTCACTGCGGGTGTGGTTTCAGGTTTGCGTCGAGAATTTACTGGAGAAAATGGTGCTCAGCTCCGTAATTTGATTCAATTTGACGCAGCAATCAATCAGGGTAATTCTGGTGGTCCTTTGATTAACTCGGCAGGTGAAGTGGTCGGTATTGTGACGGCCTTACTCAACCCCTCTGCTGTAGAAAAAACATTTATTGGTATTGGCTTTGCGGTTACGATCGAGAGCGCAGGTTCAGCAGTAGGCATTCCCCCCTTCTAATTATTTATCGGAAATTTTTATGTCAGAAAATAGTCAATGGTCAGGTAATCAACAGATAAATTCGCAACACGAGCATGCCGCCAAAATGCAAAGCATTCTTTATGAGGTCAAGCGTGTTGTCGTCGGCCAAGATACATTTTTAGAGCGTGTTCTGATTGGCATACTTGCCGGTGGTCATATCTTGATTGAGGGCGTTCCTGGTCTTGCAAAGACCTTAACCGTTAACACCCTAGCCAAAGTCGTACAGGGCAAGTTTTCTCGGATACAGTTTACTCCTGACCTTCTGCCTGCCGATTTAATTGGCACTAGAATTTATAACCAAAAAACCAGTGAATTTGGGACTGTTCTAGGACCTGTCTTTGCGAATCTTCTTTTAGCCGATGAAATTAACCGCGCCCCAGCTAAAGTACAAAGTGCCTTATTAGAGGTCATGCAAGAACGACAGGTGACAATTGCAGGTCAAACCCACCGCGTACCAATGCCTT
>JBAXKF010000053.1:0-13513 GCA_037137465.1 Betaproteobacteria bacterium | reverse complement strand
TTTTTGTATTTGACATTAATCTTTCATGAATTTAGGGTTTTTACCTATTGAGCGAACCATTTTTCAATCATATAAATGATCAAGTGATTACTTTTTGTTTATAATAAAAGTACTATTCAATTTACACCATTTTCAAGGGTTGAGCTATGAAACTAAGTACATTTATGATGCCGATTCATCCGCCAGGCAGAAATCTAACGGAAACATTCAATGAAGACCGTGATGCTGTAATTTGGGCAGATCACTTGGGCTTTGTTGAAGCGTATGTTGGTGAACATGTCACTGATGCAGCCGAAACAATTACAAACTCGATGATTTTTCTCGCAAGTTTGATCTACAACACCAAACGAATTAAATTAGGTACAGGAACTGTTAACTTACCGAACTCTCATCCAGCGGCTGTAGCGGCTCAAGCGGCGATGATGGACCATATGCTAGAAGGTCGCTTCATCTTAGGCATCAGTCCTGGTGGCTTAATGTCTGATGCAGAGGTTTTTGGTAATTTAAAAAATGATCGCAATGCCATGTTCGTAGAGAGCATTAATACGATTCTCAAAATATGGGATGGTGAGGCACCTTACAATATCGATGGCGATTATTGGAAGATTTCTACTGAAAACACAATGATCCCTGACATTGGCCAAGGTTTTATCATGAAGCCTTTTCAAAAGCCACATCCATTGATTGTCGGAACAGCGGTAGCACCATTTTCCAAAGGTGTGACAGAGATGGCCAAACGCGGATGGCAGCCTATATCAGCTAACTTCTTAATGCCAGAATGGGTTAAAACGCACTGGCCTAAATACTCAGAGGGTCGCGAAGCAGTTGGTGCCGTCCCACATCCAAGTGAGTGGCGCGTTGCTAAAAGTATATTTGTAGCTGATGATGAAGCTACTGCCCAAAGTTATGGTCGTGGAGAAGATGGACCTTACTATGCCTACTTCAAATCATTAAGTCGTAAATTGGTGAATGGTGGCCGTAGTAATTTATTCAAAGTTGATCCAAATATGGCTGATGCTGACGTTACTCCGGAATTCGTGACGAATCGTTTAGTCCTTGCAGGTAATGTCAATTCAGTCGTAGATCAACTGCTTCACTTTAGAGAAGAAGTTGGTGACTTTGGAAATTTACTTTACGCCTGTCATGATTGGAAAAACATTCCATTAGCTAAACGATCCATGGAGTTAATGGCAAAAGAAGTGATGCCAAGAGTAAACGAGGCGATTGGGCAAACCCAGGATAACCCTGTTATTGCTTAAATAGTTCAGTGGCGATTTGTAGTAATTGCAAATCGCTACCCCTTCTTCCCATCAAAGAAATCCCAAGTGGGGCGCCCTCGAAAGAACAAAGTGGGGCGCTAATTTGCGGAGTGCCACATAATCCTGAGGTGCTAAGTAATGCAAAGCATTGCTTACGATAAGTTTCCAGCTCTTGCAATGGCGCATCTAATTTGGGTGCAATTCCAGCGACCGTTGGTAAAACAAGAATCGTATTAGCTTGCAGTAATTGATCCATGATCAACCTAATCTCTGGCCATCTTTTTTGGGCGTGAGATTGTTGAACTGTAGTTAATTGCTCCGCGATCTCAAAGCGAGCGCGGATAGGGGCACTTAATCCATCCCAATGTTGACTCACCCAAGTGCCTAAGTTTTTCCATACTTCTGTGCCTTGCAAGACACGGAATTGTTCAGCCCATTCTGAGAGAGATTCATCACCAATGGTGACCTCTTGGAAAGATCCAGATTTAGAAAAATTAGACCGAAGCAGATTAGCAATTTGAGGATCAATTAAATCGAAAGCAGGTTTTAGATAAACAAAGTTCATCTTCTGAATATTGACTTCAGATGATGGTTTTTCTTGGAACAAAACTTCACCGATGGTCAAGAGAAGTTGTGCTGAGTTGGCAAACCAGCCAAACGTATCAAAGCTCGGGGCTAAAGCGCAGGCATGGTCAAGGGAGATGCGTCCATGCGTAGGTCTGATTCCAAATAAGCCACAAAATGAAGCAGGAGCACGCACTGAGCCACCCGTGTCTGACCCAATGGAAAAATCAACTAGGCCAGCACTGAGAGCCGCAGCAGAACCATTCGATGAGCCACCAGTCATTCTCGTTGGACTTGCGCTATTGATGGGAGTGCCATAGTGAAAATTATTACCGAACAAATTATAGGTAAGTTCATCACAATGAGATTTACCCACTAATGATGCTCCGGCATCGAGTAATTTTATTGTTTCAGAATTAGTGTGTGTTGCTATGGGATGGGTACTTTTCCACATGGGATTACCAAATCCTGTTGAGAATCCTTGGACATCATAAATATCCTTTAGGACAAAGGATAGACCTTGGAGAGGGCCTGATGAAGCTCCCTCAATACAGCATGAGGCATCCATTAAAGCGCCTACTTGATCGTTAATTGTTTTCATAGAATTGGATAACCAAGGTTAAGAATAAGAAGTGATCTAAATTATATGGCTATAGAGAAGATTTAATATAAAAAAATATTTAGTTATGATGAAAACTTATATAAAGAGTGCCTAATGCTCAATACTACTGGAAAGTTTAGTACCTGATTGCGAAGTGCCAACTACAATAAACGCATATGAAAATAATTAAATAAACATGATGAATGTTTCTCAGGAAAAAATATTAGCCGTGGCGCCGATGATGGATTGGACAGATCGACACTGTCGATCATTTCATCGTTTGCTCACAAAAAAAGGCCATCTCTACACAGAGATGATTAATGCTGGGGCGATTATCTACGGAGATGTGGGACGGCATCTTGAATTTGATCAAGAGCAACATTACCTTGTCTTGCAGCTAGGGGGTAGTGAACCACAGGATTTAGCGAAAGCGGCAAAAATTGCGCAAGATTGGGGTTATGACCAAATTGATCTGAATTGCGGATGCCCATCGGAACGTGTTCAACGAGGCTCATTTGGAGCTTGCTTAATGGCAGAACCACAATTGGTGGCAGACTGTGTCAAAGCAATGAAAGACGCAGTAACAATCCCCGTATCCGTCAAACACCGTTTAGGGCTCGATGATATGAATCCGCATCTTGAGCATGACTATCAATTTGTTTTGGATTTTATGGCTCAAGTTTCAGAAGCAGGGGCAAGTCAATTAACGATACACGCTAGAAATGCCGTATTAAAAGGCTTATCCCCAAAAGAGAACCGTATGATTCCCCCATTGCGATACGACATAGCTAAGCGTTTACGAGTCGATTTACAACAGCATTTTCCACGTACTAAAGTATTACTCAACGGTGGTTTAGATACCAATCAAGCCATCGCTAATCATTGGGATGATTTTGACGGATTTATGATTGGTCGAGCCGCCTATCACACTCCGGCCATATTACTTGCTTGGGATGAAATGATTCACAGTCATGGGCGTAATTTTGGATATTTTTTAAATGATCAAACCTGGTTAGAAATTCAGGACGGTATTATTCATAATATCCAAGCATGGCTCGAGCAATGCCAAGTTGCGCAGCGACCTTTTTATCTCGCTGCGATTACTCGGCACATATTAGGTTTGGCGCATGGTCTAGGAGGCGCAAGATTGTGGCGCCAACAATTGTCTGACCATCGATTACTTTCTCAAGTAAAAACAGCAGAAGATATTGAGACCTTCTTTACACAAGCTTGCCGTGAGTTACGGATATTTTCTGATGAAAATGACGAAGATAATGTGATCCACCGTTATGAATCATAGAAGTTCACGCAAAATAATTACAATTTCTTAATGACAATAACTTAAACAAAGAGAGTATGAACCATGGTGAGAGCTTTAATCCTTAATAAAGAGCCAGAATTTTCTGCCCGTATTGAAGAAATCGATTCATCACGTTTTCCGGAGACTGATACTTCCGTAGAAATTCAATATTCAACCTTAAACTTTAAAGATGGATTAGCAATCACCAATAAAGGACCTGTTGTTAGAACTTGGCCTATGGTCGCGGGGATTGATGGGGCCGGACAAGTTTTAGAATCCAGCAATACCCAGTGGCAGTCAGGCGATTTATTTATCCATAATGGCTGGGGTGTTGGAGAAACACATTGGGGTTGTCTATCCCAGCAAGCCCATTTAAAAAGTGAATGGTTAGTTAAATTACCTAAAGCATTTACAACGAGACAGGCGATGGGTATCGGTACAGCTGGTTATACAGCGATGTTATGTGTAATGGCCTTGGAGCAGGGCGGGGCAAAACCTGGACAAGGTGAGGTAGTAGTCACGGGAGCAACTGGCGGTGTTGGGAGCATTGCCATTGCACTATTGTCCCAACTTGGATTTGAGGTGGTTGCAGTTACAGGAAAATTGACAGAAGAAGATTATTTAAAATCTTTAGGCGCTTCGCGGGTGATTGATCGACAAGAATTTTCAGCAGTTGGAAAACCAATGCAAAAAGAGCGCTGGGCTGCTGCTATTGACACAGCAGGATCTCATACATTGGCAAATCTATGCGCACAAATGCAATATGGCGCACCAGTTGCTGCCTGTGGTTTAGCGCAAGGTGCAGATTTGCCTTTAACAGTGATGCCATTTATTTTACGAGGAGTACAGCTACTTGGAATTGACTCTGTAATGGCACCTATTGGCAAACGTCAAGCCGCATGGAATCGCTTAGCAACAGATTTGGACCTGATTAAGTTAGAAAGTATGATGGAAGAAATCACGCTTGATCAAGTTCAAGATTATGCAAAGGCGCTGATGGCAGGACAAGTTACAGGCCGCATCGTTGTCAAACTTTAGAAGTTTTTATCAATAATCAGTAAGGTAATTCCAGGATTACCTTGCATATCTTTTGTAATCGAATTTTTTATTGCAGGGTAGGTTTGCAATAAAGATTGGTATTGCGGTGAGTTGGGATTTAATATCTCACCAAAGTAGACTTCCATAATACCTTCCCCCCAAAGACCATCTTCCATTGCCCGACGAAACTCTCGGCGAATATTACCGCCACTCCCACTAGAGCCGTGCCCATGAATCACCTTGACTGCTCGAAGACCTTTGCCACGAATTTTTTCAAGTTGCACATGGAATCTCTCCATCGCTTGATCGACAAGAGGCATATTCATTTCTAGATTAATGACGTGACACTTCCAACGAGCATCGGCTTCGACATACGTTTCTTTTGACCCACAAAAAGGGCACATCGAGGCGATAAGACTCCGCTGATTGCCACAATCACAGCAAAGGGCCAAGGTATTTTTCATCAAAGTGCCAATGTTTATAGAAATTGTAAAAAATCACTAGTATATTCATACATATTAAAGTATGAATGGAAAAAATGATGAACTCAACCAAACTGATTTTTATAACGCTTTTAATTACTTCGATTACAGCGTGCTCAAACATGGGGTCTAGTTACTCTCCCATTATTGACAAAAAAGGGATTGATGAAGCCAAATATCAAAATGACTTAGCCGAATGTCAAAACCTTTCTACAGAAGCACAAGGGGCAGGTAAGGATGGCGCTAAAAAAGCGGCTGGGGGCGCTGCTGTAGGAGCCCTGATTGGATTAGTTGGCGGTGGTAACAGTACCAATATTGCCCAAGCAGCGGGTGTCGGTGGGGTAATTGGTGGGGCATCGGGCTTATATTCAGGTAATCAAGAAAAACAGAATATCATTCGTCGCTGTTTGGCCGGAAGAGGATATAAAGTATTAAATTAAGGCGCTAAGCATTCGCTAATGAGTGGGGATTAGATATTTGTGGCAAGATGTTGCTATGCGCGCACCACTCATTCCTCTTGGTTTAGCATATGCCTGCCTTACAGGATGTGCTGCAGCACCTTTCGCCGGTTCATTATTTAGTGCAGCAACGACAACGAGTGTGGTGCAAACGACTGCAGTCAATGGAGCCAGCTACCTGACAACTGGCAAGGGCGTATCAGAGCATGTTATTTCAGGAGTTGCAGATCAAGATTGCAAACTGTATAACGTCATCGATGGCAAAAAGATTTGTCAAGAATATCAATTAGACAAAATACCGCAACGTGATTTAACGACGAGATTTTCATCAGAACCACCACAATCAGTTGAAGATGTTATCTTGCTCAATACCAATCACCGATGATAGTTTAGCCATTTGAGACCTTCGGAAGTGCCTTTTAGAGGCTTGTATTCACAGCCAATCAAGCCTTGATAGCCCAAAGATTTAATTAAAGGTAAGAGGTATTGATAATTCACTTCACCATGATCGGGTTCATGTCGATGGGGTGGACCAGCAATTTGAATGTGACCGATATGCGCTTGGTTTTGAATAAAGAGATTTTCTAGATTACCTTCCATCATTTGGGCATGAAAAAAGTCCATCATTAATTTAAGGTTAGGTTGAAGTAATTCTTGGATGATGTTGATGGCTTGATGTTGGTAATTCAAAAAATAACCAGGCATGCTTATAGTATTAATAGGTTCAATTAATACATCGATGTTGTAGGGTTCACAGGCAATGGCTGCTTGCTCAAGACGCTTCTTATAACAATCTTGTAATTCATCGAAGGGGACACCTTCAGGTTTGATACCTGCCATGAAATGGATTTGAGGACAATCCATTGCTTGTGCATATTCAACTGCAAGAGCAAGCCCATCATCAAACTCTTTTTGGCGATCAGGCAAAATCGCAATGCCACGCTCCCCAGCTTGAAAGTCACCGGGAGGAGAATTAAATAAATTTAACTTAAGGCCATGAGTCGTTAATTGATCAACAATCAATTGAGCAGGATAAGTATAGGGAAACAAAAACTCCACATATTCAAAACCATCCGCCGCAGCAAGTCCAAAACGGTCTATAAAATCAACTTCTTGGTACATCATTGATAAATTTGCAGAGAATGTGGGCATAGGAATGACTTTATGTTGAATTATTTCTTGGATGAGTTTTTATTTTGTTCTCTAAATTCCCAGGGCGGGGTAGGATGATCTTGAATCCAGAGACCTTTTTTATTTAGACGGGCAATTTCTTCAGCTTTTGCATAGCGATCAGCTTCTTCATTTGGTTGGGTATTGGCATATTTTTTATAGTGCCAAGCCACGCCTTCTGAAATCATATATTGATTGATATCTTCCTCACCAATCTTCACGATACCAAGGGTTCTTCCATATTTATCTTTGTCGCGAGTTTCTACTTTCACGTTTTGAGAAAAGACTTTATCACTCAGTGTTTTTTTCGCACGGTTTCCAAAAGCCTGGGATTTTTCAGGGCAATCGATTCCAGCAAGACGAATTTTAAATTGCTCATGTTTATCATTTAGGACAGTAATTGTGTCCCCATCAGAAATTCCGATGACCTTGCCTGTCAGAATACCAGTTGATTTGGTGAGCGCTAGTGCTGAATGCCCACTCATCAAACTGAATAATCCAATACAAAGACATGCGACGTAATTTTTGAATAAAGTCATGATTTCCTTATTTTAGAAAGATTCAAACGTATCATTAAAGTATCATTAAACTCAAAAATAACGAATAACTTAAAGTTTATAAATTTATTCTAACTGATTAACGTTACATCGATTCCTGAAGCATTGCTTCATAATCAGAAGCGCTGGCGATTCTTGGATTCATGAGATGGCAATGATCTTTAATAGCGCCATCAATAATTTTTTTAAAGTGTGTCTCCGTAACACCTAATGCGTGGAGTCCGCTGGGCAAACCTAGGCGATGATTCATATCAATAATCGCGGGAATCACATCATCAGCGCTAGTTAAATTCATTGCTTTAGCCATACGTAAGATGCGAGATTCTTGGATGACCGAAGGGGCAGATTGATTAAAGCGAATCACGCTCGGTAAAAACATGGCATTGAGAGTGCCATGGTGCAGTTTTGGATTCATACCACCAAGACTATGACTTAGACTGTGAACACAGCCCAAACCTTTCTGAAAAGCCATTGCGCCTTGCATCGACGCTGACATCATTTGTAACCGAGCATCTTGATTTGTACCGTCTTCTGTAGCTTTTTCAATATTTGCCCAAGCCCTTGTGAGTCCATCTAAAGCAATTCCATCGGCAGGGGGATTGAAAGGCGCTGCCATAAAAGTCTCCATACAGTGGGCAATTGCGTCCATCCCTGTGGCGGCAGTTAATAGCGGTGGTAAGCCTAAAGTCAAAAGAGGGTCGCAGATGGCAGACTTGGGCATAATAAACCAAGAATGTAGGCCAACTTTACGTCCGTCATCTAAGATGACGATGGCTCCCCTAGCTACTTCACTTCCGGTTCCGCTTGTAGTCGGAATAGCAATCAATGGCGCAACTACAGAAGTGATTTTATTAGATCCCCCCTCAATCGTGGCATAGGTTTTTAGTGGGCCAGGATGCGTTGCGAGAATGGCGACAGCTTTTGCGCAATCCATTGATGAACCACCGCCAATGGCGATTAAACCATCGCATTGATGAGTGTTATACATGTGGGCTGCAGCAGTTGCAGCTTGTTCCGTTGGATTAGACGGAGTCTGATCAAAAACGAAAAACTTCAGATTCTTAACCTGGGCCGTTGCCTTTTCAAGAATACCTGCTTTGAGGATGCCTTGATCAGATATGAAAAGAGGGCGCTCAATGCCAAGCCGTTCGCACTCAGAAGCCAGTTTATTGAGGGCTCCGAATTCGATATGAATTTGCGTAAGATAATGAATGGTTGACATAGGTTGTATTTATTACAAAAAGGTTAGATTTGTCACAAAATTTTAATAGAGTTATAGTTCTTATTCATTCTAACAAGAAACTTATCTAAGTTCTGTTGAATTTGTAATTTTATTTGAAATAATAAATGACACATCATATTGATTTAGATAGTTATATTATTGGCGAGAACTTTAAGCAACAACGTGAGTTGCAGGGACATAGCCGTGCCCTATTGGCACAAAAACTCTGTTGTTCTGTATTACAAATTCAGCAGATTGAAGAAGGTGGTAAATCTTCTTTTTATACTGAAGCTCAAAAACTAAAAGCAGCAAATAAATTGGCTAGCTTACTTGGAATGTCCCAAGAACAGGCATTCTTGGGTTTGGCGCCAGAGATGAAGTCACATTTTAAATTATTGAACTCATTGCCACAAAACATGCCGATGCCGAGTCAACGGTTCTCGCTTGGTGGTTTAGCTGGTTTAGGCTTGATCTTGAGTGTCATCCTAGGATTAGGTATTTATGAATTTGGGTCACCAGACGTCAATTTATACGTCAAAAACTATCAATCCAACGAATCGCTTGCTAAAACAACTCAATCTCCCGAACAGGTCACTACAAGCGCTACGGTGATTGAGGAAAAAATAGCTCCTGAGTCACCCCAAGGTCCTTGTGATCTCGTCGCTCAAAATACCAGTTCATTTGTTCCCACAACAGCTAATTTTGCCGGTAATTTTGTGGTTTTTGTGAGTAAAACTTCTCAAAGTGTTTGTTTAGTGGATGGTAAGGGCAACAAACAACAGGTTGATATTATTCCGGGGCAAAACAAAGTTGTGAGTGGCATTGGGCCATTTATAATTTTAGGGAGTAAATTACATGAAATAGAGGCCTATTATCAGGGCTGGAGAGTCACTAATATAAGTCCGGATACACAAAGTGTCGCTCTGAAAGAGCTGCCTGTGCAAATACGAAGCGAGCCTCCAAAAGCCCTTGTTGTGAGTCAAGGCACGAATGTAAATGAACCTGAGTCTAGCTCTAGCGCCAATGCCAATATTGTTTTACCGGTATCTAAGAGCAATCAAGGCGGGGAAAATACACCGGCCCCCATAGTGAGCGATTCTAGAATGAGTACGGTAGTAAATAAAGTCAACGACGAATAAAAAAATCACATTTGTTTGTTCGGGAAGAATTTCATATGGTTTATCATCATACGAGATTAACTTCATTCATCACGAAAGGTGACAAATTAATGGATTACGTTTTTACCCCAGAAAAAATACCCAGTGTGCCAGTTAGAGGCTCTAACTTACAATATGCTGTTTCGAGAATCTTTTGTGTTGGGAGAAACTACGCGGCCCATGCCAGAGAAATGGGCTTTGACCCAGATCGTGAACCACCTTTTTATTTTACAAAGCCTGCCAATGCCCTCGTTATGAGTGGCGCTACGATTCCTTATGCCTTAGGTACTCAAAACCTGCATTATGAAATGGAGTTGGTTATCGCTATTAGTAAGCCAGCATTTAGAGTATCTGTTGAAAATGCACAGGATTATATTTATGGCTACGCATGTGGTCTTGATATGACTAGAAGAGATTTGCAAATTAAGAGTCGTGAAATTGGCAGGCCTTGGGATTTTGGTAAGGCTTTTGAAAATTCAGCGATTATGACGAGTCTGGTTCCTAAGTCTGAGGTAGGCGAAATCAATTCAGGGAATATTGATTTGCAGGTGAACGGAGTCATGAAACAAAAAGCTGACTTAAAAGATATGATTTGGAACGTCTCTGAAATCATTGCAAATTTATCTGAGTACTATCATTTGAATACCGGAGATTTAATCTATACAGGCACTCCTGAAGGGGTTGGACCTGTTGTTGCTGGTGATCATTTGCTTGGCGCTATTGATCAATTAGGGACTTTGGAATTACATATTGGTCCTGCTGAATAAGCAACGATAAATACCTATGATTAATAAAATTTTGACGCAGATGTCCGATGCATTTGTCGGGCTAAAAGATGGTGCAACCATCATGATTGGTGGCTTTGGTGGTTCTGGTATTCCTCATGATTTAATTGACTGCTTAGTTGAGCAAGATGCTAAAGATCTTGTCATCATTACCAATAATGCAGGCAGTGGTGAGACAGGAATTGCGGCACTGCTTAAGTCACGCCGGGTGCGTAAGATTGTTTGTTCTTATCCACGGATGGCGGATTCACATCATTTTGAAACCCTTTATCGTGCTGGTCAAATTGAATTAGAGTTAGTCCCTCAGGGTAATTTAGCTGAACGGATTCGTGCTCAAGGCGCAGGTCTTGGTGGCTTTTTTACGCAGACGGCGTATGGAACCCTTCTTGCAGAGGGAAAAGAAACGAGATTAATCAATGGTAAGCATTATGTGTTTGAAACACCTCTTGCTGCAGATTTTGCATTGGTTCGAGCCTTACGCGCTGATCGATATGGTAATTTAGTTTATCGAAAGGCTGGTCGCAATTTTGGTCCTGTAATGGCAATGGCTGCGAAAACGACGATTGCGCAGGTCAGTGAAGTAGTTGAAATCGGCACACTTGATCCTGAAGCTGTTGTTACGCCAGGTATATTTGTTCAACATATTGCCTTAGTGAGGAGTGAATAATGACTCAGGTTCCATTAAAACCGATCACAAGAAATGAAATTGCCCAAAAAATTGCGCTGTGTATTCCTGAAGGTTCCTATGTTAATTTAGGGATTGGAATGCCAACCCTTGTAGCTAATTACCTCCCCGCAGACAAAGATATTTTCCTGCATTCTGAAAACGGGATTTTAGGGATGGGCCCGGCACCCCAAAAGGGTCTGGAAGACTGGGATTTAATTAATGCAGGCAAACAACCAGTGACGCTTTTACCTGGAGGGGCATTTTTTCATCAAGCAGATTCTTTTGCCATGATGAGGGGAGGCCATTTAGATATTTGTGTACTTGGTGCGTTTCAAGTTTCTCAAGCTGGTGATTTAGCAAGTTGGCATACAGGTGAGCCAAGTGCAATACCTGCAGTTGGTGGCGCTATGGACTTAGCTGTTGGTGCTAAGAAAACATTTGTCATGATGGAACACCTTACCAAAGAGGGTGTGAGTAAGCTTGTTCAAACCTGTACCTATCCATTAACTGGCGTTGCATGTGTGGCGATGGTTTTTACGGATCTTGGTATTTTTGAGATTACGCCAACAGGATTTGTAGTAAAAGAATTATTCAATGGTATGAGCCTTGAAAGCGTTCAGGCAGTAACTAATGCGCAACTAACACTCAACTAACGCTGTCAACATAATTATTAATAGGAAACTGATATGTCAAGTGCAATACCTGTAGCTTATATATGTGATGCTATAAGAACGCCAATCGGTCGTTATGGTGGTGTTTTATCTAGCATCCGTACTGATGATTTAGGTGCTCTTCCCATCCAAGCATTAATGAGTCGTAATCCTACTGTGGACTGGTCTAAATTAGATGAAGTTGTTTATGGAAACACCAATCAAGCTGGTGAAGATAATCGTAATGTAGCGCATATGAGCTCGCTTTTAGCTGGCTTGCCTGTTGATGTACCTGGCTCTACGGTTAATCGCTTATGCGGTTCAGGTATGGATGCGATTGGTGTTGTAGCACGTGCAATCGCTTCTGGTCAAATTCAGATGGCTATTGCTGGTGGTGTTGAAAGTATGAGTCGTGCTCCTTTTGTTATGCCAAAAGCAGAGACCGCTTTTGCAAGAGCTAATACTGTTTATGACACAACTATTGGATGGCGTTTTGTTAATCCAAAAATGAAGAAGATGTATGGCGTAGATTCGATGCCAGAGACTGCGCAAAATGTTGCGGATGATTATGGTGTTTCTCGTGCCGACCAAGACGCCTTTGCGCTGAGAAGCCAAGAAAAAGCATTAATTGCACAGAATAATGGGCGTTTAAGTAAGGAAATCGTACCCGTTAACATTACCTCTAAAAAAGGTGAGGTATTTACCGTGATGCTAGATGAGCATCCTCGTACAACAACTCTTGAAGTCCTGCAAAAATTAAAGCCCATCGTCAGACCAGACGGGAGCGTGACGGCTGGGAATTCATCCGGAGTGAATGACGGCGCGTGCGCCTTACTCATTGCCTCAGAAAAAGCGATGGCCGATTATCAACTCAAGCCACGAGCTAAAATTTTAGGTATGGCAACCGCAGGAGTCCCTCCTAGAATAATGGGAATAGGTCCTGCACCTGCGAGTAAGAAATTATTAGCACAGTTAGGTATGACGATTGATCAAGTAGACGTAATTGAACTTAATGAGGCATTTGCTTCTCAGGGAATTGCTACTTTACGTGAATTAGGCGTAGCTGATGATGATCCACGAGTCAATCCGAATGGTGGTGCGATTGCACTTGGACACCCACTTGGTATGAGCGGTGCGAGACTTGTCACCACAGCCTTACATGAGTTAGAGCTCAAACAGGGTCGTTATGCCTTATGTACGATGTGTATTGGGGTAGGGCAAGGTATTGCTATGATGATTGAACGTGTTTAGATCGAGTACTACTGATGAACACTGAAAGTGTGGGTGGTATTGTTGATCAAGTCATCAGATCAAGGAAGTCTGTAAGAGGGTTTTTGCCAACTGCGATCCCACACGATACCGTTCTAGAAATTATTGCCACTGCCAGTCGTGCTCCATCAGGGTCAAATATTCAACCCTGGAAAGTATATGTATTGGAAGGGGTGGTAAAAAACAATTTATCTGCCGCAGTCAAAGAGGTTTTTAATGATCCAGCATTGCGTTCATTGCACCGTCCAGAGTATATCTATTACCCAAAAACTTGGGTTGAACCATTTTTATCAAGACGTCGTAAAGTAGGAATTGATTTATATAAGTTAGTCGG
>JBAXKF010000052.1:0-13916 GCA_037137465.1 Betaproteobacteria bacterium | reverse complement strand
AAATTTGGTCATCGCATTCACTCTGTTGGTAATACTGAATTATATACAAGACTTGATCAAACGATTAAAAAATCGTCTGAGCTCACTTCCAAGGTAGATTATTGATACCTAAAAATACGCCTCTTTTTTTCTCAAAGGCATGTGCTACTTGATAGAGAAGGTATTCATCATGATACTGCCCTGCTATTTGAAGGGCTAGGGGCATACCGTTACGTGAAAATCCCATAGGTATGGTGATTGCTGGGTGTCCTGTCAAACTATATAGTCGGTTACAGGTACTTCTCGCCCCAGTGGGATGCCGATACAAATCTTCCATCGTTTGTGCTGGAGATTCCCGGCCAATGGATACGATGACATCAATTGAACCTTCTTGATGCTTCAATTGCTGCGTTAAGAGTTCGGCATACTTCTGCGCTTCTTCTAGGGCTAATTGGTAATCTTGCTGTGAAACTTGGCTAGCAATTTCTAGTTTTTCCTGTAAACCTTTTCCTAATTGTTCTTTTTGCCCATGGTAATAGTCTTTTAACTCCTGCCACCCTTCATAATTAATCACATGATTTGCAGACTGCGCAATATTTTTTAAAGGGGGTAGTTCTATCGAAACAATGTGAGCTCCTAATTCTTTGAAAACTTCCAACGAAGCTAAAAATTGCTCCCTGACCTCATTGTCAAGCTCTCCAGTTTCAATATGAGAAAAATCGACGCCAATCCGTATTCCCGGCAACTCCAAACGTAATTGATCCAAAAAATCTTGATAGGTAGTTGTGCCCACCATGGCACAGAGCATGATTAAATTATCACGCACATTGCGGGTAATAATGCCCACGGTATCTAAACTAGGCGCTAATGGGATTAATCCCTCTTTCGGAATTAAGTCTCTGGTTGGTTTGAGGCCAACCAGTCCACATGCCGCAGCGGGATGTCGCGCAGATCCCCCTGTATCTGAGGCTGTGGCTGCAAAACAATAACCAGCGGCAACTGCAGTGGCAGAGCCACTACTTGAACTGCCAGGCATATGCTGGGCATTCCAGGGGTTTCGCGCCGCTAAAAAATAATCATCGAGCGCTGGCGATCCAAATGCAAATTCATGACAATTGGTTTTGCCTAAACTAATTGCACCAGCATCTTCTAATATCTGTAAGGCAATAGCATTGACATCAGGCTTAAATCCGCTGAGTACTTTTGAGCCAGCGGTCGTGCGAATATCTTTGGTAAAAAATACGTCCTTATGTGCAATAGGAATCCCAGCAAGGATTCCCGTTACTTGATGATCGGCATAGTTTTGATCAATCTGTGCTGCTCGCAAAAGCGCTTCTTCTTTCGAAACAGTAATGAACCCATGCAATTCACCTTCTTTTTGAAATATTTTCGCAAGAGAGTCCTGCACAAGCTGTGTTGCGGTGATAGTCCCTCCATGCAGTGCATGGATTGCCTCTTCCAAGGTCTCGGGGATAGTGCTAGTTACTAACAAGGCTTACTTCACCCCAAGGGATGATTCATACCAGTCACAGATTTGCGTGCCATTCCAAAATACAACGCCTGGTAATTCACGCAGATACGCCAGCATCATCTCAAAGTATTTGATCCGATGGGTTGCACCGCTAATGTAGGGATGAACGCCAAAGGCTAATACTTTTGCACCATGCTGCGCCTCTTCAAGCACTCGCTCTACAGAATCTTTCATCCGTATAAATAAGGCATCTGAGTCCTGTAAATTGGTTAACATAATCGCTATGTCGTTAAGCTCTACCGTATAGGGTACTGAAACTAATGGACCGTGCTTGGTCTTTACTAATTGCGGTTCATCATCAAGAACCCAATCACCAAACCACCTAAAGCCCGCCTCTTTCACATAATCTAAGGTAGCGAAGGTTTCACTTCTTCCTGGTCCGAGCCAGCCTTGTGGCTTCATACCTGAGAACTTTTGAATCACTTCAATTGTCTTGGCAATCATCGCTGGTTGATCCGCTATTTTTTGAATCGGAATTTGCTCATAACAATGCGCCATGATTTCCCAGCCATGATCAAGCGCGGTTTGTGGCACCAAGGGCCTTGTTTCGCATACTTTTGCATTTAATGACATTGTGGCTTGGATATCATATTTTTTAAACGCTTCAAAAATACGCCATATCCCTACACGCATACCATATTCATGCCAGGTCCAATTGGGAACATCAGGAACGGGTGGTACTCCACCCGGTGGAGGTGACGCCATTCTTGGCATCGCCCGCGTAATATCCCATTCTTCTATATTAACGACAGGCCAAATCACTACTTTGGCATTTCCGGGAAGCTTGAGCGGCGGTCTCGTAATGATGGGGCTATAGTCAAGACGCTCATGTGGCTTCATCGCCGTTGCTTCATCTTGTAAGAAAGAGTTACTAGGTTGTGTCATTTTATTATTTTTTACCTTTTTGTTTGTTGTGGCAAATCTCATAAGAGATATAAACATTCTATAATGAGCATACAAACATTATAAATTTTCTTAAGGTGTCGCATGCACAAGTTTAAAGCCCGAATTCTTCAGGTTATTTTATTCCCTCTGCTAGTGGGTATGTTTTTTAGTGTTTCTAGTCATGCCCAGAACTTTCCAAGAAAGCCGATCGTATTAGTCGTTCCTTTTGGCGCTGGTGGTTCAGGTGATTTGATAGCCCGAACCTTTGCACAATATCTTGAGGCTTCTGCAAAACAAACGATCATTGTCGATAACAAGCCAGGTGCTGATGGTATTGTGGGCACTGAATTTGTCAAAAATGCCGCGCCAGATGGTTATACCTTGTTGCTCACAACCAATACAACCATGGCTGCTAATTCTGTATTTTATAAAAAGATTCCTTACGATCCTTTAAGAGATTTTGATCATATTGGTTTATTTGGCCAAGCTGCTTCTGTTGCTTTAGTACCGAAAGACTCTCCTCTGAATACGATTGCTGACTTGGTTGCTGCCTCAAAGGCTACTCCTGATAAATTCTTTTACGGTCATTACAATTCTGCCTCTCGCATGACGGTAGAGATGCTCAAAACACGTACTGGAGCAAAATTAACTGGCATCCCATACAAAGCTATTAGTGGGGCTTTGCAAGATTTTTATGGAGCTCAAACCCAAGTCCTTTTTGTGGAATATCCTCCTGCCAAGGCTCAACTAGCCGGCGGTAAAGTCAAGGCCTTGGGCGTAACTGGCTCTACACGCTTTAGAGAGTGGCCAACGATTCCTGCGATTAATGAAACCTACCCTGGCTATGAGCTTGGTTTTTATCTTGGTTTGGCCGCCCCTGCTGGTTTACCTGCGGATGTCTTGCAATTTTTAACTTCACAGTTAGAGGCGGCCCTCAAAGATCCGGCTTTTATTGCAAAAGTAAACAATTTGGAACTAGACCCTGGTAAATTAAACCGCGAACAGTATCTCAAGTTTGTGCGAGCAGAAAAAGACCGCTGGGCAAAAATTGTGCCTGAAGCCGGCATCCAACCAGAATAAACTTTTTACTTATATTCATTCACTTATTTAAAACAAAGATCTTACTATGCGCCTCGGATATTTCACTATGCCCCTCCATCCTCTTCATCGGGATGGTACAGAAACACTTCATGAAGATCGTCAAACAATTATTCATGCGGATAAACTCGGTTTTTATGATGCTTTTGTTGGGGAGCATTTAACTGACCAAGCTGAGAATGTCACCAATAGTATGATTTTTTTGGCAACGCTCATTTTTGAAACAAAAAATATCAAGCTCGGTACAGGTACGTCAAACCTTTCTCATGCTCACCCTACTCTGCTCGCTGCTCAAGCTGCCATGTTTGACCGCCTAGCGAAGGGACGTTTTATTTTTGG
Organism: Betaproteobacteria bacterium; assembly: GCA_037137465.1. Lineage (GTDB taxonomy): Bacteria > Pseudomonadota > Gammaproteobacteria > Burkholderiales > Burkholderiaceae > Polynucleobacter. The sequence goes on along the minus strand of JBAXKF010000052.1, from coordinate 10,084 downwards.
GGTTAGCCCTGGAGCACTAGCATCTGATGCGGAGGCTCTTGGCATTTTAGATCAGGATAGAAATAAGTTATTTGCGGAAGCTATTGATGTCATTCTCAAAATTTGGGAGAGTGAGCCGCCATACAACATCGACTTACCAGACAACCGCTTTAAGGTGAGTGTTGCCAATACACAAGTCCTTGAAATTGGTCGTGGTTATATTATGAAACCTTACCAAAAGCCGCGCCCTGAAATCGTCGGTACTGTTGTAGCACCGTTTTCAAAAGGTGTTATCGCGATGGGTAAGAGAGATTTTCATCCGATGTCAGCCAACTTCTTACTCAGAAACTGGTTGCCTTCCCACTGGAATAATTATGCTGAAGGTAAAACATCAGTCGGTGAAGTTGCTTTAGTAAAAGACTGGCGTGTCGCTCGTACTGTTTTCGTTGGCGATACTTCTGCAATTGCGAAGGCTTATGGTAAAGGCGATGAGAATAGCCCCTATCGCTATTACTACAAACAAATGTTAACCAAAATGAAAATCTCGAATCGTCACGTTATTTTCAAGAAATCTCAAGAAGCAGATGACAGTACGATTAGCTTAGATGGTATTTTGGATGATTTAGTCATTTCTGGAACAGTTAATGAAGTTGTTGATCAGATTCTTGCAATGCAAGAAGAGGTCGGCAATATTGGTGAGATTGTCTACGCAGGTATGGATCTTGTTGATCCTACCTTAGGTAGAAGATCAATGGAACTCATGGCGCATGAAGTGATGCCTAGAGTCAACGAAGCCATGGGTCTTGGATACGTCACAAATGCTGATGCGGTGAATTAACGAAACACGTTTTATTTTCGGTAATTTACCCGATTAATCTGCTCTCCTTGGGTCTGCCATATTTGAGCTCCTGTATTGACGGTATCTAAAAGCATGACTCCTTGACTTTGATATCGCTTCACCACATCTGGATGTGGATGTTGGTAGCGATTTTTATATCCTGTTTGCGAAAATGCTTGCTCTGGTATCAAAGCTTCTAAAAACATTGGTGTCGATGATGTCTTACTTCCATGATGTGGGGCCATGAGGATTACATTTCTGTTTTGGATTGTTTGTAAATGGGTTTTATCTTCCTTCAAGCGATCCACAATGAGTCTCTCAGCATTTTTTTCGACATCTCCTGTCAACCAAATCGAGTGATGTTGGTGACGTACTTCAATGACGCAACTCATTTCGTTGGGTTTCGTACTTTTATATTGAGCCCTCTCGTCTTCTTGAAGTTGTGGATGCCAAACATAAAAATCTATTCCATCCCATCGCCAAGACTGGCCGGCTTCACATTTTTGAAGAAGTACTTTATTTTTTTTAAATATTGATTGGGCTTGATGGTCTGGTGAAATCGATCCCATTGCGTTTTTAATGGGGAAATTTTCTAAAAGATATTTCAGGCCACCAATATGATCTGCATCTTGATGACTGATCACTAGCTGATCAATGTCATTGACTCCCAAAGCCCGGAGATGCGGAATAATAATCTTTTCTCCTGGATCAAATTTTCCAAAGCTAATCGGTCCAGTATCAAAAAGTAATTGATGAGTTCTGGTTCGTATCAGAACTGCATTTCCTTGTCCTATGTCCCATACCGTCATCTCTAGTTCGTTTTTAGGTATCCCAACTCCTGGCAAATATTGTTGTGGCACAAACAAAGTCAAGCATAGACCAAACCCTAAACTTCTCGACTTCCAAGAGGATGCTATGGGTCCTGGGCGAACACAGATCACAACGCCAATCACTGCAAGTAATAAATGCCATCCAAGTGGCTGCGCCCCATAAACGGTAGCCCACTCGAAGTTAGCCAATGGCACAATCAGATACATCAATAATTCAAATATGTAATGCCCTAACCATAAAAATAGATCACCAAAATACCAAGGTAAAAATGCGCCTAGTATGGCAAATGGTGTTACTAAAAAACTAATCACTGGTATTGCTACTGCATTGGCAATCGGCGATATGATCGATATTTGATAAAACCAATATAAGGTCAGTGGGATGAGTGCAATAGTCACGACCGCTTGCACTCTTACAGCTTGTCCAAATGAGGTTCTGAGCTTTTGTATAAATAGTAAATCAATGTCAATGGCACTATTTTTGTCTTTTGGCATTGCAAATAAAATCGCCGCAACCGCCCCAAATGATAACCAAAATCCCGGAGAAAAAATTGCCCAGGGATTGCATGCCAAAACCAAAAATAATGCCCAAAACCAAATGTCAAAAGCATGTAGGATTCTTCCTAGGTATAGCCCCAATGTTGTAATACCTACCATCATCATCGTTCTTTGCGCCGGAATCTGAAACCCCGCTAACCATGTATATAAAAATGCCATCAAAAAACCAAAGAATGCCGCAAAATACGGCGCTGGTCGCCAATAAATCAGGCGCGTACGTTTGATGATAATTAAGCTAAGACTTGCCCCTAAGCCTGCCAACATCGTTACATGTAATCCTGATATCGAGATGAGATGACCAATCCCTGTTTGTGCAAATATCTTCCAATCTTCCGGGGATATCATTTGCTGATCTCCTATGACAAGAGCACTAATAACTCCTACATATGGGGTATTTTTGCCTAATGATTCTTGTATCTTTTCTCTTATCTTGTGACGTAATAGTTCTATCGTCGTTTTAAAACTTCGATGGCTAGCACCTAAGGCCTTCTCACTGCCTACTTGAATATTGCCCTGCGCTCCTAAGTTTTGGATGAACATCCATTGCTCTAGATCAAATCCATAGGGATTCTTCAGTCCGCGGACTGATTTTAATTTGACCTTCAAACTCCAATACTGCCCTGGCATGAAGTTCTTTTGTTGATTCTTTAAAGGGTAAAACAGGTAGACTCTTTGCGGAAAAGATATATCTTCATCAATTTTTAACGACGTATAGGCCAGTTGCGAATGGGTAACTCGAAATCCAAACGAAATCCCCCTATCACTCACGCGTGGTAGTTCATCGATATAACCTTGAAGAATAAAAGTTTTATCTTCTAATTGAGGATGGAGAAGATTACTGATCTTTTGGTCTTTTAAATAATGAGTCCAATAAAATCCTCCAGCAAATAATACCGTCGATACTAGGCAATAAATGATTGCATGCTTCTTGGTGAAGGTTTTTTTCATTTGTAGACACCCATACAGGATGACCACTGAGCCAAAAGGTATTAAAAGGCCCCAAGGTGGATGCTGAGCATCTTCAAATAGTGATAGTAATTCCCCAGCAATCCATGCTGATATCAATAAACGCATGTTAATTTACAAGAGATTTTTTATGCGGGGTAATACGCGCAAGGTGTTTTGGAGATTGATCTTGGCTAATGTTTGTAGATCAATGGATCTTTCTTTTGCAAATGCCTGTGCGATGCGAGGTAAATACGCTGGCTCATTTCTGCGACTTTCTTTATCCATTAACCACGATGGGGGTATATCTGGACTGTCCGTTTCTAATACAAAAGAGTCCTCAGAAAACTCTTTTGCTAAGCGCTTAATTTGTAAGGATCGATCATAGGTAATCGTGCCTCCAAATCCTAATACAAAATTTAGGTCTAAAAAATGCTGCGCCTGTACAAAACTGCCATTAAATGCATGAGCAATGCCACCACTCACTGGTATCGCACGGAGGCGCTTTAATAATTGGTCTTGCGATTTTCGTACATGCATCACAATCGGTAAATCAAACTCTTTAGCAATTTTGAGTTGTTCTTCAAAAAACCACTCTTGTTTTGCATGATCTAGATTTTCAACAAAATAATCTAAACCAATTTCTCCTACAGCAACGAGTCGAGGATGATCAATATATTGTGCAATTGCCTCTCTAGTCGCCTCAATATCTGACTCTGCAGCGTCCTTGGTATACAACGGGTGAACTCCCAGTGAAAAACACAACTGCGGAATGAGAGAACTCCATTGCTCAACAATGTCTACAACACGCTCAAAATCACTCACCTGAACTGCTGGAATTAATATTCCCGTTACGCCTTGCTCAGCAGCTCTTGCCAGTACGAGTGATAAATCATCCACAAACTCTGGAGCATCAATGTGACAGTGTGTATCAAACCACATGCTTTATCCGTGTTTTACTTCTTCTGTCACATCCATCAAGCCTTCGGGAGTCAGCTTTAAAATTCGGTCGCACCGTTTCGCTCTCAATGGGTCATGGGTCACAATCACAAATGCTGTCTGTATCCGCTGCGCAACAGTCATCATTAAATCAAATACCTGATCAGCAGTTTGAGTGTCTAAATTACCAGTTGGCTCATCTGCCAAGACACAACTTGGATTGCCAACCAAAGCCCTTGCTACTGCAACCCTCTGTCGCTCTCCTCCGGAGAGCATCGCTGGGGTGTGTTCTAAGCGATCTCCCAAGCCCACTTGTTGCAACATATCTTTGGCAAGTGCATATGCTTTTTCGCGTTTAAAGCCTCGAATCCGTATTGGCATCGCGACGTTTTCAAGTGCAGTGAATTCTGGAAGCAAATGATGGAATTGATAAATAAATCCTAGTTGCTGATTCCGTAATTGATTTCTTGATATCTCATCTAGCTGCGAAAAATTGACTCCACCAAGTTCAATACTTCCCGCATTGGCTTCATCTAAACCACCCAATATATGTAATAAAGTACTTTTACCTGATCCAGAGGCTCCCACAATTGCTACTTTTTCTGCTTGCATGACCGTCAAGTTAATGTCCCGTAAAACATGTAAAGCTTCAACGTCACTACCAAATATTTTTTGAATACCCGTGGCCACTAATGCAATATTTGTTTTTTCTAGGGGATTATTCATAGCGTAGCGCCTCCGCTGGTTTAACCTTCGCCGCACGGTAACTTGGATATAAGGTTGCTAAAAGGCTCAGTATGAATGCCATTCCTCCAACTTTTATTACATCTTCTAAATGAATATCAGAGGGTAACTCACTAATAAAGTAAATATCCTTGGGTAAAAAATGTACTCCAAAAATTCCTTCAATGGTTGGCACAATCACATCAATATTTGCCGCCACTAAGACTCCTAATACGACACCAAGAATTGAACCTAAGATACCAATGGCTAATCCTTGCACAAAGAAAATCTTCTGAATCATGCGAGCGGATGCTCCCATAGTTCGCAATATGGCTATATCAGCCTGTTTATCGGTAACTGTCATAACAAGTGTTGAAACCAAATTAAAAGCGGCAACGGCAATAATCATTGCCAAAATAATAAACATCATTCTTTTTTCGGTTTTAACAGCAGCAAACCATGTGCGGTTTTGCATCGACCAGTCAACTGCAACCATGCCAGCGGGTAAAGAGCCATTTAAGCTTGAGGAAATCTGCGGTGCTAAATACATGTTATCTAACTTAATTCGCAAACCTGTTGGGAATTTGTTTTGCGTTAATGCGCCAGCATCTTGCCAATGAATTACAGCAAGACTGCTGTCATATTCAAAATGCCCACTATCAATCAGACCAATGACAGTAAAAGATTTTTGTCGTGGCAATACTCCAGCGGGGGTAAGGTCACCTTGGGGAACCATGACAGAAATTTTATCGCCTATTTGAACTCCAAGATTAAGCGCTAACTCTACCCCTAATGCGATATTAAATGATCCTGGTTGAATTAATTCTACAGCGCCATTGGCAATCTGCTTTGGAATGTCTGATACATTCTTTTCCGATTCCGGCTGAATGCCTCGTAACTCTATACCACGCATCATCCCATTTCTTACAATTAAACCCTGGGTGGGCAATATGGGTGAAATACCCACAATATGTGGCTGCTTTGATAAATATGTCGCCATCTCTTGCCAGTTCTGAACGCCACCTTGCGAGCGGATTTCTACATGCGATAAAACCGACAACATCTTATCACGCACCTCTTTTTGAAATCCATTCATGACCGACAGAACAATAATCAGGGAAGCTACCCCTAATGCAATACCAACCATCGATAACGTTGAAATAAAGGATAAGAAACCATCCCTTTTTTTGCCAACGGTTTTGCGGCGCGCTCTGACATAGCGCAGTCCAATTTCCATAAAAAGCGGAAGTTCTAAGGATAATTTATTAGTTTGCATACCTATAGTTTAGTGTTTTATTAAATACCTCATAAAATAAAGCCTATGAATAATCAATTAAGTATCCTCATTCCAATGCATGGGAATGTCTCCCCTGTAATGAATCATGTTGAAGATGATATTTTTACCCAAAAAGGTACTATTGAAGAAATTCTTTTATTAGGCTCAAAAGTTCCGATTGCCTCACTCCTGAGCTTAAATAAAAACAATGAGCCCAAAATATGTCTTGATTTGGTTCATTTACATGCGACCCGCGATCATGTGGTTCTCATGGACCCTAGTCTTATCCAAATTAGACCTGATGAAGAACTTGCTCTAAGGGCTAGCGTTTTAGAAACCTTAACCCACTTTTTAGGGGCTGATGGGGAGTTCTTTCCGCATCGTTGGGTTTTCCCTGCAAGAGAATTTGCAGAGCTAGATACCCATACGCCTAGTTTAGTAAGTGGTCTGAATATGGATGTTTGGATGCCAAAAGACACTGTTACACAGGGTGTAGCAAAAAAATGGCGTCAATTACAAAATGAGGTCCAAATGATCTGGCATGATCACCCAGTCAATGAAGCTCGTCTTGAACGTGGTGAACTGAGTATTAACTCTATCTGGTTGCATGGCAATGGTTCTGTCTCAGATATCGCCCAACACCCTTTATTAGCCAATGTGAACAAGATTCTCAGTAATCACCCGATTGGTTCTGCCCTAGATGCTCGAATTGTCCCTTTATCAATTGATGAACTCGTACCTTCCTCGCAAACGCATCATTTAGCTTTTGCTCATATTCTGCGTGCAAATGAATGGGAACTTTTCTGGCAAAAGAGTATCGAGGCGATCAATCAGCAGCTCTTGAGCAAAATCCAACTTTTACAATATAGTCAAGGTCAGCTATACAGTCATACCCTAACATCGAAAGATTTAGAGCTTGGACTCTTCACCAAGCTATTCAAAAAGAATTTGTCAAAAAATCAACAGTCTCCTGCATGGATGGAGTATGCTAAAAAACTCCACTGGTTTCCTTCTTAAATATTTCTCATGCAACTGGTCGAACGTAAAAAAAATCTCTCTGTAGAGAGTCATCTCATCGAAAATGGTATTCACCCCATTTTGGCCAGCCTATGGGCTAGCCGAGGAATCGACTCCTTTGCACAAACGAGTTTGGAGTTAAAACATTTAATTCCACCAAGTGAACTTACACACTGCGTTGCAGCGGCCCATTTTTTAGCTGATGCTTTCGCGCAAAAGAAAAATATTTTAATCATTGCTGATTATGATTGCGATGGTGCAACAGCTTGTGCCGTAGGAATTTTAGGACTCGAAGAACTTGGTCAAAGTTATGGGACAAAAATTCACTTTCTGGTTCCAAATCGCTTCACTATGGGTTATGGTTTAACGCCAGAAGTTGTCGAACTTGCAGCACAACAAAACCCAAAACCAGATATTTTAATTACGGTAGATAATGGCATCGCAAGTTTGGCTGGCGTTGCTCTTGCAAATCAATTGGGCATGGAAGTCATCGTCACTGATCATCATTTACCTGCTGATCAAGTTCCTGATGCCAGATTAATCATTAATCCTAATCAGAAGGCATGTCAGTTCTCAAGTAAAGCTCTCGCAGGTGTTGGTGTGATTTTTTACGTTCTTTTAGCGCTTCGCTCAGAGTTACGCAATCGTGGGATATTTGATCAAGAGACACAACCTCGCCTTGAGAAGTTATTAGATCTCGTTGCTCTTGGGACTGTTGCTGATGTGGCAAGTTTAGATCGTAATAACCGTATTTTAGTTTCTGCAGGTATTCGGCGGATGCGAAATAATCAAATGCATCCGGGTATTCAAGCTCTTTTTGAAGTAAGTGGTCGGGATCCTCAGAAAAGTACCACTTTCGATTTGGGCTTTGGTTTGGGGCCAAGACTTAATGCTGCAGGTCGACTCTCAGATATGACCTTGGGTATTAAGTGTTTAATTGCAAAAGATGTTTTTCAGGCTAGGCAACTTGCAAAAGAACTCGATACGATGAATCGGGAACGTCGTGAGATTGAGGGTGTCATGAAAGAAAGTGCAATCGATAATCTCGCTGAAATTCCTCATGAAAATGCTTTTAGTCTGTGCCTGTATGATCCCTCTTGGCATCAAGGAGTGATCGGGATTTTGGCATCTAGGTTAAAAGAACAATATCACCGACCTGTCATTGTTTTTGCTCCAGGTGAAGAACGTACGGCCTCTGGTGATTTGATTTTGAAGGGATCAGGGAGATCAATTTCAGGCTTTCATTTAAGGGATGCAATCGACATTATTTCAAAAAAATATCCTGATCTTATTCTTAAATTTGGTGGTCACGCCATGGCAGCCGGCCTTTCAATTGCTCATCAAGATTTAAGTCAATTTCAACAGGCTTTTGAGAGTGCTGCCGCCCTTCTGATTGATGAGGATAATTTGCATCGTAAATTAGTCCACGATGGCGAGCTTTCTGAAGAGATGATAAATCCAGTACTTGCTGAGCAATTAGCTAATGAAATTTGGGGGCAAGGTTTTCCGGAACCGGTATTTACGGGAGAATTCCGCGTTACCAAACAAAGTCTTTTGAAAAACAAACACCTGAAACTTGAATTGGTTCCGGTTAGCTCTAGCTCCAATAAAACTTTACTAGGCATTTGGTTCGGGCATGCTGATCTATTGCCCGAAAAAACACATTTAGCTTATCGCTTACTGATCGACCACTACTTAGGCTATCCAAGAGCTCAAATGCATATTGAAGCTGCATTTGATGTTTCTTAATCAAAAATTAGATTTGCATGCTCACTAGGCTTTATAATGTTTGCATGGAAGCCGAACGAATAAATACCTTACAAAATAATCTCAACCAATTACGTGTGCGTGTCGAAGACCTTCGGGGGTATCTTTGACTATGATACGAAAAGTAGACGCTTAATTGAACTAAATCTTCAACTAGAGGATCCTAAAATTTGGGATGATCCCAAATTAGCCCAAGCTCTGGGTAAAGAGAAAAAAATGCTTGATGGGGTTGTTAACTCTATCCAAAAATTAGATGGTGACCTCAATGGCGCTGTTGAGCTTTTTGATTTAGCGGCCATAGAAAATGACGCTGAAACACTTGAAGCAATCGCCACAGATGAGCTTGCTATTGAAGTAATCGTGGCTGATCTTGAATTTAAACGAATGTTCTCCCATCAAATGGATCCTTGTAATTGCTTTATTGATATCCAAGCTGGTGCCGGTGGCACAGAGGCGTGTGACTGGGCGAGTATTTTGATGCGTCAATACCTTCGGTATTGCGAACGCAAAGGTTTTAAAACTGAAATCTTAGAAGAGTCTGATGGTGATGTTGCTGGCATCAAAAGTGCCACGATTAAAATTGATGGTGAGTATGCCTACGGTTTCTTAAGAACAGAAACTGGTGTTCATCGTTTAGTCAGAAAATCTCCTTTTGATTCTGCTAATGGTCGTCATACTTCATTTGCGAGTATCTTCGTTTATCCTGAAGTAGATGATTCGATTGAAATCGACATTAATCCAGCCGATATTCGTACCGATACCTATCGCGCTTCAGGAGCGGGTGGCCAACATATTAATAAAACTGATTCTGCTGTGCGCCTGACGCATATTCCGACGGGTATCGTCGTTCAATGTCAAAGCGATCGAAGTCAACACCGTAATCGTGCTGAAGCGATGTCGATGCTTAAATCACGTCTGTATGAGCATGAACTACGTAAACGTCAAGTTGAACAAGATAAGTTAGAAGCCACTAAAACAGATGTAGGTTGGGGACATCAGATTCGATCCTACGTGTTAGATCAAAGTAGGATTAAAGATCTTCGTACCAATGTAGAAATATCGAATACCCAAAAAGTTTTAGATGGCGATCTTGATCCTTTTATCGAAGCAAGTCTCAAAATGAATGTATAAATCTATGACCGACCAACAAAATCCTAGTCCTGAATCAGTAAGTATCGATGAAAACCATATCATGGCGGAACGCCGTGAGAA
>JBAXKF010000051.1:0-14344 GCA_037137465.1 Betaproteobacteria bacterium | reverse complement strand
TATTTGCCCAGTTATGGTTGCGTGGGCACTTGAGTCGGTTTATGCAAAACCGCTCCCGCGCATTGCAGAGCAAAAGCTATGGCATCCTCTAGGCGCTAATGATGACGCTACATGGCTAACTGACTCTAAAGGATTTACTTTTAGCGGTGCTGGGTTTTCAGCCACGCTTAGGGATTGGGCTCGAATTGGTTTACTAGTAGCGCAAAACGGAATTGTTGATGGCCAACAGATTGTTTCTAAATCTTGGTTAGATGCTACTTCGAGACATGACGATATTGAGGGCGCTGTTAGGTTTAATGTCGCGCGTCCTCAAAGGGGGTACAAAAACTTTTTCTGGCACCACTCCAAAGATGGCCAAAAGCTGAGAATGGCTGGGAACCATGCTCAAAATATTCTTGTAGATAAAAAATCTGGCACAACCTTGGCTCAGACCTCAGTTGGTTATGCCAATAATGCCGAAGAAGTGATGTTCGCTCTTTTTAAATCAGCTTGTGAAATGTAAGCTGCTATTTTTCAAATAGATAGCATTGATTGAAGCCTTCAGTTTTGAAGATAAATCCAGCAGTATTTGCTTCTGTAAATCTACTGCACAACTTAAGGAGCAGCTACCTCGAGCATGATTTCATTGCGTCTAAACATGGGCAATGTCCAAGGTGGGTCATAGCGCGAGAGTTGCGGTGGGCTTAAGACTTTTAAAGACTTACGGGTTGCCCATGCGAGTGCTTCATCTGTTTTTACTTGAACCCGTGCAAGAGTGTTAAATCCTGAATAAGAGTGGACAAGAAAAAACTTGCTGGGCACTTCTCTTAAGGTGATTGCATCATTCTTAGGTTTTGGGATATTGGCAAGCGTGTACTGACTTGGCATAACAAAGTGGATACGCCATTTACTGGCGTTTTGCATATGCAATTCAGAGGATTGCGGTTCTGCTGTGACTGGGGCTGTCATCGCAATTTTTTGCGATACAGGTTCCGCAGTTACAGGAGCTGTCATTGCAATTTTTGAATTGCTATTCGTGTCAGTCGCTTGATTATTGCCAAAAATATAGTCGGCAATTAGCCTGAATCCTTTGGTTGAAGCTTCGTCCATATCGCCTTCAACAAAAGTTTCTGCTATTAAAAGCGGAGCGTACTTACGGATTTCGAAGAATCCATCCGTTTTGACGACTTCGTACTTGGGTTCTTCAATGGCCATGGCGCATCCAGTGCATAAAAGAAGTAGTGATAAACCTACAAAATAAACTTTGAGTTGCTGCATGGATAACCTGTTTTGTATAAGCGCCATTACAGCGTGTCTTTCGCATTTTAATGTTGCAGTCAATTAATTCAATTAGATCAGTATTTTCCTTACGATAAAATATATCTATATGACAATATCTAGAAGAATCGCAATCGTAATTGCTAGCTCATTCACTTATTACCTAATCCTCTATCTCAATAAACTATTTTTTGACTCTTTTGATTTTTTATATGGAATCAACTGGATATTTATACCAAGCGGCATTCAACTTCTTCTCGTTTTAGTTGCGGTCACTGAAGGGGCTCTTGGTATTGTTTTAGCCACTTTTATTATTGGACTAGAAACTTACTATTTAGACTCCGTCTTACATACATCGATTACTGCATTTATTTCAGGTGGAGCTCCGTTGCTCGCCAGAAAAATTTGTTTTGACTTTTTAAGAATTGAAAAAGAACTTGAAAACATCACATTTCAAGACATTATCAAAATATCTTTTGTTTTTTCCTTACTCAGCGCAAGCCTTATTCAAATTTGGTTTTCTTATATTGGTAAATCTGACGCCTTCATTCAAAGTCTTTTTGTAATGGCAGTTGGCAACCTAATTGGTACAGCATTAGTGCTTTTTTCTATAAGTTTGATCGCATCGAAGTTAAAAAACAACGACTCTTCTCAAAATTAGATAGCCACTTTTATATTTGCTTCAATGTGGCTGATGAGGAAATAAAAAGTCCACAATATACTTACTTTAAATAAAGGTTGTTATGGATAATTTATATTTGCGTTTTCTTCGCATAGCTAGAGCGATAAAAATTCATAAAAATGAGACTAATAGTATCGACGCTACAGCAATGCTGTTATTGAATGAAGTTGCAGTACGGCACTTCGAAGGTAAAAATATCACAGTCACTGAAGCCATGTCTCTCAGCTCAATTGCTAGTCCTGCCACTATCCATAGGAAACTTGATGAATTACGCGAAGCAGGATTGATAGAGCAAATTTTTGAGGGTAAGAATCGCCGTACTAAATTTTTAGTTCCAACAAAAACTTCAAACACATACTTTGAAAAAATGTCTATTGCTATTGCGAATATTGCTAATACATAAATCAGCCTTTTTATTATCTAACTGTATTCTTGATGCAATTGGCCATAATTTCCTACTGCCCTTTTTAAATTCTTTTATGGCTTTCCTCTATGTCTTATAACGGCCGACTTACGTCTCTCTCGCATGGTGGCGGATGCGGTTGCAAAATTGCGCCAGGCATCCTACGCGACATCCTAAAAGCTTCTCCTATTCGAAATCTTCCTACAGCATTACTTGTTGGCTCGGACAACAATGAAGATGCAGCGGTTTATCAAATTAATGAAAACCAAGCTATCGTTGCAACAACTGATTTTTTCATGCCTATCGTGGACGATCCCTATGAGTTTGGTCGGATTGCAGCCACCAATGCAATTTCAGATATTTATGCAATGGGGGCACAACCCTTGTTCGCTCTCGCACTATTAGGAATGCCTATTAATGTCTTGCCATTAGATGTGATTCAAAAGATTTCATCTGGTGGTGAATCTGTATGCGCCGACGCCGGAATCATGATTGCGGGTGGGCATTCCATTGATACGGTCGAGCCAATTTACGGCTTAGTGGTAATTGGTATTGTTGATCCGAAGAAACTCAAAAGAAATAATGGAGCCAAAGAAGGCGATAGCATCATTTTGAGTAAACCACTGGGTGTTGGTATTTTGTCTGCTGGACTCAAAAAAGATCGACTTTCAGATGCAGGTTATCTAGAAATGATTGCGCTCACAACGAAGCTAAATACATCTGGTACGCTCTTAGCTCAGTTAGAAGCTGTGCACGCGCTTACCGATGTCACGGGATTTGGATTGGCCGGTCATGCGCTTGAGCTAGCGCGTGGCGCCAAGTTAGAAGCAAAATTACAGTGGGACGCGATTCCAGTTTTAAGTGAAGCAGTCAAGTTAGTTCAAGCAGATATCTTTACAGGTGCATCCACACGAAATTGGATTGGCTATGGCGATGAAATTAAGCTGGCAAATCATTTGACGTTATGGCAACAAAATATCCTAAGTGACCCTCAGACCAGCGGTGGATTACTTATTTCCTGTGCGCCAGAATCTGAGGGCGAAGTACTCAATATTTTGAAAGCGGATGGGTTCAATGACGCCAAGAAAATTGGATTCTTTGCGCACGGTTCTGGTCTATCAGTTAGTTAAAAACTACTTCCACTCCATCATTTTTTCTAAGCGCCAACTAACAAACTCTACGCATAATTTTGTAAATAGGCGTATCTGGCGGGACACCTTCAAATTGATTTATTACCCCTTCGGATGACAAAGTTTCACCGCTTAACCGAACACCTGTGTGAAAAGAAAGAGATAGCGTCCGAACAGTTTTCTCATTGCAATCAAATTCCAATTGCATCCGCGTAGATTTATACATCTTTTTTGTATGCTGATTGACCTGCGGACTACGGTAATCAAGAGATGTCCAAACTTTGCGATGGTGTCCTAGGACTGTCACACTGTCTGTATCGATATAAAAGGTTCCAGCCTCGAAAAGACCGATGGAAGACCAATTATTTGCATTTACAAAACTAGCCGAAAGTATTGAGCACGCTAGCAGTATTGATTTCATCAGTTTCATAAAAACTATTCTACATTGCAGGCCTTGCCATAACCACAGCTTGGTAGGCATTCAATAATGCCTAAACTAGAATGTTTGCAAGCCTTAGACTGTCTTACGCAATGTGAAAGGTACTAGTAAATGAATAAGAATCCACACAAAATCGTTATCGTAGGCGGAGGTGCCGGCGGCCTAGAGCTTGCGACCCGGTTGGGCAATTCATTTGGCCGTAAAAATAAAGTCACCGTTACTCTTGTAGACAAAAACCGTACGCATATTTGGAAGCCAAAGTTGCATGAAATTGCCTCTGGAAGCATGGACTTTGGCGACCACGAAGTTGATTACATGGCGCATGCACATTGGAATCACTTTACTTTTCGAATTGGTGAGCTTAAAGGCTTAGATAGGAATAATAAGACCATTGATCTTTCACCCTATTTAGATGACGACGGTACTCCAGTAACCCCTATCCAGCAAATTGAATACGACACCCTAGTGATCTGTGTTGGCAGTTTAAGCAATGACTTTGGGACCCAAGGTGTTAAAGAATTTGCTCTAAAACTAGAGACACAACATGACGCTAAGCAATTTCATTCCAAGATGGTTAATGCTTGTATTCGTGCCCATAACCAAAAAGAAGTTATAAATAAAAGTCAACTACATGTGGCCATTATTGGCGCTGGAGCAACAGGGGTTGAATTGGCTGCTGAGTTGCATCGAACTACCCGTGAAGTAGTGGCTTTCGGTCTTGACAAAATTGATCCAGAAAAGGATATCAAGGTTAGCTTAATTGAGGCCGCTGACCGAATATTGCCCGCCTTACAAGCTAGATTGTCATTGGCTACTGAAGACTTAATAAAAAAGTTGGGTGTACAAGTCTTCACTAACTCAAAGGTGATGGAGGTCATGTCAACTGGCATTCGGCTAGCGGATGGTCGAGTGCTTGAGTCTGAGTTAGTTGTGTGGGCTGCGGGAGTTAAAGCGCCCGATTTCTTAAAAGACCTGGGTGGTTTAGAAACCAATCGAATCAACCAGCTTGTAGTTCTTGATACCCTTCAAACCACCAGAGATAAGAATATTTTTGCTTTAGGAGACTGCGCCGCCTGTCCGTGTCCAGATGAAGAGGGTGGAAGGGGAGGAATTGTTCCTCCACGAGCGCAAGCAGCGCATCAGCAGGCATCGCATCTTTTTCAACAAATTAAACGCCGTCTTTCAAATAAAACATTAAGGGCGTATCGCTATAGAGATTTTGGATCGTTAGTATCGTTAGGGAAATTCAGTACAGTCGGCAATATGATGGGTGGCCTGATTGGTAAAAATTTCATGATTGAAGGGTACTTTGCTAAATTAATGTATTTATCCTTGTATAAATTGCACGAACTTGCTATTCATGGAGTTTTAAAAACTTCCCTTTATACCTTTGCAAGAATGATTACAAAACAGACCAACCCGGCTGTAAAACTTCACTGATTAGCATTAGCCCTCAATGGTGAAATCAAAGCAATCTATTTTTTTAAGTGCTTCCTGAGCAAGAAATAAAAAATTAATTGACCTCACCTGAATTTGATGGAAATTTGTTGGAAGCATATCGAACGAGTGCATTTGCCAAAGCAAGAATAAATATAGTTAAACCGAGTAAAAGTATTTCCATGTTGGTTTCATGCTTGTTGACTAAATCAATGATCAATCTTGTGACTGCTGTGATAGCTACATAGATTAAAAATCGTACAGGCATATGATTGGTCTTAAAGTAAATCCCCACCATTGCTCCAATTTCTAAGTAGATAAAAAGTAATAGCAAATCTTGAATTGATGCTGTTCCCTTTTGAATAATCATATGAAAGGTCTCGCCTGAAGACCAGACTGTTGCAGCACCTATTCCAAAAAGCGTTACCCTGTGAAAAAGTGAAACAAACAGGTTGCCAATAAGATCAGTCCATTTTTCAATACGAACTAATATTTTGGTATTGATATCTTCATTTGTATTTTGAGATGACATCATGTCTCCTTTTCTGATTTAAATTAGCCTTAGTATCAGTGAAACTTTCATAAAATACTTAAAGTCATCACACCCTAAATTTACCAAATCTTTGTAATATGACCACCGTTAAACAATGTATCGATCAAAAAAAATAATACTATTTATTCAGTTTCATCTAAAGCTTCAACAGAAGACGCACTGAAATTGATGCGCGATAACAGAGTTCGGGCCGTATAAAGGACATGGCGCCTAGTGAATTTAGGAAATGTCGTAGATGAATTTTTGTGAATACAGAATCCAGATTACAAAGCTTGCGAAAACAACCATAAAACACATAAACAAAAGCCATCGATTTATATTTCTCAGACGCCTAATATCTTTCAATATAAGTTCTTGTGTATTCTCTAAATCGATAATTTTCAACGCATGCTGATCGTTTTTTTGTTGAATTGATTTAATTTGATCTAGGGCATTCGCGAGTCTATTTTCAAGTTGATCGTGTGGTGCTAAATCTGTTTCGTTTTTCTGCAAATCATCTTCAGTAACGGGTTGTGATGGTTTGCGATGTTTATCGATTAAGTCGCGCGCTTTATCTAGGACACTAGGTGCGTGCTCAATGACGTTACCCCAAGGAATTGCTTTTAGTGCGCTTAGCCAAGGTATTGCCATGGTTATGTAGTTGTTTAGATGGCCTGTATGCCAGCTACCAGCCAACCAGTATTGGAAGTCTTATTCAAAGACATATTCCAAACCTCTTTGAAGGCTTCAGGCTGTGCGCCTGCATCTTCGCGAATCATCCCGGCGAATTCAACACTGGCAAGGTGGCCGTCTACAGACTCTTCTATGCCAAGTAATCTAGCCTCTAAAGTAATTACTTCAGTCTTGGTCATTTGGCCTACAGAACTAGCTGTATCGCGCTCAGCGATTTGCGCTTTGATTTCTTCCAGCATGTTGTCTGTCATCAGGTTACGAAGACTTTTCGTGTCAGAGCGGTCCCAGGCATCTTGCATGATCACAAAGTTTTCTTTGGCCTTGTTGACAAAGCCAACAGCGTCAAAGCCTGTGGGAATAGACCAATTAGGTTGAAATCCACCAATAGCAGAGCCAATCATGCTGCCTGAGGAGGCAGAAGAAGCATTCGTATGAGAATTGAATTGTGTTGACTGATGCTGCTGTGGGGGTGTTGCTCCAGCGCCTTGAAAGGCTAGAGGACTAGTGTTCGTATCAGCTTGACTGGTAGTTGCTCTGCGACGCATAAAGTAGCCCACCACCATCATGATGCCCAAAGCAATGAGACCAAACATCATGAATTGACCCAATTCTTCTCCAAAGCCCATGGAGCTTGCCAACCAAGCAAGCCCAAGTCCTGCTGCAAGACCACCCAACATAGCACCCCAAGGGCGTTTTTGAGGTGTGACTGGCGGGGCTGTAGCCGGTGTGGAGGGTGTTGCAGTTTGTGTAGGTTTGGAAGCGCCTTGTGTTTGCGACACATTGTTTGACTGCTGGCCCACTGACTTTCCAGACCCCAAGCGTTTTGAAGCCTCAGCACTTAAGCATGAAAACCCTAATACAAAGGCTAGGACAACAGAAAGAAATTTACCGTTCATAGTCAGCTCCAAAATTAAATCAACCGATGTAATTAAACAATATACAAAAACAGTTTAGCCCGCAGAGCGCAATTTTTAAAACGCGCCACTAATATCCATACTGGAATTAGTTTATTACTGTCAGACTAAATTTACACATTAAAAAAAATGTTCGTAAGGATGACTAGGAAACTTGTAGTTCCTGATGTTGAACAAGTTTGTTAAGTGAATTTTCAGACTTGTACTTCAAGAAATTCTCTCTATGTCGCCTATAAAAAAGTAGTCCTTCTGCGATGCTGCTAACTGAGGCTCCATCAGCTAGCATCATTTCCCAAAGACGCCAATCCTCTTGAGAGTGAGATGTAGTGCCTGGAAATCTTTTTTCATATTTGACGCGTTTTCCTAGACTGGTCCTGTACATCATGGATCCATGGTGCTTGTCTTTACGATTCCAATAGTGATCGCCATTGATTTTGATAGATTCACCAGGTACACGTTCTAGGATCTCGTCTTTTAACTCACCAGTTACTACGATATCGTAAGTAACGATATCCGCATTCTCATTGGACAGCAGTTCAATAGTGTCAGAACGAATCCAATTATCAGCACCAATAAACATCACATATTCGGTATTGACACGCGTCAACATGTCTTGAAAATTAGCGACAGTTCCTAAATTATTTTCCCTATGGATGAACTCTATTTCTGGATAAAGATCTTCGAGATGCAAGCAATCATGCGCACCATCGTCTACGAATAGTGTTCTTGTTGGTAATAAAGTTTGGGAAAGAATTGACTCAATGCAGTGAGCCGCTAAATGTCCATAGCCGTAAGAGGCTATTACTACAGTGATCATTATTATTTGCTCTAAGACAACGAAGTGGTCAATTCAAAAAACTTATTGCTTCAGCCTTTAACAATAACTGCGCATGCGAGCCTTGGTCCTGCATTTCCCGTAGGTTGAGTTTTAAAGTCGTCTGGGTCCCTGTGGACTATCAGTCCACGCCCCAAGATGTTTGTTAGTCCTGAATCTATCGTGATACTTGTAGATTCAAACTTTAATTTGGCATTACCGTTTGCATCAGCAACTAGAGAGGGTAAGTCACCTGTGTGATGGCCACCTGTACCGTGGGCACCGTGGGCCTGTGTTGTGGGATTAAAGTGCCCGCCGGTACTCATGCCGTCACCGCTTGAACAATCACCCTTATCGTGAATATGAAATCCATGTTCAGCATTGGGTTTTAATCCATAAACCTCGGCAATCACTAAAACCTTATTGCCAGATTGCGTAAAAGATACCGAACCAGAAGTGTTATTGCCTTTTGTGGGGACAAGCTTTGCGCTAGCGGAGGGACCTTGATTTTGTGTGGCACAAGCAGTCAATAAACTCAAGCAAGATACAAGAAGTAGTTTGTTCATAAGAGTCCTTAAGTTTTGTACCAGTAGGAGGTAACTGGGTTTTGTAGAGGGGGTATTCGAATTGAATACATTTAATAAAATCCGCGGGACATGCTAGCACGATGGTGTGACATCTTGATGCTGTAGGGGGTTCTTTCATGTTGTTTAAATGGGTATAAATAACTGAAACGATAGTGACTTTTAGGACGCATCTAATGCAACTTCTATGTCTTTTGAAATACTTTCTGGGTTGTCTTGCGGTGCATATCTCTTGATCACTTGCCCATTGCGGCCTACAAGAAATTTGGTGAAGTTCCATTTGATGCCTTCGCTGCCCAGGATTCCGGGTGCTTTTTCTTTGAGCCAGGTATATAGAGGATGCGCTTTATTGCCGTTGACGTCGATCTTCTCCATCATTTGAAAGCTCACGCCATAGTTACTTTGGCAAAAAGTTTCAATGTCTGCGTTACTACCGGGGTCTTGGCTTCCGAATTGGTTGCAAGGGAAACCAAGAACCACTAGCCCTTTGGGGCTAAGCGCTTTATGAAGATTTTCGAGACCTTTGAATTGCGGTGTAAACCCACATTGGCTTGCCGTGTTCACTATCAGTAGCACCTTGTCTGAGTAAGTTGAAAGAGGTATTGCATCCCCTTGGATAGATTTGGTTTCAAAATCGTAAATAGATTTCATAATGTCATTCCTGAGTTTGTATTACACAATTTTTACTTAGCCGTTTTTATTTTGCGACAGGCATCTGAGCAATAAAGCACTTGATCCCAGTTTTTGGCCCAAGCCTTTCGCCATGTCATTTCGCGTCCACATGCTTTGCATGGCTTATTTGGTAGGCTTTGTTTGTTGCCTTTAAAGCCAGTACGGTTCATTTTCCGTTTTCGCTGAGATCAATGCCCTCATGCTTTGCAATCATCTCCAGCGCTGATTCAAACAAAGCACGAGCCGAACCTGAAACAGAGCTTAAGTAGGCGTGAAGGTGTGCATCTTCGCTAGATTTATTCAGACAGTCATGGCTGTATTGCTCGAAGCTCGTGAGTTGGGTGATGATTTCTGCGACATGTTTGGGGCATTCGCACAACACATTGGTAGAAATTCCCGCGACGCGCATCAAAGTGTTGTCACTGAATTTACGCTGCGGAATGACGGTACCTGCAGACAAAGTACTGGCGTTTTGCGTTGTATCAATAAGTAAAACAGAGTTAATTAAATCTGCCAATTCTGAGTCCGGGATGGGTTCTCTTCGAACTAGCATGCCAGACAGTTTTAAAGATTCAATCACCTTTTCTTGTCCAAAGTTATACAAAACAATGACCTGAAGTGCTTGACTATTTTGAGCAAGTTTATGTATTTCTACCTGAACTCCAGCGTGCAATGAATTGACTTTCACCATCAAGATTTCTGGTTTTTTTTGAAATTGTGCGCCGAGTGCATCTGGAAGATCATTAAAAATGTCTGTGACCCGTATGGCATTGTTGTTGAAGCTAAGCGTAAATTTTTTTGATTCGATGCGACCCGCCAGCGTTAATCCGACCACTGCCAAAGATACGGTTTGATTTGGTGCTAAAACACGTGATTTCGTTTGATTTGAAGTCTGTTGTTGTTGCAACAGGTTATTCAATGCATGTGACGACAGCTTGGCAATATTGCTGATGGCGTGACCTTGTTCGGTGAGCCTTTTGAGGAGAGTGGCTTTGAGCACATCGTCGTCTGAGTAAAGCCGGTGTTTACCCAGTGTTTTATGGGGCGTAAAAGTGGCATATCGGATTTCCCAAATACGCAGCGTTGGGGTAGGAACACCGCTAAGGCTAGAAATGGCCCCGATTTTGTGAACGGGTGTATCTGGAAGGTGTGTATCGCTCATTTTTCTCTTTTGTGTAGATTATGAATAGATTAAAAGATAAATTTTCTCTTATTGTATAGAAAAAATATGTTTTACAGTTAAATTACTTACTCATTGATATCTAACTGGAGGGCAAAAATATATGAAGATTTCATACATGCTTTGTAATAACAGCGGTAAAGGTCGGACTGTGCCGAGTGGCCAGGCGTGGCAGTGGATACATCAGATAGAAGATGAAAAGCAGATGTTGTCTGTTTTTACAAAACTTAAAAAAAGAATCCGAGAATGCAGACTAACGCTCGCAAATTTACACATAGAGCAGCACCATTCTTCAGACGAATTTCTTGAGCAGGCCACCTTTGAGTACAAGGGCCCCATCATTTATGACGACAGCATCATCCCTAAACGAATCATCAATATCCATGAAGACTCCGTCGAAGAAGATAAAAGCGAGACCGCCTAAAAATGCAAGGTGATAAACCTGATTCGACTGCGCTTTATGACGGTTCAAGTCCGTTATTTGCTTCTGGGCATTACAAGGCACTTGTCATTGGCTCAAATGGTGCAATTGGTAATGCTTTTGTAGAGGCGTTTAGTGCGGATAAAAACTGTATTCATGTAGAGCTTGTATCGCGTAAATCTGGCATTGGCTTCGATCTTTTAAATTCTGAATCAATTAGTGCTCAGGCATCTATATCTGGTGAGAGAGGGCCTTTTGAAGTCATTGTTGATGCTACTGGCGCGCTTGAAATAAATGGTATGGGACCAGAAAAGTCGCTCAACAGTGTGAATTCCGAACATTTGACACAGGCTTTCCTAGTCAATGCAATTGGGCCTTCTATGGTGCTTCGTCACTTTACGCCATTACTTGCGAGTGGATCATCCCTATACGCTAAGCTTTCAGCGCGCGTGGGAAGTATTTCTGACAATAAAAAAGGCGGGTGGTATGGTTACCGCGCATCGAAAGCCGCTCTAAATATGATTCTTCAGACTGCAGCAATAGAACTGCAGCGTAAAAATCCGAATTTACGTGTTGTAGCTTTGCAGCCTGGAACAGTTAGGTCTAAACTTTCCAACCCTTTTGCAAACTCCCAAATGCATCTTCTGGAGCCGGATGATTCAGTCCGAGGCATGCTCACAGCCTTGAAACATCTTCCTGTCAAGTCAGGCGCTCACTTTATTGACTATCAAGGCGTTGAAATAGCTTGGTAGATGCAGGGCGCAATTTAAATGAGCGCTTTGTGTTTTTGTGCCTGTAAAGAGATTTCTTCTAGTTTTTCTGCCGACAGACGATGGAGATTTTTGAGCTGCATCACCATCCGCGGATTTTTAGCTAAGGTTTCTGAATGTTTGTTGAGATAGTCCCAATACAAAGTAGTGAATGGGCAAGCTTTTTCTCCAGTTGATTCTGAGGGATTGAACTTGCACCCTTTGCAATGGTTACTCATACGGTCGATGTATTTTCCACTGGCGATATAGGGCTTGCTAGCCATCAAGCCTCCATCCGCGTATTGACTCATGCCTATAGTGTTTGGAACTTCTACCCATTCAACCGCATCTACATAAACACCTAAATACCAAGCGTGCACCTCTTTAGGAGAGACGCCGAGCAATAAGGCATATAAGCCTGTGACCATTAATCTTTGTATATGGTGGGCATATCCGTGCTTGAGCGTTAATTCAATAGCATCTCTCAGGCATGCCATGTCTGTTTTACCTGACCAGAAAAACGCCGGTAGTTTGGCGGTTGCATGCATTGCATTGCGATCGATATATTCAGGCATATATGCCCAATAGATACCGCGTACATACTCCCGCCAACCCAATATCTGCCGAATAAACCCTTCCACTGCTTCAATAGGGGCATGACCTCGGAGATAAGCTTCCTGAGCTTTATCTAGTACTTCTTTCGGGTTGAGTAATTTGGTGTTGAGAGCGCAGGACAAGTGCGAGTGGTACAGCCAAACCTCACCCTCCCACATAGCGTCTTGGTATTGGCCAAAAAATGGCAGTCGATGATCTATAAATTCGGTCAATGCCGTAATGGCTTGAGCACGCGTTACGGGCCAACTAAAGGTGCTTATGGATCCTGGATGGTGCAAAAACTTCTGATCGACGAGTTGCATGACATTCTGGGTGATCTCGTCTGGCGCAAATCTAGAGGGTTGAGGAAGGGCCTTGGGCCCTTGTTTTCCAAAGCTACTACGGTTTTCTGTATCAAAGTTCCAATTATTGCCGATGGGATTTTTCCCATCCATCAAGAAACCAGTTTTATGGCGCATTTCACGGTAAAAAAACTCAAGTCGGATTTGTTTGCGACCAGATATATGCTTTTTAAAAGCATCCGTAGTGCAAAGAAAATGGGTGTCTTCTCTGATATCTAAAGTTAATTGATATTTCGCAGCAAAGGTTTGCAAATTTATGAGAATACGGGATTCACCTGGAGTCACCATGATGAGGCGTTGCGGTTTTTGAAGAAGAATTGTTTTCTCTAATTCCCCAGTTAATGACCCAGCATTTTGTGGTGAGTCAAGGGCGGTGTAGAGAACAGGCCACTGCTTTGCTTGAAGTGATTTGGCAAAGTGGCGCATCGCACTTAAAAATAAGGTGATTCTTTGTTTGGAAGAGATCACATGCGTCGACTCTTCCTCTACCTCGGCCATCCAGATGGCGTCCTGCTTTGGATCAAAACCGATAAATGCAGATGAGCATTCGTCCAACTGATCCCCCAAGACAAGCACTAAGTTTCTAAGCGTCAAATTTAATTTCCTTGGTATTTTGAGTAGATATTGAGTAGATATATTGACAAATGTTTAGATTTAAATGGCATTTAATCTATTCATGTGTTAAATTAATCTTTTCAAAATCAATTCAGAGTAGTTTATATGATCAATAGCCGTGCTATCCATGGACTTAATGTTATTGGGCTTGTTGCGTCTGCACAAAGACACCAGCCCATCACTACATCACGACTCTCCAGAATGCTTGGCCTTTCCGTGTCTTACACCGAAAGCCTGATGAAAGATTTAAAAGAGGGTGATTTGCTGAGGGCCCACCGTGGCCCAGGCGGTGGATATCAATTGCAGCAAGCAGTTGTTAACCTGTCCGTATGGGATGTGGTGTCATGTTTCACAAATGAAGAGGCGGATACAAAGAACTCAGATTCCAGCCTCGAATTCATGGCTGCATTCGATTTGCACCAGCAACTAGACGATATCAAACGTAGTTTTTTACAGGCATACCCTCTGGGCGAAGTTTTAAAACATTTGCCAGCATCGTCCATGGACAGCGACGTCATCCACGCGTCCTCCATGAGTTTTCACTTCAAGCCAATACAAAAACAAGCCCTGCCAATGGCGCCCAATTCTGTTTTTGATTTGTCCAACTTTATGCAATTACGCGCGGCTTAATAAAATGCAAACTGACAAGCCCATTTCAACTGTCCTCTTTGATGGTTCTTGCCCGTTGTGTACGGCTGAGATAAACCAATACAAATTAGTCACTCCTACCGGTCAAATTAATTGGATTGATGTTTCTTCGTCTGACTTCATCCCGCCAGCAGGTCAGAGCAAAGAAGTCTTGATGCAGAGATTTCACGTGATCAAACCTAGCGGAGAGTTGATTTCAGGCGCCGCTGCATTTGTAC
>JBAXKF010000050.1:0-14676 GCA_037137465.1 Betaproteobacteria bacterium | reverse complement strand
ATTGCAGTTGTTGCGGAAGTCATTGGCGATACTCAGAGAGCAATCGGAGCAAGTGAGAGACTCCTAGAGCTTCTTCAACTCAACTCGAATATTAAAAATCCTAGCTCACCAAAATCTGTAAAAGTAGTTCCATCTCAAGGTATTCAATTAGAGATTAAAAATCTCTCATTTCATTACCCGTCTAATCCAAATCAAGTTCTATCGGATATTAATTTTCTAATCAAACCTGGTGAAAGAGTAGCCATCGTTGGTCCATCTGGAGCTGGTAAAACCTCTTTATTCCAATTACTTTTACGTTTTTATGAACCTCAACATGGTGCAATTAAATTAGAAGGTGTCGATATTGGTGATTTATATCTACATGATTTAAGAAAATTAATTGGTATTGTTCCCCAAGATTTTGTCATCTTTTCCACCAATGCAATGGAAAATATTCGTTATGGCAAAGCAGATGCAAGTGATGAAGAGGTATTTCAGGCGGCTAAGTTAGCGGCCGCTGATGAATTTATTACTCGACTACCGAATGGCTATGATACTTTTTTAGGTGATCGAGGTATGCGACTTTCCGGTGGTCAAAAACAACGTATCGTCATTGCACGGGCTTTACTAAAAAATCCTCCACTCTTATTACTCGACGAAGCCACAAGTTCTCTTGATGCTGAATCTGAACACCTTGTTCAACAGGCTCTCGACGTGGCGATGAAAAACCGTACAACCTTGGTTATTGCTCATCGTCTTTCGACCGTTATAAAAGCAGATCGTATTATTGTTCTAGAAAATGGTCGTATTATTGAAACTGGAACCCATGCTAGCTTAATCCATCAAGGCGGTCTGTATTCCAACTTGGCTAAATTACAATTTACAGATATTCAAACAATACTTTAAATCAAGTGGTTTGTCTGCTTGCTAGTTCTTTAAACAAACCATCTACTGACATGAGCTGTTCATAACTTCCATCTTGAATGATTTTACCTCCAGCCAACACAATGATTCTGTCAGCCTTAACAATAGTAGACATCCTGTGAGCAATCACAATTCTTGTGGACTTGAACTGCTCTAAACTATTGGTAACAGTTGCCTGAGTATGGTTATCGAGGGCACTAGTTGCCTCATCAAAAAATAATATTCTTGGTCGATGAACAATGGCCTTAGCAATAATCATTCGTTGGCGCTGCCCTCCTGAAAAGGTGGTACCACCCTCACCAATCACGGTATACATTCCCATTGGCATTTTCTCAATATCTTTATCTAAACCCACCATCCGAGCCGCATCCCAAGCATCTTCGATGGTCAAATTTGAACTTCCTACAATATTAGAGAAAATATCGCCTGGTAGTAATTGAGCGTTTTGCAAAACAACTCCAAACTGCCTTCTTAATGCATTGATATCAACTTCGTTCATATCTAAGTTGTCATAGTAGATTGATCCTGATACAGGTTTCTCAAATCCAAGTAATAGTCGAAGCAATGTGGATTTACCTGACCCAGATGATCCTACCAATGCAACATATTCACCTGAGCGAATTTTTAAAGAGATATCGTCCAAAATTAAATCACCATCACCATATCGAAAACTTAACTTATCAATATTGATCTCACCGAGTACCTCTCCAGGATGAATCTTATATTCATTGACTTCTGGAAGCGAATGCAGAATCGGCGTTGTTCTTTCGTAAATGGGGACGAGATTTAACATACCCATGACAGTTTCTACAAGACCAATCATGCCGCCTAAAAATGCCCCAAATGCAGCATTAAAAGCAATAAACGTTCCAGAGGTCATGGTCGTTCCGATACTATCTTCAAATAAAAATACCCCCATCACAGAAAAGAAAGATGCGGAAATAATGATAGGCACACTGGAGAAAATAGTATGTTCAATATTAGCCAAATGATGGGTATTGAACATTAAATTTCGATGTTTACCATACAGTTCAGCCCAACGAGAAAATACTTGATTCTCAGCTGAAAAAATTCTAACCTTTACTAAACCTGTTAGAAATTCAAATGTAATACTTGATAATTTCCCATCAACTTGCGCCATTTGTCTTTCATAACGAAGTTTTAAATAACCAATGATTGCAATAACGATCAATATTACAAACACCCATAGAGTAGCTATCGTAGCTAGTTTCTGATTGTAATGAAAAAGCAACCCAAAATTAAAGATAGAAAAGATTCCCGCTAAGACTGTTTTAATAGTTGCGCCTGATAGTGCATGTCTTATCGTGTTAATCCCGCTTATACGTGTCGCTAAATCACCGGTGCTGTACTTTCGGAAAAAAGTAACTGGTAACTTTAATACGCGATCCCAAACTGCTGCTTGAACAGAACCATCCATCTTACTTTCAATTCGTAATATGGATATAAGTGAAGCAACTTCAAAGATAGTTGCTGATACAGCAGCAATCAAAAGTGCTGCAACCACCTGTAAAATTTGACTCTTTTCTGCAGATGGTATTACCGTATCAATCAATTTACCAGTAACAATAGGTACTACCATTGCTAAAAGTCCTGTGAGTAAACTGAGCAACATAACTAATATTAAATCTCGCTTTATACCTATCGCTCCAAATGAAACTATATTGAACGGCGTAATCTTTTTATTTGGAAACGATCGATAAAACACAAATCCAAATGGCGCGAGTTCATGACTTAACTCTTCTTTAATTGCTTTTCTCTGACCAGTAATGGGGTCATATATCTCATAAGATTTATCTTTGATGGGCAACAATGCTACCCATTCTTTAGATTCTTCATACTGAGCTAGTATGGGCCCATTATCAGTGGTCCACCACCCATCAACCATGGCTACTTGTCGATAACGAACATCTGAAGCATTGCAAATACATTCCAGAGGATTGGTTTGAAACGCTTTACTCTTTAACTCAGAAGAGTGCGGTGTTTTAAATACAATTCCAGAAACTTTTCCAATGGGTGCAAGGGCTTTTAAGATGGGTAATTCATTCTTATTGGCAAATAACTGCTCATCAAAGTGATGAACCATGCCAAATAATTTTGACAGGGCTTGACTCATTGCTTCCTGAGCAATACTTGGCATATTCTGCAACTGATTATTTTCTAAAAGTGCCTTTTTTTGAATGTCTCCAAGACCTTCAATTGCAATCATCCTTTGTATCAGTTGTACTGACTTAAGAATTGAATCTATATTTTCTACTAAGGCGTCAAAACTGAGAGCTTCTATCGTGGTACTAGAATCTGCTTTTAAAAAGGTCTCTCGGCTAAGTGGAATCAATCCTGACTGACTATTTAGTGGGAATTCGGCCTTGCTACACCAGGTTATTTGTCCATCGAGAATTCGGGTCCAAATCAAAGGCTCACCGCAAGATACAACATCATTTTCATGAATCTCTAGTTTTACACCGGGCTCTATGGATACATATTTTTGCGGCGCAGGCTCATCCTTGAGTACTTGTAAATAATTAATAATCGTTTTCTTAACTACTGTTACGGCTTCTTCATTAATGAGCTTATTTTTTAATAAGTCTACAAAAATATCGGCGTTTAATCTTCTAACTGTAGTTGATGCTAATCTAACAGCTACTAATGCCCATCCTTCTGGCAAATCAATCTGTTGATTACCAAATATAAACATTCCCTCTTCTAATCGATATAGGTGATATCTAGGTCCTTCTAGTTTATTTTCTGCATTTCTTTTTTGTAGAAATACATCTACGGCACCAGTTTCAACCAAATCAATCGTAGGATATTGGTCAAGCCAAAAAACCTTATCTACCGGTACGGGCTTTGCAATCGTCTCTAAATGTTGACTTAGCTTATTCATTTTTAATGTTGCTTCACCAAAGATTGATAAAAGCCATTCTCAATTTGCATAAGTACTTCATGAGTGCCTTGTTCTATGATGATTCCAGCATTGAGCACAATAATATTATCTGCTTCACGAATTGATGAAAGACGATGCGCAACAGTAATACACGTACAACCTCGTCTCTTGAGATTGTTGATAAATATTGCCTCAGTAGTTGGATCGAGTGCCGATGTACCTTCATCCATTAACAATATTCTTGGATTTTTTACTAAAGCCCTAGCAATTTCAATACGCTGTCTTTGTCCGCCGCTAAAGTTTGAACCTCCTTCATCCACCAAACTATAGTACCCACCTGGTCTTGAAACAATATCTTCATGGATACACGCATCTTTTGCAGCAAGCATGATTTCTTTTTCGGAGATAGTCGTATCCCACATTGAAATATTATCTTTAATCGTGCCTTCAAATAAAAATGCGTCTTGATCAATTAAGGTCACTGAATTATAAAATTCGTAGCGGTTATAAAACTCCCTTGGTTTGCCATCAAACAAGATCTGTCCCGACCATGGCTCAAAAAGTCCCATAACCAATCTTGAAATTGTTGACTTACCACATCCTGATGGTCCTACAATCGCAATATGCTCACCAGGTGCGATTGTTAGGTTGAAATTGGTGACTAAACTCTTTTCTGCAGGGCTATATCCAAATGTAATGTCAATGAGTTCCACACTACCGTCTAATCTTGATAAAGTTCGGTTATCTGACTCTTGTGTTCGATCTAACCAAGGGTCAACTTTATAGTTCATCACATCTTCAAGCCGATTCATGGAACCTTTTGCTTCTAATATTTTTTTGGAAAGTTCAATGAGGCCCTTAATAGGTTCTGAAAAACTCATCGATAAGCTCTGATATGCGACTAGCATACCTACCGACATGTGTCCGTCGATTACCAGTAAGCCACCCACAGCTAAGATCAACAGATTATTAAAAGTGGATAAAAGTCCAGGAATAGTTCCGAGAACTAATCCAACACTTGCCGCACGCTGTTCAGAATTAACAAATTTTGCTTGATACCCAGCCCACTTTGAAAAAAATCCAGATTCACCACCACTTGTTTTTAATGTCTCCATTGCATGAAGTCCACTAATGGTTGCGCCGTAAACTTTTCCCTTATCAATCGCTAACTTCATACTTGCCTCTTGTGTTTTTTGAGAGACAATCTGCGTTAGAAATAGATTAATACTAATAACTAAAATACTTAATAAAGTAAGTAAGGGGCTATAAAACAGCATCAGCAGTCCAAACATGATGATTTGGAATACCGATAAACAAGCCTTAATAATGTCGTCAGTTAATATTTCTGCGACATGATCATTAATGGCTATCCGTGAACTGATCTCCCCTGGTGAGCGTTGGGTATAAAAACCAATTGGCAAACGTAATGCGTGCCAAAAAAACTTACTCGTTAATTTCAAACCTAACTGAACACGTACTCTTAATAAATAATACTTTTCTAACCAAGTTAATCCCGTTCTGATCAACGCAGTAAGGACCATACCCAGAATTAATGGCTGTAACCATCCTGACATGTGATCTATTAATATATTGTCAATAAAGATACTTGTAAAAACAGGAACTAAAAGGCCGGGGAATACTAATGCAACTCCGATTAATATAAGGTAAGTGATTGCATCGTTTAAACCGACAAAATTTCTTCTTAATACCGATATAACGCCTTCTCTTTTACCACCCGGTTTAAAGTCATCGTTTTTTTCAAAGGTGAGTACAACACCAACAAAGGATTGATCAAACTCATCATTGGAAACAACTCTTCGTCCAGAGGCCGGATCATTAAGATAAACTTTTCCGTCGGCAAAACCCTCAACCACTAAAAAGTGATTAAAGTTCCAAAAAACAATCATCGGTAAGGATAAATTTCTTAATGCACTAGGTTCTTTGGAATAACCCTTGGCTGTAAAGCCAAAGGTTCTTGCGGCTTTGAGAATATTGCTTGCCTTACTGCCATCTCTTGATACACCACATTTAATTCTTAACTCTTCAAGCGATACCCATCGACCGTAATATGCCAAAATCATCGCTAAAGAAGCAGCGCCACATTCAACAGCCTCCATTTGCAAAATACTTGGAGTTTTAATATGAGTTGTGTCTTTCGAAAATTTTAACTTTTCAAAATAATCTAGCAGTCTATTAACTAAATCAGGGATTTTATTAATTTGAATGTCCTATCATTTCAAATAAAGTTAATCGATTCCGAGGGAGCTTTTTAATATTGGAATCACTAAACTAATAGGCCGTTGCTTTTGTATCGTAATTTGCGCTTTACAAATCGTTCCGCTAGATATTTTTACTTGTGGTCCATTTGCTGATGACCACTTCAAACCACTAAAAGTTTCACTTATATCTAATTTTGAGATAATTTGTGTTGGTGGTGATTTTCCATATAGATCTCTCACTAATTCGTCATTTTGAAGCTTTAGTTTCATACTGCTAGGTGAGGCGGGATAATCAGAGACACTATTCACAGCACCAAAGATAAATCCATGTTCTTCTCTTTTTACAGTACTTGGAACGATGTGAGTCATCATTCCAGCGCGAATTTTTTTCCCCTCACCAACCGGAACATATATAAAGGCTTCTAGAGAACCTGCCTGATTATCGGCCTCACTTCGCTCAACTGTTACGATTGATTCGCCTTGATGAACCAACATACCTTTTCTGGCCTTAATTTCTATAATGCGACCGTCATATTGGCTTTCCACAACTCCCGTGATGCGCTGCTCTTCTAGTAAACGATCTAACTCTCTTTGCGCTTCATTTAATTGCGTATCAGTAACCACCTTTTCAGAATTACTTTGTTTATTGCGTTCAAGTTTGGTTAGTTTTAAACGCTCTACCTCACTTCTAAGCGTTTGAATTTCTAAGTTCGCAGCAACTTCCTCTTGGCGGTAATTTGCGGCTTCTTGTTCCAATAGGAGCACCGATTGTTGCGTCACTAACTCTTGGCTATAAAGATCTTTTTGCACTTTAAGTCTATCTTTGGCAATACGCGCTCTTTCTCGTGCAAAACTTGCCCTTTCACTGGCAGATCCCATCTTTTGTTCTAAAACAGCTTTATTCTGAATCAACATTTTTTCAGTTAATTGATCACTTTGTTCTGCAAAGGTATGAGAATTACTACTTAGAGCCTCTAATTCTCGGACTTTTGAAGTTGCATTTTTGATTTGTTCTTCTAATTGAGGCTGCGAAAGCATAGCAACCTGAGTACCTTTAGATACCTCATCACCCACAACAAGATTCATTTCTTGAATACGACCAGCAGATTGACTCGTTATTTCAGAAAGTCCATTTGGATTAATTAAGATACATTTATCTGCTTCAATGTTGTAGGGTATTGCTCCAAAAATTGACCAAACAATACCAATACCAATCATAAATAATAAAGGAGATAAAGCTAACCATGCCTTAGGTGTGATGATTCGCATCATCGTATCCAATTGCTCCGGTGACGAAAGTCGGTCTAGGGCAACTTTTCTAAATACCTTATTCTTGTTATCAGCATCACTCATATATTTAATAGAGATATCGCATATTTGGGTTTAATAAGTTGGTGACATTGATAGAGAATAAATCTTCATCTCTTACCACTAAGTTATTGGTTTGAAAAAGGAACTCTGCTACTGCTGAGGCGTAAGCAATTTGAGTTTGAACATGCGTAACTTGGGCGTTGTTATATCGATCTTCCACATTTAAAACATCTAGTATTGTTGATAACCCAAGTTTCTTTTTAGTTCGCTCATTATTCAAACTCAACTCATACTTCTGTTCAGCTACTTTAGCTTCAGTCATTTGATCATATGCACGAATCATGGCATACGTCACCACTTGTATATTATTTTTTGCTGAATACTCTAGTTCATTCAAGTTGATGTTTGAAGAATTTACAAAAGCCTGTTGTTGTTGCAATAAACCTTTGGCTTCATTGTTTTCTAGGGGCATCCTAAATTGAAGGTATGCACCATATCCGGGACGATAGGGCTGAAACGCCGATGTCCAATTATTGCCAATCGCTGAACCTTGATAAGGTGAATAACCTTCTACTAAACCTTGTTGACTTGCTGAAAGTAAAACATCTAATTGCGGTGAAAGATTGTTTTTAGCAGCATTTCTTAAAATTTCATACTTCTCTACTCGTTTCTTTGCTGCCTTGAGATCTGCTCGAGAACCTAAGGTACTTGAAATTACTCGATCAAGATCTGGTAAAACTTCATCTAGTTTGCCATTTTTATAATTAGGGAACGGGTCTGATACTTGTTCAATTTGCATCACATTATCAGGCTCCAAGCCGATACTTCTGCCTAATACTTTTCTGGACTCTAACAAAGCTTGCTGATAATAAATACGAGAAATCGTTTTTTGTTTCAAACTTCCCTGTACCAATAAAACATCAGCCTTGGGTAATTGATCACCACTAATTAATTTTTGATAATCTTGAACAGTCTTTTCTGCACTCTTTTCATTTTTTTGGGCAATCTCTAAAAGTTTAGACTTTCCTAGGTAGTCCCAATAGGCTAAGGTACTATTTAATACCATCTGATTAACCACAAATTCCAAATCATCCTTTGCGGCCTGCGCTTCAATCTCTGATGCTCTAAGGTTGCTCGATACTGCACTTCCAGAGTTTTTCAATAATGGTAGTACCACTTGAAAAGTTAATAAACCAGAATTTTGATTCATTAAACCTTGTGCATCTAAGATATTGCTACTGAAGGTGTTATGTTGAGCACTTAAATTAACTGAAATACCATTAGTAAATAGTTTTGTAAGGCCTAACTGAGAATTTACATTACTTGCATCGGTATATGGCAAATACATATCAGTGACAGTCGTATATGTATTGAGGGTGTTATTGGGACTAGAATTTCTACTCAAACCAATTTGTGCGTTTGCAGTGTAGTCAAAAAGTCCTTTTTGTTGTCTTGATATTCCTTTAATGGCATCCAACCTTGCTGCAGATATCATAATATTTGCATTTTTAGAAACCGCAATGGTTAAGGCTTCGTAAAGCCCTAGGTTTTTCAGCTCTACTTTAGGTGGGTTTGTATTATTAAACTCTGCATTATTTTTAAACTCTAAATCATATCCCTGTATAAAAACTGTTTGCGCAAAGGAATTGATATGAAAAAGAAAAAACAGAAATACGATGGCTCTATTTATTAATCTTTGAATACTTAATGGTGTTGATCGGGTGAATAAAATCATGAGATTTTTTTCATTAATCTTTCGAACCTAGCACCTGCTAATGCCACGTTATCTAAGATTTTAGTATCAAGTTCATCAATGTTTTCTTCTTCTACTTTATCGTCACCATATCCCATGCGACTAATAGTATTTCTCATACGCTGTGAAAGAAACATGGCAATGGCTCTGTAAAACCTGGATCCAAATTCAGTATCTTTACTTAATTTTTCATTGAGGAGCTCTTTTGAAATTTCTAAAACAGAAGATTCCATGGTCACGATTACATTGGCTGATGTTGGTCGTGAATCAATGAACGACATTTCGCCTAATATTTCACCTGAATATATTTTGGCTAACTCAAAATTAGTATTTGTTTGAACAGATAGCTCTCCATCTAAAACAATGAATAACGTTGGGGTTTGTTCACCCAAAGTGATTAATTTCGTATCAACTGGATGCGTTACCTTTTTCCCGGATTGAGCTAACCAATCGATATCCGAATCGGACAGTTGGCCGAGTATATATAAAACTTTTCGCATGATTGAACTTTTTTATATTTTAAAAACTTCATATTTATCTATTAAAGATAATATAGGCGGAATGTTATAAATTTAATAAGCAATTAATTCAATACATTGCCTAAGAATTGATTTTAAAGTTAAATATATATTTAGGCAATTCATTGAAGCTCTAAAAAAGCATTACTTTATATGGCTATTCAATCATTTAAGCAATTAAGAGTTGATAAAATAATTAATGCATCTTTTTTTTATTTATATTTTAAAATTTATAACTAAAAATAACTTATATAGCTCTTTTATATCGATTAATATCAATAAAAATATAGCTAATAACGTATATTAATTAATATGTATTAAATTTTAATTTCTCAATGGTCAATATCCCTTCGGCATCTCATTCATCGCCAATACCCAAATTTCATATCAAATCTAATGGTCATGAAATTGACCCGCATGATCTTATTGGTTGGACTTTCGATCGGTATCGCTTAGGCTATGAATTAGCGCGTTCTAATCAACATAAAGACCAATTTCAACAATTTAGGTTTATCAGTGCCGAATTTGAAAATAATCGCATTGGTCTTTTGATGGCAGAAATAACTCGGTTTTCTATTCAAGTGCATTCAATCTTTGTATTGAACTCATGGCGACGCAAGTCAATCGCAACTTCAATGCTAAGAACCTTAATCGATGAACTATCTCAATTAAATAATACGCTTCCAATTGACGCAAATTTTGTCGAGGTATTTGGCAATCAACACTCAATCAGAGGGGTTTTTGAAAAAAATAACTTTTTAAACCCCGAATTAGCACATTCGATTTATGATCTTGATGCAGACATTTTGGCTTCACTTAGGTGGGTGCGCCCTCTAAGTCCGTCCAATGAATGGTCAATTCAAAATATCTATACAGATTTTAATGTTGTTAATAATTACGCAATGTACAAAGGAAATATCGAGCAGTGGTGCGAGCCAGAATTAAGGCCTAATTATTTTTTTCAAGAAACTTATTTGCCAGCCAGTTTTATGTTGTTAGATGCTGATAAGAAAATTGCTGGCTGGGTTTTAGGAGCATGGGCAAATCCAAGCTGCTTTGTTATCAGTAGCTTATATGTTCACCCTCAGGCAGGAAAGTTAGGGGCTATTGGCTGGTTAACCTATCAGTTTGTTCATGCCACTAGGTTACTTGGTGCAAAAACATATAGTTTTATGACCAATACTAAATTTCCAGGCATGTTAAAGGTTGCTCAAAAACACCTTGCACCTTCAGTTACTCGGCATAGACAATCGTTTAACGTCCGCCTAGAGCTTTCTAAGCAGAAAAATTCAAACTTGTTAATTGATGGAGAGATGACTTCGCCACAAATCAATGCTGACTTAACAAAAAATGCATCTAGCACTTCATCTTTAAACCGTTTCATTCAAACTTATGATTTAAAACTGTATCGCTGGAAATACATTGATGACCCTAAGGGTCAAATGTATGTTGGTGTAATGGCTCAAGATTTATTAGAAATCCCTGAATTAAAACACGCTGTGATAGTAGGTGATGATGGTTTTTATCGGGTTAATTACCATGCCTTGGGACTAAAAATGCTAACTTATGAAGAGTGGCTTGCTGGGTCTAGTGTGTCGATATAGAAAATATTCACATCATAATAAATATGTCATATTTGTTATTAAATGAATGCGTTTTACAAAATCTCAATTTTTAGCGGATTTGATCCTATTTATTTTGTTTTTTGTTAAAGTTATTCAGTGCATTTGCCGTTAATAAATGATAAGTAGTAAATTCACCCTTCCTAACATTCTTTGGAGCATAACCATGATTAACGAACTCGACCAAGAGACCCAATTAAAATTCAAAATCCTTTTGACCAAATTAGGTCAAGATGAAGCTTTCCGTTCTGTATTTAGTCAAAATCCTGCTCAAGAAGTTGAAAAAATGACTGGCTATAAACTTCCTGAAGGTTCAACGGCCGTTGTAAGAGATATTTCTAATAAGGGTTGTGTTCTAGATATTAAGTCAGGTGACGCAACAGAAACTATTGAAGTAAGTTTTGATGGTCTTTCAGATGAGTTGAGTGACGATGAATTAGAGTCAGTTGCAGGTGGTGCCCAAAAGCAAGCTGCCAAAGTGACTACAACTGCCGCTGCTACTCCAACAGCTCACAAAAATATGAAATCTGATATCCGCTTAAAAGCTGATATTGTCGAACTTGGTAAAGTTAGCGTAAAAGTTTAAATCTAGTTTAAATTCGTTTTTAATGCCGCTCCATTATGAGCGGCATTATTTTTTGTATCCTCACTCACGTTCTTTAGAAAAAGTAATTCATCAGAAGTAAAACACGAGGATTTGGTCTTGGATCTAAGCTGGTAACAGGTAAATCAGCCATAGCATATTGAAGCTCGATGGTGCCTTTTGGGAATGTGGTTCTAGCTCCAAATCCATACGACTGAATATATTTTGATTTTTCAGGTGCGCCAGTCGTGGCATTGTAATTGGTAACCGCTGTTCCATAATCATAATATGAGAATAGTTGTAGTGGACTGGTTGTATAAGGTAAATTAACTTTCAAATCCTTACGTATTTCAATGGAAGATCCAAGACCCTTATCTCCAGAAATCGATCCATTATCATAACCACGTCCAACAGGTATGCCGCCAAAAACAATCGTGTCACCAACCAATAAATTGTCATTGGTATATTGGCCATTCATATACAGTGAAGCACTCCAAGTAGGGGCAATTTGCTGAATTCTTAACCAGTTAAATGTTAACTTGGAAAATTGGGGGTTAAAGCCAACTGTTGAGGCAGTGGGGTCACCTTGCTCTAGAGAATTCCCGCCTGGAACGCCTTTAGATATTCCAAAATTCATGACATTCACACCACTAAAAGCACGATTATTAATCCAAGCTAAGTTCACATCAAAAACCGTCGATTTATCAAACGTGAGTGGTGTACTATTTGTCGTAGTTGTCGTGCGATTAAAAGCAAATCCAGAGTCAAGGGATAAAGAGTTACCCCTTGACTTATAAAGCGGATAAGCTAAGCGTAAGCCAATGGTTTGGCCATCGGTCTGAAGATTCAGAGGCGACAATGAAGCCTTTGGATTTGATTGTGACTTTAAAATATTGACACTTCCAACTAAGCCACTATTACCTATGGGCTCAGCATACTTTGCTGTAAATGATTTGAGTCTTTTGTAGTCCTCTAATGAGTCTCCTAATGAACCGTTATATCCATAAGTCAACTGGTTATCTCTACCGAAAATGTGATTATTTAGTCCATTCAAGCTTATGCCCCATGGTCCAGTCGAATATCCAGCATTGTTATTGATAGAGGCAAGATAACTATCAGGTAATTCGCGGACATTAACAAATAACTCTGAAGAATTGGGTTCGCTGCCCTGACGTAATACGGAACTTACTTCATAGCCCGGAAAAGCATTTAATACTAAAAGAATTGATTCAATTGAATGTAAATCAAGTGGCTTTTTATCAACAATCTTTTGCGAAATTTCCTTCACCCTCGCTTGCATTGCTTCACTTCCACCTTCCACATTGACTTTGTTGATATAACCTTCAATTACAGCAATTTTTAAGACACCGTTTTCAATTGTTTGAGGGGGAACATATACTTTTGTTAAAAAATAGCCTTCTTTTCGATAACGCTCTTCTAGATCGGCTACGTCTTCATTTATATCTGATAATGTAGTTGTTTGGCCAATATGCTTCTCAAAAGACTGATTCACTTGGGCTTGATCAAAAACAGTTGCACCTTCAACTTTTATTTCTTTGAGAATAAAACCAAGTTCATCAATCGATTTTTTAACTGGTGTTTTATCAGTTCTTTGTAACTTAAAATCAAAATCATCACTAGCTGAATTTTTTAACTGATTTTGCTGTTGTTGTAATTGCTGTAATTGCTGTTGACGGGTAATATCAAGCTGGGACTGGCGTGCAGCATCATTAATGGTCTGTGCATACGCGAGGCTTACTCCAAACTTGCTTGAAAGCAGTGCTAGAGTGGTGATTGATATAAGTTTTAGCTTGAAAGGGATTTTCATGATTATTTATCTTCCATATGAACTAGAGTAGTTACCGAACCATTCTGAACTCGCTCTAAATGAAATTGAATCAAAGAATCTTCAGGATATTTTAAAGCGAGTTGTTTAACGCTATCAGCCGCATCGCTAGAGCCACTTTCTAACTTAGCATACATTTTTTGGTAATCTAAATAGAGTTCTTGGGTGACTTCTACCTCTTTAATTGGATTAAATAACCCAACAGATTCGATTTTTCCTTTGAGAACAACGTCACCAATTTTCTTAAAATGAAGTTGTGGAACTCGTTTGACAGTTTCTTCAGTGCAGCACACGCGGGTACCAAAATACTTATTCACGCCTTCAGTTCTTGCTGCAGTATTCACCGTATCTCCAAGCGCGGTGAAGTCCATTCTGGAAGTTGAGCCAAAGTTGCCTATGGTTGCAATACCAGTATGCACACCAATTCTTGTCACTCCAATCGGAATTTCTACAGCGTTTTGACGTTTACGAAACGCTTCTGCGTATTCATCTAACTCCAGAGCACATTTGACTGCGCGTTCCGCATGATCAAGCTGTTCAAGTGGCGCATTGAAGATACACATGATGGCATCGCCAATGAATTTATCTACGGTTCCCTCATATCTCAGAATAATTTGACATGCGCCATCTAAATACTCATTTAGAACTTCAGAAAGTTTTTCAGAGCTTAGTTTTTCAGAGAGGGTTGTAAAGCCCGCAATATCGGTAAAGATAAAAGTGGCTTCACGCTTTACCCCAGAAATACTGAGCGCTTCGGGATTATCTACCAACTGCCCTACTACTGCTGGTGAAACGTATCTTGAAAATGCACCTTGCACAAATTGGCGTTGTTTTCGCTCTGCACGGCCAATCAACATATCCATCATCCAAATCGATAAGGCTAATGAGAGTGTTGGGGCAACTAAAGGTATTAAGGGCAATCCATAGCTGTGACCTAACATCACGCCAAGCCACCAAGCGACAACAACAACGATACCCACAATGACATTAAACACAATGCCTTTTTTGAATATACAAAT
>JBAXKF010000049.1:0-14952 GCA_037137465.1 Betaproteobacteria bacterium | reverse complement strand
ACCCACTCCATAATCATCTCCATGTACCTATAAGCCTTATATTTAAAGGCTCATTCCAAAAATAAAAAAACTTAATACTTTTAAAAAAGTTTATATTTTTACTAAAGTTCCCATGCATCCTGTCGTTAATGTAAGTAAGCCTCACCCATTCGTCGAAGTATTTAGTTCTAAAGGAGATTTATCATGCCCGCAGTCATTAACACTAATATCACATCATTAATTGCGCAAAATAATTTATCAAAGACGCAAGATGCATTACAACTTACTATTCAACGCTTATCATCTGGACTCAGGGTTAACACTGCAGCCGATGATGCCTCTGGATTTG
Organism: Betaproteobacteria bacterium; assembly: GCA_037137465.1. Classification (GTDB taxonomy): domain Bacteria; phylum Pseudomonadota; class Gammaproteobacteria; order Burkholderiales; family Burkholderiaceae; genus Polynucleobacter. The sequence continues at coordinate 14,624 of JBAXKF010000049.1, read as the reverse complement.
CAATTTCCAACCGCATGGATTCACTCGTACGCGGTATGGCTGTTGCGTCTAGAAATGCTAATGATGGTATTTCATACTCACAAACTACTACTGGGGCTTTATCACAAATATCAAATAATTTACAACGTATGCGTGAACTTGCTGTACAAGCTGCAAACGGTTCAAATTCTTCATCTGACACATCTTTACTCAATCAAGAATATAGCCAATTGCAAACTGAAGTAAACCGTATTCAACAAAGTACGACGTTTAACGGCGTGAATGTATTTCAAAACCGAGATACCGTGTTTCAAATTGGCTTTGGTACAACATCAAATGACCGTGTCAATATGACGAGCAATCCATTGTCTAGTTCACAAGCTTTAGGAACTTCAACGATTACTGATAGTACTGCCGAATTAGCTTATAAGGATATTGGTTCAGCTGTTTCTACTGCTAATGCTTTTGCAACTGCATCTGTTACAGGTACCGCTAATCAAATCGCCTATATTTACAATGCAACGGTAGATGCTATAAATAACAGTCAAAAACTTTCTTTTAATGCTGAAAATGATGCCTTAAATACGTTATCCGCTGTTTATAATGCCTATAATTCTTCAGGCTTAACAGCAGCGACAGTAACGACTGCAAACTTTTATGGTGATGTTGGTAAGATTGTAGGTTCTGTAGTCGGATCTGTTGGAACTGTAGCTACTGCTGGCGCAAAGACGTTAAACATTACCCTTGCCGCTGCAAACGGTACAAGTATTCCAAGTACAACTTTTGCAGCAGACTCACTTGGTACTAACCCTGTTACTCAAGCCGTCAGCTCTGCAGCATTGTCGATCAATGTGAATGCCGCTTCCGTAGCAGCAACAGCAGGTACGTTAAATTACACTAGCAATTCTGCCTCTACAGGTCAAACTAATGCAGGTGCCGCGATATTAGCACTTGATACCGCCCTTACCGAAGTAAATAACGCCAGTGCGATTCAAGGGGCGATTCAAAATCGTTTCTCTGCTGTGATTAGTAACCTGTCAGCATTTAGCTTGAGTCAGTCTGCAGCTAGAAGCCGTATTGTTGATGCTGACTTTGCCGCTGAAACCTCTAAACTTGCAAAAAATCAAATTTTGCAACAAGCAGGTACAGCTATGTTGGCGCAAGCAAACCAATCACCTAGCTTTGTTCTGACATTACTGAAGTAATTTGTTTATATAGATTTACCTAAGAGTTTAGGGGGGAGAACTCCCCCCATTTTTTTAAAGGTAATTTAGTTTTATTAAACATTTTGCCAATTATTTGTAGAGGGTTTGCTCATGGCACTATCCGTTAACACCAATGTAAGTTCACTGATTGCTCAGTACCAACTGAACAAAACAGATAACTCATTACAAGCTTCAATCCAGCGACTTTCTTCTGGCCTGAGAATTAACACTGCGGCCGATGATGCGTCTGGATATGCTATCTCTAATCGCATGTCATCGATTATTAGCGGCTTATCAACTTCGATTCGTAATGCCAATGATGGCATCTCATACTCACAAACAGTCACTGGTGCATTAGGTTCATTGAGTGATAACTTTCAAAGAATGAGAGAGCTTGCTATTCAGTCTCTAAATGGCGATTACTCAAATGCCGACAAGACCTTATTAGAGCAAGAATACAACCAACTCCTTGCCGAAAATGTTCGTATTCAAGCAACTACATTATTTAATGGTAAATCGGTTTTTGATAATAGTGGTGCCACGATTCAGGTGGGGTATCAGAACAATTACCAGAGCCGTATTTCTTTAAGTCGTATAGACTTAACTAACGCAACAGCAGTCAGTCTTACACGCATTACTGAAACCCCAACTACTACCGAGGCCTATGATTTAGGTATTGTGATTAATGCGGCTCAAAGTACTACTGATGGATCTGGCAATTCAACAGCGACCTATGAAACGGTTCGTGATGCTACTCTTCAAGCTATTAGTTCAGCCGACAAGATTACTACTTCGCAAAAATCAGAATTAACTACGATCGTTTCTAATCTTTACACTACTGAAAAATCAATCAATGCTGGCGTAACAACATATGCAAATGATTTAAATCGTCTTATGGGCGCAAGTATTTCAGGGGCAGCATTTGTCCCAACAAGTCCAGTCAATGCATCTATCTCAGCTGGCACTTTAAGCGCGATTAATTCAATTCCATCAAACAGCTCTAGTATTTCAAATGTGTTGACTTCGGCTGCTTCTGCGGGCTCTGTCAGCGCTGCTTATACAACTCTACAAGGGATTCAGAATAATCCCTATCTTTCTACCGCTGGAAAAACAGATATTTCAAATGCAATCACGGCGTTATATAACCAATATCAATACTCAGGCAATGTTTCCAGCTTTGTGAATGATGCACAAAATGTATTACTCGGCTCGAATTCTTCAACGCCAGGCCCATTTACATTTTTAGATGGTCTTTCTGCGGCCAATCGTTTAATCGAGCAAGCAAATAGTTGGTCCACGGATACAACACCCAACACGATGCAATATGTGATGAGTGATTCTAGTAACAATACTAAAAGCTTATTACAAACCGCACTTGTCAATTCGATTTCAGCATCCAGTTTGTCTACGACAATTAAAACTTCTCTCACAACAGCCATTGGAACTCTTTACAATTTTTCCAACACTGTCTCCATGAGTCTAGCTGAATTTAAAACGAACTTACAAAATTTGTTTGAAGATGGAACAACCTCACGTTACGGATCGAATGTTACTTTGGGAAGTTCTGGGATTGCTGCCATTAATTCAACGCCAAGCTCGACGCCAAGTACTGTTATTGGCAATGTTATCAATAGTGCAACGGCTACCTATTCTGCAATCTATGGCGCTGCGTCGACACAAATTAACAATTTGGCAAGTGCCGGAATTATTTCCAGTAGCGTGCAATCAAACTTAAATACTGCAATTACTACTTTATACAATCAGTCTAACTACCCCTCTGGCGCTAATACCACTGTTCCTCAATTTAGGGTAGATTTGAATAAATTAGTGGGAACTGGTGCAACAGGTTCTGTTGGTCCTTTTTCAACCACAACTTCTTATCAAGTTACGGGTGGTACAAATACCCAGCTCAGGAATGTGCCAATTGGGGTAACTGCTTCTCAAAATGGTACAACCGCCATTAATACCCTTGATGCTGCTCTATCCGAGATTAATAAAGCAAGTGCCCAACAAGGCGCCTACCAAAATAGATTAACCGCTATTATTGGTGACCTTAAGACATTTAGCCTATCTCAGAGTGCTGCTCAAAGCCGGATTCAGGATGTTGATTTTGCAAAAGAAACCTCTCAATTAGCCAAAAATTTGATTCTTCAAAATACAGGGAGCGCAATGTTAGCGCAAGCTAACTCCACGCCTCAATCAGTTATTACTCTGCTTAATAGTAATGTCCCTAGTGATTCAATTGCAGCGAATTCACTTTTGCCTGAATTATCCCCCTCTAATAATTTGGGAAGCTCGGGTAATCTGATGTCAAACAGTATGCAATTGAACTGATCAAATTAAGCCATTATTACCCTTTAATTGGGCTATTAAAAGTCGTTATATCTGTCAGAATGATTCTCATCTGAAGTAAAGATGGGAATCCAATAAAAGTTATTCTTTTGATCAAATTTTCATCAAATCTTCTTAAGATTAAAGAAACGTAATTTAATACCGTAAAAGAATATATAGAAATGTTTTTTTACTGGGGGGATGATATGGATGCGATTGGCAAAACAATGGGTGCAACAACAGCAATGGTGCTGCCCGTGGTAACGAATATCGAAAACAAGGTCAATATCAAGAATGAACCGGCTCCATCAAAAGATGAGTCTCCTTCTTCGCAAGTAGCTCTTTCTCCAAAGGCTCAGTCAATTCAATCGACTGGTTTAACTAGCGTTCAATTTGATGCGGATCCTGAGTCAGGTAAATCTGTTGTGACTGTCATTTCAAAAGATGATAATACGGTTATTCGCCAAATTCGTACGCCGATTTCTGCTGGAAAACCAATCGACATTGAACCAAGTGCACGTCAATCCATTAATACCACTGCTTAAGTATTAGAAAAATATGGCCACTATTTCATCTCCAGGCATTGGCTCTGGATTAGATACTGCAGGAATCGTCACAAAATTGATGGCGATTGAATCTGCGCCATTAAATCAACTGACAAAAAACCAAGATAGCTTTCAAACCAAGATTACTGCCTATGGCCAAGTGCAAAGTAATTTATCTCAGTTTCAGTCTAGCGTTTTAAGCCTAAGCAATATCAATACCCTTAAGACAGTCAGCGCTACTTCCTCGGATACGTCTATATTAAGCGCTACAACGTCAGTTGGCGCGGTCGCAGGAAACTATGCCATTACGGTTAATCAATTAGCCCAAGCACAACAATTAGTTAGTAATGGGCAATCAAGTTCAACCGCTTCGATTGGGTCCGGATCTACAAGCACGGTAACTTTCGATTTTGGGACAATTACTGGTACTAAAACAAACCAAATTTACAGTGCTGGCTCAACATTTACTTCCAATGGGATTGCGAGTAAATCTATCACTATCGATTCTTCAAACAACACCCTCACGGGGATTCGTGACGCGATAAATGCGGCTGGAATGGGGATTACTGCCTCTGTCATTAATGATGGTAGCTCCTCCCCTTATCGCTTAATTTTGTCTAACAACCAAACGGGTGTTGCTAATAGTATGCGGATTTCAGTAACTGGAGATGCCTCTATTTCTAGTCTCATGACTGAAGATCCAAGTAGTCCAAGTAATCAAAATTTCCAAGAAACAGTTGCAGCACTCAATGCTAATTTAACGATTGCTGGTGTTCCTGTTACTAAAGCTTCTAATGTAATTTCAGATGCAATCTCTGGCGTTACGATGACGTTGAATAAAACAAATGTTGGGAGCACTGTCAACCTCGGGCTTACGAACAATACCGCTGGCCTTACTACTTCCATTAGTAATTTGGTTTCTTCCTACAATACGCTAAATACTTCTCTTAAGAGCTTAACTAACTTCGATCTTGCAACACGCAAAGGTGCGGAACTTTATGGTGAAAGTACTGTTACTGCTATCCAACGTCAAATTAAAAATATTGTCTTATCTTCTTTACCTGCAGGCTCAAATAGCTATACGGTACTGAATAATATTGGTATTACCTTCCAAAAAGATGGTTCATTAGCAGTTGATAATACGAAATTAAATACCGCTATTTCTAATAACTACAATGCTGTTGCTAATTTATTTGCAGCCAATGCAAGCGCCACAGATGCACTCGTACAATTTACTAGCTCAACGTCGGATACCCAGCCAGGTACCTTCGCTGTCAATGTGGGCACTATGCCAACGCAAGGCAAATTAATCGCAAGTGCTGCTCCTTCTAGCCTTACGATTGGACCAAGCAACAATACTCTGGCAATTACTTTAAATGGTACTGCTGCAACGATTCAATTAACTAATGCTACTTATACAAGCGCTTCTAATTTAGCGGCTGCCATTCAAGCGCAAATTAATGGTACAACCGCATTTTCTAATCTCGGCGCTTCAATTAGTGTTTCTGCCAATGGCAGTGGTAACTTAAACTTTACTTCGAATCGTTATGGCGGGGCTTCTTCAGTTGCCCTCAGCGGAAATGCCTCATCCAACTTATTGGGTGGTTCTGCGGGGACGTCTACCACTGGTGTGGATATGGTCGCCACTTTAAATGGTGCAAACGCTCTTACTTCTGGACAATTTTTGTTAGGGCCTATCAATACCCCGCAATCTGGCCTGAAATTACAAATTATTGGCGGTACTACGGGTGCTCGTGGAACGGTCTCTTACACCAAAGGGGTGGCTTATCAATTGAATCAATTGGTTAATTCATTCACAGGTGCCAATGGCTTAATTACCACAAGAACCAATGGCTTGAATACAAGCATTAAGCAAATTGAGTCGCAAAAAACTCAAATGCAAGCGCACTTGAATATTCTCCAAAAACAATATCAATCAACCTATTCTGCACTTGACTCAACGATGGCAACACTCAATTCAACATCGACTTATTTAACTGGCCAGTTAAGTTCAATTGCCGCCACATCAAATTCGATTGCATCTGGTAAATAAATAACTACTCATTAAGGAACCTAGACCCATGTTTACTACTTATAAAAATCCTGCAAAAGCATATGCTTCGACAAATATCGAATCAAATGCCATTGCCGCAAATCCTCATAAACTCATAGCTATGCTGTATGAAGGTGCTTTAATCGCAATTCTGCAAGCCGAACATCATATGAAACTCAATAATGTGATGGAAAAATCCGCTGCCATCACAAAGGCAAGTGATATTATTTTAATGGGTCTTGATGCTAGTCTGAACATTGAAGAAGGCGGCGAAATCGGTCAAAACTTACACGCGCTTTACTCGTATATGTGCCAAGAATTGATTATGTGTAATTTACATAACGATGTAAATAAATTAAAAGCTGTTTACGCTCTCATGTTAGATCTAAAAAATACCTGGGATGCAATTGCTCCTAAAGTAGAAAATAAATCAGCAATGCCTAATGTGCCTTATAACGGTTCTGGAACAGCTAGTTCTTACTCTCCAGTGAGCGTGTAATGAACACGATGAATGAAGAAACTGTAATTCACTTGTACGAGAATGTGCATCACATTACACACGAGATGCTGTTAGCTGCCCAAATGAAAAACTGGGAGGATTTCTATTCTTTAGGTCGCCAGTGTGATCTTGAAGTCAAAACGCTCAAAAGTTATGACTCTGTGGCAAAATTATCAGGTCAATTATTAGATCGTAAGTTCGAGCTTATTCAAGGCATTTTAGGCACAGATCGCGCGATTCGTAAAATCACAGAACCCTGGATGCAACAGTTAGATGGGCTTTTAAAAAACAACTCCGCTTCTATGAAATTAGAATACGCTTACAATTCAGGAGCGTTCTAACTTAAGGAGTAAATATGGCCGACTTGCCAAATTTAAATCTGGTAAGTGCTCCCAGCGTATCTTCCTCTGCTCTACTCAGGAGTACGGCTGCTATTGGTGATCCTCGCATTGAGGGTCAAACTCGCTTTGACCAACTCGCCGTTGGTAAATCTTTTCAGGCAGTTATTACTTCGATGATGCAGGATGGTAAAGCCACCGTGCAGTTTTCGCCAATCCCACCGCAAACACAAGGACCACAATTGCAAATGCAATTGCCGCAAGGACTGGGAGTGGGCGATAAAATTCAATTAAAACTTGTAAACCCTGCTCCTGATATTGCCTTCCAGATGGAGAGTTCACCTGTGCTGACTCCTTCAGAAAATATTAACTTAAGCACGGGCGCGAAGATTCTTTTACAGTTGCTACAAAGTGCCGACCCTAATGATTCGCAATCAAATTTCATTAAGGGGAACCAAGCTTTATTATCAACACCCCCTGCCGATGCGAAAAATATTGCAAATGAATTACCTACGCATCTCCATCAAGCTGTGCAACTGAGTGGGGCATTTTATGAGTCTCACTTAAAAGAATGGGCTAATGGTGAGCGCACACTCGATCAAGTGCGGCAAGAACCCCAAAATCATAATCCTGCCCTTAAAACAACTGCCGAAAATCAAATAGATACCCCGCAAACACAGTTCATTCCAGCGCAACTCAATGCTCAAGAGAATCGGCAATTTATTTGGCGTGGTGAACTATTTCCAGGACAGGCTTTTGAGTGGCAAATTAAAGATGAAACTCCCAAGCAATCTTCCAATAATCAAGCCCCAGAAGAAAAATCTTGGCAAACCTCTGTTCAGTTTAATTTACCTAAGCTAGGACAAGTCAATGCAACGATCAACATTGTTGGTAATTCTGCTGGCTTTAGAATCTCAACTCAACATCCGCAGTCTGTAGATCTTCTCCACCAAGCAAAAGATCTACTGAATCTATCTCTAGAGTCAAGCGGCACTCAGATGACGCAATTTTTAGTAGAAAAAAAATGACTCAAACGCCTAAAAACTTAAAAAATGCGGTTGCCTTAGCCTATGGAGCTGGTGCTCCAGCGCCAGTTGTAGTCGCCTCTGGTAAAGGCACGATTGCTGAACAAATCATTCAACTCGCCAAAGAAAACGGTGTTTATGTTCATGAGTCAAAGGAACTAGTCGCTTTGTTGATGGATATTGATCTTGATCAAGAAATCCCAGCTACATTGTATCGTGTGGTAGCCGAACTTCTGTCTTGGCTGTATCAAATTGAAGCTGCCTTACCACCCAATCTTAAAGCCGGTAAAAAATAAGCCCGCTTTAGATCTGCATATTCATGATAGTTTGATAGGCTGAAGCAATTTTATTTCTAACTTGAACTGTAGATTGCAGGGCAATATTTGCTTTTTGACTTGAAATCATGACATCGGATAAGTTGACATTGTTATCTCCTAAAGCAAAACGCTTGCCGAGATCATTAGAGCTTTTTTCTAATTTAGAAACTTCACTTAAGTGTGCCTTGAGGGCTTGAGAAAAGTCAGCTTTAGTTGAGCCACCATCAATACCAGATTGACTTAAGGGGTTTGTGGCTAAAGACTTCGCATTTTTGGTCTGATCAACCGTCGACCGAATCTGAGCTAACATTTCTTGAATAGCAGCACTGCCAATCGCTGTCACCATCTCACATTCCTCATCTTAAATAAAGTGATTGTTCACTAATGAATAACATCATAGCGAAGCATCCGTAACTCAAGACAACGATTAAAGGGCTTTTCTGCCCATTATTCTTCTCAATAAGTTCAAACAATTTAGGCAAAATAGGGTATTAAAAATAAATCTTTCTATTTTCTTGAATGATTTACTGATTTTGAACTAACTTATATATCGAACAAGAATACTATAAATGGCTACAAATTCTCCAGCACCCAATGCTTTTATGGGATTTTTCCAATCATCTCTTGGTAGAAATTTAGCCCTAGGGGCCGGGCTTGCGCTTGTATTATCTATTATGGCTGGGGTTTTCTTATGGGGACAAAAGCCTACGTATGGTGTCTTACTCACCAACTTCTCCGATAAAGACGGTGGCGCGATCATCGCTTCTTTACAAACGATGAATGTTCCTTATCAATTTTCTGAAGGTGGTAACGCTATTTTGGTACCAGCAGAAATGGTCTATGATGCGCGTTTAAAGCTCGCAGCTCAGGGTCTTCCAAGAGGTGGCAACGTTGGTTTTGAGCTGATGGAAAACCAAAAAATGGGAACTTCCCAATTTATTGAGCAGGTCAATTATCAAAGGGCGCTAGAAGGAGAGCTTGCCAGAACGATTTCATCAATTGGTGTTGTTCAAGGTGCAAGAGTTCACTTAGCTATTCCAAAACAATCGGTGTTTGTTCGCGATAAACAAACGCCTACAGCGTCTGTATTGGTTAATCTTAATTCGGGTAGAACGCTGGATAAGCAACAGGTCAATGCTGTCATTCATTTAGTATCAAGTAGTGTGCCAGAGCTAACGGCCAATGCAGTGACTGTTGTAGATCAAACGGGTAAATTACTGTCAGGTAATGATAAATCTTCTACCGATACAGCTCAGTTAGATCCTGAGCAAATGAAGTACGTCAAAGAAATCCAAGAAAGTATTAGAAAACGCGTCGAATCTATCTTAGTGCCAATGGTCGGCGATGGGAATGTACATGCACAAGCCACTGCTGATATTGACTTCACAAGAAGTGAGCAAGCGAGTGAAACCTACAAACCTAATGGTAATCCTGAGACTGCTTCAGTACGCAGTTTACAAACCAAAGAATCTGCAAGTATGGATGCCGCCGCCCCTGGAGGTATACCAGGTGCAGCTTCCAATCAGGCTGGTAAAAATAAGGCAACTACTCCTCCAGTTACCACTGCACAACCAACGCCTACTAATTCTCAAAAAGACAATGCGGTTAATTACGAACTCGATAAAACCGTCAACTATGTTTCTAAATCAATGGGTGGTATTAATCGTTTAAGTGTGGCAGTTTTAGTCAATCATAAAAAAGAAGTGGATGACCAGGGCAAGGCTACCTTCCGCCCTCTCAATGATGACGAAAAGAATCAAATTACACTCTTAGTCAAAGATGCGATGGGCTTTAGTCAAGATCGTGGAGACTCTTTAAATGTGGTTAATAGCCTATTTACAGAGCCAGAAAAAGAAGAGGTAAAACCAGATCCAATTTGGAAGCCCTACGCAAATCTATCCACTGCAAAGTCTATTTTCCAATATCTCATTACCGCAATTGCTTTATTTATCCTATATAGCAAAGTATTAAAGCCTTTACTCAAGCGAATTAGTGAGGATGTGATGTTGCCTACTGCTGGTGCTCAACCACAATTTGCTGCGACAGGCGCCCCGCCCATGAATATTGATGGGGGTGCGAATGTCAATGAGCCCTCTGGCTCCCCAGCCAATCAAAACCAAGCTCCTCAGATGGATAACGATGGCAATATGATTACGCCAAATAGACAACGTCGCACAATCGTCAAACAAAGTAAAGATAGTTTAGAGCTAGCTCAAGAAATGGCGACCCAAGATCCTAAGATTGTTGCAGGAATTATTAAAAACTGGGTGAACGAAAATGAGTGAGAAAGGCATCAATAAAGCAGCGGTTCTCATGCTAGCCCTTGGTCAAGATCGCGCGGCAGAAGTGATGCGGTATCTGGATAGCCGTGAGGTCCAAAAAGTCGGTTCTGCCATGGCCGTGATGAATAATGTTACAGAAGATACCCTCAATGATGTTCTTGATTCATTCAGTGATGAGATGTCAAAGACAACTGCTCTGGGTATTAATTCTGAAGAATATATTCGCGGTGTTCTTAACTCCGCACTTGGAGAAGAAGATGCCGGGTTTTTAATTGGTCGTATTTTGGATCGTCGAGGTTCGACAGGTATCGATAGCTTGAAGTCAATGGAAAGTAAAGCTGTCGCTGATTTGATTGAATCTGAACACCCACAAATTATTGCTACCATTCTGGTTCACTTGCCACGCTTTCAGGCAAGCGCCATTCTGGCAGAGTTGCCGATTGTTGTAAGAAATGATGTTGTTCTGCGTATCGCCACTCTAGATGGTGTTCAGCCTGCCGCTCTTAATGAGTTAAATGACGTATTAACTAAATTGTTAACCATTAGTGATAACTCTCAAAAACGAGATCTTGGTGGTGTTCGTGTGACTGCAGAAATCATGAACTTTTTAAGTGGTGATACTGAATCTTCTGTCATGACAGGTCTTAAAGAATTCAATCCTGATTTGGCGCAATTAGTTAAAGATAATATGTTTGTTTTCGAAGATATTATGACCTTAGATGATAAGAATATTCAGTCGATTTTGGCTGAAGTTTCATCTGACGTGTTGGTGGTAGCGCTCAAGGGTGTTAAAGATGAATTAAAAGAAAAAATTCTAGCTAATATGTCACAAAGAGCTGCAGATACCTTACGTGAGGATCTTGAAAGTAAAGGTCCTGTCCGAGTTGCTGAAGTAGAGCAACAACAGCGCGAGATTTTACAAGTGATTAATCGTATGATTGAGGAAGGCAGAATCAACCTCAAAGTAACTGATGATGATTATGTCTGATCCCCTGAGTAACAAAAATCAACCTCTTGGTGCTACGCGGTGGGAGTTAACTACTTTAAAAGAAAATAAACAAGATTTATCAAGAAATCCTTTAATCGCAAAGCTTGCCCAAGAGTTGGTCGATAGTAAAGAAAAAGCTAAAGAAGAAGGCTTTCTGAGCGGCTTTGAAGAGGGGAAAAAAGCGGGTCATGAGGACGGCTTTAATACGAGCTTAGTCGAGGGGCAGCAACACATCCAAGCAACCATAGAACACCTTTCTGAAATTGCTTTTAATCTGCAAAAATTATATGCCTTCTCAAGAGATCATATTGCTCAAGAAGTACTTGAACTTTCCATTGCCTTAGCTAAAACTATTACCTTACGCTCAATTGAAAAACAACCCGATATCATTTTTGATGTTGTTGAAAAAGCGCTTGAACAAATACCCATCTTACAATTGCCAGCCAAACTTTTACTCAACCCCCTTGATGCCGAATTAATTGAAGCAAAACAAGGTCGGTCTCTCCAAGACTCTGGTTGGAAAATTGTGCATGATGCCAGCATCTCCCGGGGTGGCTGTCGATTAGAAACTGGAAGCAACGATGTCGATGCTACGGTTGAAAAACGTATTGAAAAATTAATGGCGACACTTGGTATTGAGTCTCAGCCAGAAGAGAGTTCGTCAGTATGACGGTTGAATCTGATTTTGAGATTAAAGATTTTCTCAATTATTGCCAACGTAAAGTTGCCCATACCAACTTGTTTCAAATTAATGGCCGTATTGTTCGGGTCGCGGGGCTTGTTATGGAAACGGTGGGTTTGCAATTACCTATCGGTAGCCCTTGCCATATCCCACTCCCAAACGGTAAGCGCGTGGAAGCTGAAGTCGTTGGTTTTGAGGGTGGTCGTTTATTTTTAATGCCCCTGGGCGATGTCGAAGGGGTTAAACCTGGAGCAATGGTGGTGCCGTCAGAAGCCGCTCCTAGTCCCATCCGATTAGATCAAATTACACTTGATATCAACGATGCCGCTATCAAAGGTCGCGGCTTACCAGTTGGCGACCACCTTTTAGGCAGGGTATTAGATGCTACCGGTAAACCACTTGATTTGGGACCTCCTATCGATAGTTCAATCACCGCCCCGATGTATTCACCGCCAATTAACCCACTAAGAAGAGCTCCGATTAAGGAAGTTTTAGACGTTGGTATACGTGCTATTAATTCTTGCTTAACTGTCGGCAAAGGTCAGCGCATGGGTCTTTTTGCTGGCTCTGGTGTCGGAAAAAGTGTCTTATTGGGTATGATGGCGCGCTACACCACGGCGGATGTTGTCGTGGTCGGCCTGATTGGTGAACGCGGTCGAGAGGTCAAAGAGTTTATCGAAGAAATCTTAGGTGAAGAGGGGTTGGCGCGCTCTGTAGTCGTTGCTGCCCCAGCTGATAATCCACCTCTACTTAGGCTCCAAGGTGCCTTTTACTCTACGGCAATTGCTGAATATTTTCGTGATCAAGGTAAAAATGTATTACTCATCATGGATTCATTAACGCGTTACGGTATGGCACAACGTGAAATCGCCCTAGCTATTGGTGAACCTCCTGCGACAAAAGGGTATCCTCCTTCTGTTTTTGCCAAAATTCCGGTTCTGATTGAGCGCGCGGGCAATGGCGCTGAAGGTGGTGGTTCTATCACCGCGTTTTATACGGTTCTTACTGAGGGTGATGACTTACAAGACCCGATTGCCGATTCAGCACGAGCTATTTTAGATGGCCATATCGTGCTGAGCCGTGAACTTGCCGATGCGGGACACTATCCTGCTATCGATATTGAAAAATCAATCAGTCGAAGCATGCACAGTATCACCAGTAATGAACAACAACAATTAATGAGAAAACTCAAGCAGTTAGTCTCCAGGTACCAACGTAATAGGGATTTAATTAGTGTTGGGGCCTATAGCGCCGGTAGTGATCCGGTATTAGATGAAGCAATTGCCAAAAATAGTCAAATAGAAGCCTTTTTACAGCAAGAAATTTTAGAAAAAGTGAGCATTCCTCAGAGTTTAGGGGAACTTTCGGCTCTTTTCTAAGCTTTAAATACCCTCAAGTTGAACCATAATAGTTCCACGATGAACCTTAATGTCCTCCAAACCCTCGTTGATTTAGCCAAAGCACAGTCTTCTGCTGCAGCTACTGCTTTAGCAAAAGAAATTGCAGGGCTTCGAGATAGTGAACAAAAGGTTGATCTATTACAAAATTATCTAGATGACTACCGCGTCAATCTTCAGCAACAAATGTTGTCTGGTCTAAAAGCCTCGCAATTACATAATTCGCAAAACTTCATACAACAGCTTGAGCTGGCAATTGCTCAACAAGAAAAAGCCGTAATTATTTTTAACAACCAAGTTTCTATTGCAAAACAACAGTGGCAAGAGTGTGAACGTAAATTATTGACATTTGAAACACTAACTCAACGTGCGAAAAGTAAAGCTGCTCTGATTGAAGCTCGCTTAGACCAAAAGAACACTGATGAATTTGCAGCCAGAAAATACGCGTATTGAGATCCAAATGACACCATTCATCCCGGCAATATTATCATCAGCATCCCAATTAATAGTTCCTACAGCAACAGCCGAGGCTGGTGTTGAGGGCGCAATGAGCTTTGAAAAGGTACTCAATAGCGCCCTTCAATCAAATAATAATTCAACAGCTTTACCTAAGTTAGCTGATATAGCTAATGCAGCCTCGCCAACCAATCCGTCTGATGTTAAGGGTGATGTTAAAACTTTAGCCTCTAAGGAGGATGTTTCTTCACTATTAACAAGCAATCAAGTACCGTCAAATACATTGAGCCTAGCTGATTTATTCAATGCTTTACCAAGTACCACAAATAATCAAAATAAACTAACAACTAAGGAACTAGCTACTAAGGACCCCTTATCTTTCACTACAAATTCTGAAGAGTCTGCCAAAAGTACTCAACCAGAAACTACTAATAATCAAAATAAACTAACAACTAAGGAACTAGCTACTAAGGACCTCTTATCTTTCACTATAAATTCTGAAGAGTTTGCCAAAAGTACTCAAACAG
>JBAXKF010000048.1:0-15324 GCA_037137465.1 Betaproteobacteria bacterium | reverse complement strand
GTGAAGGTGGTCGTACGGTTGGTGCCGGTGTTGTTTCTAAAATTATTGCTTAAGTGAATAGGGGTGTAGCTCAATTGGCAGAGCGTTGGTCTCCAAAACCAAAGGTTGGGGGTTCGATGCCCTCCGCCCCTGCCACCAAAAGCAACGGTAACTAAAGAATGTCTGAACAAAAAAATATTACTAAAGAAGCAAGCGAATCAAACTTAGTGGCTGGTATATCCATTGCCCTTGTCTTGGTATCTTTAATTGGATACTACGGATTAGCTACGCAACCAATGATGATTCGTTTAGGTGTGCTGTTAGGTGGAATTGCAATTGCAGTAGGTTTGGTTGCCATTACTCCAAGTGGTAAGCGTTTTCTTGCCTACGCCAAAGATAGCGTAACTGAAGTAAAGAAAGTCGTATGGCCTTCCAGAAAAGAATCCACTCAAATGACTTTGATTGTTTTTGCTTTTGTAGTTGTAATGGCCATTTTTTTATGGAGCGCAGACAAAATAATTGAGTGGCTTATTTTTGCTGTATTCCTTGGATGGAAATAAACAAATGACAAATGAAGAAATAAGTAAAAATCCTCAAGCCGCAGAAAACATGCGTTGGTATGTGATACATGCTTATTCCGGCATGGAAAAAAGTGTCAAAAAAGGATTAGAGGAGCGCATTGGAAGATCAGACATGCCAGGTAAGTTTGGTCGAATTATGGTTCCTTCCGAAGAAGTAATCGAGGTTAAGTCAGGCGCAAAGACAGTTACAGAGCGACGGTTTTTCCCCGGTTATGTGTTAATTGAAATGGAAATGACTGATGAGTCTTGGCATTTAGTAAAAAATACGCCAAAAGTTACTGGTTTTGTGGGTGGGGTTAGAAATAGACCATCTCCAATTTCCACGGCAGAAGTTCAAAAAATCATGGATCAGATGCAGGCTGGTGTAGATAAGCCTAAACCAAAAACTTTGTTTGAAATTGGTGAAATGGTACGTGTCAAAGAAGGCCCATTTACAGATTTCAACGGGAACGTTGAAGAAGTTAATTATGAGAAGTCAAAACTCAGAGTTTCTGTTACAATATTTGGTCGCGGTACTCCAGTTGAATTAGAGTTCGGTCAAGTAGAAAAGATGTAAGGCAATACAGACAGTCAATGTACTGTCAAGAGGAGCTGAGTTAGGGTTGCCGCTCTAACAAATGCGTTTACTCAACAGCGGTCTTTAAAAAAGAAAAGGCGCGCTTTTTAGGAGTTTGAAATGGCAAAGAAAATCATTGGCTTTATTAAGCTACAAATACCTGCCGGTAAGGCAAACCCATCACCTCCAGTTGGACCAGCGCTAGGACAGCGCGGTTTGAATATCATGGAGTTTTGTAAAGCATTTAATGCACAAACACAAGGTATGGAGCCAGGTCTCCCGATACCTGTCGTAATTACTGCATTTGCAGACAAGAGCTTCACATTTGTGATGAAAACTCCTCCTGCATCAGTCTTAATTAAAAAGGCTGCAAAATTGGATAAGGGTTCCGCAAGACCGCATACAGATAAAGTTGGAAAAATAACTTTAGCGCAAGCGGAAGATATTGCAAAGGCTAAAATGCCAGATTTAACAGCATCCGACTTAGCGGCTGCGGTACGAACAATTGCTGGAAGCGCCCGCTCTATGGGCATTACTGTTGAGGGACTCTAATCATGGCAAATATATCAAAAAGATTAACTGCTCTTCAATCCAAAGTTGATAGAAATAAATTTTATCCAATTGATGAAGCTCTCAATTTAGTTAAAGAGTGTGCAACAGCTAAATTTGATGAGTCAATTGACGTAGCTGTTCAATTGGGAATTGATGCAAAGAAATCTGATCAGGTAGTGCGTGGAGCCGTTGTGCTTCCTGCTGGAACTGGGAAATCAGTACGAGTTGCGGTGTTTGCCCAAGGTGATAAAGCGGTTCAAGCGAAAGAAGCTGGTGCTGATATCGTGGGTATGGAAGATTTGGCTGAACAAGTTAAATCAGGAAAGATTGATTTTGATATTCTGATCGCCTCTCCAGACACAATGCGAATCGTTGGTACTTTAGGTCAAATTTTAGGCCCACGTGGATTAATGCCTAATCCGAAAGTTGGCACGGTTACGCCTGATGTTGCTACAGCGGTAAAGAATGCAAAAGCTGGACAAGTTCAGTTCCGTGTGGACAAAGCTGGTATTGTGCATGCGACTATTGGACGCCGTTCATTTGAGCCAAGTGCTCTCAAATCCAATCTTGTAGCGTTACTAGATGCTTTGCAAAAAGCAAAGCCACCTGCAAGTAAGGGAATTTATTTAAGAAAAATTGCTCTCTCCAGCACCATGGGTGCAGGCGTACGCGTAGAGCAGTCTTCTATTTCGATTTAAGTATTAAAAGACTTTGGGTCGTTGATTGAGAAATCAACGGCCATCAAAGACCGTTGGTGAATGAAAGTTCTTAATTGTAATGTGGGCCAACGTAGATGGCGAACCTGTAAAGAATTCGCTGGTGTGCAATCCCCTCGAAGTTGAGGGATAAATGGAGTGAAACATGCCTTTAAATTTGGATGATAAAAAAGCGGTAGTAGCTGATATTGGTGCGCAAATTGCCAATGCTCAGACTATAGTAATCGCCGAATATCGTGGCATTCCAGTGGGCGAATTAACTAAGTTACGTGCAAATGCTAGAGCGCAAGGTGTTTACTTGCGCGTGTTGAAAAACACACTAGCGCGTCGCGCAGTACAAGGAACACAATTCGAACCGCTTGGTGACTCGATGGTCGGGCCGCTCATATATGGTATTTCTGCAGATCCTATTGCTTCAGCAAAAGTTTTAAATGACTTTTCTAAAGTAAAAGACACCCTGGTTATCAAAGCAGGTTCATATAACGGCAAGTCATTAGATGCTGATGGTGTTAAAGCCCTCGCTTCAATACCTGGACGTAATGAACTCATTGCAATGTTACTTGGTGTGATGCTAGCCCCGGTATCGAGCATGGCTCGCGTACTTGGTGCCGTTGCTGCTCAGAAAGCCGAAGAAACGCCAGCCGCTTAATTGTAGCTAGCACTTATTAAATTTGAACGAATTAGGAGTATTAAAAATGGCAATTACTAAAGAAGAAATTATTGAAGCAGTAGGCAATATGTCTGTTATGGATTTGAATGACTTAGTTAAGGCATTTGAAGAGAAGTTTGGTGTATCAGCAGCGGCAATGTCTGTTGCTGCTCCAGGCGGTGGCGGTGGTGCAGCTGCTGTTGAAGAGCAAACTGAATTCAACGTTATTCTTGCTGAAGTTGGTCCAAATAAAGTTTCAGTTATTAAGGCCGTACGTGAAATTACTGGACTTGGTCTCAAAGAAGCTAAAGACCTCGTTGATGGCGCACCAAAGCCAATCAAGGAAGGTGTTGATAAAGCAGCAGCTGAAGACGCTAAGAAGAAGTTAGAAGACGCTGGCGCGAAGGCAGAACTCAAGTAAGTTGGTTATCCCAAGAAAGTAATTTCTTGGGTGACTTTTGGTTTGGTTAGTAGCCAAACCAGATAACTTACTGAGTTATCTGGTTTGTCTTCTGATACAACTGCAGTAGACAAATTTGGTCGGGTGCGCCGGTGTGCGCGCTGTCCGCCAGAGGTTGGTAGAGGCCAACCACCAAAACTTTGAACAGTTGATGAAATTCGGAGATGACATGGCTTATAGCTTCACCGAACGCAAACGCATCCGTAAGAGCTTTGCTAAGCGCTTGAATAACCATCAGGTACCCTATTTATTAACGACTCAATTAGAGTCATATACTAAATTTTTACAAGAAAGAACAGCATCGCACTCACGCTTAAATGAGGGTTTGCAAGCTGCCTTTTCTTCCATATTTCCAATTGTGTCCAATAATGGATTTGCAAGAATGGAATATGTGTCTTATCAGTTATCTTCGCCGCCATTTGATGTTAAAGAATGTCAGCAGCGCGGATTAACTTACCACTCAGCTTTAAGGGCGAAGGTGCGTTTAATTATTAACGACCGTGAAGCGCCGACTAAAGTTAAAGAAATTAAAGAGCAAGAAGTGTATATGGGCGAAATCCCATTGATGACAGATACAGGTTCATTTGTGATTAATGGAACTGAGCGCGTCATTGTGTCGCAATTACACCGCTCTCCAGGTGTGTTCTTTGAACACGACAAAGGCAAAACCCATAGCTCAGGCAAGCTCTTGTTTTCAGCAAGAGTTATTCCTTATCGTGGCTCATGGTTAGACTTTGAATTTGATCCTAAAGATATTTTATATTTCCGTGTTGACCGTCGTCGTAAGATGCCGGTAACTATTTTATTAAAAGCTCTCGGGTTAAACATAGAGCAAATTCTTGCGAACTTCTTTAAATTTGATCATATCGAGATCAATAATGATGGAGTTTCAGTTGAGTTTGTGCCTGAGCGTTTGCGTGGTGAAGTTGCGCGTTTTGACATATTGGACCGCAATGGTGTTGTTGTAATTCAGAAAGATAAGCGAATCAATGCGAAGCATATTCGTGAATTAGAAGCTGCAAAAACACAAATGATTCATTCTCCAGATGACTACCTCATTGGACGTGTATTGGCGAAAAATATCATCGACGAAGAAACTGGTGAAGTTTTATCAAATGCAAACGATGAAGTAACAGAAGGAATCTTAGCTAAGCTTCGTGAAGCAGGTGTAAAGAAAGTAGAAACAATTTATACCAACGACTTAGATCAAGGCGGCTATATTTCTCAAACACTTCGTGTTGATGAGACGGCTGATCAAATGGCTGCAAGAATTGCAATTTATCGCATGATGCGCCCTGGTGAGCCACCAACAGAAGATGCCGTAGAAGCTTTATTTGCAAGACTCTTCTTTAATGAAGATTCGTATGATTTGTCACGTGTTGGTCGTATGAAGGTTAACAGCCGATTAAACCGCGCTGAAATGGAAGGTTCCATGGTCTTGTCAAATGAAGACATTTTGGACTCTATTAAATTGTTGGTTGATTTAAGAAACGGTAAAGGCGAAGTTGACGACATCGATCACTTAGGTAATCGTCGTGTGCGTTGTGTAGGCGAGTTGGCTGAAAACCAATTTAGAGCTGGTCTTGCCCGTGTAGAGCGCGCAGTTAAAGAGCGCTTAGGCCAGGCTGAAACTGAAAACCTCATGCCGCATGACTTAATCAACAGCAAACCAATTTCATCTGCAATTCGTGAATTCTTTGGATCTTCACAGTTATCTCAGTTTATGGACCAAACGAATCCACTATCAGAGATTACTCACAAACGTCGTATATCCGCATTAGGACCTGGCGGTTTAACACGTGAGAGAGCAGGCTTTGAAGTGCGTGACGTTCATCCAACGCACTACGGTCGTGTTTGCCCTATTGAAACTCCGGAAGGACCAAATATTGGTTTGATTAACTCTTTGGCTCTGTTTGCACGACTGAACGAGCACGGGTTTTTAGAAACGCCATATCGTAAGGTTGTAAATAGCAAGGTAACTGATCAAGTTGATTATTTATCTGCGATTGAAGAAGCCAAGTACGTTATTGCTCAGGCTAATGCGACCATCGATACAAAAGGCTTATTAGCGGATGAGTTGGTTTCTTCCCGCGAAGCTGGCGAAACAAAAATGGTTACTCCTGAGAGAGTCAATTATATCGACGTGGCACCAAGTCAAATTGTTTCTGCAGCAGCGTCATTAGTACCATTCTTAGAGCACGATGATGCTAACCGTGCGTTGATGGGTGCGAACATGCAGCGTCAAGCTGTTCCTTGCTTACGTCCTAATAAGCCTTTAGTTGGAACTGGACTAGAAAGAACAGTTGCAGTTGACTCTGGTACTGTGGTTATGGCAACGCGTGGCGGAACTGTTGACTATGTTGATGCCAATCGTATTGTGATTCGTGTGAATGATGACGAAACAGCGGCAGGCGAGGTTGGCGTAGATATTTACAATTTAATTAAATATACACGCTCAAATCAAAACACCAATATTAACCAACGTCCTATTGTTAAGGTTGGCGATCGTATTGCTCGCGGGGATGTTGTTGCTGATGGTGCTTCTACAGACCTTGGCGAGTTAGCGTTGGGTCAGAACATGACTGTGGCATTTATGCCATGGAACGGTTATAACTTTGAAGATTCTATTTTGATCTCTGAAAAAGTTGTTGCTGACGATCGTTATACTTCGATTCATATTGAAGAGCTGTCTGTTGTTGCTCGTGATACAAAACTTGGACCTGAAGAAATTACGCGTGATATCTCTAACCTGGCGGAGTCACAGCTCAGTCGTTTAGATGAAAGTGGTATTGTTTATATCGGCGCCGAAGTTGAAGCAGGTGATGTTCTTGTGGGTAAAGTAACTCCAAAAGGCGAAACCACACTAACGCCAGAAGAAAAATTATTGCGCGCAATTTTTGGCGAAAAAGCATCTGATGTAAAAGACACATCTTTGCGTATTCCTTCAGGAATGATAGGCACAGTGATTGACGTTCAGGTATTTACACGCGAAGGCGTGGAGCGTGATCAGCGTGCGCAATCTATTATCCAAGAAGAGTTACATCGCTATCGCTTAGATTTAAATGACCAATTGCGTATTGTTGAAGGTGACGCATTCAATCGTTTAGAAAAATTACTGTTAAATAAAGCTGCTAACGGCGGTCCTGGTAAGTTGACAAAGGGATCTGTTGTCTCTGCGGAGTATTTGACAAGTGTTGATAAATATCATTGGTTTGATGTTCGTTTGGCAGATGAGGAATTAGCTTCGCAAGTTGATGCTATTAAAGAGTCTATCGAAGCTAAACGTAAACAATTTGATGAAGCCTTTACAGAAAAGCAACGTAAGTTAACGCAGGGTGATGAGTTGCCTCCTGGTGTAACCAAAATGGTTAAAGTGTATTTGGCCGTTAAACGTCGTTTACAGCCTGGCGATAAGATGGCTGGTCGTCACGGTAACAAAGGGGTTGTTTCAAAAATTGCTCCAGTTGAAGATATGCCTTACATGGCAGACGGCACACCGGTAGATATCGTTTTAAATCCGCTTGGTGTTCCATCTCGTATGAACGTTGGACAGATCCTAGAAACGCATTTAGGCTGGGCGGCGTTGGGAATTGGTAAACGAATTAATGCCATGATTCAAGCACACAACAAGGTGACAGAATTACGTAAATTCTTAACCAGCTTGTATAACGAAACTGGACGCGTTGAGGCTTTAGATCAATTGTCTGATGACGAGATATTAGAGTTGGCAAAGAACTTGCGTGAAGGCACTCCATTTGCTACGCCAGTATTTGATGGTGCGACAGAAGTAGAAATTGCCAAAATGTTAGAGCTCGCGTATCCAGAAGAAATTGCTGGTCCACTCGCAATGACAGCATCCAGACAGCAAATGAAGTTATTTGATGGTCAAACGGGTGATGCCTTTGAGCGTAATGTGACAGTAGGTGTAATGCATGTCTTAAAACTGCACCATTTGGTTGATGACAAGATGCATGCACGTTCAACTGGACCATACTCACTCGTGACTCAGCAACCACTCGGCGGTAAAGCGCAGTTTGGTGGACAGAGATTCGGTGAAATGGAAGTTTGGGCACTGGAAGCTTATGGCGCATCTTATGTTCTTCAAGAGATGCTCACAGTCAAATCCGATGATGTCAATGGTCGTACGAAAGTATACGAAAACATTGTCAAGGGTGAGCACACTATTGAAGCGGGAATGCCTGAGTCCTTTAATGTTCTGGTGAAAGAAATCAGATCATTAGGTATAGATATCGATATGGAGCGTAATTAATATGAAAGCACTGCTGGATTTATTTAAACAAACGCACGGTGATGAACAGTTTGATGCAATTAGGATTGGCTTAGCCTCACCAGAAAAAATTCGCTCATGGTCTTACGGTGAAGTTCGTAAGCCTGAAACAATTAACTATAGAACATTCAAGCCTGAGCGTGACGGCTTGTTCTGCGCCAAAATTTTTGGCCCTATCAAAGACTATGAGTGCTTGTGTGGTAAATACAAGCGCCTCAAGTTTAGAGGAGTTATTTGTGAGAAGTGTGGCGTTGAGGTTACCTTAGCAAAAGTACGTCGTGAGCGCATGGGTCATATTGACTTAGCTGCTCCAGTTGCACATATTTGGTTCTTAAAATCCTTACCATCCCGTTTAGGCATGGTGCTTGATATGACATTGCGTGATATCGAGCGCGTCCTTTACTTTGAGGCATATGTCGTTGTGGATCCTGGACTCACACCTGAGGGAGTGATGAAACGTGCTCAGATTATGTCTGAAGATGAGTACATTGCTAAAGTTGAAGAGCATGGCGAAGGCGCATTTACGGCGATCATGGGTGCAGAAGGTATCCGTGACCTATTAAGAAGCATTCAAATTGATCGTGAAGTAGAAACACTTCGCGCTGATTTAAAAGCAACTGGTAGTGATGCCAAGATTAAAAAATATGCAAAGCGCTTAAAAGTGCTGGAAGCATTCCAAACTTCAGGTATTAAGCCTGACTGGATGATTCTTGATGTATTGCCAGTATTGCCGCCAGAATTACGTCCACTGGTTCCATTGGATGGCGGTCGTTTTGCAACATCAGACTTAAACGATTTATATCGTCGTGTTATTAATCGTAATAATCGTTTGAAGAAGCTCTTAGAATTGCGCGCACCTGAAATTATTGTTCGCAATGAAAAGCGTATGCTTCAAGAGGCTGTCGACTCACTCCTTGACAATGGTCGTCGTGGTAAGGCAATGACTGGCGCCAATAAGCGTCCGCTCAAGTCTCTTGCTGAGATGATTAAAGGTAAAGGCGGTCGTTTCCGTCAGAACTTGCTTGGAAAGCGTGTTGACTATTCAGGTCGTTCCGTAATTGTTGTGGGACCAAATTTAAAGTTACACCAATGCGGTTTACCAAAGCTCATGGCGCTTGAATTATTTAAGCCATTTATTTTCAATAAACTTGAAACCTTAGGAATTGCAACAACTATTAAGGCTGCAAAGAAGGAAGTTGAAAATCAAACGCCGATTGTTTGGGACATCTTGGAAGAGGTGATTCGTCAGCATCCAGTAATGCTGAACCGCGCACCAACATTGCACCGTTTAGGTATTCAAGCCTTTGAGCCTCTCTTGATTGAAGGTAAAGCGATTCAGTTACACCCATTAGTTTGTGCTGCGTTTAATGCCGACTTTGACGGTGACCAAATGGCTGTTCACGTACCCTTGTCACTCGAAGCTCAAATGGAAGCGCGTTCACTTATGCTTGCATCGAACAATATTTTGTTCCCTGCAAACGGTGAGCCTTCAATTGTGCCTTCACAAGATATCGTGTTGGGCTTGTATTACGCGACGCGCGACAGGATTAACGGTAAAGGTGAGGGTCTATTCTTCGCAGATATCTCCGAGGTATTGCGCGCGTATGATGCTGGTCAAGTCGAGATGGCATCACGTATCGCTGTAAGAATTAATGAGTGGGATATTGTTGATAAAAATGCTGAAGGCGATGCTCGTTTTCAGAAAAAGACAACTTTGTATCACACCTCAGTAGGTCGCGCGATTTTGTCTGAGATTTTGCCTAAAGGAATGGCTTTTGAGAATATTAATAAGCCACTTAAGAAGAAAGAAATCTCACGCTTAATTAATACGTCATTCCGTAAATGCGGACTTCGTGAAACTGTTATTTTTGCAGACCGACTCTTGCAGTCCGGATTTAAGTTGGCAACAAAAGCAGGTATCTCGATTGCGATTGATGACATGTTAATTCCAGAGCAAAAAGAGAAAATCATTGGCGATGCATCTAACAAGGTCAAGGAGTATGAGAAGCAATTTATGTCTGGCCTTGTAACAAACCAAGAGCGTTATAACAACGTTGTTGATATTTGGGGTGCGGCTGGAGATCAAGTTGGTAAAGCCATGATGGAGCAACTGTCCCAACAAACAGTTACTGATCGTCACGGCGCTCAAGTAAAACAGGAATCATTTAATGCCATTTATATGATGGCTGACTCTGGTGCGCGTGGTTCAGCAGCCCAGATTCGTCAGCTTGCTGGTATGCGTGGCTTGATGGCTAAACCGGATGGTTCAATCATTGAAACGCCTATTACGGCGAACTTCCGTGAAGGTTTGAATGTTTTGCAGTACTTTATTTCAACGCATGGCGCACGTAAAGGCCTGGCAGACACTGCATTAAAGACAGCAAACTCAGGTTATTTAACACGTCGTCTTTGTGATGTTACTCAAGATCTCGTTGTGATTGAAGAAGATTGTGGCGCCATTGATGGCGTAACGATGAAGGCCTTAGTTGAGGGTGGAGAAATTATCGAAGCATTACGTGACCGTATTTTAGGGCGTGTAACCATCGGTGATGTGATCCATCCAGATACACAAGCAATCATCGTTGGAGATGATATCTTGCTTGATGAAGATATGGTTGATGAAATCGTCGCATCTGGTTTGGATGAGGTGAAGGTAAGAACTGTACTTGCATGTAAAACACGTTATGGCTTGTGTGCGAAATGTTATGGTCGTGACTTAGGTCGTGGTGGCTTGGTAAACGTTGGTGAAGCTGTTGGTGTGATTGCAGCCCAATCGATTGGTGAGCCGGGTACACAGTTAACGATGCGTACATTCCACATCGGCGGTGCTGCTTCTCGAGCTTTGGTTGCAAGTAATGTTGAAGCCAAATCAAATGGTATCGTGCGTTTCTCATCATCTATGAGATACATCACTAATCCTAAAAATGAACAGATTGTTATTTCACGTTCAGGTGAGGCATTAATTACTGACGATCATGGTCGTGAGCGTGAGCGCCATAAAGTTCCTTATGGAGCAACATTATTAGTGGGCGATGGTGGCGTTGTAAAAGCAGGCGCAAGCTTAGCCTCATGGGATCCATTAACGCGTCCAATTATCTCGGAGTTTGCAGGACAAATTAACTTTGAGAATGTTGAAGAAGGTGTAACTGTTGCTAAACAGGTAGATGATGTAACAGGTCTTTCAACGCTTGTTGTTATTGATGGTAAGCGTCGAAGTGCAGCAGCTAAAGGTATTCGTCCGATTATTAAAATCTTGGACGACGCTGGATTAGAAGTGAAGTTAGCTGGCACGGATCACCCTGTAACCATCGGCCTGCAATTTGGTGCTTTGATTACCGTTAAAGATGGTCAAACAGTTAGAGCCGGTGAAGTTCTTGCACGTATTCCAATTGAGTCGCAAAAAACACGTGATATTACCGGTGGTTTACCGAGGGTTGCAGAGTTGTTTGAAGGCCGCTCTCCAAAAGATGCAGCTGTTCTTGCGAAAATTACAGGAACAGTTTCATTTGGTAAAGAGACCAAGGGTAAGCAACGTTTGGTCATTACTGACATGGACGGTGAGTCACACGAGTTCTTAATTGCGAAAGAAAAGCAAGTTCTCGTTCACGATGGTCAAGTCGTCAATAAAGGCGAGATGATTGTTGAAGGACCTGCTGATCCTCATGATATTTTGCATCTCAAGGGCATTGAAGAGCTCTCTATGTACATCGTTGATGAAGTCCAAGACGTATACCGCTTGCAGGGTGTAAAAATCAATGACAAGCATATTGAGGTGATTGTGCGTCAAATGTTGCGTCGTGTTCAAGTTGTCGATGCTGGTGAGGCTAATTTCATCACTGGTGAGCAAGTTGAGCGCTCCAAGTTATTTGATGAAAATGATCGTGTCATCGCTGAAGGTAAGCGTCCAGCATTGTATGAGAATATCCTTTTAGGTATTACAAAGGCCTCATTATCTACGGATAGCTTTATTTCTGCGGCGTCTTTCCAAGAAACAACCCGTGTTCTGACAGAAGCTGCGATTATGGGCAAAGTCGATACATTGCGTGGACTCAAAGAAAACGTGATTATTGGCCGACTCATCCCCGCTGGAACAGGATTGTCTTACCGTAAAGCGCGTAAAGCAAGAGAGCAATTTGAGCGTGATCGTGCACAAACGATCGCTGCTGAAGAGGCTTTTATTACCCCAGTAGAGGAAACACCAGTAGCGGATGCTGAGTAAAAAAAATGAATTTGTCAAGAATCCTACAAGGGGTTCTTGACGATTCATCAAACTCAGTCTAGAATGCTAGGTTCTGTAAAACCCGTATTCAAATGCAGTAATTGAGTACGAATTGACTAAACGAATTGATGAAAAAAGTGTATTGAGAGTAAGTTATGCCAACAATTAACCAGTTGCTCAAAAAACCCCGTACGAACTTGGTGGTAAAGAGCAAGAGTCCAGCCTTACAAAATAGTCCGCAAAGACGTGGGGTTTGCACACGTGTGTACACCACAACACCGAAAAAGCCTAACTCAGCTTTGCGTAAAGTAGCTAAAGTGCGCTTGACCAATGGTTTTGAGGTCATCTCCTACATTGGTGGTGAAGGCCACAATTTACAAGAGCACTCAGTCGTATTGATTCGTGGTGGTCGCGTAAAAGATTTGCCAGGTGTTCGTTATCACATTGTTCGTGGATCACTCGACTTACAAGGTGTTAAGGATCGTAAGCAATCTCGCTCTAAATACGGAGCGAAAAAAGCCAAGAAAGCTTAATTTCTTGGTAAGTGCCGTATATTATTGTGATATACGGCAAGTAAGTGATTACTTCGGCCATGTGCTTGTAGAGTAATCGAGGGAATTTTCCCAACTGAAAACTAAAGGAGTAGTTATGCCACGTCGTAGAGAAGTACCGAAACGCGAAATTCTTCCAGACCCAAAATTTGGGAATGTTGAAGTAGCTAAATTTATGAACGTCCTGATGTTAGACGGCAAAAAATCTGTTGCCGAGCGCATTGTTTATGGCGCATTTGAGCACATTGAGAAAAAAGCAAACAAACCACCATTAGATATCTTTTCTGTTGCTATGGGTAACGTAAAGCCAATGGTTGAAGTTAAAAGTCGCCGTGTTGGTGGCGCCAACTATCAAGTACCGGTCGAGGTTCGTCCTTCCCGTCGCTTAGCGCTTGCAATGCGTTGGTTAAGAGAAGCCGCAAAAAAACGTAGTGAAAAGTCAATGGCACAACGTTTGGCAAATGAATTATTAGAGGCTGCAGAAGGACGCGGCGGAGCTATGAAAAAGCGTGATGAAGTTCACCGCATGGCCGAAGCGAATAAAGCATTCTCACATTTCCGTTTTTAAACCTTATACATCTTCGAGGATACAGTGGCACGAAAGACCCCCATCGAGCGTTATCGCAATATTGGAATTTCAGCACATATAGATGCTGGTAAAACGACAACAACTGAACGTATCCTGTTTTACACAGGTGTAAACCATAAAATTGGAGAAGTTCACGATGGCGCTGCCACCATGGACTGGATGGAGCAAGAGCAAGAGCGTGGAATCACAATTACTTCTGCTGCTACGACTGCATTTTGGAAAGGGATGGGCGGCAATTATCCTGAGCATAGAATCAACATTATTGATACCCCAGGCCACGTAGACTTCACCATTGAAGTTGAGCGCTCAATGCGCGTACTAGATGGTGCGTGCATGGTTTATTGTGCTGTGGGCGGTGTGCAACCACAATCAGAAACTGTATGGCGTCAGGCAAATAAGTATAAAGTGCCGCGCTTGGCGTTTGTTAATAAAATGGACCGTACTGGCGCAAACTTTTTCAAAGTTCACGATCAAATGCGTGCACGTTTAAAGGCAAACCCAATTCCAATTCAAATTCCAATTGGCGCAGAAGAAAACTTCCGCGGTGTTGTTGATCTCGTCAAAATGAAGGCAATTTTGTGGGATGAAGAGTCACAAGGTATTAAATTTAACTACGAAGAAATTCCGGCCGAGTTGCTTGATACAGCAAACGAGTGGCGCGAAAAAATGCTTGAAGCCGCAGCAGAGTCATCTGAAGAGTTGATGGATAAATATTTAAGTGGCGAGCCGCTTTCTGAAGAAGAAATTAAGCTAGCTATTCGCACGCGCACACTAGCTGGTGAGATCGTGCCAATGATGTGTGGTTCAGCATTTAAGAACAAAGGCGTACAGGCGATGTTGGATGGCGTTATTGATTACATGCCTGCACCATCAGATATTCCGCCAGTTACTGGTGAGTTAGAGAATGGCGAGAAAACTGAGCGCTATGCAACTGACGAAGAAAAATTCTCTGCGCTTGCATTCAAGATCATGACTGACCCGTTTGTAGGACAGCTCATCTTCTTCCGCGTATATTCTGGCGTGATTAATTCTGGCGATACGATCTATAACCCAATTAAGGGTAAGAAAGAGCGTATTGGTCGTATCCTTCAGATGCATGCAAACCAACGTGAAGAAATTAAAGAAGTTCGTGCCGGTGATATCGCCGCAGCAGTTGGTTTAAAAGATGCGACAACTGGCGAGACATTATGTGACCCATCATCCATCATTATTCTTGAGAGAATGATTTTCCCGGAGCCGGTGATTTCACAAGCTGTTGAGCCAAAAACAAAAGCTGACCAAGAAAAAATGGGTATTGCATTAAACCGCCTTGCCCAAGAAGATCCTTCATTCCGTGTAAAAACTGATGAAGAGTCAGGTCAAACCATTATTTCAGGAATGGGTGAATTACACCTTGAGATTTTGGTAGATCGTATGAAGCGTGAGTTTGGTGTAGAGGCAACTGTAGGTAAGCCACAGGTTGCTTATCGTGAAACCATACGTAAGGTTTGTGAAGAAATTGAAGGTAAGTTTGTTAAGCAATCAGGCGGACGTGGTCAGTATGGTCACGTAGTGCTTAAGCTTGAACCACAAGAGCCAGGTAAGGGTTATGAATTCGTAGACGCAATTAAGGGCGGTGTTGTACCACGCGAATATATTCCTGCGGTTGATAAAGGAATTCAGGAAACGTTGAACAACGGAATTGTTGCCGGATACCCTGTTGTAGACATTAAGGCAACCTTGATTTTTGGTTCTTACCATGATGTTGACTCGAATGAAAATGCATTTAAGATGGCAGGATCAATTGCCTTTAAAGATGGTATGCGTCGTGCTAGCCCGGTTCTTTTAGAGCCTATGATGGCAGTTGAAGTAGAAACTCCAGAAGATTTCATGGGTAATGTGATGGGCGATTTATCATCACGTCGTGGAATTTTGCAAGGCATGGATGATATTGCTGGCGGTGGTGGCAAGATTGTGCGTGCTGAAGTACCCTTGGCAGAAATGTTTGGATATTCCACTGGCTTGCGTTCATTAACGCAAGGACGTGCGACTTATACAATGGAGTTTAAGCATTATGCAGAAGCTCCTAAAAACATTGCAGAAGCAGTAATTGCATCTAAAGCGAAATAATTATTAACACTTTTAAATATCTAACTGAGTAGAGGCTAAAAATGGCAAAAGAGAAGTTTGAGCGGACGAAGCCGC
>JBAXKF010000047.1:0-15814 GCA_037137465.1 Betaproteobacteria bacterium | reverse complement strand
GCTTCAGATTGATTCTCTACGGACTTGAATTCAAGTAACTTCACAGGTGTGCGCCCCCGAGTATATTTGGCGCCTAAACCTGCATTGTGAATAGCCAACCGGCTCTCTAAATCATTCGTTATCCCCGTATATAAACTACCGTCCTTACATTCCAGTAAATAGACGCACCATGCTTTGATTGAAATTGATTCTTTTTTCATGAATCTATTTTAGATGGGCTCTTGAAATTTGGGAATTTGGACGTATGTAATAAATAAGAAAAATTCTTTTTGAATGGGGAATCTGATGAGAATTGAAAAATTAACGACTAAATTTCAAGAGGCTTTGGCCGAGGGTCAGAGTTTGGCGGTCAATGCGGATAATCAGTTTATTGAGCCTGAGCATGTCTTACTTGCACTACTGCGTGATAAAGATGGCGCTGCTAGAAATTTATTAACGCGGTCAGGGGTGAATGTTGTTGGACTTGAGAATAGTCTAGATCTTATTGCTAAAAAAATACCGCAGATTGAAGGCTCTGGTGATGTTCAAGTGGGGCGCAGTCTTGGAGCGTGGCTCAATTTGACTGAAAAAGAAGCAAATAAGCGTGGGGATCAATTTGTTGCGATTGAACTATTTCTCCTTGTACTAGCCGATGATAAGGGCGAGTTAGGCAAGGCTGCAAAAGCTGCTGGTTTATCACGGAAAAGTTTAGAAACAACGATTAATGCAGTTCGTGGTGGTCAGACTGTGGATAGTAATGATGCTGAAAACCAGCGCGAAGCATTAAAAAAATACACAGTCGATTTAACAGAACGTGCACGTTTAGGTAAGTTAGACCCCGTTATCGGACGAGACGATGAGATTCGTCGTGCGATTCAGATACTCATGCGTAGAACGAAGAATAATCCTGTCTTGATTGGAGAGCCTGGCGTTGGTAAAACAGCGATTGTAGAAGGTTTAGCACAACGTATCGTGAATGGGGAAGTTCCTGAGTCGCTCAAAAACAAGCGGGTTCTTGTATTGGATATGGCGCTTTTATTAGCCGGCGCTAAATTTAGAGGTGAGTTTGAAGAGCGTTTAAAAGCGGTCTTGTCCGATATTGCAAAAGATGAAGGACAGACGATCGTATTTATTGATGAAATTCATACGATGGTAGGTGCTGGAAAAACAGAAGGGTCAATGGATGCTGGCAATATGTTAAAGCCAGCCTTGGCTAGAGGAGAGTTGCATTGTATCGGTGCGACAACCCTTGATGAATACAGGAAGTATATTGAAAAAGATGCAGCACTTGAACGTCGTTTTCAAAAAGTATTAGTAGATGAGCCAAGTGTCGAGGCGACTATAGCGATATTACGCGGATTGCAAGAGCGCTATGAATTACACCATGGGGTAGAAATCACCGATCCAGCAATCGTGGCTGCAGCGGAGCTATCTCAGCGGTATATCACAGATCGTTTCCTGCCGGATAAAGCGATCGATTTAATCGATGAAGCAGCCTCAAGAATCAAAATGGAAATTGATTCCAAGCCTGAGGTTATGGATAAACTTGAGCGACGTATTATTCAGTTAAAGATAGAGCGTGAGGCAGTAAAAAAAGAAAAAGATGAAGCTTCGATCAAGCGATTTGATTTAATTGAAGAAGAAATTAGTCGACTAGGAAAAGAGTTAGCTGATTTGGAAGAGATATGGAAATCCGAAAAAGGCGCTGCTCAAGGAACAGCCCATATTAAAGAAGAGATAGACCGCGTGCGTGCAGAGATCATTCGCTTGCAGCGTGAAGGTAAGTTAGATAAGGTTGCTGAGCTGCAGTATGGAAAATTACCTGAATTAGAAGGTAAATTAAAAAGTGCTGCCTCAGCAGAACAAGCTCCGGGTAGTAAAAAGAACAAACTTTTACGAACTCAAGTTGGGGCGGAAGAAATTGCTGAAGTGGTTTCAAGGGCGACAGGCATACCTGTTTCAAAAATGATGCAAGGTGAGCGAGATAAATTGCTCAGTATGGAAGAGAAACTGCATGAACGCGTCATTGGTCAAAATGATGCTATAGCTGCAGTGGCGAATGCTATTCGGCGTTCGCGTGCAGGATTATCGGATGAAGGAAAACCTTATGGTTCCTTCTTGTTCCTGGGGCCAACAGGCGTAGGTAAAACTGAATTGTGTAAAGCCTTAGCCTCATTTTTATTTGATAGTGATGAGCACATGATTCGGATTGACATGAGTGAGTTTATGGAAAAACATAGTGTTTCCAGACTCATTGGTGCGCCTCCGGGATATGTTGGCTATGAAGAGGGGGGTTATTTAACTGAATTAGTCAGGCGTAAGCCATACAGTGTGATTTTGCTTGATGAAATTGAGAAGGCTCACCCTGATGTCTTCAATGTATTACTTCAAGTTCTTGACGATGGTCGTATGACTGATGGTCAAGGACGCACTGTAGATTTTAAAAATACAGTGATTGTGATGACAAGTAATTTAGGCTCGCATATTATTCAAGCGATGGTTGGAAAAGCACAAGAGAAAATACATGATGCGGTATGGGAAGAAGTAAAAGAGCATTTCCGCCCCGAATTTTTAAATCGTATTGACGAGGTTGTTGTTTTTCATGCATTGAGTAAAAATCAAATTAGCTCAATTGCGAAGATCCAACTTCAGCGATTGACCGAGCGTTTGGCAAAAATGGAGATGCAATTAGACGTTAGTGACGCAGCGTTGGCCAAAATTGCAGATGCTGGATTTGATCCTGTTTTTGGTGCAAGGCCTTTAAAGAGGGCTATTCAGCAATCGATTGAAAATCCGATATCTAAATTAATTCTAGAGGGTAAATTTGGACCAAAAGATTTGATACCGATTGATGTTGAAAATAATGAGTTTGTTTTCACAAGAAAGGTGCACTGATTGTAAAATATCGGGATGATTACCAATAAAAAAGATGTGGAGCTGATTAGCCTGATTGGGCTAGCACATAGCATCTCTCACTTTTTCCATTTAATTATTGCGCCATTATTTCCGTGGATTAAAGTTGAATTTGGTCTTAGCTATGCTGAGCTTGGGTTATTGATGACCGTTTTTTATATGGTTTCTTCAGTGATTCAAACAACAAGTGGTGTATTTGTTGATCGATATGGTGCCCGACCCATTTTGTTTATTGGGATTTTTTTATTATGTATTAGTGCGCTCATCCTTGGGTTTTCTCAAAGCTACACAATGTTAATCATTGGTGTTTCAGTTGCTGGCCTCGGAAATGGTGTGTTTCATCCAGTGGATTACACCATGATTAACAACCTGGTTAAGCCACAAAATTTAGCACATGCCTATTCTATCCATGGTGTAACTGGATATTTGGGTTGGGCAGCTGCACCATTATTTTTATTAAGTTTGACTGCTTTATTTGATAGCTGGCGCGTTGCTTTATTTGGAGCGTCCATCCTTGCTGGAGTAGTTTTAATCGTCATGTTGTATCGACGTGATCAATTAGCGGAACACGCCGTTATTGAAAATCCTGAAGAACCCGTCATTCCAATTCCAACGCTAGAGATTTTTAAATTACCTAGCATGTGGATGAGTTGGTTATTTTTTTACTTAACTGCATTTGGATTTGCTGGTATTCAAAGTTTTTCATCCAGCGCACTGATTGATATTTACCAAATACCTATCAGTTTAACGGCATCTTCCTATACTCTTTTCATGATATCGAGTGCAGTGGGATTGATTGCGGGAGGATTTGTTGCAACAAAGATTGCTAATCCGGATCATGTTATTACGACAGCTTTCTTTTTGTCTGGTGTGGTGGCCATTATTACTGGGCTAGGAATTTTTCCGGGCTGGACAGTGCCTGTTTTGTTTGCACTTATGGGTTTTGGAGGAGGCATGGCTGGACCTGCTCGAGATTTAATGGTTCGCGCTGGAACCCCAAAAGGGGCTTCAGGAAGAGTATTTGGTTTGGTTTACTCCGGAATTGACTTTGGAGCTGCTTCTGGTCCGCTCTTATTTGGACTATTCATGGACTGGAAAAGTCCAGAAATTATTTTCTATTCTATCGCCGCTCTTCAATTAATAGCGGTATTAGTTGCGCATCTATTGAATCAATACAACAAAAATAAGGCTGCGTTAATAGAGGCCTAGCTGACAATATTTCACATTGTGAAATGCTATTTTCATTAGTAAAAATACCTATAGATTGGACTGATTAAAAAATCTTAAATGATGATTTTTCATTTCTTAATGTGAAATTAATTTCATATGTTATTGAATTATATGTATTAAATAATTTAAAAATAAACTGTTTTCCATATTGTGTTGCAGAGCAAAAATTTATAAAGTCTTATATAAGACTTATATCAAATTCCTGATTTTTGAATGAACCCTTTGTAATATATTTTGGAGAAATAAATGAAAACACGTCAAGAAGCTGCAGCAGAAATTCAAAAAGACTGGGATACCAATCCACGTTGGCAAGGTATCAAACGTAATTACACAGCGGATGATGTTGTCCGCTTAAGAGGCTCTCTGCACATTGAGCACACACTAGCAAAGCACGGTGCAGAAAAGCTCTGGAATATGGTGAACAACGAGGCTTATATCAATTGTTTAGGTGCATTGACTGGTGGACAGGCAATGCAACAAGTAAAAGCTGGTATTAAAGCTATTTATTTGTCCGGGTGGCAAGTAGCTGCTGATGCTAATAGTGGTGCTGAAATGTATCCAGATCAATCACTCTATCCAGTTGACTCAGTTCCTAAAGTTGTTGAACGTATTAACAATACCTTTAAACGCGCTGATGAGATTCAATGGTCAAAAGGTTTAAACCCTGGCGATGCTGGATATATTGATTATTTCGCACCGATTGTTGCCGATGCTGAAGCAGGCTTTGGTGGAGTATTAAATGGTTTTGAACTGATGAAGTCGATGATTGAAGCTGGGGCTGCAGGTGTTCACTTTGAAGATCAATTAGCA
Organism: Betaproteobacteria bacterium; assembly: GCA_037137465.1. GTDB lineage: Bacteria > Pseudomonadota > Gammaproteobacteria > Burkholderiales > Burkholderiaceae > Polynucleobacter. The sequence goes on along the minus strand of JBAXKF010000047.1, from coordinate 10,882 downwards.
TCTGTTAAAAAATGTGGTCACATGGGCGGTAAGGTTTTAGTGCCTACACAAGAAGCTGTACAGAAATTAAATTCAGCGCGTCTTGCCGCAGATGTATTAGGTGTTCCTACATTAATCTTAGCGAGAACAGATGCTGAAGCGGCTGATTTATTGACTTCAGATTATGACGCCAATGACATACCATTTGTTACGGGTGAAAGAACTGCTGAAGGATTTTATAAAACACGTAAAGGTTTAGATCAAGCGATCTCAAGAGGTGTGGCTTACGCTGCCTATGCTGATATGGTTTGGTGTGAAACTGGAACGCCTGATTTGGCATTTGCACAAAAATTTGCCGAGGCTGTTCGCTCGAAGTATCCTGGAAAATTATTGGCATATAACTGCTCACCGTCATTTAACTGGAGAAAGAATTTAGATGATGCAACGATTGCAAAATTCCAACGTGAACTAGGTGCGATGGGTTATAAATATCAATTCATCACATTGGCGGGTATTCATTCGATGTGGTACAACATGTATGACTTAGCCCAAGACTATGCTAAGCGTGGTATGTCAGCTTATGTTGAAAAAGTTCAAGAGCCAGAATTTGCTGCTCGTGAACGTGGATATACCTTTGTATCTCATCAACAAGAAGTTGGTACAGGTTACTTCGACGACGTCACAACAGTTATTCAAGGTGGTAAATCCTCAGTAACGGCGCTCACCGGATCAACTGAAGAAGAGCAGTTCCACTAAAGTTATCAACATTTGCTTATCTGCAAATGAAGAGCAACCCGAGGACACAATCCTCGGGTTTTTTAATTTTAATTATCAAAATAGTTCAGCCCAAACAAATCATTCACTTCTATAGTCTCTTGGTAAACTGATGGAATGAATAATCCCACATGTCATTTATGCACCCACGATGGAGGTGAGATTTTAGCCTCCAATGCCGTATTACGAATTATTGCCCCCAATGAACCCGAGTTTCCTGGGCTTGTGCGCGTAGTTTGGAACCTTCACATTGGTGAAATGACCGACCTCTCACCACAGCACAGTAGTGCATTAATGCAAGTCGTATGTCAAGTAGAGCGACTCATTCGTGACGTATTAAACCCGCATAAAATTAATCTAGCTAGCTTTGGAAATTTTGTGCCACATCTTCATTGGCACATTATTCCTCGGTGGGAAGACGACTCTTATTTTCCGGAATCGATTTGGGGAAAAAAATTACGTGATATTCAGGAGCAAGTATTGAAAGAGCGACACCAGCAAGCGCAAGACTTGTATGAAGCAATTCGAAGTTTTGATTTTAAAAGTAATTACAATGACTAAGTTGATGAATCCTGCGCAACGCGAGGCCTTTTTTGCGACGCTACAGAAAATTAATCCACATCCTAAAACAGAACTCGAATACACTTCCGACTTTGAATTATTAGCCGCAGTGCTCTTATCAGCGCAAGCAACCGATATCTCAGTCAACAAAGCCACAAGAAAACTATTTCCCATCGCCAACACACCTGAGGCGATCTTAAAGCTTGGTGAAAAGAAATTGATGCGATATATTCAGACGATAGGACTGTATCGTTCCAAAGCTAAGCATTTAATCCAAGCTTGCCAGATTTTAGTCAGTGAACATGGTGGAATCGTGCCCCAAGATCGAGAGTCACTTGAAGCACTTCCAGGTGTTGGTCGTAAAACAGCCAATGTAGTTCTTAATACAGCCTTTGGACAGCCCACTATGGCGGTAGATACCCACATCTTTCGAGTTTCGAATCGAACCGGTTTGGCGCCTGGAAAAGACGTTATCGAGGTAGAAAAAAAATTACTTAAAAGAGTGCCAGCTCATTATTTAATTAATGCTCACCATTGGTTAATTCTACTTGGACGCTATATTTGTAAAGCGAGAAGTCCTCAATGTGTCAATTGTCCAGTAGCGCCAGTGTGTCAATATAAAGAAAAAAATTTAGAAGATGTTTAATCCAACAAAAGATCAAGTTCGTGAGTTTTTTTGTCAAGCGTGGGGAAAATATCAAGATGCTGGTGTGTTGACACCCTTAGAATCGATCGCGGCAAGGTGGATGGTAGAGCATCCCGAGTATCATGCCTTACTGGGTGAGCCTGAAGAAGCAAAATCACAAGATTTCTCAGTAGAAAATGGTCAAACAAATCCTTTTTTGCATTTGTCCATGCATATGAGCTTATCAGAGCAAATACAAATAGATCAACCAAAAGGTATTAGAAAGATTCATCAACAATTAATAACAAGGTTTGATGATGAGCACACAGCACATCATCAGATGATGGAGTGTTTAGGAAAAGTTTTGTGGGAGTCATCAAGGTCCGGAGAAGAGCCTAATATGCTCACTTACCTAGAAGAGTTAAATCAACTTATTTAATATTGCGTTGGTCTAATTTTTCTGTAGCACGTGCAATTGCTGCCTCAATAATTGCTTTTTTGCGAGCCGCCTCATTGAGAACAGTTTGTTCGGAAGAGACCTCTTTACTTAAAGACTTGAGCTTGGCTTTTGCTTTTGCAGTTTGACGTTTAAGTAAATCATTTTTTTCTCGCTCTAATCGAATCTTACGAAAGTCATAATATTGTTTAGATGATTTAGCTTGAAGATCAGACCATGTATCCCAGCCAGTTTTGTGCTCAGTAATAGGCACCATCGTAATGCAATCGACAGGACATGGTGGCACACACAAATCGCAACCAGTGCAACGATCATTGACTACTAAGTGCAGTTGTTTAGGTGCGCCTACGATAGCGTCAACAGGGCAAGCCTTGATACATAGCGTACAGCCAATACACTCCATGGCGTTAATAACAGCTAAAGGTCGAGTACGCTCAAGACCGCGACTTATATCTAGGGGAAGAACAGATTTACCTAAAATCTTGGCGAGTCGAACGATACCTTCATGACCGCCTGGGGGACAACGATTATGTTCAGCCTCATCGAGAGACATCGCTTTTGCATAGGCATGACAATCTGGATAACCACATTTAGTACATTGTGTTTGGGGAAGTGTCTCATCTAGTTGTTTTAGCAAACTAGATGAGAGGGGGGGTGAAATACTTGAATTCACTCTACGGAAGAGTTTAGGCCTTTGACCTAATAGACGAGCGTGTTGATTTCTTCGCTGCAGGAGCTGCCGGCTTTTTGACGATTGATTTAGCTACAGTTACTTTTTTAACTGCTATTTTTTTTGTTGGAGTCGGAGAGCTCACTTTTTTCATTGGAATGGTCGATTTAACAGCCGTCTTTGTTGCAACAGGATTTGTTTTAGGCGTCGCTTGAGCACTTGCGCCTGGATGTTTACGAATAAAGGCACTAATTCTTGGATAAACCACATCACGCCAACGACGGCCAGAAAATATACCGTAATGTCCAGCACCTTCCACTTCAAAATCTTCTTTATTTGCTTTTGGTATACCTGAACATAATTCGATTGCTGCGCTGGTTTGACCACTACCAGAAATATCATCAAGTTCACCCTCAATAGCCAAAAGAGCCGTATGTTTAATATCTTGTGGACGTACTAGCTGCCCATTTACTACCCATGTGCCTTTTGGTAACGCAAACTCTTGAAAAACAGTTTTAATAGTTTCAAGATAATAAGCGGAATCCATGTCCAAGACAGCGTTATATTCATCATAGAATTTACGATGAGCGTCAGCATCGGGTGCATCGCCCTTCAGTAAGTCTTGGAAATAGTCCCAGTGTGAGCGAAGATGACGATCAGGATTCATAGCAACAAAGCCTGCGTGTTGTAAAAACCCAGGATAAACTTTTCTGCCAGCTCCAGGATGATTTGGAGGCACAGTATAAATAACATTGTTTTCAAACCATTCAAACGACTTCGTCATCGCCAGTGAATTAACCGCAGTAGGGGATTTTCTGGCGTCGATGGGACCACCCATCATCGTCATCGTTACAGGAGTTTTTTCACCATTACTGGCCATTAATGAAATCGCAGCTAAAACCGGAACTGTTGGTTGGCAAACCGAGATGATATGTAAATTTTCTGCACCAATATAACGAATAAACTCTTGCACGTAGCTTACATAGTCATCAAGATGAAACTTCCCCTCGGAAGTTGGCACAAGACGTGCATCGATCCAGTCAGTTAAATAGACTTTATGGTTTTGAAGAAGAACTTTAACTGTATCTCTTAATAAAGAAGAATGATGACCTGATAAAGGAGCAACCACCAACACAATAGGTTCCTTCTTCATTGCTTTGATGATTTCAACATCATCAGAGTAGCGTTTAAAGCGAATTAAATTGCAAAAGGGCTTTTTTAAAGAGGTATATTCAGTAACTGTGACGTTTTTACCAAGAACTTCAATTGTTCTGACGCCAAATTCAGGTTTTTCGTATTCTTTACCCAAGCGGTATAGCAATTCGTATCCAGCCGCTATTCTTTGGGAAACAGGGTAGTAGGAGAGGGGGTTATTTGGATTGCTAAATGCCTTAGCAGTCGTTTGCGCCCATGAGCTTAAGGGTTCTAGCATGGCGCGTTGGAATTCTTGGAGTTGATACAACATAACATCGATCCTTTACAACGATTAGGAGAAAGACCCTGAAAACCGCTCAGTGCCGTATATTGCAATGCAACAATAAGATATTACACTAAAAAAGGAGTCATCCAAATGATTTTTTAGTGTCATTTGTTTGACCCTTTTAGGGATAACTACAAAACAGCTGCAATTGCTTTAGCAACATGCGCAATGTTTTTAGTATTTAGAGAAGCCACGCAAATACGGCCAGTACTAACCGCATATACCCCATGATCGGTAATTAAATGATCTACCTGCTCTTTTGATAGCCCGGTATAAGAAAACATGCCACGTTGCTCTTGGATGAAAGAAAAATCTTTTGTAGCGCCAGCAGCTTTAAGTTCAGCGATTAATTGCGTGCGCATTTGTTTAATTCGATCACGCATTTGGCCAAGTTCCTCTTCCCACATGAGGCGTAATTCTTTTGAATTGAGAACAGTTGAGACAATTGTTCCACCGTGTGTTGGGGGATTTGAGTAATTGGTGCGAATGACGCGTTTGACCTGAGATGCAACATTTGCGGACTCACCTGCGTTTTGCGTAACGATTGTGAGTGCCCCGACGCGTTCTCCATACAGTGAAAATGATTTCGAGAAAGAGCTAGAAATGAAAAAAGACATGCCTGACTGCGCAAACAGACGAACAGCTAATCCATCTTCATAAATACCTTCTGCAAAACCTTGGTAGGCCATATCTAAAAATGGAATCAAATTGTGTTCTTGGCAAATTTGAACCACAGTTTGCCATTGGTCAGCAGACAAATCTGCCCCGGTTGGGTTATGACAGCAGGCGTGCAGAACGATGACGCTATCAGCAGGAAGCGTTTTTAAAAAAGTCTGCATTGCACCAAAATTAACGCCTCGTGTTTGAGGGTCATAGTAAGGATAGTTAACAACAGGAAAACCTGCACCTTCAAATAAGCCACGGTGATTCTCCCAACTCGGGTCGCTAATAGCAACTTGGGTATGAGGTTTTAAGCGTTTAATAAAATCAGCACCAATTTTGAGAGCGCCAGTTCCACCAAGACCTTCAAAAGTAACGGCTCGATGATCAGCAATAAGAGCACTATCGCTACCAAAGACTAAATTTTGGACTGCACTGTTATAAGTAGCAATTCCTTCGATTGGAAGATAGCCGCGTGACTTGGGGTTTTCTAGGATTTGTTTTTCGGCTACTTGAACGGCTCTTAGCAATGGAATTTTGCCCTCATCCGTAAAGTAGACGCCAACACCTAAATTCACTTTTGTAGTGCGAGTATCAGCGTTAAAGGTTTCGTAAAGACCAAGAATAGGATCACGTGGGGCTAATTCAACGGCGGAAAAGAGTGTCATAGGTTGTTGTGTCGATTCAATAGATGTCAAAAAATAGTTCAGAATTCAATGTAAGCCTTCATCATGAAAGCCTCATTACAAAATAAAAATCTTAAAAAAACTGCAATAATGTAAGGCTGTACATAAACAATAGTTCTATTTTAAACAAACTCTATGGCTTCTAGGCAATCTAAAGGTAAAAACGGTAAATCTGAGCGCAGTGCGCCGATTGCTGCGGTGCAATTAGATGAGTCTAAGTTCGTAGAGTTCCCTGATTCCCCTTACCATTTATACCAACCTTTTTTGCCAGCGGGAGACCAACCGACGGCAATTAATGGTTTAGTGGAGGGTATTCATGATGGCTTATCTTTTCAAACATTATTAGGTGTTACAGGGTCCGGCAAGACCTATACCATGGCCAATGTCATCGCTAGAGAAGGTCGGCCAGCCATTATTTTTGCCCCAAATAAAACATTAGCAGCCCAGTTATATAGCGAATTCAGAGAATTCTTCCCACGGAATGCCGTTGAATATTTTGTGAGTTATTACGATTATTACCAACCAGAGGCATATGTTCCGCAGCGGGATTTATTTATTGAAAAAGACTCATCAATAAATGAGCATATTGAGCAGATGCGGCTCTCGGCTACCAAAAGTTTACTTGAGCGTCGAGATGTCATTATTGTTGCCAGTGTGTCAGCAATCTACGGTATTGGTAATCCTGGCGATTACCATAAAATGGTTTTAACACTTCGGCAAGGCGATAAATTATCACAAAGTGATGTAGTCAAGCGATTAGTCGCTATGCAGTATGACCGTAATGAAATTGATTTCTCCCGTGGGACTTTTCGTGTACGCGGTGACACGATAGATATTTTTCCAGCGGAGCATAATGAGTTGGCGATTCGCCTTGAACTCTTTGACGATCAAGTCGATACATTGCAATTTTTTGACCCACTAACGGGAAAGACGAAACAAAAGATTGCACGTTTTACAGTCTATCCTGGATCCCACTATGTCACGCCTCGGGAAACAATACTTCGAGCGGTTGAAGATATCAAAGTGGAATTACGAGAAAGACTTGCAGAATTAATTTCGCAAAATAAATTAGTAGAAGCCCAACGTCTTGAGCAAAGAACACGATTTGATCTTGAAATGATGGCTGAATTAGGTTTTTGTAAAGGTATTGAAAATTACTCAAGACACTTATCAGGTGGAAAGCCTGGAGATGCGCCGCCGACGCTGATTGATTATTTACCCCAAGATGCTTTGATGTTCCTCGATGAATCGCATGTATTGATAGGTCAGTTCAATGGTATGTATAACGGCGACCGAGCACGTAAGGTCACATTGGTCGATTTTGGCTTTCGCTTACCATCAGCATTAGATAATCGCCCATTAAAGTTCAATGAGTTTGAAACCAAAATGCGCCAAACTGTTTTTGTCAGTGCGACGCCAGCGGATTACGAAAATACGAAAACAGGTAATGTTGTTGAGCAGGTAGTAAGACCAACAGGTCTTATTGATCCTGAAATTGAAGTTCTCCCTGCGACAACACAGGTAGATGATTTACTTGATCAAATTAAGATCCGTGTGGATAAGGCAGAGCGTGTCTTGGTCACAGTGCTGACTAAGCGCATGGCAGAGCAGTTAACTGATTTCTTGTCTGATAATGGCGTCAAAGTAAGGTATGTGCACTCTGATATCGATACAGTTGAACGGGTGGAGATCATCCGTGATTTGCGCTTGGGTATGTTTGATGTCTTGGTAGGGATTAATTTATTAAGAGAAGGATTAGATATCCCAGAGGTATCTTTAGTGGCAATTTTGGACGCTGATAAAGAAGGATTCTTACGATCAGAGCGAAGTTTGATACAGACCATTGGTCGTGCAGCCAGAAATATTAATGGCAAAGCGATTTTGTATGCAGATCGTATTACTGGCTCAATGCAAAGAGCCATGGCCGAAACACAAAGACGACGCGCCAAACAAACCGCCCATAACGAACTTAATGGCATAACGCCAGTAGGGGTAAGTAAGCGAATTAAAGACATTATTGATGGCGTCTATGACGTAGAAGATGAAAAAGTACTCTGGCAATCACAAAAAGAAAAAGCCCGGTATGAAGACATGGGTGAAAAAGAATTAGCTAAGGAAATTAAGCGTTTAGAAAAAGAAATGCTAGATTTTGCCCGCAACCTAGAATTTGAAAAAGCTGCCAATGCACGCGATCGCTTAAGTAAAATCAGAGCAATGGCTTTTGGTGCATTGACTCCTGATCATCCCTTAGCGTAGTCCCGAGAAAAATACTCAGGTATTTGGTATACTTGAGTTAATCCGTCAGGTATTACCCATATTTACGGAGATATTTAGAGGTACCAGAAACCATTCTGGATTTTAGCTAAATTATTGAAAGATAAGAGTAAAAATGAGATTAACCACAAAAGGCCGTTTTGCAGTAACCGCAATGATTGACTTGGCAATGCGCCAAGCCGAGGGTCCCGTTACGTTGGCGGGTATTAGTAAAAGACAAAAAATTTCTCTATCCTACCTAGAGCAACTCTTTGGAAAGCTTCGTCGCGATCAGATTGTTGAGAGCACGCGCGGTCCTGGTGGTGGGTATACCTTAAGTAGAGATGGAGCTACCATTACTGTTGCTGACATTATCACGGCAGTGGATGAGCCAATTGATGCTACGCAATGCGGTGGCAAAGGTAATTGCAATGGTCAAGATGACCACAATACGCAATGTATGACGCATGACTTATGGTCTAATCTCAACAAAAAAATGGTGGACTATTTACAATCCGTCACCTTGAGTGATTTAGTATTTGCTCAACAAAATCGAAATGTTTCAGTTTTATCTCCATTTATTAACCACAATAAACCAGCGCAAATTTCAGCTGGGAAACAACCATCGCTCAATGTAGTTGATGCTAAATCTCAGAAAAAAGAGACTGCACCTAAGCGATTTATTGTGAATTCAGTATTCAATCTAGCCCAACAAAACTAAAGAATTCAAGATACTTATATGAGCCAACATAACACCCCAAAACTAAATCCATTGCCCATGTTTAGCGCACGTCATTTTCCCGTTTATATGGATTATTCGGCGACAACACCTATTGATCCGCGTGTGGTCGATAAGATGATTCCTTATTTACGTGAGCAATTTGGTAATCCCGCTTCAAGAAGTCATGCCTATGGCTGGGAAGCTGAAGAAGCTGTAGAAGAAGCGCGTTCAGAAGTTGCGCAACTAGTAGGTGCAGATCCCCGTGAAATTGTTTGGACAAGTGGCGCTACCGAAAGTATCAATTTAGCGTTAAAAGGTGCTGCCCATTTTTACAAAGATAAGGGCAAACATATCATGACGCTCAAAACTGAGCATAAAGCCACACTTGATACGTGCCGAGAATTAGAGCGTGAAGGTTTTGAGGTTACTTATTTAGACGTTCAAGAGAACGGTCTTTTGGATCTTGATTATTTTAAGAGTCAAATACGTCCAGATACCATGTTGGTTTCGATACTCTATGTTAATAATGAAATTGGAGTGATTCAAGATATTGCCACTATCGGCGAAATATGTCGTGAAAGAGGCATTATTTATCATGTTGATGCAGCTCAAGCAACTGGCAAAGTAGCCATTAACCTAGCTGATTTGAAAGTGGATTTAATGAGTTTTTGTGCTCATAAAACCTATGGACCAAAAGGTGTTGGTGCCTTATTTGTTAGACGTAAGCCAAGAATTCGTATCGAAGCACAAATCCACGGTGGTGGACACGAGCGTGGCATGCGCTCTGGAACTCTACCAACACACCAAATCGTTGGTATGGGAGAAGCATTTCGATTAGCTCGTTTAGAAATGGGCACTGAGAATGAGCGCATTCGTATGTTACGTGACCGCTTATGGTCAGGGTTATCAACGATTGAAGAAGTTTATTTAAATGGTGATATGGACTATCGCGTCCCGCATAACTTAAATGTAAGTTTTAATTATGTGGAAGGTGAATCGATGTTGATGGCCCTTAAAGATGTTGCGATATCTTCAGGCTCTGCATGTACGTCAGCTTCACTAGAACCATCCTTTGTTTTACGCGCACTAGGACGTAATGATGAATTAGCGCACAGTTCGATTCGTTTTAGCGTGGGTCGATTTACGACGGTTGAAGAAGTTGATTTCACGGTTGATTTAATTAAGGACAAGATTGCCAAATTAAGAGAACTCTCACCACTTTGGGAAATGTTTAAAGATGGCATCGATTTAAGTACGATTCAATGGGCAGCGCACTAATATACATTTAAAGGAAATAGCATGGCATACAGCGATAAAGTAGTTGATCATTATGAAAATCCCCGCAATGTTGGGTCATTTGAAAAAGGTGATGAAGCCGTAGGTACTGGCATGGTTGGCGCGCCAGCTTGTGGCGATGTAATGAAGCTGCAAATTCGGGTCAATGAAAACGGCATTATTGAAGATGCCAAGTTTAAAACCTATGGATGTGGATCAGCAATTGCCTCTTCCTCACTTGTGACTGAATGGGTAAAAGGTAAAACGCTTGATCAAGCATTAGAAATTAAAAATGCACACATTGCTGAAGAGTTAGCCCTGCCACCAGTAAAAATCCATTGTTCTATTTTGGCTGAAGATGCAATTAAAGCTGCTGTAAAAGATTATCGTGAGAAGCACGCTCAGGAAAGTTGAAAGAACGTTTATGGCAATTAGTCTGACAGAAAAAGCAGCAAAACATGTGAACCAAAATCTCCAAAAACGAGGTAAGGGGATTGGTTTGCGCCTCGGAGTTAGAACGACTGGATGCTCTGGTCTAGCCTATGAGATTGAGTACGTGGATGAACCCTCTACTGAAGATCAAATGTTTGAAACGCGGGGAATTAAAGTCTTTGTTGATCCAAAAAGTCTGCCTTATATTGATGGAACGGAATTAGATTTTGCAAGAGAAGGTTTAAATGAAGGGTTTAAATTTCAAAACCCCAACGTGAAGGATGAGTGTGGGTGTGGTGAATCTTTCAG
>JBAXKF010000046.1:0-15913 GCA_037137465.1 Betaproteobacteria bacterium | reverse complement strand
ATATATCCTCTTTAAATAATGTATAAAATCATTGTAATGGTATCTTACCGACTCATATCAATACACTCACTAAATTATGCCTAATCGTATCCCCCACATATTGACAATTGCTGGCTCGGATAGCGGCGGAGGCGCTGGTATTCAAGCTGACCTTAAGACAATGGCTGCTTTTGGCTGTTTTGGAATGTCTGCTATTACGGCGGTGACATCGCAGAACTCGCTTGGAGTCCATTGGGTTGAATATCTAAGTCAGCAATCTGTTGATACACAGATTCATGCGGTGGCAGCCGATTTTGGTGTGGGGGCCGTCAAAATTGGGATGTTAGGAAGCGCAGATATGGTGCAGTGCGTAGCCAAAGCCATTCAAAAATATGAGCTATGTCATATTGTCCTAGACCCAGTCTTGGTAGCTACCTCAGGTGCTCCTTTAGGAGATAAAGTAACAGCAAAAGCGATGTTGGAATATTTATTCCCCTTGGCTGATGTCATAACCCCCAATTTATATGAGGCAAGTGTATTTTTAGAACGAGAAGTTAAAACCATCGATCAGATGAAACAAGCTGCCCAAGATTTTTTAAAACTAGGTCCTAAAGCAGTTGTTTTAAAAGGTGGACACTTAGAAAATACGAATGAGTTAATTGATATATTAGTTACTGCTGACGGTGATACATTTCATTGCGTAGAGTTTAAGCACGACAAAATAGACACCAAAAATTCTCATGGTACTGGTTGTAGTTTGTCATCCGCGATTGCTTGTGGATTAGGTGCAGGCTTATCCCTTGAAGAGTCAGTTGATGTGGCAATTGACTTTGTTCAGCAAGCCTTACTGCATGGTAGTCAATTACAAATTGCGCGCAGTGCGGGTCCCTTGTGGCACGCGTACGAGCAATATCCTCAATTAATCTTAAAATAAGATTGTAATTTTTGTATCGATGCAGGGTAGTCGTCTGATTGAATCACGGCTCTAACAACTGCCACCGAACCAACACCACTGCTAATGACTTGAGTCATATTGTTTTCATCAACGCCACCAATACCAACTAATGCGTAATCTCGAAGGAGTTGGGCGTAGCGACCAAGTCTTCCTAATCCTTGAGGGGCTGTTTCCATCAACTTTAAAGTCGTTGGAAAAATAGCTCCTAGGGCAATATAGCTGGGTTGATAACTAATAGCCCGCAGCATTTCTGCATAGCCATGAGAACTGATTCCCAAACGTAATCCTGCTTGCGCAATAGCCAATAAATCGGCACTCGTAAGATCTTCTTGACCTAAATGGACGCCATAAGCTTGATAATTAATAGCTAGCTGCCAATGATCATTAATGAACAAGTGACAGGAATAATTTTTTACACAATCAATTGCTTGTTTAATTTCTGCTTCGATCAATTCGGTTTGATCAGATTTAAAACGTAGTTGTATTGTTTGTACCCCTGCTTTTGCAAGACGATCCACCCAAAGGGCGGATGGTGCAACTACATATAGACCAAGGTTTTTAGGACAACTTAAGAAAGCTGTTGAAAATTGCAGGTCGATATCAAAGTCTAAAAGATCTGATGGCCAATCATGAGGATTAAATTGTGTAAGAGACTTTATTTTTTTGGACCAAGCAAGTGCAATGACTTCAGCGTCTTTATTAATAAATCCCAATTGCCAACAAGCTACTTTAACCAGGCGATAGATTGCTTCATTATTGCTTAAATGAAAATCTGCTTCGGTTTCTCGTTGTTCAATTTGTAAGTCATGATGAATGTTTATCAGAGCTTGTGATTGCAAAAGCTCATCGGCACTCAAGTAAGCATTTAGGATTGATGCCAAAATGGTGTCCCTAGAGTTGGAGTACTCGATTGTGCAACATGATTGGCAGGCATTGCACCCGCTAAATAAGCATAACGACCAGCATTCACTGCCAATGAGAATGCCTGTGCCATTTGAACCGGATTCTGGGCGAGGGCAACTGCTGTGTTGAGTAAAACGCCATCGTATCCCCATTCCATGACCTGACTGGCGTGAGACGGTAAACCAAGACCTGCATCAACAATCATTGGAACTGTAATACGTTCCCGAAGAAGTTGCAGGGCATACGGATTACTTGGGCCTTTACCAGTCCCTATAGGGGCTGCCCAGGGCATGATTGCTTGGCAACCAACATCGACTAAACGTTGGCACACAACTAAATCCTCAGTGCAGTAGGGTAGTACTTTAAAGTTGTCTTTGATTAAAAGTCTAGCAGTTTCAACTAAGTTTAAGGTGTCAGGTTGTAAGGTGTAATCATCACCAATTAACTCTAGCTTAATCCAGTCCGTTTCAAAAACTTCGCGCGCCATATGGGCAATTTGAATCACCTCATCAGGGCGATGACAACCTGCTGTATTGGGTAATACAGGAATATTAAGTTTTTTTAACAGTTCCCAAAAGCCACTTGAAATCTCACTGGGATTTGCGCCTTGACGGCGCAGAGAAGCGGTAACCATGGCTGGTTTTGCAATGTGGATAGCATCTTCTAAGATTTGCGGCGATGGGTAACGGGAAGTTCCAAGCAGTAAACGGCTTGAAAACTCTTGTCCGTACAAAGAAAAGCCCGAGTCATTTTTAATTTGCATGCTTAGCCGCCAGTAACAGGGGAGATAATTTCAATATGATCGTTTTCCTTAAGGATAGTAGATTCGTAATGAACTTTAGCAACAAACTGACAATTAATTGAAATCGCAAAAGGATTTTTAGGTTGTAAAAGATCAAGTACCGCATCTAAATGCATGGGACTAGCCAATTCTTGTTGTTGATGATTAACAAATATTTTCATAAGTTGATTCTTGTATAGCAATGTGAAACTGATCTGCAGTTGATTCGTTATTATCGATCACCAAAGATAAAAGACTATCAACAATTGCAGGCGCAATGAGGAATCCATGTCGATACAGTCCATTGACTTGAAGTAATTTATTATTCGACCGCATAATTCGCGGTAGATTATCTTTAAAGCTAGGCCTACACTTTGCGCTGGCTTCAACGATGCGAGCTTCTGCAAATCCAGAATGAACGGTGTAAGCGGCACTAAGAAGTTCTAAGGTCGAACGAACACTTATCGGTGAATCATCTTCTGATTCAATTTCAGTGGCGCCAATCACAAAAAGATGATTTCTTTTCGGAGCAATATACAGAGGATATTTCGGATGAATTAAGCGGGTAGGGCGCTTTAGTACTACTTCAGGAGCAAAAACGCGTAAGACTTCACCTCTTACTCCACGTAAATGTTCAAGATCATTTTTTGAGCCCATGCCACGGCAATCAATCACATCATCAAAATGATCGTAGGGAAAATCTTTGAGGGAGATGGTTTGCTCCCAATGGTATTGAACGCCAAGTTTTACTCCTTCATGGAGAAGAGCAACTAAAAGTTCACGATTATCAAGTTGTGCTTCTTTGGGCAGAAAAATACCAGCTTCAAATTGCTGACTTAATTGTGGCTCTAATTGAAAGAGTTGATTTTTATTGAGCATTTCTGGCGCAGGAATATCAGGAAGTACTTGATTCACTCTTTGTAATTGCTGTTTAAAATGCGCCGCACTTGATTGATCTTGTTGATGCCAAACAATCAATGATCCTTCTTGCTGGAAAAATACTGGTTTTTCAAGACCAGCAAGAATAGATGGCCACCTATTCAAACTGTAATAGCCCATTTCCACAATATTGATTTCTGTGCTCACTGATTCGGCAAGAGGGGCAAGCATTGCTGCCGCGATATAAGCCGCAGCATCTGAGTGAGTAGCGGTATTTTTTTCAAATACCGCTACTCTGCAGCCGATACGAGCTAATTCATAAGCCAAAAGTCGGCCTAATAACCCAGCACCGAGAATAGCTATTTTTTTTGTGGCGTTCACTGGATTCTTATTGATAGATAAGAGAGCCTTTTTTCCGAAACTCAATGGACTTTTCTTGCATACCCTGTTGAGGAAGAGAGCCCTGAGTTGCTGCATAGTCTCTGACTTCTTGAGTAATTTTCATTGAGCAAAATTTAGGGCCGCACATAGAACAAAAATGAGCGATTTTGGCGCCATCTGCAGGAAGCGTTGCATCATGATATTCACGGGCACGTTCTGGATCAAGGCCAAGATTAAATTGATCTTCCCAGCGGAATTCAAAGCGGGCTTTTGAGAGAGCATTGTCCCGTAACTGTGCACCTGGCAAACCTTTTGCAAGGTCAGCACCATGAGCTGCAATTTTATAAGTAATAATTCCTTCTCTTACATCTTCTTTATTCGGTAATCCTAAATGCTCTTTAGGCGTTACGTAACAAAGCATCGCAGTGCCGTACCAACCTATTTGAGCAGCGCCAATACCACTCGTGATGTGGTCGTAACCAGGAGCAATATCAGTAATGAGGGGGCCAAGGGTATAAAAAGGTGCTTCTAAGCAGTGCTTTAACTCTTCATGCATATTTTCTTCAATACGCTGCATAGGAACATGGCCAGGACCTTCAATCATGACTTGCACATCATGTTGCCAAGCAATTTGAGTTAACTCACCTAAGGTATGTAATTCGCCAAACTGTGCCGCATCATTAGAGTCTGCTATGCAGCCTGGGCGAAGTCCATCACCCAAACTAAATGACACATCATATGCCTTCATGATTTCGCAGATTTCATTGAAATTCGTGTACAAGAAATTTTCTTGATGATGAGCAAGGCACCATTTAGCCATGATCGAACCACCCCTGGAAACAATCCCTGTAATACGATCTGCGGTAAGAGGGACATAACGTAATAAGACCCCAGCATGAATGGTGAAGTAGTCCACACCTTGTTCGGCTTGCTCAATTAAAGTGTCTTTAAAGATTTCCCAAGTTAAATCTTCGGCTTTACCGCCGACTTTATCTAGCGCTTGATAAATCGGAACTGTACCAATAGGCACAGGGGAGTTACGGATAATCCATTCACGCGTTTCATGAATATTGTCACCAGTGGAAAGATCCATAATCGTATCGCCACCCCACCTAATAGACCAAATCATTTTTTCTACTTCTTCATTAATCGAAGAAGTAACTGCAGAATTACCTAAATTACCATTAATCTTGACACGAAAATTACGTCCGATAATCATTGGCTCAAGTTCTGGATGATTTATATTCGCTGGAATAATTGCGCGACCTGCGGCGATTTCTTGACGCACAAACTCGGGAGTTACTTCTTCAGGAAGATTTGCCCCATAAGAGTGACCAGAGTGTTGTTTGAGTATTTGCTTATAACGCGGATCTTTTCTCAGGCTTTGTAGATTTAGAGATTCACGAAGCGCAACGAACTCCATTTCAGGAGTAATAATGCCTTGTTTGGCATAGTACATTTGACTAACATTTTTACCTTCTAAGGCTACCCGTGGTGGAGCTATATGAGAAAAGCGCAAATGCTTAGTTTTTTCATCATTTGCTCTTGCAATACCATATACAGAAGTGGGGCCAGTTAATTCAGTTGTATCGGCCCGATCGATGATCCACTGTTTTCTAAGTGCAGGAAGACCTTCTTCAAGATTGATGACAATTTCTGGATCACTATAAGGTCCTGAAGTGTCATATACCGGAATAGGAGGATTTTCGAGAACTTCCCCAGAACTCGTATTGGTTGGGGTTTGTTCAATTAAACGATACGGAGCTAAAACGTCAGGCCTTGACCCTTGAATATATTTCTTTGATGACGCTGGGTAGGCAAATTTTTGGCCAAGATCTTTTTCAAGGCCTACGATTGTCAGTTCTTGTGGTTTATTCATTTTCATCTCCATGGCAAATCACTGGGATGAACAGAGACTAATTTTTTGAAACTCCTCACGCCAGCATTATCTGGTTCGAGTGAAGGGTATATCTCAGCCAATAGACATCTATTAGCACCCCTGTTTCATCCAATTCCTAATTTAACATAAATTAGGAACTTATTTTATTTTTACTGGCGCTTGAGCACGATATGTGGCTTGAAAATCTAGCATCCAGCCAGGATATTCCTTTGGAATAGCGCTAATCGTATCTAAATGTAGGATTTCGTCTGGGCTTAAGATCAAAGAAGATGCCTCAATATTGTCCAGTAATTGGTTTTTGGTTTTAGCACCAATAATGACCGAAGAAACTTCTTTTTTCGCCAAAATCCAAGCCAAGGCAACCCGAGCTACAGAAACGCCATGTACTTTTGCGATTGGTTCCATTGCCTCAATGCAGGTATATGCACGATCTTTATTCAATGGTGGAAAATCAAATTCACCAGCACGTCTAGAACCCTCTGGGGAGGTGGAATTGCGTTGATACTTACCAGATAAAAATCCACCTGCCAGAGGACTCCACACCATGAGTCCGAGTTGTTGATCACGCAACAAAGGAAAAACATCACGTTCGAGATCACGACTTGCAATGGTATAGAAGGCTTGGACACTGATAAATTCACTCAAGCTTTTTAGTCTAGAAATACCAAGTGCTTTCATAATTTGCCAAGCCGCCATATTGCAAAGGCCGATATAGCGAACTTTGCCACTTCGAACAACATCATTCAAGGCACTTAAACTTTCTTCCATCGGTGTTAGAGGATCGAAGCCATGGACCTGATATAAGTCGATATAGTCAAGTTGTAAACGCTTTAAACTCGCATCGACCTCATTAAAAATATGAAACCTTGATTGGCCACGACCATTTGGCGTTTCATCCATAATGCCAGTAGATTTTGTCGCAATAATTAGTTGGTCTCTTGGTAATTGAGTATCTTTTATCGCCTGGCCTAATAAGGACTCTGATTCACCAAATGAATATACATTGGCTGTATCGATGAAATTAATACCTTCATCGAAGGCTGTTTTGACGAGTTCACTGACTTCTTTTTGTTGTAAGCCACCCATGACAGACCAGAATCCTTGATTGCCAAAAGTCATTGTGCCTAAGCATAGTTCAGAAACATACAGCCCCGTAGGTCCGAGTAAGCGATATTTCATAAAAACATCCTTTTAATCAAATTAATTAATATCTATAACGTGAACCAGCATCAACACTGATGACTTCGCCACTTGTGTAGGCGGATTGTTGAGAAGCGAGGAAGATGGCAAGATTTGCGATTTCTGAGGCCTCACCCATACGACCATAGGGAAGATTTTTCATCAACTTTTCGTAGGCATTACGATCTGCATCGCTGGTGGGGTTAACTAATACTTCAGTGCGGGGTGTTCGGATTAAACCAGGGTGAATGCCAACAATACGAATATTGTCATTCGTACTTTCTGAACCCATCGCTTTTGTAAACGCAGCTAGAGCGGCATTAGCAGTAGTTGTCCCAATCGATTTGAAATTTAAACGATCAGCAGCAATTCCGATAATATTAATAATCACGCCACCATGTGGACGTTTTTTCATGAATGGATAAATGCGTCGTGTAAGAAAGATAGTTGACATGACTTTACCTTCCCATGCATCCCGAAATTTTTCTGGATCGATATCTTGCAAAGAACCTCTGCCCATTGCACCAGCAGAGTTAACCAAAATATCAGCGTCTTCATAAAAAGGCGCTAATGAATCGAAATTTTTATCATCCGACAGGTTCACTGCCATTGATTTAACATCCACACCAAATTCTTTAACCAGTTGTTGATGGGCACTTTCTAATGAAACAGGATCTCTAGCGACAAGTCGAATGGCACAGCCTTGAGCTGCAAATGCACTAGCAATACCAAAACCAATGCCTTTTGAGCCACCGGTAACAATAACGATTTTATTTTTTAAATCAGTGTAAATAGGAGCAGTCATAGGTTTTTTTATTATTCAGGTTTAATGTTTAAGGATTTAATGAGATTGCCCCAAAATTGATTTTCTTTGGCAATAAATTTGGCAAATTGTTCTGGATTATCGGTGAAAGTTTCTGCACCAATATCAATCAGTCTTTTTTGCATGCTTGGACTATTCATGATTTTGACAATTTCAGCATTGAGTTGGTTTACGATTGGAGCAGGAGTTTTTGCAGGTAAGAACAAAGCGTACCATTCATTGGTGACGACATTCGGAAATCCAGATTCAGCAATCGTAGGAATATCAGCCATTGCGCTAGGACGCCTTGAACCCGTTGTTGCAATAGCGCGAATAGCACCGGATTTTACGTGGGGAAGGGTGGCAGTTGGACTATTGATAAAAGCTTGGAACCTTCCGGCTAGAAGATCAGTAAGCGCTGGACCACCACCTTTATATGGGACGCTGAGCAAGTCAATGCCGGCTTCTTTTTTCAGAAACTCCATCGTCAAGTGACCAGAAGATAAGCCTCCTGGCTGCCCATAGGCTAATTCACCGGGATGAGCTTTTGCATAAGCAATAAATTCAGGGAAAGTTTTAACAGGAATACTAGGATGAACTGTCATGAGACCAGGCATGATTCCTAACATTGCTAAAGGAATAAAGTCTTTCATCGCATCATAAGGTATATTTTTTGATACATATGGATTGATTACTAGGGAGCTAATGGCTAGGCCAATAGTGTATCCATCAGGATTTGCCTTGGCGAGTTCATTTGTACCAATGATTTGGTTACCACCGGCTTTGTTTTCAACGATGACAGTTTGACCAAGGGATTTAGTGAGTTCTACGGCGAGACTTCTTGCCAAATAGTCAGCTGTTGCTCCGGGAGCTAGCGGCACAATAATACGAATGGACTTATTGGGGAACGGGTCTGCCCCAAAAGCAAATGGGCTTAAAAAGCCTTGTAATGCGATTAACAAACCTAGTAGTAATTTCATGGCGTGCCTTTATGATTTAATGAAAATCTTACGCATACTGCAATTACATGTAAAGGTAATCACAGTATGTCTCCTATATAATTTTTATTGCGATTTCATTATATAAAAAATTCAGCATAATCGTGCCGATGTCCAAGGTTTCGGCTCGAAAGTGTTAATATTCGGTAATAAATAGGAGACAAGTAATGGGTAAACCATTAGGTATTGGTGTGATAGGTTCAGGTCGGATTGGTTCATTACGCGCCCGACTGGCAGCGAAACATCCTTCAGTGGGATTTTTAGCAATTTCTGATCAAGACGAAGAAAAGGCCAAAACACTCGCGGACATGTGTGGAGCTAATTTATATTCCACCAATAATGATGAAATTATTTCTCATCCTGAAGTGAATGCTATTTTTGTCTCAACACCCGAAAATTATCATGTTGCCCCAATTATTCGAGCCTTGGAATTAGGTAAGCCGGTATTGGTAGAAAAACCATTGGCAATGCATTTAGAAGATGCGGATAAAATTTTAAAAGTATTAAAAGCAACGAATGGTCACTTGAATATTGGTTATAGCAGAAGATTTAAAGAATGTTATCTGCGTGCCAAAGAACAAATGCTGCATCAACGTCTTGGTAAGATTGTTGGCGGTCATGCACGTGTTTACAACTCACGCGCACAAGCATTTTCTATTTTAAAAAGAGATCCTCATGCAACACCGGTAGTTGATGTATTAACGTATTACGTCGATCTCATGTGCTGGTTATTAGAAGATCAATGCCATCCGGTCGAAATTATTGCTAGAGGTCAAGCTGGTGTGTTTAAAGAAGCAGGCTATGGAGCGGATGATGTCACCTGGGCGATTATTACTTTTTCAGATGGAGCTGTGATTAATTTAGGTATTAGTTACGCACTACCTGCTAAATATCCAACGCTTGGGCAGTCTGACCGTCTCGAACTATTAGGTTTAGAGGGAACGATGATTATTGATGATGATCATATGGATCATATTCTCTATTCAGATCGAGGGATTCCTCACGCGTATGTTCCAGATCATGCAGTCAATATGGCATTTTTGGGAAGTAATACTGCTGGCGACTGGGCCTGTGGAGATTTTTGGGGACCCCTTGGTAATGAAACGCGCTCGTGGTTAGATCAATTGGTGACAGGGCAGGCAACGATGCACTGTACGCCAGCACAAGCGCGCATGAATTTAGAAACGACGTTGGCGATTGAAAAAGCAGTTGCTACTGGTCTGCCTGTAAAACTCCCTTTGTGAGAGGGGTTTTACGGATTGAATTCAAGTTTAATGGGCTTAGCCCTTAGGCATTAATTCTAATATTTTCCCGCATCCCATAATCTTTTCATTGCCATTACACGCCTGTATTGATGCCCAAATGGCGGCTTGATTTGTGGAAATAATGGTGCAGTTATATTTTTTCTCCCATGCATCGATATGATCCATGATTTGATAGGCACCTCCAGCGAGAATAATTGCATCTGGTTTGGTGGCGGCTAGTTTTTCAATCGCTCTTTCTGCTGGCTCAGGCCCAAGTTCAATAATTTTTTTCACATCAGTCATGTTAAAAAAATCAACTGACTCAACATCTACAGAATGTATCGTTTTATAAAACTCTTTAGCTTTTACGGCTAAATTACTGTTGTAAGGCGAGAGCATGGCAACTTTTTTGGCTCCGATAGAATTTAAGATTCTACCAATAGAGTGCGCGGTTGTTACAGCTGGAGTGCCAGAGATTTTACTAATTCGCTTGACGATGTCGGCGTCATAATTTGCTGGACCATAAAAACTAGCTGCTGTTTGCAACACAATGATCAGTTCAGGCTTGAGGGTTCCAAGTAATTCTGTTTGGTAATCCATGTCCGCATCTTGCTCTTTCCAGCCAATTTCATCTACAGAACTTACTTTCACCCGAGAAATAAATAATTGATAATTTTTAGGAAGCGCACGATTGAGTTCAATTTCAACGGCAATATTTGTGGCTGGTAAAAGCATTCCAATGCGGTGAATCATTAGTATTTCCCTTTATTTAGTTAATTTTAATGTTGGCGGCTTTGACTACTTTTTGCCAAGTGTTTAATTCTTTATTAATTAAGCTTTTAAGTTCCTCAACAGAACTGCCGATGGGGCGTGCGCCCGCCTTAGACAGAGCAGCTTTATTTTCTGGCTTTGATAAAGCCTTCACGAAAGCCTCATTTAGTCTTTTAACAACGGGTTCGGGTGTACCAGCCGGCGCGACAATACCAATCCAATCGGCCATATCAAAATCTTTTACTCCGGATTGATCAACTGTTGATACTTCCGGTAAGCTCTCATCACGATCCAATGTAGTTATTGCAATTGGAATTAAGCGCCCTACACGGATTTGTTGAATAGCGGAAGGAACCGCTGCAAATTGAAGTTGGGTGATATTGCCTAATAAAGCAGCAGTAGCTTCACCACCACTTTTGTAAGGAATGTGTGTCATTTTTACACCGGTCATATATTCGAATAAAGCTCCAGCAAGATGTGGGGCACTAGCATTGCCTGCAGAACCATAATTGATCATCTCAGGATTTTTTTTGGCGTAGTCAATGAGTTCTTTAATTGTGCGGACAGGAAAACTAGGATTAACAACCACAACCAAAGGAACTTTACCGACTAAGGTAATAGGTGAGAAATCTTTTTGCGTATCAAAAGGCATTTTGCTCATAACAAAAGGATTCGCACCAAAAGAAGTATTAGCAACTCCGAGTGTGTAGCCATCTGGTTTAGATTTTGCTACTACATCCATGCCAATAGTTGCCCCACCGCCAGGCCGATTTTCAACAATGACACTTTGTCCCAACTCTTCCGAAAGTGTAGGGGCTAGTAAGCGCATAACGACATCATTCGCACCACCTGGAGCAAAGGGAACGATGATTTTAATTGGTTTTAAAGGAAAGTCGTTGGCATGAACAAGCCAAGAGCTTGAGAATACGAATAGGATAAATAAAATGGCACGACGTAGCGTAGCTTGAGTCATTGTTGTCTCCTTTTTTCTTTATAGATTAACATAAAATTTTGCAAGAGAACTTAATAAAATAAGGATCTTGAATCAAGAATCAGTTATTCTTATGGATATAAAAAATAGTAAGGAGACAATATGCCAAAAATGAATGGTGGAGAAGTAATTGCGGAGTATTTGGTTAAACAAAAAGTGCCCTATATTTTTGGTATATGTGGTCATGGAAACGTCGGTATTTTAGATGCGCTCTATCATTTACAAGATAAGATTACCTTAATATCCCCACGGCACGAACAATGTGCGGGTCACATGGCTGATGCTTATTTTCGGGTTAAACATCAGCCTGTTGCAACACTTACATCGACTGGGCCTGGCTCAGCGAATCTCGTGATGTCATTAGCCACAGCCTTATCTGACTCTTCAGCCTTTTTAGCCATTACTGCCAATGTGCCAACCTCGCAAGCAAATCGTGCACCTTTTCAAGAGTTATATGCACACAATCAAGCAGATTTTGCCCAGGTGTTGCGTCCGGTGGTAAAGAGAACTTTTCAACCATCGCGTGTTGATATGTTGCCTTTAGCGATGCGTCAATCATTTGATACGATGCTCACGGGACGTCCTGGGCCAGTCAATATTGATGTCCCTTATAACGTTTTTCAAGAATCTGATGATGTTGAATTAGAAGCTCCCGGACACCGCTTAGGGGAACATCGACCAGGCGCGAATACGCAAGATGTACTGAGGGCGGTAGAGCTAATTAAATCGTCCCAAAGGCCCGTGTTATTTATTGGTCAAGGAGTAAGCCTTGCTGAGGCCAGCCCTGAGTTGACTGAGTTATCTCAACATTTTGGTATCCCAGTCATTACCTCTCCGAATGGCATGGGATGTGTACCGATGGATGATCCACTAACCTTAGGATTTATCGGTAGAAATGGTGCATTCCCAGCCAATCAGGCAGGAAGGCATGCTGACTTAGTCATCTGTATAGGAACGCGTTTTGATGATCGATCATCATCATCTTGGTATCCAGGTTACTCATGGAACTTTCCGTCAACAAAATTAATACAAGTGGATATAGATCCAGCAGAACTCGGTCGCAACTACCCGCCAACATTAGGTCTGATCGCTGATGCAAAAGTATTCACTAGACAACTAATTGGGTTCTTAGAACAAGAATCGAGTATCAAACGTGATACCTATACTGCATGGCATCAAGAGATTGCAACGTGGCAAGAAGAGTGGAATCAGTTTATCAACCCCAATTTTTCTAAAATTGAGACACCGATTCGTCCAGAATATATTGTTGCGAGCATGAATGATGTTGTACCAGATGATTTGATTTTGCTACTTGATTCAGGTGTACATCATAATTGGTTCATGCAATTTTGGAAGCCTAAAAGGCCACAAAGTATGCTCAATAGCTGGGGTTATTCTTCAATGGGATTTGGAGTATGTGGCGTATTAGGCGCGCAACTAGCAGCTCCTGAAAGAACCTGTATAGCCGTGGTGGGTGATGGGGGTTTTATGATGGCGCCCCATGTTGTAGCAACGGCAGTTGAATATAACTTGCCATGTATTTGGGTCGTTTGGAATAACTTCGCTTGGTCAGCGATTCGAGATATTCAAATAGGAATGTTTGAAGGTCGAGAAATCGGAACTGCTTTTTATAAAGGTACTCAAGGACCTGGTGGCGATCGCTATAACCCTGATTTTGCGATGTGGGCAAAAGCTTGTGGTGCTGACGGCTATACAGTAACAAGAAGTGAAGACTTTAAAGGTGTATTAGCCCAGGCGATACAAAATAAGCGTCCAACCGTAATTGATGTGCACGTCAGTGCAGAAATTAAACCACCGTCTACGGGAACTTGGCAATTGCCGCCGATTCCATATAGAGAGCCTGTATTTGGTAAACCATGGAAACCTTAACTCGATAAATACACAATGAAAAACAAAACTAAAAAACGTCAAGCAGTTATCCGAAATCTTGCCGAACTTCCTTGGATACAATATCCAGGGCATTTTGACCGTGCTTTATCAAAAGAGATCGTCTCACCCAATACAACCGATAGCAAAATCTTTGATTACAGAATTTCTACTTATCAACCAGGTGCATATGTCGAAAGCCATGTCCATAAAGTACAAGAGCAGATCTATCACTTTTTAAGTGGAGAGGGGATATTGATCCTTGACGATAAAAAACATATCATGCGTGCACATGATGTTGCGTATATTCCGCCTGGTGTAGTCCATGAACTCCACAACACAGGTTTAGAAAGTATGGTTTTTTTAGTGATTACAAGTCCATTTAAAGATGAATAAATGATGAATTATCAATCAGGAATAGCCTTATGGATTTAGGTATCAAAGGTAAAAAAGCAATTATTTGTGCATCCTCAAAGGGGCTTGGGAAAGCGTGCGCCTTGTCATTAACAAAAGAAGGTGTTTTAGTCACCATTAATGGTAGAAATCAATCGAACATTGATTTGGCTATTGAGGAAATTTTTCAGTTAACGGGGGTACGTATTCAGGGTGTAGCTGCTGATATTCGCACTGAAGATGGGCGAGCATCATTATTACAGTCATGCCCAGAGGCCGATATATTAGTGACCAATAACGAGGGTCCTAAACCTGGTAATTTTCAGGATTGGGGAAGAGATGAATATATTGAAGCCTTTGATGCCAACATGCTTGGGCCTGTTTTAATGATTCGAGGGGTTTTACCAGGGATGCGCCAACGTCGATTTGGTCGAATCATCAATATTACTTCTGCGATGGTGAAGTCGCCCCTAGCGCATCAAGGATTATCAACTGCCGCGAGGACTGCTTTGACCGCAGTATGTAAGGCTATATCTAGGGATGTGGCGCAGGATAATGTCACGATTAACAATCTTTTGCCTGAGCGGATTGACACAGGAAGGCAAATTCAAATGACAGAACGACAAGCCAAAATTGATAACATTACCTTTGCTCAAGCAAGAAAAAATATTGAATTAACTATTGCAGCCAAGCGTTTTGGTACAACAGAAGAGTTCGGTGATATCTGTGCATATTTATGTAGCAAGCAGGCCTCATTTATCTCCGGTCAGAATATTCAAGTAGATGGCGGATCTTATCGTGGCATTGTTTAATCCACTTAGCTAAAATAATGAATAATCTACGCCGTACCATATTAAAAAGTTCACTATTAGCGACATCTTTCAAAGACATGTCTACTGCTTTTGCACAAACAGCATGGCCGCAAAAACCGATTCGTTTTATTGTTCCTTTTGTGCCAGGTGGAACTTCTGATATCGTGGCACGCCTCACCGCCCAAGAGTTATCGAAATTACTCCCTTATCCAGTCATGATCGAAAATAAAGCAGGTGGGGGTGGTGTACCAGCAATGTTAGAGGTTGCTAAATCTGCGCCTGATGGACATACCATTATTCTGGGTCATGTTGGATCCATGGCTGTTAATCCTTATATATTTTCAAACCCTGGCTATGATGTTAATCGAGATTTTGCGCCGGTTACTTTACTTGCCAAGGTTCCAAGTCTATTTGTAGTTCATCCAGATTTACCAGTGAAAACTTTGAAAGAGTTAGTGGCTTACACTAAAAACAATCCAGGTAAACTCAATTATGGATCTGCAGGAAATGCAAGTGCGGGCCATCTTGCTATGGAGTACCTTAAATTAGCTACTGGTATGGAAATGTTGCATATCCCATACAAAGGGACAGGGCCGGCGCTTACAGACTTATTGGCCAATAGAATTCAGGTATTCTCAGCAGGAACACCTGCCTTACTTCAATATATACGTACTGGAAAATTAAGGGCAATAGCAACAGGTACTCCTCAACGATTGCCATCTTTACCGCAATTGCCAACTGTGGCAGAGTCAGGATATAAAGGATTTGAATCTGTACAGTGGTACGGAATTATGGCGCCTGCGCAAACTCCGGAGCCTATCATCAAAAAACTACAGGAAGAAACCTATAAAGCATTACATTCTCCAGCCATCGCAGAGCGATTTGCGAGTGAAGATGCAGTGATAGGAGGAGGTCCTTCATCGGATTTTGCTGCATTGATTGCACAACAACAGGTTGTTTGGAAAGAAGTCGTAGCAAAAGCACAAATCAAAGTTGATTAATACAATCTGAGCGTAGTTGCTTAGCAAAGTAAGCTCAGTAAAGTAAGCTCAGTAAAG
>JBAXKF010000045.1:0-16108 GCA_037137465.1 Betaproteobacteria bacterium | reverse complement strand
GGACAATTAAGCAAATGGCAGAACGACTGTATTGTTCGCAAAATACCTATCGATCCATTGAAATGGGCAAACCATCAGCTAGCCTTGGTGTGATGGCCAGTGCATTATGGTTGTTTGGTCAAATCGATACACTGAACATGGTCGCACCGATACCAATCGAAGCAGTTACTGTCCAGCGTGTTCGCACCCGCAAAAATATGGGACAAGGTCGATTAATTAGTGAGGCCGAGCGTGATTTCTGAACAGAACATTTTCGTGGGTTTTGATATCGGCACGCCCGAGGCCCTGCCAGTTGGTTTGCTCAAAATCGAGCGGCAAGGAATGGTCGAGTCAGGGGAGTTTGTGTACGGCAATCATTATCTGCAGTATGAAAGTGCCATTGCAATTCATCCGGAAATTTTTCCCTTAAGAAAAGAACCCTTCCAAATTCCAGAGAGACGATTGAGGGATGGTGGTGCATTGCCACTTACATTTCATGATTCATTACCAGACTCTTGGGGCAGAAAAGTTTTAGCGACTCAATTTGAAAAAAAACTATCGGATATTGAGACGCTCTGTATTACTAATGAAGATCGTGTTGGTGCTTTGATGTTTTCTCAAACGCTACCCATCGTTGTGCCAAAAATCAATCACGGTAAATTTTTGATTGAGGATATTTCAAAAGCGACAAGACAGTTAGAACTTTTGATGGAGGTTTCACCCGAGATGCGACGTTTGTTACAGCATGGTGGGTCACTCGGAGGCGCAAGACCTAAAACAACTATCGTGCACGAGCAACAAAGATATTTGGCTAAATTTCCTGCATTAGGAGATGATCATGATGTAGAGCTTTTAGAAAAATGCATCCTTGATCTAGCGCAGCAATGTGGTATTGAAGTCCCACCATCCGTATTGCTCCCTGTGGGAAGAGGTCATGCACTGTTAGTCGCTCGTTTTGATCGTCAAGGACTGATTGGGCAGGAAACAAAAAAACATTATTTATCAGCCTCGGCATTAATGAATGTTTCTTATGAAAGTCATGAGGGTAGTTATGTTGAGTTTGCCAATATTCTCCGTAGAATTTCCATGCAACCCGCGAAAGATTTAGAGCAATTATTTCTCCGTTTAGTATTTAATTTAATCATTGATAACACGGATGATCACGTCAAAAATCATGGTGTATTACATGTGGATCAGGGGCAATACCGATTGAGCCCAGCATTTGATATGGTGATGCAAATGACCAATTTGGGTTATCAAGAATTAGCCATCATGCCAGGCAAACATCACTCGAAGATGAGTTATGCCCTTGAGATTGCACCCTTGTTAGGTATTGGTGATGCGCAAGCTCAGCATGTGATCCAACATCTTCAAAAAATGATTCCTGCGCAATTAATCAAAAACCTTCAAGGATATGGTGGCGGCGATCAATTGATTGCGAAAGTAAAACAATGTTTAGAGCGTCAACAACAGATTATTTTGGGTCAATAGTTCAATGGCGCTTATTTCTACACAAGAACTCATTAAATCGTATGGTCAGGGTGATCTCGAAGTTCGGGCACTTGACGGCGTGAGTTTGGATATTGAGCAGGGGGATTTTGTTGCCATTATTGGCGCTTCTGGTTCTGGTAAATCCACTTTCATGAATATGATTGGTTGTTTAGATCAACCCACGAGTGGTGTGTATGAACTCGCTGGACAGCAGGTCAGTGAGCTCAGTGTTGATGCATTAGCCGATGTGCGTAATCGCCGCATTGGATTTGTGTTTCAACAATTTAATTTATTGGCACGCACCTCAGCTCTAGAGAATGTTGCAATGCCTCTCTTGTATGCACGAGAAGGCCCCTTAGCGTCCTTAACAAAACAAGAGCAGTTGGCGCATGCCAAACACCGACTCGAACAAGTAGGGCTAGGTGATCGACTGAGTCATACCCCTGCCGAACTATCGGGCGGACAACAACAGCGGGTGGCAATTGCGCGTGCGCTGGTCAATGATCCAGCACTCATCTTGGCAGACGAGCCCACAGGGGCACTAGACTCGAAGATGACGGTTGATATCATGCATTTACTTCGTCGACTCAATCATGAAGGTATGACCGTCGTGGTAGTGACACATGAGCCTGATGTTGCCGCTTATGCCAATCGAGTGGTGACATTTAAAGATGGCAAGATCATTGATATTCATATTAATGATCAACGCGCAGGTAAAACAGAAATTGCAATGGACCCATCATGAAAATAGCCTCAATCATGAATCTGTCGATTGCAATGCGAGCACTGCGCGTCAATAAAATGCGTTCCATCTTGACGATGCTCGGCATTGTGATTGGCGTTGCCGCAGTGATCGCTATGATTGCGATTGGTGGTGGAGCACAACAACGGCTTCAAGAACAAATTGCGAGTTTAGGATCTAATTTATTAATTGTTGTTCCAGGCTCAATTATTCAGTCAGGAGCTAGGCTCGGAGCTGGCAACGCACAAACCCTAACGGAACAAGATGCGCGGGCGATTACAACTGAAATACCTGATGTAGCATTTGCTGCGCCACTGACGCGCAGTAATGCACAAGTTGTTTTTGGAAATACCAATTGGGCAACTAATATTAATGGTGTTTATAACGATTATTTTGATGTACGCGAATGGAATCTTGCTGAGGGTCGTTTTTTTGATCAAGGCGAAATCACACGCTTTGGCAAAGTAGCTATTTTAGGAAAAACCGTATCGAGTCAATTATTTGGTGAAGACAATCCTGTAGGTCAAGTCGTTCGTATTAGAGGGATTCCGTTTGAAATTATTGGCCTCATGGAATCTAAAGGACAAAGTTCCCAAGGACAAGATCAAGATGATGTCATTTTTGTACCGCTGACAACAGGTCGCAATCGCCTATTTGGCGAGCCAAGAGGTCGAATCGCCCGTGTTGGAACCATCATGATTAAAGCGCAAGATGGTGCGGATACGCAGGAAGTAGAGCAACGGATTACCGACCTACTCAGGCAGCGTCATCGCATACAGACTGGTATGGAAAATGATTTTCAGGTTCGAAACTTAACAGAAATACTTAAAACACAAGAAGCTGCGAGTAAAGTGATGTCGATGTTACTTGCCGCAGTTGCTTCTGTCAGTTTATTGGTTGGTGGTATTGGCATTATGAACATCATGTTAGTTTCAGTTACTGAGCGCACCCGAGAGATTGGATTGCGGTTAGCGGTTGGGGCAAGGGGTCGCGATATCATGATGCAATTTTTAGTTGAAGCGATGACCCTTGCAACCCTTGGCGGTGCAATTGGTGTTCTGCTTGGGATATTTATCTCTTGGTTAGTGGCCTATATTGCCAATTGGGGTATTAGCTTAAGTCCCTTATCCATTATTTTTGCGGTTGGGTTTTCTGCAGCAATTGGGATTTTCTTTGGCTATTACCCAGCAAAAAAAGCGGCACAGATGCAACCAATTGATGCTTTACGTTACGAATAAAATAGAAATACTTTCAATACTGGAATTTATATGGATATTGCATTACTCATCAAAGCAGTGATATTAGGAGTGGTAGAAGGTTTAACAGAGTTCTTGCCCATTTCAAGTACAGGGCATTTAATCCTCGCAGGGCATCTCTTACAATTTAATGATGAGAGAGGCAAGGCTTTTGAAGTCATCATCCAATTAGGCGCAATTTTGGCGGTATGTTGGGAGTTTCGTAAAAAAATAATTGATGTGATTGCGGGGCTAGGCAGGCGACCACTCTCTAATCGCTTTGCGATGAATGTCATCGTGGCTTCTATTCCAGCGATTGTTTTAGCTCTTTTACTTGGCAAATATATTAAAGCGCATTTATTTTCACCCATCCCAGTAGCCACTGCTTTTATTGTGGGTGGATTCATTATCCTGTGGGCTGAGCATTTAGAGAAAGCAAAACACAGTAGTCGTAAAGTTGTACTGTCGAGCATCGAGCATATAGAAGATTTAAGTATGAAAGATGCGATTAAAGTAGGCCTTGCGCAATGTGCCGCTCTCATTCCAGGTACATCACGATCAGGCGCGACAATTATTGGTGGGATGTTATTTGGGCTTCCTCGCCAGGTAGCGACAGAGTTTTCGTTTTTCTTAGCCATACCTGTTATTGCTGGAGCTACCGTGTATGAGCTCTTTAAACTCCGCCATGACACAAGCCTTTTAGATCTTGCAGGTTTTGGCCCTGTCCTCGCAGTGGGTTTTATAGCCTCATTTATCTCCGCCTTTTTTTGCGTTAAATGGCTGATAGGCTATGTGAGCCATCATAATTTCAAGCCATTTGCGTATTACAGAATTGCTTTTGGTGTAATGGTCATTTTGACCTCAGTTCTTGGATGGATTAACTGGGGTGCATAAAAATAGTGATGCTTGATCCCATTGAAGACTCTGCAGAAGAAAAAAACCATAGCCCGCGACGCATCAAATCGTTTGTGATGCGTGCGGGACGCACGACGCAGGGTCAACAACGTGCTATTGATGAACAAGGCCCCAAATATCTGATTCCGTACACGCCAGAACTCTTGCGCTGGGAAAGTGTATTTTCAAGATCAGAGATTACTCGTCCAAAAATCCTAGAGATTGGATTTGGTATGGGAGAAACAACAGCGCATATTGCCAAACTGAGAAATGGTGATGACTTCTTGGCACTCGAGGTTCATGAACCAGGTGTTGGTGCACTACTCAAAAAAATTGGTGAAGAAAAAATAGAAAACATTCGCATCATTCGTCATGATGCAGTAGATGTCCTTGAGAATATGATTGCCGATGGCGTATTAGACGGTGTACATATCTTTTTCCCAGATCCTTGGCACAAAAAAAAGCACAATAAAAGACGATTAGTTCAGAGTGAGTTTATTTTTAAGTTGTGTAAAAAACTAAAAACGGGAGCATATATTCATTTAGCTACTGATTGGGAGGAATATGCTCAGCAAATGTTGGCGGTATTAAGTGGGGAGTCGCAATTACAAAATACTGCAACAAGTCATGAAACCCTGGTCGATGGAACAGTCGTCTTGGGATACACACAAAGACCTAGTTATCGCCCAATCACTAAATTTGAAAACCGAGGATTAAAGCTCGGTCACGGTGTATGGGATTTGGTGTTTGTTAAAAAGAACTAGGTTTTTTCGCTTTTTAGAATTTAATGTCACTTCGAGATGTGTTGTTTAAAATTCTAATAGGTAGAAAATAAATCAATATTTTACTATTTTAATGCATAATATACATATATTATTAATTAATGAGGGTAAATAATGCTAATTGAGTTCCGTGTCAAGAACTTTCGTAGCCTGCGTGAAGAGCAGGTACTGAGTCTTGTGGCCTCCAAGGACAAGACTTTGCAAGACTCCCACACTCAGCCTACAGGTATTACAGCCGCACCCACCCTGCTGCGAAGTGCTGTAGTCTATGGCGCCAACGCGAGTGGTAAGTCGAATCTCATTAAAGCTTTGCAATATATGCGCAGTGTTGTAATCGAGTCAGCGACTGCAATGCAGCCTGGTCAGACATTTGCTGTGCAACCATTTCGATTAGATGCTGACTCCACCAGTCGGTCTAGTGAGTTTGAGGTCACGTTCTTGATAGATGGAGTACGTTATCAATATGGCTTTGCCATGACTGCACTGCGCATCGTCAGTGAGCATCTACTCGTTTATAAAGCGTTCAAACCTCAGAGGTGGTTTACGCGCCACTATGACATTGAAGCTGGTAAGGACGTCTATGAATTTGGTCCAGGCCTCAAAGGTCCAAAAAATCTCTGGGAAGGTGCCACTCGTCCGAACGCACTGTTCCTCTCAATGGCTGTTCAACTAAACAGTGATGCTTTGCGTCCTGTATTTGATTGGTTTTTGAATCGATTAGTTATCTTCAACGAGCAAGCCCAATTAAGTCCACAGACAACAATTCAGATGCTCAAGCAAGAACAAGGATGTAAGGATATTTGTAACTTTCTTTCTGCCGCCGATATTAGCATCGCTGACATTGATGTGGAAACCCGGAAAGTTCCTGGGCAGGCGGTTCACTTTGACTTGGTGGCTGGAAAAACTGAAGTGCGAACGGAGGAGATGGAGGAGCACAAAGTGCGTTTCCACCACATCACTGAACATGGTAAGGCTGTGTTTGATTTGATGGACGAATCAAGTGGCACACGCAATCTTTTGTTTCTCGCAGGGCCAGTGATGAACATCCTTAGCAAAGGATTGACTTTAGTCATTGATGAACTTGATACAAGCTTACATACCTTACTTGTTCGTGAATTGGTGCGATTATTTCATCGTCCGGAAATTAATACTGGTGGAGCGCAGTTAGTTTTTACCACTCACGACACATCATTACTAGATGCACCTGATCTTTTCAGGCGTGATCAAGTTTGGTTCGTTGAGAAAGATCTAGATCAAGCTTCGAAATTACTTAGTTTGTCAGAATTCAGTCCTCGTAAGAATGAGGCTCTTGAGCGCGGTTACCTGATTGGCAGGTACGGTGGTGTACCATTTCTCGACCATGCTTTTGGGCTGAAAAACTGATGGCCCGAGACAACTCTCCAAAGGAGCGCCAACTCAGGCAACTTGAGCGAAAGCAGGGACGACGCGCGGGCTACGATCGGATCCTGATTGTTTCTGAAGGAGGCAAGACTGAGCCGAATTATTTTCGTGAGATTAGAGCCGCTCATCGTTTGCATACTGCCAATGTGGAAGTGCAGCCAAGTGAGTTAGGAACTGCGCCTATCCAAGTAGTACAGTACGCTCAGACATTGTTTAAAAATGGCGATCGCCAAAAAAATATTCAAAGGCTAGCGTTCGAGAAGATCTTTGCAGTTTTCGATCGAGATAATCACGACAGCTACTACGATGCGCTTCGGCTGGCCCACTCGCTAGATGGCAAGCTTAGAAATGATGCAAAACAGGCTGTCAGTTTTCAGGCTGTTGCTTCAGTGCCAAGTTTTGAGTTGTGGCTACTACTCCATTATGAAGACATTCAGGCGCCAATTCATAGAGACGAAGTAATGCAACGCTTACAAAGATATATCCCTGATTACGAGAAAGGTGCAGGCAAAACATTTGCTAGGACCAATAAAAATTTGGCAGTCGCTAAACAATGCGCAGAACTCTTGGCGGCACGTTTTACAGCGGATACTGATCCGGAACCTTTTACTGCAATTACAGGGCTTGAATCCCTATTGATAACACTTCGCAACTAGTTAGTAATTTTTAATATAAAAAATAATTCCATAAAAGTAACCGTGAAACCAATACTGTAAGTTTTAAAAATCATAGTTTCTAGCTCGGTGTATTCGTAAGCTGTTGTTGTTTTTTTTGATTAAATAACTAAAGTAATATCCGGAAAATTAACCGGCAAAAAATTGATAATAAATGATGTTTTTTTAAATACAAGTGATTGTTATTGTTGAATTTATTAACAATTATTAACCGGCAAAATAACCGGCAAAATCTCTGTTAAAAATCATTCACAATATGACAGTATTCGTCAATTTGAGCCCTTATTGAAAAAGCCAGAAAAAAATTAATTTACTAACCAGGCAAGCTTTAGTTTTTTAACAAGATCATCATTTGCGCGGTGGGCACAATCATGAAGAACCGTCCGTTTGGCATCTTCAATTTTATCAATCATTTCTTTTGCATTTTGAACCATACAGACATTTTCACCAAATGCTATAAGTGCATCTTGGAGAGGGTAAGATTTACTTTTATTTAAATTCAGTGCCATCGTATTATCAACTTTGGTAGCACCAGTTTTAGGATTTGTGATGGTATAAATCGATGTTGTCACAACGTCGTATAGAGGGGATAGTTGAATATTTCCTCTTGGTAAATCGTAGAGTAGTGAGAAATTTTTAAGGTGAGCATCACCATTGCGAAGTAAAACAGAGACGGCTACATACTCGAATAATCGCGCTTTACTTTCATTAGCATGAATGCCGCAATAGGCATCAATCAGTTTGGCAATACTTTCGTAGCTACCATGATATTTTTCGTCGATCCCTTTGCCCATTAAGGTGAGCATATCTTCGAGACCATATTTTTCACCACTTGGGGTTCTGTCAAATCTTTTCATGATAAAAAGACCGCCATCATTAGACAGCCAAAACTCAGGGACGCTAATACCGGCAACTCGTGCTACTTCCATACACAAGAATTCATTTTGAGCAAGAAGAGGGTAATCTTCCCCAGAAGCTTTCACAATGTATTCAGTGGTTAAGATTGTTTTTTTATCAACCACAGGAACAATCACCTTAGGCTGAAAGCCAGAGATGCCCGAACTAAAGTAAGTATCAACAAGGAATTCGAACAGATCTTCTGATGTATTGGACTGGATGAGTTCTTCGGCACTCACTTGATTCTTCAAGGGAGTCATTTCTTCTTGAAGAGGATCTATGTAAGTAAGTCTACCGATTTGATTTTGACCAGTTAACTTGAGTAGCATCATGTCATCTAAGTACATGGACTTAGAAAACCTATTTTTTAAGAACTCTAGTAAATAGCCTTCTGGCTTATTCATGTGAAAGATAGAAAATAAACCTCCGCTTGCGTAACTTTCTGCCCTGATAGGAAGACTAAGAGAAACCTCCGCATCACGATTTGTTGTTAAGTAGTTAAAAACAAAGCGCGCATCCTTTGCAATTGAGCCCGATAAGCCTTGGGGGGACATCACTTGAAGTTGTTTGATGCGATTAGGAGTCATCGAACATTTCCTTTAAATGGTCATAGTCAATTCTTCGATCGACGATTTCAATCGCTTTACCTAATGCGGAAATTGCTTTGAGTAGGGAATAGGCTTGAACATTTTCCCCTGCTTCAATTTGAATAATGGTTTCTCTTCTCAATCCAGCGTTTTGTGCAACTTGAGATTGAGTGAATCCCAAAGCTTTTCTTTCAGCTTTAAATTCTTTTGCTAAATCATGAAAACTCAGTATAAAGTTACCCATAGATAACATTATACTAGTTTTTTAATTAAAATGTTAGCCTAAGTTAACATTTTTAAGTGTGAGGATTAAAGACCGATACAGAGGTATTTCATTTCCATATATTCGTCCATTCCCCAAATACTGCCCTCACGACCTAAGCCGGATTGTTTTACACCACCAAAAGGCGCAACTTCGTTTGAGAATAGGCCAGTATTAATACCAACCATGCCGTATTCGAGTTGTTCAGCAACTCTCCAGATACGACCAATATCACGGCTGTAGAAATAAGAAGCCAAGCCAAATTCAGTATTATTAGCTGCAGCGATCACATCAGCCTCATCTTTAAACGGAACCACGGCTGAGACTGGACCAAAGGTTTCCTCAGTCATAATCTGCATGTCATTGGTAACATTGGCAAGAACAGTTGGCTCAAAGAAAAGTCCGCCCAAAGTATGTTTCTTACCACCTGTCTTGATAGAAGCACCTTTTGCCACCGCATCAGAAATATGACGCTCTACTTTTTCAATCGCCTGCTCATCAATCAACGGTCCTTGGTTAACGCCAGCATCTAATCCATTACCCACAGGCAAAGCAGATGCTGCTTTTGCAAGCTTCTCCACAAATTCATCATGCAAACTTTCGTGGACATAAAAGCGATTGGTACAAACACACGTTTGACCCGCATTACGGTATTTTGAAGCGATCGCACCAGTAACTGCAGCGTCCACATCCGCATCTTCAAAAACGATAAATGGAGCATGACCACCAAGTTCCAGGGCTACTTTTTTAACCGTGGGCGCACACTGCGCCATCAAGATACGACCTACAGGCGTTGAGCCAGTAAAGGATAAATGTGCAACAGACTTAGAGGCGCACAATGTTTTACCAATTTCAATCGAACGATCTGCATCGGCAGTAATAATATTAAGAACACCGTCAGGCATACCAGCTTCTTTAGCAAGAACTGCCAAGGCTAGCGCTGAAAGAGGTGTTTGTTCAGCAGGTTTAATCACGATAGTGCAACCAGCAGCAATTGCAGGTGCTACCTTACGGGTAATCATTGCAGTTGGAAAATTCCAAGGCGTAATGGCGACACAAACACCGATAGGTTGCTTGAGGACTACGAGACGTTTATCTGACCATGTCGTAGAAGGAACTGCGCCCGCAACACGTTTAGCTTCTTCTGCAAACCATTCGATAAATGAATTTCCGTACATAATCTCACCTTTTGCTTCCGCTAAAGGTTTGCCTTGTTCAATCGTCATGAGTTTAGCTAAATCATCCGCATTGGCTTCAATGAGATTGAACCATTTGCGCATAATGGCAGAACGCTCTTTTGCTAATTTATTCTTCCAAGAAGCAAAAGCTACCTGAGCCGCGTCGATGGCAGCTAAGGCATCTTGTGTTTGCATATTAGCTACTTTGGCAATAATGTCACCGGTTGCGGGATTGTTGACTGAAAAAGTCTCACCACTTTTAGATGATTTCCAGACACCGTTAATAAAGCTTTGCTCTTGAAACAAAGCAGGATTTTTCAGTTGTGAAGGAATAGATGGTGAAGCCATACGCTCTGGTGCATTCATAAAACGATCTCCAAAAGGAGCCTATTGAATAGGCTTTTGATTAATAATTAGAAACACTAATTTAACATGAGTAATGTGAGACTGTTATATAAAAGACGCACATATTTTGCTTGTAACTATAAACTGCAAGTTTGACTGTAGTTGAAACAAAGTCCTTAGATTAGGGGGTAATCTTCCATTTATCCTTGCAATTCATCCAGTTTACTGGAAGAATTGCAAGGATAAAGAGACTAGAGCGAGGATTTTATTCAGCTTGTGAGAACGTTAAACCAAGTCGAAAGTTTGTCGTCTACCCTGGAGAAGAGTCGTATCGAATTGCAGAAGACATCAATGTCATTTCATTAAGAGACTTGGCTAATCAATTAATTTCTTTAGATACATAGATTTAATGCAGGGATTTCTACTAAATACTGGCTCTAAATTACCTGATGGTAAAACCACAAAAACTGAACTGCTAGAGAATCTCCTGAAACAAACAAGCAAATCAGCATTTTTATGTTTCACAGTGTAAAAACTTCCTCAAATAAGCCAAAAAAATAGGGTTTTTCACATAATAAAATTAGTGCTTACTAACATTTTTCGGTGTTGAATTCAATAATAATAATGGTTAGTAAGTCATTACCTAGTAATAATACTGAGTTTTTAATAACTTTTAGATATTAATAAGCAGTTCTATATTCTTGACGAGATATAAAGACTACCCTAAGATTAACTTTCCTAAACAAAGCAGCAGGTAAGAATTGATGAAAACAAAGTTGATTAACTTTTATGAACAAACGCAAAAGAAGTCTTTGGACCTCTTGGGTGGCGCTCGTAAAAAGCTAAGCACTTATGCTCAGAAGTCAGATTATAAAGTGTATCGCGCTCAAAACCAAACTGGCCTTAAAACTACATTGGCAAGAGTAGGTAACTCCGCAGCAATCATTGGAGTGTTCATGGGTGTTGCGATAGCCGTTAATGAGCCACTTCGTGCCGAACTCGCAAAATCGATATCTCCAAGTTTTGAACTTGCAAATGTCAATGTCGAAAGTATGGACAATGAAGCTCCTAAAATGAAGCCTGTATCTATGGGTAAAAGCAACCTTGACGCAAGCCAAGCTAAAGATGTCCTGCTCAGTCCAGAAGTATTGCGTGCCCCTGTTCCTTCAATTGGGCCTTTGGCAAAACAAATACCAGGAAAAATAGATCCTGCAGCACAAGATGCTCGCTTGATGTCTAGCCTTGCCGAGCAGCAAAAAGTAGCTAACTATATGGCTAATAAGTACCGAGTTGACCCGAATGCGATCAACCAGTATGTCTCCCACGCCATGGTCGTAGCTAAAGAAGTTGATCTTGACCCAGTGTTATTAGTGGCGGTTATGGCCATTGAATCGAACTTTAATCCAAACATCCAAAGTAATATGGGTGCTCAAGGTTTGATGCAAGTCTTAACGCGTGTCCACGCAGACAAGTTTGTACCTTACGGCGGACCTGCAGCGGCATTTAAGCCAGAAGCCAATATTCGGGTTGGAGCATATATTTTGAAGTACTTTATTGCTCAAGCTGGATCCCTACAAGGCGGATTACGTTATTACGTAGGTGGTGCTGTAGTTGGTGATGGTGGTTATGCGGGTAAGGTGATGCGTGAGCGTGAGGTATTAATAGCGCTTCTGAAGAATACGCAAATCCAAGAAATTCCTTTGGAAGTCTCTTCAGCGCAATTTAATAAAGTTCTGCCACCACCTAACGCAATAACTGTGAAGCCTGAAAAATCACCAGAAGTGATCAGTCAGCCAATACAGCCTGTAGAAGTTGCGGAAGTGAAAGAGCAAGAATCTTAATCGGTAGTAGCTCTAGCCAAATGAAGCCCTTCTTATGGAGGGCTTTATTTATTGTTGAGCAGCAATTTCTGGAGCGCGGACCTTTTGTGCGATTTGATCGAGGATGCCATTCACGTACTTATGGCCATCGGTACCACCAAATGTTTTGCTCAGCTCCACCGCCTCATTGATAGCAACTTTATATGGTGTTGATAAATCAAATTGAAGCTCAAAAGCACCAATCATCATGCATCCCAGTTCAATGGGGGAGAGCTCTTGGAGGGGGCGATCGAGGTGCAGGCTTATTTCTGATTGCAAAACTTCAGCGTGCTGACATACACCATCAAACACTGACTCGAACAATTCAAACTGCGCTTTAGCAAAAGCTGGATCTTCAGCGAGTTGCTTGGCGATTGCTTGTGATACCGGCAAACCACCAGACTTGGTAATCATCAACCATTGATAAATCCCTTGCAGGGCGTATTCTCTGGCTCTTCGACGTGGCGTCAGTGAGCGTTTAATCTGCGTAGAGGAAACTAATTTATGCTGCTCAGTAAGATAAGGACTAGGAGGCATCTTCCCCATCCTGTATGGTTAAGCAAAAATTAGCCATTTCAACAGCAGCCATTGCACAGTCTTTACCTTTTTGAACAACGCGTGCAGAAGCTTGCGCGTCGTTATCGACAGTTAATATCCCATTAGCAATCGGAACACCAAGGTCAAGACTGACGCGTGTAATGCCAGCCCCCGATTCATTAGATACGAGTTCAAAATGGTAAGTCTCACCCCGAACAATAGCACCGAGTGCAATGAGTGCATCAAACTCACCAGTCTCGGCTAATTTTTGTAATGCCAAAGGGATCTCAAGAGCACCGGGAACGGTTGTGAGCAAAATATCATCTGTAGTGACACCAAGACGTAAAAGTTCTGAGATACAGCTTTGGGTAAGAGCTGTGCAATGTTCTTCGTTAAAGCGTGCTTGAACAATCGCAATACTCAGCTCAGCACCTTCAAGATTCGGTTCTAAAAAATCGATTTGTCCTAGCTCTTCATTCGGTTGATTTTCAATCATGATTTGAATTCCTTTAGGTGAAGTGGACGATAAAATATGACTATATAACAAGTATTACTTTGCTTCTACATAGCCAACAATTTCCAGTTGATAGGCTGCCAAGCCAGACAAGATGCTTGCTTTATTCATCAGCTGCATTTTGCCAACGCCCTGATCCTTGAGGATTTGTGCGCCGATACCGTAGGAACGAAAGTCATGCTTACGAATGGCTGGTGAGGAAGCTGTTTCTGGAGTCTTTGATTCAAACTCTTTAAACCAATGATGTGCTTGTGATTTATCAGAATCAACATTTAGTAAAACCGCAACACCACAAGGAGAACTCGCAATTTTTTCTAAAGCTTTATCCAAAGGCCATGAATGAAAATGCATACCTTGATCTAAAAAATCTAAAAATATGGTGGGTTCGTGAACGCGCACGAGAGTAATTTCATTAGGTGTAGGTTTTCCAACCGAAAGTGCCAGATGTAAATGCTGGTTGGGCACATCTTGATATAGCGTGCCTAAAAATTCACCCCAAGCGGTTTTAAATACTCTTTTGCCAATGGGCTTGACCATACTTTCGGTCTGACTACGATACTTAATTAAATCAACAATAGTACCAATCTTGAGTTGGTGTTCTTTCGCAAAAGTAATTAAATCAGGCAAACGCGCCATGGTGCCGTCATCATTCATAATTTCACAAATGACTGATGCAGGACTACATCCAGCAAGCGCGGCAAAATCACAGCCAGCCTCTGTATGGCCTGACCTGACCAAAACACCACCAGGTTGCGCCATGAGCGGGAAAATATGGCCAGGTTGCACAATACTTTGTGGGCCAGCATCTCTTGCAACAGCCGTACGAATTGTGTGCGCCCGATCTGCAGCGGAAATACCAGTGGTAACACCTTGAGCAGCTTCAATCGATACCGTAAAGTTAGTACCCATGGACGTGCCATTATCACGTACCATTAAAGGTAGTTTGAGTTGTTCACAGTGC
This sequence comes from Betaproteobacteria bacterium, assembly GCA_037137465.1. Taxonomy (GTDB): domain Bacteria; phylum Pseudomonadota; class Gammaproteobacteria; order Burkholderiales; family Burkholderiaceae; genus Polynucleobacter. The sequence goes on along the minus strand of JBAXKF010000045.1, from coordinate 1,770 downwards.
TGTCTTGTCAGCGTTAAGCAAATTAAGCCGCGACCAAAACGTGCCATAAAATTAATGGCATCCGCATTCACATGTTCTGCGGCAATAACAAGATCACCTTCGTTTTCACGGTCTTCTTCATCTACCAAAATCACCATTTTTCCAGCGCGCATATCGGCAATGATGTCAGTGGTAGGACTTAAAAATTGCGACAGTTCATTTGTCATGATGTGTGACCCGTACTTGTATTGACAGTTAACATTCTTTCGAGATACCGAGCGATAAGGTCGACCTCAAGATTGACAGCATCACCGGCTTGTAAAAATTGTAAGGTGGTGTTCTCTAAAGTATGTGGAATTATATTAATATGAATACGCGTAAATGCATCTCCATTACGTAGAAGGTCATTGACTTGATTGACCGTCAAAGACGTACCATTAATGACAACTGAGCCTTTATAAGCAAGATACTTAGCTAGCGTCGCTGGAACATCAATCGCTAAATGCCAAGAACTCGACGCATCGTCTGGGTCTTCATTCACAGCAGAAAAAAGAGCCACAGTACCTAAGCCGTCAACGTGACCGCTCACCAAATGTCCGCCTAGACGATCATTAAAGCGTAAGGCTTTTTCTAAGTTAACAGGACCAGGTGCTGATAAACCGCAGGTTTTAGAAATAGATTCTGCAGAAATATCAACAGAAAAAAGATGTTTGGCAGGATCGAGTTCGACCACTGTCATACATGCACCTTGGATGGCGATACTATCGCCCAAAATGACATCAGATAGATCGAGTTTTCCGGCATGAATGCGAACGCGAAACCCATCTCCAAAAGGATGAACTTCGGTAATCTTGCCAACGGAGGCGATAATTCCTGTAAACATCCCTCTATTATCCACGATGGGACAGTGATTTGCAGATCCGTCTATCTAATTTTGCTTCATCAGTCTGAGTCGAAGATCGTTACCAATGAGTTGTTGATCAACATATTTCCAGGAATAGCCATCCGAAAGTGACTCAAGCGGGCCCAAGTTAGCAAGTCCAGCACCCGTACCAAGAAGTTGTGGCGCTAAATAAACTAAAAGTTCATCCACACAGTTTTCACGAATCAAAGAGCCATTAAGTTTGTAACCAGCCTCCACATGAACTTCATTCGCACTATATTCTGATGCCAGATGCGCAAAGACACGCGGCAAGTCAACCTTTCCAGAAGAATTCGGCACTTCAATCACCTGAACATCGATATCATTCAAAGCCGCCATTTTTTCCTGCGCTTGAGGTGTATTTAATTCTGCGCAGTAAATGATCGTTGTCCCATTGTGTAATATTTGTGCATCCAAAGGAATATCTAATCTAGAGTCAATCACAGCCCTAAGCGGTTGATGTGTCATTTTTACACCGCGAACGTTCAGTTGCGGATTATCAGCTAGAACAGTACCGATCCCGGTTAAAAGAACATTGGCTTGAGAGCGCCATTGATGACCATCCGCTCTTGCAGTCTCGCTGGTAATCCATTGACTTTGGCCATTCGGTAGTGCACTCACCCCATCCAAACTTGAAGCGATTTTTAAACGCACCCATGGCAATCCATCGCGCATGCGTTTCATGAAACCTAAATTTTGCATCATTGCTTGAAGCTCAAATAAACCAGAACGAACTTCAATACCATGGGCTTGTAATTCTAAAATCCCCTTACCCGATACGAGAGGGTTAGGATCTGAGATAGCAATAAACACTCGGGCAATTTTTGCAGCAATCAGAGCCTGAGTACATGGCGGCGTTTTGCCATGAT
>JBAXKF010000044.1:0-16564 GCA_037137465.1 Betaproteobacteria bacterium | reverse complement strand
GGTACACCAGAAGAAATTGCTTCTATGGTTGCCTGGTTATCATCGGAAGATGGTGGATTTGCTACCGGTGCAGACTTTTCTCTGAATGGTGGCCTACATATGAGTTAATCATAGCCTTGCTTATAATCAGTCTACAATACAATCTTACCAATTTATAGAAGTTTAAAGTATTTCATTCTTGATTATGGCAAGCCCCCAAACTAAACCCACCCGTAAAATACCCGCTAAAAAGGCTTCTGTAAAAGCGAAGCCTGCCTCTGTTGATTCAACACAGAAAGGTGAGCAAGACAGCCCAAATGCCTCGCAATTTGAGGGGCATCGTGTTATAAAAAAATATCCTAATCGACGTTTGTATGACACAAAGCATAGTACATACATCACACTTTTTGATATCAAAGGCCTTGTAATGACTCAAGAGCCATTTGTTGTCATCGATGTGAAGTCTGGAGAAGAGATTACACGTAGTATTCTCATGCAAATTATTTTAGAAGAAGAATCTGGAGGGCATCCTTTGTTCTCAACACAAAGTTTAATGCAGATGATTCGTTTTTACGGCAATTCTTTACAGGGAATGATGTCTCCATTTTTGGAGCAAAACTTGAATCAATTTGTTGATTTACAAAATCAGTACGTGTTGCATTGTCAAAAGATTGGTGGATTGTCTTCGCCGGAATCTTGGTTAAGTTTCATCAATAATCGATCATCTACGGAAGTAATGAATCCGATGCAGTTTTTTACGAATGCTGGCGCGCAATTTTGGGAACAAATGCAATCGCAAACTCCTCCCATCATGCAAGGCTTTCCATTCAAACCATTTAAGTCTTAGAGGAATACGTTTTGTCAAAAGTTGGTTTCGTATCCTTGGGATGCCCAAAAGCACTGGTTGATTCTGAATTAATTCTTACACGTTTAAGTGCTGAGGGTTATGAAATTGTCAAAAATTATAGTGATGCCAACATTGTTGTGGTGAACACTTGCGGGTTTATTGATTCTGCTGTCGCAGAAAGTTTAGAAGCAATTGGTGAAGCGCTTCAAGAAAATGGACGCGTCATTGTGACTGGATGTTTAGGGGCAAAGACTGAAGATGATGGACAGAATACAGTGTTCAAACATCACCCTAAAGTACTGGCAGTTACTGGACCGCATGCGACCAATGAGGTATTAGATGCAATTCATCTAAACCTACCAAAGCCTCATGATCCATTTATAGATTTAACCCCAGACATCGGGATTAAATTAACGCCAAAGCACTACGCGTATTTAAAAATCTCAGAAGGCTGCAACCATACCTGCACATTTTGCATTATTCCTGATATGCGGGGCGGTCTTGTATCGCGTTCGATTGATGATGTTTTAAGAGAAGCAGAAGCACTTCTCAAATCTGGTGTTAAAGAATTATTGGTTGTGTCCCAAGACACAAGTGCTTATGGTGTAGATATTCAATATCGAACGGGATTTTGGAATGGTCGACCGATTAAATCTAGATTATTTGAATTAGTTCAAGAATTAAAAAACTTAGCCAGGCAATATGACTCTTGGGTTCGTTTGCATTATGTTTATCCTTACCCCCATGTTGACGATATTATTCCGTTAATGGCCGATTTTGCAGAACATGGCAATGGGCTTGTTCCCTACTTAGATATCCCATTACAACATTCCCATCCAGACGTATTAAAACGCATGAAAAGACCTGCCGGCGGTGAAAAGTCGATTACAAGGATTAAGCACTGGAGGGAAATCTGCCCTGATTTAGTCATCAGAAGTACCTTTATTGCCGGTTTTCCGGGGGAGACTGATGAGGAGTTTGCACATTTGTTGAGCTTTATCGAAGAGGCGCAACTCGATCGAGTGGGTTGTTTTGCATATTCTCCGGTAAAGGGAGCAAAGGCAAATGAGTTGCCAGACCCCATTCCCCTTGAGATACGTGAATTAAGACGAGCCAAGTTCATGGAAGCCGCGGAACAGGTTTCTACACAGAAATTGATGAGCAGTATTGGTAAAAAGATGCGGGTCATTGTTGATTCGGTAAATGCTCAAGGTGGCGTATCCAGAAGCTTTGCAGATGCTCCAGAAATTGACGGCTTAGTCTATATTTCGCCAGCTGATCGACCATCGAAGCGATATCGTACAGGCGAATTAATTAAAGTCACAATTATTGGTACACAGGGCCATGATTTGATTGCCGCCCCTTAGAACCTATAATTTAAATATGAATTGCAGTAAATCTTTAATAATTTCATGTTTGAATAACGTGTAAGAAATCATTTCGGGTAATTATCATTTAAGGGGGAATTATGCAAGAAGTCGTCGTTTTAAGTGCTGTAAGATCTGCGGTTGGAAGCTTTAATGGTGCTTTGAGTTCCATTGAACCATGTGATTTAGCCGGAGCTGTAATGAAGGAGGCTGTTAATCGCTCAAAGGTTGATCCAGCAATTATTAATTATGTCACTGTAGGAAACTGTATACCTACAGAAACAAGATATCCATATGTCGCACGAGTAGCTTCTATTCAAGCTGGCTTGTCCATGGATTCTGTAGCAATGGCGGTTAATCGCTTGTGTAGTTCCGGGCTTCAGGCCATTGTGACTTCTGCACAACAAATTATGCTTGGTGATTGTGAATATGCAATTGGTGGTGGCGTTGAAGTAATGTCTCGCGGATTGTATGGCTCACAAGCAATGCGATCAGGTGCCAGAATGGGAGATACTAAACTCCTTGATTTGATGGTTTCACCATTGATGGACCCTTTTGGTGTTGGACACATGGGTATTACCGCTGAGAACTTGGCAAAAAAATGGAATATTACGCGCGAAGACCAAGATACATTTGCCGCAGCCTCCCACCAAAAAGCCGCTGCAGCCATTGCCGCCGGTTACTTTAAAGAGCAAATTGTTCCTGTTACTGTTAAAACACGTAAAGGTGACGTTATTGTTGATACAGATGAAGGTGTTAAAGCAGAAACTTCATTTGAAAGTTTGAGTAAGTTAAAGCCGGTATTCTTAAAAGAGAATGGCACTGTAACAGCGGGTAATGCCTCATCGATTAATGATGGCGCATCATTTTTTGTATTAGCATCTGCACAAGCTGCAGCTAAAGCTGGGCAAAAACCAATTGCACGATTAGTTTCTTATGCAGTTGCTGGTGTGCCAAATGAAGTGATGGGTGAAGGCCCAATACCAGCGACACGTTTAGCGTTGACAAAAGCTGGCATGAGCTTATCTCAAATGGATGTGATTGAATCCAATGAAGCATTCGCTTCGCAGGCTTTGACAGTTGCTAAAGTTTTAGAGTTAGATATGTCAAAAACGAACCCTAATGGTGGAGCTATTTCCCTTGGACATCCAATCGGTGCATCTGGAGCGGTGATTGCCACGAAAGCCATCTATGAACTTCATAGAACGGGTGGTAAATATGCCCTAGTCACAATGTGTATTGGTGGTGGGCAAGGTATTGCTGCAATATTTGAGCGTTTGTAATTACGGCGCTTGAAATACATCAAGCACACCATCTAAGCCGACGAAATTAAAAGTTCCGTCGGCTTTTTCTTGCACAATGGGTTTTGGCTGATAACCAATCGACAAACCAGCAATCTCCATCATGGGTAAGTCATTAGACCCGTCTCCCATTACAAGAGCTGCATTGGGGCTGAGCCCTAAGCGTTCACAAGCACTTAGAACAAATGCTGCTTTAGCAGCCCCATCAACAATCGGTCCGATGACATTGCCCGTCAAATACCCATCAATGATTTCTAAAGTATTGGAGTGCGCTTCATCTAACTGAAGTAATTCTTGTATTTTGTTGGTAAAAAATGTAAATCCTCCAGAAACTAGAAGGGTTTTCCAACCCATGGCTTGGGCAAATTGAACCAATTCTTTAGCCCCAGGATTGAGTTGTAGTTTTTCCTTAAAGACAAAATCTAAATCAGATTGCGGTACGCCTTTTAAAAGCTTGACTCTTGCTAATAAGCTTTGTGAAAAGTTTTTAATTTCACCTCGCATACTTGCTTCAGTAATCGCACTGACTTCAGCCACTTTGCCGCATTGCCTCGCTATTTCATCAATACATTCGATATTGATCAGCGTCGAGTCCATATCAAAAGCCAATAGTCGAATTTGTTCAGGCTTAAACTGGTCTTTTAAGAAAATAGTATCCGTTTTAAAGGTCATTGCTTGTTCTTGGATATTTTGTTTCTGATCAATCGATAGGGGTGGGCTAAAAAGTATTTCTACCGTTCTGTCGGTAATTTTTCGAGAAGAAGAGCCACTCAAATGATTTAAAACATACTCGATTAAATCCGTGGGAACTTTTGTGAGGTGGAGCAGAAGAAGTCTTTTCATATTTTAAGATAAGTAAGAGAGCAGTCTTTTTAAAGAAGCGGTTCTTTGATTTAAGGTCTCAAATGCATTTGCTGGATTGGGAGAAATCCGTAAACGATCTTGTCCTGCAAGTTGAGTAAAGCGGTCTTTTTGAATCAGTTGAATAATTTTCATTGAATCAATTGGGGGGCTTGGAATAAATTGAACCTTAATTGCTTCTGGGGAGGCCTCAATTTTTTTTATGCCCAATTTTTCCATCAGTAGTCTTAAACGATGATTATCTAATAATGTCTGGGTTGATTCTGGTAAATCTCCAAAACGATCAATAATTTCAGCATGGATGTCATCTATAGCTTCATTTGTGGTGGAACTAGATAAACGTTTATAAATGGATAAGCGCTCATGAACATCTGGACAAAATGCATTTGGTAGAAGAGCGGGGCATCCCAAAGAGATATCAGTAATTGCATGCATAGGGCTCATCAAGTCAGGCTCTTTACCTTTTTTGAGATCAGAAATAGCTCGGTTAAGCATATCTGTATACAACTGAAACCCAATTTCATGGATATCTCCAGACTGCTTATCACCCAATACCTCGCCAGCGCCTCGGATTTCAAGATCATGCATTGCGAGGTAAAAACCAGACCCTAGTTCCTCCATAGAAACGATAGCATCTAGTCTTAACTTCGCTTGTTTACTTAATATATCAGGATCAGGAACCAACAAATATGCATAGGCTTGATGGTGGGATCGACCGACACGACCCCGCAACTGGTGAAGTTGCGCAAGCCCAAATTTATCAGCCCTGTGCATAATAATTGTATTTGCAGAAGGAACATCAATCCCTGTTTCAATAATGGTTGAGCATAATAAAACATTACATCTTTTGGCAACAAAATCATGCATCACTTGTTCAAGGTTGCGCTCATGCATTTGACCGTGCGCCACCCCAATTCTTGCTTCAGGAATAAGTTTTTCTAATGACTGTCTTCTATTTTCAATGGTTTCAACTTCATTATGTAAGAAGTAGACTTGACCACCACGTTTAAGTTCTCGCAGAATTGCTTCTCGAATCACGCTATCACCCTCACGACGCACGAAGGTTTTAATCGCTAAGCGTTTTTGCGGAGCGGTTGCAATGACCGATAGCTCTCGAAGTCCTTCAAGAGCCATACCTAATGTTCGAGGAATCGGAGTAGCCGTTAGCGTAAGAACATCAACCTCAGCTCGTAAGGCTTTAAAAGTTTCTTTTTGACGCACGCCAAATCGATGTTCTTCATCGATGATGACAAGACCCAGGCGATTAAATTTAATATCAGGGGATAGTAGCTTATGAGTGCCGATGATAATATCTGCATGGCCACTTTCAAGGGACTCTAAGGCCTGTTTGATTTCTTTAGCGGACTTGAATCTTGATACTTCAACAATTTTGACTGGCCAATCAGCAAAGCGATTTTGCCATGTGGTCGCATGTTGCTCAGATAGTAATGTAGTCGGGGCTAATACAGCAACTTGTTTACCACCCATTACTGCTACAAAACTTGCGCGTAAGGCAACTTCAGTTTTACCAAAACCAACATCACCACAAATTAATCGGTCCATGGGTTGACCACTAGTCATGTCTTTAATGACTTCTTGAATGGCATTTTGCTGATCGACTGTTTCTTCAAAACCAAAGCTTTCAGCAAAGGCATCATAGTCATGACTAGAGAATTCGAACGAATGGCCATGGCGCAGGGCTCTTTTGGCGTAAATATCAAGCAGTTCTGCAGCGGTATCTCGAATTTGTTGAGCTGCTTTTCTTTTCGCTTTTTCCCATTGTCCCGAACCTAAATTATGTAATGGTGCATTTTCAGGATCTGACCCAGAATAACGAGAAATCAAATGTAATTGGTTGACTGGGACATATAAAGTTGCACTATTGGCATATCTTAAGTGTAAAAACTCTTCTTCACCGTACCCCAAATCTAAAATCAATAGACCTTGATAACGACCGATACCATGCTCAGAGTGGACCACGGGATCACCAATTTTTAATTCTGATAGATCCCTTACTAAATATTCAACATTAGTAGCTTGATCTTTTCTAGAAATTTTTCCTGCTTTTCGTTGTTCTGAAGAATTGGAAAAAATTTCTGTTTCAGTCAGGACAGTTAGTTGCTGGTGGTGGGAAATAAAGCCATCAAAAAGAGGGGCGATAACAATGCCAAGTTGTTTATCACTCATGAAGAATTCATGAATGCTAGAGAATTGATCAATGTTTATATGCGTTGCGTTCTCTAGATCATTAGATTCGTCCAGTAATTGCTTGATTGATTCACGTCTACCAGGGCTATCAGCACAAATCAACACACGGTTAGTTGTGTTTTGCATATAGTTTTTTAAAAGGTGGATAGGATCTTTATCGCGGCGAATCACACCGATTTCTGGAGGTGTTAAGAAATAAGGATTTTTTTCTTCAGGTTCAGGCGTATCTATAAATACTCTCGGGTAGGGCTTGAGATAAGAAAAGAAGCTATCTTCCTTCTGATAAAGTTGCTCCGGTGGCAAGATGGGATGTTCAGAATCATGTGATAAAAATTGATATCTTTCTTCAACCGAACTCCAAAATGTTTTAAAAGCATCTTGAAGGTTCCCGATCCCCCATATCCATGCTGGCTTTTCGGATTGCGGGAAATAATCAAACAGATAAGACGTTTGTGGAAAAAACAAAGGTAAATATGATTCAATACCAGCACCAGGAATTCCCAAACCGACATCTTTATAGAGAGGGCATTTGGCAGGATTGCCTTCAAAGACTTCACGCCATTTACCACGAAAATCTTTTCTGGCTTGTTCATGAAATGGAAATTCGTGACCAGGTAAAAGTTTAATTTCTTTTACAGGGTAGAGGCTTCGTTGCGTATCAGGATCAAATACTTTAATTTGATCAATAACATCTCCAAACAAATCAATTCTGAATGGCAAAGCAGAGCCCATCGGATATAAATCGATAAGACCCCCACGAATACTATATTCACCGGGGCGAACAACAGCAGAAACAGGGTCATAACCACCTTGTTGCAGTTGTTGTAAAAGGGCTGTCTCATTCATATTCGAGCCCTGCTTAAAAAAGAAGGTATTCGCAGCTAAAAATGCCGGTGGGGCAAGACGTGTGATAGCTGAACTTAAGGGCACAATCACAATATCGCATGCACCTGTCATCAATTCATGAAGTGTTTTCAGTCTTTCGGAAATAAGATCGTGATGCGGCGAAAATTGATCATAGGGCAAGATTTCCCAATCCGGTAATAAACATACCCGTAAATCCTGATTAAACAGAGGTATTTCTTGTGAAAGGCGTTGGGCGGTGGTCGGTTCGCTACAAATGACGACCATGACTGAGAATTGCTGACGATAAAACAGAGCATGTTCGGCAATCAGACCCGCATCGCTAGAGCCTATACAATAATTCCAGGTAAAACGCTTCCCTGGCTCAGGCCCGAGTAATGGGGGGGTGAGTTTAATTTGTTTGTGTGTGTTAGATTCAACAACAGTGTTATCAGACATTGTCACCATTATAGAATTGATGAATGAATTTGCTTGAACTTAATGAAAGAGTTTTATATGCATGACCCAATAGCTTCATCAACCTGCCATGTTTTAATCCCTGCCGCGGGCACTGGCTCGCGTTTTGGGTCTGATATTCCCAAGCAATTTCAAATGCTTGCCGGAAAAATGGTCATTGAACATAGCATTGATATTTTCTCCTCGATTCTGCAAATACAGAGTATTTGGCTTGGGTTAACGAACATTGATGAAGTTTACGCAGGCATCCAGTCACCTAAAGTCAGAATATTAAAAACAGGTGGAGCGACGAGATCACAAACAGTTCTGAATACCCTAGAGCAGATGATTCAAAATCACATCCCTTTAAATGACTGGGTATTGGTGCATGACGCAGCAAGACCAGGGGTTCATAAACAGGACGTAGAGCACTTAATCGAAGTAATAACAAAAACAACAGACTGTGTAGGAGGCATATTAGCTTTGCCGATCACAGATACGGTCAAAATATCAGACCCATCCCTATCCCATATTGTAAGTACCCGGTCTAGGGAGCTACTGTGGCGGGCACAAACACCACAAATGTTTCGATTAGGGCAATTAAGAGATGCGCTGAGAAAAGCTATTCAAGAAGGTATAGAAGTGACAGATGAAGCAAGTGCTATAGAAAGTTTAGGATTAAATCCTTTATTAATTCAAGGCTCGATGGAGAATTTTAAAATCACTTACCAACATGATTTATTAAGTATGGAGAAATTGATGAAACATGAGTCATCATTAAGAGTAGGGCAGGGATACGATGTGCATCGACTTGTAGAAGGTCGCAAACTCCTATTAGGAGGAATTCATATCCCATTTCAGATGGGTTTAATGGGGCATTCAGATGCAGATGCTTTGTTTCACGCAATTACCGATGCCCTATTAGGTGCAGCAGGTTTAGGGGATATAGGGCAGCACTTCCCTGACACGGATCCTACTTACAAAAATGCTGATAGTGGACTTTTACTTGAACATGCTTATCAACTCGTGTTGAAAAAAGGGTACAGCATCATGAACATTGACGCCACGATAATCTGTCAAGCTCCAAAACTTGCGCAACATATACCGTGTATGATTTCTAACATAGGAAAAGTTTTAAAGATTGATTCCTCCCGAGTAAACATTAAGGCCAAAACGAATGAAGGTTTAGGTTACCTCGGCAACTCAGAAGCGATTGAAACTCAAGCAGTAGTATTACTTCATAAATAGGAATATCAATGTCAGCATCAGGCAATCTCAAATTATTACAACCTGTAAAAATAGGTTCTTTAGAATTAAAAAACAGAATCATCATGGCCCCACTTACGCGGATGAGGGCTGTAGAAAATGATGTACCAACTCCGCTAGCTCAGACATATTATGCGCAGCGCGCAAGTGCTGGATTAATTATTTCGGAGGCAACCCAAGTTGGTCCACTCGGTAAGGGCTATCCAGCCACGCCAGGGATTTATAGTCCAGAGCAAACGAGGGCATGGGCTCAAATCGTAGAGGCGGTTCATGCCAAGGGTGGCAAAATATTTGCGCAACTATGGCATGTAGGAAGAACATCGCATACTTCATTCCATGAAAAAGAAGGCTTACCGATTGCTCCGTCAGCGATTAAACCATATGGCAAGACATTTACCAATTCATGGGCTTTTGTGCCCTATGAAACACCAAGGGAAATGACTACAGAGGATATTGAACTTGTCGTGCAACAATTCTATCAAGCGGCTCAAAATGCCAAAGAGGCAGGATTTGATGGTATAGAAATTCATAGTGCGAATGGCTATTTGTTAGATCAGTTTTTGCAATCAAAAACCAATCACCGTACCGATCAATACGGTGGTTCTTTTGAGAATCGGACGCGATTATTAAATCAGATTTTAGATAAGGTGAAAACGGTATTTGAACCATCAAGGATTGGTGTTAGGTTATCTCCTTTTGGTACTTTTGGAGATATTGCAGAAGATGAGCCTATGGGTTTATTTGGCTATGTCATAGAACAGTTAAACCAACATCAACTTGGGTATTTACACGTGATTGAGCCAAGATCAACCTCTGCTGGAGGTGATGATAAAGTTCTTGAAAATGCACCAAGTACATCTGCTATATTTAAAAGCAGCTTTAAAGGGGTTTTCATCAGTGCCGGGGGCTATACCCGGGAATCTGGTGAAGAAACCTTGAATAATAATGAAGCAGATGCAATTGCCTATGGCAGACTCTACATTGCAAATCCTGATTTAGTGGAGAGATTTGCTCAAAATGCACCGCTCAATGCCTATCACAGAGAGACCTTTTATGGTGGTAACGAAAAGGGCTATACCGATTATCCAAGCCTTGGTAACTAGTATTTATTAGAACTTAAATCTAATTTATGTCCTTTAGGCCCAAGTCAATGTAAAATAATCGATTACTTTGAGAAATTGAAGTTGCGAGGATGGCGAAATTGGTAGACGCACCAGGTTTAGGTCCTGACGCCAGAAATGGTGTGGGGGTTCGAGTCCCCCTCCTCGCACCAAAAGGAAAAGGGCTGATTAAGTCATTTCAGGCATGCAAGCAAATATGATTGCAATGCATCAAACGCTGAAATGCTTAGTTTCCATATAATGATTAACTTGTTTTACTACCTTAAATAAATATGTCACTTCAAATTGAAAATATCGGCGCTTTAGAAAGAAAAGTATCTTTAGAGTTTGCCAAATCCGAGTTACTACCTAAAAGAGCAGCCAAATTAAAGCAGCTTGGTAAGAATATGAAAATGGCAGGTTTTAGACCTGGTAAAGTTCCGGCCAAAATGATTGAGCAGCAATATGGTCAGCAAGTTGACTTCGAATTATCCTTCGATCATGCATCGAACTGTTTCTTTGAATTTGCTCAAGAGCAAAAGATTGAGTTAGTAGGTCAACCGCGTTTAGAGCCTAAAAGCGAGTTGGATGCAGATCAAATTATATTTGATGCATTTTTTGAAGTTTTCCCAGAGGTAAAGGTAGGCGACTTTAGTCAATCTGAAATTACGCGTTATGACACCGAAGTCAATGATGCTGAAATCGACAAAACAATTGATTTACTTCGTAAGCAACGGGTGCATTATCACCCTAGAGGCGAGGATCTTGGCCATGGAGATGGTGGTTCAAACTTATCTGCCCAAGATGGTGACCAGGTAACGATTGATTTCGTGGGCTCTATTGATGGTATTGAATTTGACGGTGGTAAAGCCAATGACTTTACTTTTATTCTAGGACAAGGTCAGATGCTTCCTGAGTTTGAAGCAGCTGCATTAGGTTTAGCTAGTGGTGAGGATAAAACATTTCCCCTTAATTTTCCGCAGGATTACCACGGTAAAGAAGTTGCTGGTAAAACAGCAGAGTTTAAAATTACCATGAAAAAAGTTGAGTGGCCACATTTGCCTGAGATGAATGACGAATTCGCATTAAGTCTCGGTGTGGCTGAAGGTGGTGTTGATAAAGTTCGTGATGAAGTTCGTCAAAATCTCCAGCGTGAAATCGAGAGAAGAAAACAGACCATATTGAAAAATCAAGCTCTAGATGCATTATCAAATGCCACTACTTTAGAGTTACCAAAATTTTTAGTCAGCCAAGAAGAAGAGCGATTAATTGAAATGGCTAGACAAGATTTGGAGCAAAGAGGCGTACCGAATGCCAAAAATGCACCAATTCCGCCAGGCATGTTTGCTCCGCAAGCTGAGCAACGTGTCAAGTTAGGGTTGATATTAAATCAACTCGTAAAAGATGAATCTTTAAAGCCAAGCCCTGAGCAAATTAAAGCCGAGATTGATGAACAGGCTGCAAGTTACGAAGATCCTCAACAAGTAACTCTTTGGTACTATAGTGACCCGAAAAGACTTGGAGATATAGAATCCTTAGTGACGGAAAATAATGTAGTTGCTTATGTCTTGTCGAAGGCTAAGGTAATTGATAAGAAAGTTACTTTTGAAGAATTAAGCGTCATCAAGTAATATATAAGTTACTTTATAAGGAAATATTTATGTCTTTTCAGGATCAAGATTCTTTCATCACCCCCAAAAACCTTGGATTAGTTCCAATGGTGATTGAAACCTCTGGAAGAGGTGAGAGAGCTTATGATATTTACTCACGACTGCTCAAAGAACGCGTTGTGTTTTTGGTGGGTGAGGTCAACGACCATACGGCAAACTTAGTCATTGCACAAATGTTGTTTTTAGAAAGTGAAAATCCGGACAAAGACATTTCTTTGTATATCAATTCACCTGGAGGTTCAGTATCCTCAGGATTGGCAATTTTTGATACGATGAATTTTATTAAGCCTGATATTAGTACTTTGTGTATGGGTTTGGCTGCAAGTATGGGTGCTTTTTTATTAGCAGCAGGGGCTAAAGGCAAACGTTTTGCATTGCCTAATTCTAGAATTATGATTCATCAGCCATTAGGCGGCGCACGCGGACAAGCTTCTGATATTGAAATTCAAGCTCGAGAAATCTTATATCTGCGTGAACAGTTAAATAAAATCTTAGCTGAGAGAACTGGTCAGACGATTGAAACGATTGCTAAAGATACGGACCGAGATAACTTCATGTCCGGAGATCAAGCAGCCCAATATGGTTTAATCGACAAAGTTATCACCTCCAGATAAGTTAAATTCATGACCACTAGTAGCGACGGCTCTAATAAAACTTTAATTTGTTCCTTCTGTGGCAAGACACATGATGAAGTTGTCAGGATGATTGCCGGCCCCTCAGTATTTATCTGCGATGAGTGCGTGAACTTATGTAATGAGGTGATTGCAGAGGGTGGCGACAAAAACAAGCAAGCCTCATCTGCGAAACAGGCTGAGGATTTGCCTTCCCCCGAGCATATAAAGTCGATCCTAGACCAGTATGTGATTGGTCAAACCCAAGCCAAAAAAACATTAGCAGTCGCTGTATACAACCACTACAAGCGCTTAAATAATCTTCAACCATTAGAGCTCCAAAATAAAGAGAGCACGTCGGTACGTAAAACCGCGATGGTTAATGGTGTTGAGCTAGCAAAAAGTAATATCTTGTTAATCGGGCCAACTGGCTCAGGAAAAACACTGCTTGCTCAAACATTAGCTAGATTATTAGATGTGCCATTTGTGATGGCAGATGCAACAACATTAACTGAGGCTGGATATGTAGGGGAAGATGTTGAAAACATCATTCAAAAACTATTACAAGCTTGTAGTTATGATGTGGAAAAAGCCCAGCGTGGCATTGTTTATATCGATGAAATCGATAAGATTTCTAGAAAATCAGAAAACCCTTCAATTACGCGAGATGTATCTGGAGAAGGTGTACAGCAAGCATTATTAAAATTAGTTGAAGGTACCATAGCATCGATACCTCCACAAGGCGGGCGGAAGCACCCTAATCAAGATTTTTTACAAATTGATACAACCAACATCCTCTTTATTTGCGGCGGTGCTTTTGATGGCTTAGAAAAGATTATTAATCTAAGGTCTTCTAAGGCAGGAATTGGCTTTAATGCCACGGTTCAAAGTAAAAACATGAAAAGCTTTGGTGAACTCATTGAACAAGTTGAACCAGAGGATTTGATTAAATTTGGTTTGATTCCAGAATTAATCGGTCGCTTACCGGTCATCGCCACATTGGCACAATTAGACGAGGCTGCATTTATACAAATTCTGACAGAGCCTAAAAATGCATTGGTCAAACAATATCAGGCGCTATTTAATTTAGAAAACGTCACTCTTGAGTTTCGTGAAGATGCTTTAAAGGCGATTGCCAAAAAGGCTATGGACAGAAATACTGGTGCAAGAGGATTGAGATCAATTTTGGAACATATCTTGTTAGATGTCATGTATCAGATCCCATCCCAGAAAACAATTGAAAAAGTTATTATTGACGCCAATTGCGTAGAAGGTGGCACTCCAACATTGGTGCACCATGCTGCATCATCGGCTGCTTAAGCACTCTTTTTTTCTTTGCCCCCAACAAATTCTTATAAAATTGACAGAAGTTCTAAAATTCAATGAAAAAAGTGTATTCTAGACTTGTAATTGAGTAATTTGGCACTAAATATTCAATAGAACACCTAAATATAGCTTTCGCCTGATTGGAGAATATAAAAATGCCCGGCAATCTTTTATTACCTACTGAACCTATTCAGTTACCACTGCTACCACTTCGTGATGTAGTGGTGTTTCCGCATATGGTAATGCCTTTATTTGTTGGACGTCCTAAATCAATCAAAGCACTAGAAGCTGCGATGGAGACTGGCAAAAGTATTCTTTTGGTGGCCCAAAAAACCGCTTCCAAAGACGAGCCCACTGTTCAAGACCTTTATCAAGTTGGCTGTATTGCGAATATTTTACAAATGCTAAAGCTTCCTGACGGCACTGTTAAAGTCCTCGTTGAAGGAACGCAGCGTGCGGATGTTAGTCAAGTTGAGGATTCTTTAGGTTATTTTAATTGTGAGGCTACGCCACAGGCGATTAGTCATACTGAGCAATCTGAGACTGAGGCATTAAAAAGAGCAATCGTTGCCCAATTTGACCAATACGTCAAACTCAATAAAAAGATTCCGCAGGAAATATTAGCTTCTCTAACGGGTATTGATGATTCAAGCCGATTAGCCGATACGATTTGTGCGCATTTGCCGATTAAACTTGATCAAAAGCAATTACTTCTTGAAATGAGTGATGTTGTTAAGCGCTTAGAAAGCCTTCTTGGACAGCTTGAAAGTGAAATCGATATTTTACAAGTTGAAAAAAGAATTCGGGGGCGTGTAAAGCGCCAGATGGAAAAAAGCCAGCGCGAATACTATTTGAATGAGCAAGTAAAAGCCATTCAAAAAGAATTAGGTGAGGGCGAAGAAGGGGCGGATTTAGAAGAATTAGAGAAAAAAATTAAGTTGGCCAAAATGCCAAAAGAAGCCCTCAAGAAAGCGGAGTCAGAACTTAAAAAGTTAAAGCTCATGTCGCCAATGTCAGCAGAGGCAACAGTCGTTAGGAATTATATTGACACCTTGGTCAATCTGCCCTGGAAAAAGAAGAGTAAAGTCAATAATGATTTAAACCATGCTGAGTCGATCTTAAATGATGATCATTATGGTCTGGATAAAGTAAAAGAACGTATCTTAGAGTATCTTGCGGTTCAGCAACGCGTTGACAAAGTAAAGGCCCCAATATTGTGTTTGGTTGGCCCTCCAGGTGTTGGTAAAACATCTTTGGGGCAATCTATTGCACGTGCCACCAATCGTAAATTCGTGCGGATGGCACTCGGTGGTGTTCGTGATGAATCTGAAATTCGTGGCCATAGAAGAACCTATATTGGCTCTATGCCTGGCAAGATTTTATCGAGTCTTACTAAAGTAGGGGTTCGTAATCCTCTGTTTTTATTAGATGAGATTGATAAGATGGGGATGGATTTTAGAGGCGACCCTGCAAGTGCGATGTTGGAAGTCTTGGATCCTGAACAAAATCATACCTTCCAGGATCATTATGTCGAAGTTGACTTTGATTTATCTGATGTGATGTTCGTGGCAACTTCGAATTCATTAAATATTCCTGGGCCTTTATTAGATCGTATGGAAGTCATCCGTCTTGCTGGATATACAGAAGATGAAAAAACTCACATTGCGATGAAATATCTCTTACCTAAGCAGATTAAGAATAATGGCTTAAAGAATGGTGAAATCGAAGTGAAGGAATCAGCGATTCAGGACATTATTCGTTACTACACTCGTGAGGCTGGCGTGCGGGCATTAGAGCGTGAAATTAGTAAGATTTGTCGTAAAGTCGTCAAATTATTATTGCTCAAAAAAGAACAAGCCCCGATTGTTGTTGATTCAGATAATTTAGAAAAATTCTTATCCGTGAAACGCTATGATTTTGGTCTTGCGAATAAGGAAAACCAAATTGGACAAGTTACAGGACTTGCTTGGACAGAAGTTGGTGGCGATTTATTGACAATTGAAGCAGCTTTAATGCCAGGTAAGGGTAATATCATTCGCACCGGTTCCATTGGTGATGTGATGAAAGAGTCCGTTGAAGCAGCAAGATCCGTAGTTCGGTCACGCTCGAGACAACTCGGGATTCGGGAAGAGTTATTTGAGAAAAAAGACGTACACATCCATTTCCCTGAAGGGGCAACTCCTAAAGACGGTCCTTCAGCTGGTATTGCGATATCGACGGCCTTAGTATCTATATTGACAGGTATTCCTGTTCGTGCGGATATTGCAATGACTGGTGAGATTACTTTACGAGGTGAGGTTTTACCCATTGGTGGTTTGAAAGAAAAATTACTAGCCGCTCACCGCGGGGGGATTAAAACAGTTTTGATTCCTGAAGATAATGTAAAAGATCTTACTGAGATTCCTGATAATGTTAAAAATTCAATCGAAATAGTCCCAGTCCGTTGGATCGACAAAGTCTTAGAAATGGCCTTAGAAACAATGCCTAAAGCCTTAGCTGAAGAGGAAGTTGCCATTGCTAAAGAGGCAACTCCTACGAAAACAGAGGCCGAAGAAGTATTAAAGCATTAAGGTGATTGAATTGGCTAAAAAATCGATATATAATAGAAGACTTTCTTGGATATCGTAGTTGTCCAAGTGGGTTTTTAAAAGAAAATTGATTTTCTTGAAAGAATTCAAGGGTGCTTAGCTCAGATGGTAGAGCGTCTGCCTTACACGCAGAATGTCGGC
>JBAXKF010000043.1:0-17506 GCA_037137465.1 Betaproteobacteria bacterium | reverse complement strand
TCAGGTTTCCATTCAGCATTAAATGAAAGAAATAGTTACTACAAAACAAGTAGCAATCCAGTGGGGGGGTAAATGTTTGTAAGAAGGCATCCGTCATTAAAATGATCAGAAAAATAAGCCTACGTCATTTGCGTTCTTTTTTAGCCGTTGCCAAAACGGGATCATTTACCTTGGCCTCAGCTAGGCTGTTTCAGACACAATCTACCTTAACTGCGACTATTCAACAATTTGAGGAAGAGATTGGATTAAAGCTCTTTGAACGATCGACTAGAAGAGTTGAGTTGACAGAAGATGCTATCAAGTTCCAACCTGTAGCTGAAAAAATCGTTCGTGATTTTGATAACGCACTTAATGACTTGCAGGCGATTTCAAAAAGTCAGCAAGGCTTAATACGGATTGCTGCGGCACCGTCAATGGCAGTGCATATTTTATCTCCAGCCCTACTTACATTTCGTCAACAATACCCAGACGTTAATATTTCAATCCAAGATGCAGGTTCGGCAAAAATTGAGCGTGCGGTACTGGATGGTGAAGTTGATTTTGGATTAACGAGTCGTCTTCTTAACTATCCTGAGTTAGATTACCGTCCCGTACTTCATGATGTCTTTGGGGTTGTGATGCCGCATGACCACATCTTGGCTAAAATCAATCGACCCTTAACGTGGGCGGATTTGGCGAATCATCCATATATAGGACTCACTTCAGACACAGGGATTGGTGCTTTACTTGAAACCTATCCTGAAATTTCTTTTGGGCAAAACTCAGATCCTCATGATCGTGCTTCAAGTACAACTTCCTTATATGCCATGCTAAGGTTGAGTGGCAAGATCTCTGTCCTACCCTCATTGGCAGCAAAAGCAGGTCCAATGCAGGAGTTCTTATTTGCAGAGCTAACTGAACCAGTGATTAACCGTGAAATATGCCTGATCACAAGGCATCTGCGTTCATTTTCACCAAATACCCAGCGAATACTAGATGTTTTGATGGAAACAATTGGTAAGTTAAATTAACCATCTTCTAGATTTGATTTTTTCAAGCTTCATCTGTTAATTACTCAAAAAATAGCAGTCTATTTATCAAAAAAAGCGAATAATAGGCCGAATTAATTGATTTGCACTGATTAAACCAAAATATTAGACTAAGAGCACAAAGATATGGTGAGTGTTCTAAGTATCAATATTTAAGGGTTAGCATGACAGATCAGATGAGAGTGGTTGCGATTCAGCAACATGGTGGTGTAGAGCAGATGAAGTTAGATCAATGGCCAAAGCCAGTGGTCAAAGAAAATTTTGCCATTGTTGAGGTCAAAGCCTGTGGACTGAATTATATGGATGTATTTGTCCTGCATGGCATGCCGGATTTACCGACGAAGATGCCCCGTATTCCTGGAGGCGATGTTGTTGGAATAGTCCGCGAGGTTGGGTCCGGAGTTTCTAATGATTGGGTCGGTAAGAGAGTTGTCTTATTTCCAAGGTTTCCTGAAGGTGGTGTACTAGGGGAGAACGGAAACGGCGGCCTATGTGAATTTATCTGCGTCGATCAACGTCAACTAATAGAAATTCCAGATGGTGTAAGTGATATTGAAGCGGCCGCTTTACCAATTGCATATGGAACTTCTCACCGTATGTTATTTACTCGCGGTCGTTTAAAGGCAGGTGAAAAAGTACTCATCCTTGGGGCAAGTGGTGGCGTTGGTGTTTCCTGCTTACAGTTTGCAAAGATGGCAGGTTGTGAAGTTTATGCGTGCACAAGTAGTGAAGAAAAAAGTCAAAAATTAAAAGCACTAGGTGCTGATCATGTGATTGACTATTCTAGTGAGCCAGATTTTTCCAAAGCGGTATGGGCCGCAACCGGTAAAAAAGGTGTCGATGTCGCCATTAATTTTACGGGCGGAGATACATGGATACCAACTCAACGAAGCATGGCTGTGAATGGCAGGATTCTTACTTGTGGATCAACAGTAGATCACCTGTGTACAGTTGACGTTCGTTTTTTATGGTTTAGAGAGATGGAAATCATAGGCTCTAGAGCATATGTGCCAGATGATATTCGTGCATGCCTTCAATTTGTCGCAGATAAAAAAATACAACCAGTCATTGATCAAGTATTTCCTCTAGCTCAGGCAGCAGATGGTTTGCGTTTATTAGAAGAGCGACGTGTTTTTGGGAAAGTGATTATTGAGATATGAGTACAGTGATACAAAATTTAGGTTGTATAGCTTCAGAGTATCGAGATAAAACTTATCCGGCTATTATTGATTTAACTAACCCTGAAAATAAGCGAGAAATCACCTATAAGGACTACCACGCTTCATGTGATGCAGTGGCAAAAGGATTATTGAAGTTAGGGATAAAAGAAGGGACTCGGATTGGTATCCTGTCAGGAAATCGCGCAGAATTTTTAGAAATATTTTATGGATCCATGCGCGCTGGAATCGTGCCAGTTCTACTAAACATTCTACAAACCCAAGACAACATAGAATGGATGGTTAAAAATTCTGATGTGAAACTGATATTTTGTGAATCAGTTACAAAGGATAAATGTCCCGCAAATATCAAACTCATTGAAATCGATAACATTGGCCCAACCGGATATGAAGCTTTTAAAGACTACGGTTCATTTACGGCTATAACTCCAACATATAGCCAAGAAGCTTTCCAGGCATATACGTCCGGATCAACTGGTCGTCCTAAAGGGGTCAGTTTGTCTCATCGAGCACATGTCTTTGTTGCTGAAACGATTTCGCGCGACCGTAATTTTTGCCCTGATGATCGAATGATTGTGGCAGCACCTTTGTACCATAAGCACGCCATGAATTCTATTAAGTGCGTTCTTGTTGGCGGCTCTACAGTTATTTTGATGCGTAAATTTGATGCTAAAAAATATGTTGAGTACATTACACAATATCGATCAACCGTAGTGTCAGGTGTGCCGACGATGTTTGCCATGATGATGCAGCAACAAGAGTTGTTGGAAGGTAATGATTATAGTTTTGTCAGGCTTGCAACTCTGGGAGGGGCACCAGCATCCGATGTACTGATAGATCAGGTTGCGCTGAAGTTCCCGAAAGCTGAAATTGTCAAAATTTACGGCATCACTGAAGCGAGTTCTGCCTTATTTGGCTCAAATCATAAAAGTAAGTTGATACGTCCAAGACATTCAATTGGATGGCCAATTGCTGACAACGAATTTAAGTTTGTTGGTGGAGAAAATGACAAGCAAGGAGTTTTGTATGTGAGAAGTCCTGGCATGATGAATGGCTATGTGAATAATCCAGAAGAAACGCAAAAAAAATTACAAGACGGATGGTATAACACTGGAGACATACTTCGGCAGGATGAAGCTGGTTGGTATTTTTTCGTAGGTCGCTCTGACGATATGTTTGTTTCTAGTGGCCATAATATTTACCCACTGGAGGTTGAGTTGATGCTAGAGCGGCACCCTGAAATTGCTCAAGCTGTCGTTGTTCCTGTTCCTGATGAAATTAAGTATCGTTTACCCGTGGCCTTTGTTGTACTTAATAAAGGCTCCACACTCACAGAAGAAGATATTAAAGCGCATGCATTGAAAAGTGCACCACCATATCAATATCCTCGCAGAGTATTTTTTGTAGATGCACTCCCGCTCAATACCATTGGCAAGATTGATCGCAAGACACTTGAGGTAAAAGGAATTGATATGTATACCGCGGGCCAAAAAAATACTGCAGAAACTATAGCGAATAAAAAATCATGATGGAGCTAAGATGAGTATTGAGCAAGTACAGGAAATCATCGATCGAGGACCCTACCTCAGTTGGTTAGGATTAAAAGTATTGAGTATTGATAAAGAGACGATTGAAGTTCGTGCAACCTGGCGGGAAGAATGGGTAGCCAATCTCAAATTAATGCAAACCCAAGGGGGAATATTAGCCGCCTTAATTGATTTTGCTGCAGATTTTGTGTTGTTTGAAACGATAGGAAAGCCTGTTCCTACGATCGATTTACGGGTTGACTATCACCGTATGGCAAAGCCCGGAGATTTAATTGTGAAGGCAAAAGTGATTAAATTAGGTAAGCAGTTCTCTGTATGTGAAGCTTATGTTTATGACTTAGAAAATAAATTAATTGCTTCTGGACGAGGAACCTATGTCATGCCAACTCCTGAGGCTAATGCTAGTTCTTCTTAATCCAAGTATAAAAAAATGAAATGATTTGAATATTCCATGACAACTGATAACCCTTCTAAATCTCAACAAGAAACTTGGTATGAAATCGTACTTCGGGTTTTGAAGAGTAATGACGTATCTCTGATTACGTATGTTCCAGATAAAGTATTAGCCCCATTAATAAAAGTATTGCATGCTGACCCATACTTTACGGTCATTGCTCCAGCACGCGAAGAAGAGGCTATTGGCATTATTACTGGAAGCTATATGGCTGGATTGCGGGGTATTACCCTCATGCAAACAAGTGGGTTTGCCACTCTAGCCAATGTTCTTGCTTCATTGGCTGTGCCATTTCAGATCCCAGTGTTGATGATGATTTCGGAGCGAGGAACATTAGGGGAGTTTCAGGTTGGTCAAGCAATTGTTTGTAGAACGATGCGTCCTGTTTTGGATACATTAGGGATTGAGAATTATGCGATTGAAAGACTAAATGACGTGGAATTTATTGTTGACAATATGATCAAACAAGCTTTTGCCACACAAGCGCCAGCGGCAATGATTTTGTCACCTCTTTTAACTAAACGATCGGTGCAAAACTAAATATGACTAATTTAATTCGACCATCAGGTTTACGCGAAAACGCTCTGATTATGAATCGTTTTGATTTAACAAAGAGACTTGTTGCAAAACTACATGCTAAAGAAGCAGTGATTGGTGGTATAGGTAATAATAATTTTGATCTTTGGGCAAATGGACAGCGACCTGAAAATTTTTATATGTTAGGTAGCATGGGTTTGACTATTCCGATTGCCTTTGGTGTTGCCTTAGCGCAACCAGCGCGTAGAGTCTTTGCTTTAGAAGGGGACGGATCGCTTTTAATGCAGTTGGGAGCATTAGGAACTGTTGCAAGATCTTCTATCAAAAATCTCACAATGATTATTTTTGATAATGGTATGTATCAAATTACTGGAAAGCAAGCAACACTGACTGACTCGTGCGTTGATTTAGTGAGTATTGCACAGGGTTCTGGTATCACTCAAAGTTGTTGGGCAAAAGATGAGGCACACTTTGAGCAACTGATTGATGAGGCTTTGACAAAAGATGGCCCGCATTTTATAGCCACGCGCATTGACGATAAAACCCCAGTTGCTTCCACGGACCGTGATCCTGTGAAGATACGCCTAGGATTTATGCAAGCCTTATCTTTAAACCAATAAGAGGAACTGACATGTCTCAACTTCTTATTAAAGGTCACTGGGTTGATGGTGCATCAGTGCAAGTATTAAAAGATAAATATAGTGAAAAAGAGTATGGCCAAATGGCAGTTGCCTCTGTAGAGCAAGTCACAGAAGCAGTTGACGGAGCTTTACAAGGTTTTGAAACTTCTCATTTAAGCCCTTATGAGCGTTATCAGATTCTCATGCAAGCTTCTCGATTAACTAAAGAGCGAATCGGTATTTTATCGGAACTGATGAAAAATGAGGCGGGATTTACCTTGCCCGACGCTGAGAATGAAGTACGACGTTGTGTGCAAACCCTTGAATTATCTGCTGAAGCTGCAAAGCATCTCAATGGTGAGTTAATACCAATGGAGGTTGCTTCTGGAATGAAAAATCGGATTGGATACACTTTAAGAATGCCACGCGGCGTCATTTGCGCAATCACACCGTTTAATTCACCACTCAATACGGTTGCCCATAAAGTAGGTCCCGCATTGGCAGGTGGAAATGCCGTAGTTTTAAAGCCCTCAGAAATAACACCATTAACCTCTGTCGAACTATTCAAAATATTAATCGATGCAGGTTTACCATCTACCTTATTGGCCTTGGTCAATGGACCTGGTGAAACAATTGGACGCCAATTATTACTAGACCAAAGAATTGCTTATTATGCTTTTACGGGAAGTACACGCGTTGGACTGGAGATTCAAAAAGCAGCTGGGTTACGCGGTCTTCAACTAGAACTTGGAAGTATCGCTAGTACGATTGTTTGTCATGATGCTGATATTGATATGGCAATCCCTAAAATCATTAATGCTGGTTTTCGTAAAGCGGGACAAGTTTGTACGTCAGTACAAAAATTATTAGTAGACCGCCGTATTTCAGCAACATTTATACCAAAATTGGTAGCTGCTGCAAAATTAGCTAAAGCGGGAGACCCAGCTGATCCAACGACTATGATTGGCCCGATGATCAGTCAAGCGCATGCGATGCGAGCGATGACATTTGTCAATGAGGCAATCGCATCAGGTGCTCAGCTACTCACAGGTGGAACCTGTGTTGGTAATGTGATGGAACCCACAATTCTAATTAATGTAAAAGATGAAATGCGTGTTTATTGTGAGGAGATATTTGCTCCTGTAATTAGCATTTTAGAGTTTGATGATGTCGATGAAGCTGTCATGCGCGCTAATGATAGCCCGTTTGGTTTGGCTGTCGGTCTATTTACAAGTAACCTCTCAACTGCATTTCAGACTGCTAGAAAATTAAGGTTTGGTGGCATTCATATTAATGAAGCTTCAAGTGCTCGGGCCGATGTCATGCCATTTGGTGGAGTAAAAAATAGTGGTTTTGGTCGTGAAGGACCTGCCTATGCTACACGTGAAATGACAGAAGAGCGTTTAATTACCATTGCATATTGATATATAAAAACTATCTAATTTACAAAAATTAAAAATCAATCATAAGCCCATGAAAAAATCTTCAATCCCACCACATCAATTACGTATTGCAGTCGATATTGGTGGAACATTTACTGATGGCGTTGCAACTTTATCCTCCAATGGCCTTATTTGGGTTGGAAAAACTCCTACAACACCAACTGATCCTGGGGAAGCTGTTTCAAAGCTCATCCTCAATTTACTAGAGCAAGTAGGTCATTCATTAAATACAGATGCGCCTCAATTATCTGAAATAGTACATGGCACAACATTAATTACCAATACATTAATAGAGCGTAAGGGAACTAAAACTGCCCTAGTCACAACTGCCGGCATGGGAGATATTCTCGAAATCGGACGAGAGTGGCGCTACGATATTTACGATTTAGATATTGAGTTACCAAAAGCCTTGGTAGATTCTGATTGTCATATTGAGGTAAAGGAGCGATTGAACGCTTCAGGGCAAGTTATTGATTCATTAACAGTGGAAGAAGTAGAAAGGGTTTCTACAGAATTAAAAAAGATGCAAGTAGACTCGATTGCAGTATCTTTTTTACATTCGTATATGAACGATGTTCATGAAAAACAAATGGGGAAATTCTTGCAAAAGGCTTTTCCAGGAATTGCAATCTCGTTATCTTCTGAAGTGGCTTCTGAAATTAAAGAATATGAGCGCACTTCAACTGTTGTAGCTAGTGCTTATGTAAAACCTATCGTGGCATCTTATCTCGAAGAGCTTGAAGATCGAATTCAGAAAATACAAAAAGATGTGCCTTTAAGAGTCATGGTGTCTAGTGGCGGTTTCACTTCAGCCAAAGCTGCTGCACAAACACCTATTTTATTGTTAGAGTCTGGCCCAGCGGCCGGGGTTCTTTCTGCACTCAATACGGCTCGTCAAAATGGGGTACAACATGTATTAGCTTTTGATATGGGTGGAACAACAGCAAAAGCCTGTGTTGCAGTAGACGGACAAGCTCCTATAGCGCATTTTTTTGAATGTGCTCGTGTACAGCGATTTAAGCGTGGTTCAGGTTTGCCAATATTAATTCCAAGTATAGAACTGATTGAAATTGGTGCAGGTGGTGGATCGATCGCTTATGTCAACCGATTAGGTCTTTTAAATGTTGGCCCAGAATCCTCAGGGTCTGTTCCAGGTCCAGTATGTTATGACCAAGGTGGAAAAAACATCACAGTGACTGACGCAGATTTAATTCTCGGTTATCTCAGTGCGGATAGTTTTTTAGGTGGGGAGATGAAATTAAATACGCACCAAGCAGAAGTTGAAATGACTCAATTAGCAGATCAATTAGAGGTCACTATGACGGATGCTGCTTGGGGTATTTACAATATGGTCAATGAAAATATGGCAAGTGCTGCGCGCATCCACATTGCGGAAAATGGCTATGACCCAAGAGATTTTTCCATGGTGGCAACTGGAGGCGCAGGTCCCGTTCATGCTGTTGAAGTGGCGAGAAATCTTCGTATCCCAAGAGTATTGATTCCAATAGCAGCCGGTGCAGGTTCGTGTTTGGGTATGTTAGCGGCCCCAGCGCGTGCGGATCGCGCATGGTCCAATCCCCAATTACTTGCCCAATGTGATTGGCAAGTAATTGAACAGACCTTAACGACTCTCAAAATTGATGCTGAGAAAGAGTTAGAAATGGCCAATGCGAAAAACATTCATTGGCAAATTGGACTTGAAATGCGTTATTACGGCCAAGGCGCTGATATATCTATTGCGATTGATTGGCAATCTTTAAGTCCTGATACGGGAAAACTCATTCTAAATTTATTTGAAGAACAATATCAAAAACTGTATGGTCGATTAGTACCCAATGCCAATCCGCAGATCATCACATGGCGATTGACAGGAAGTGAAAAAGTTGTGGGTCATCATTTTGAATGGGGTGACGACCGAACGCAGGCTGCTACTCAAGAGTTAAAGACGAGAAGTATTTATCTACCCCTTAAAAAAGCTTATGGCTTGGCAAATGTCTATGACCGTTACTCATTAAAAGCAGGGCAATGCATTCATGGCCCATTAATTTTGGAAGAGCGTGAATCTACGATTGTGGTACCTGTAGCATCAGAGGTCACGATTCTATCGGATTTAACAGTCTCGATCCTTATTAAGGAGTTTGAATAAATGAATCAAGTACATCAACAGAACTCCCCTAAAGATACCCAACATGCGCAACATTTAAGTTCGATTGAGCTTGAAATCCTCTGGAAGAGATTAATCAGTGTTGTCGATGAGGCGTCCGCCGCCTTTGTACGAACTTGTTTTTCTACTCTAGTCCGAGATGGAAACGATTTTGCGATTGTATTAACTGATGCGGAAGGCCGCTCCTTGGCGCAATCGACGATGAGTTTGCCTGGATTCATCGGTTGTTTACCAGCCACGGTCCGACATTTTTTAGATAAGTACCCGCCCGAAACAATGGTTTCTGGAGATGTTTATATAACGAATGACCCATGGAAGGGTTCTGGACATATTCATGATGTAACAACAGTTCGACCTATCTTTCATGAAGGAAAGTTAGTGGCATTTGCTGCCGTTGTTTCACACCTACCTGATATTGGCGGAAAATTACGAAGTAATAGTTCTCGGGAGATCTATGAAGAGGGCCTTCAGATCCCAATGATGAAGCTGCTTGATGCGGGAGAGCCAAATCAGGTCTTGATTGAAATGATTACTCAAAATATTCGTGTTCCTGATCAGGGGATGGGAGATATTTGGGCACAAGTATCTGCCTGCAAAATGATGTCCCAACGATTGCAAGATTTACTACAGGTGGTTGATTTAAAAATTCTTGGTGCGGAATTACGAAAGCGTTCTGAGAAAGCCATGCGAGATGCGATCAAGAAAATACCAGATGGTATTTATCGCTCCACCGTTCAACATGATGGATTTGAAGAACCACTCATTATTAAGTGCCAATTAGATGTTCAAGATGACAGTATTCATATTGACTTCACTGGGTCTAGCCCACAGATTGCTCGCGCAGTGAATGTTGTACCAATATATACATTTGCTTATACGGTATACGGATTAAAAGCTTTGTTGTGTGCGGATATTCCGAACAACGAAGGCTGTTTTATGCCATTTACTTCCTCTGCACCACTTGGGTCATTATTTAATCCCACTTATCCTGCTGCATCTGGTGGACGGAGCGCTATTGGACATCTACTTCCCGCTGCTGTTTTTAAAGCCCTAGCAGAAGTATTGCCAGATAAAGTTTGGGCAGGAGGGTCTCCAAACTCTTCGATGACTATGTCAGGTGAGTGGCAAGGCAAGCGGTTTGCAGTTGTTAATTTTTTAAATGCTGGACAAGGAGCAACTGCTCGTAGAGCAGGTTTTTCTGCAATGTCATTCCCTGGTAATTTAGGAAACACACCGGTTGAGGTAATGGAAAGTTCTGCACCAATAAGGGTATTGCGTAGAGAAATACGTCGCAATAGTGGTGGTCGAGGAATACATAATGGTGGTGATGGCATTAGTTTTGAATTTGAACTATTAAAAGAAGCTAAAGGTGTTACAGCTTCATTTTTAATGACACAACTTAAATCTGTTCCGTCTGGACTTGCTGGAGGGGGTGGGGGATTACAGGGACGTTTAGTGATTAATGGTATTGATGTTGATCCTACCGAACCAAAAACATTACAACCTGGAGATCTGGTTTTAATGGAAACGGCGGGTGGCGGAGCATACGGAATTTGATATAAATAGAAATGATATTACATTGAGTAATTTTTAAATAATTAAACCTTAAGGAAATTTAAAGATGAGTGATTTTATTAGGATTGATCAAAATGCAAGGCGAAGTAAAGTATTAATACACAATGGTATTGTTTATATTTCAGGGCAAGTGCCTGATGACAGAAGTACAACGATAGAAGATCAAACCCGCCAGGTTTTGGAGAAAATTCATCAGTTACTTGAGCAGGCTGGAACTAATAAGTCACGCTTAATCTCTGCTCAAATTTGGTTAAAGTCGATGGATGATTTTGCCGCAATGAATAGTGTTTGGGATGCTTGGGTGATACCGAATGAAACTCCAACACGTTGTTGTGGAAAGGTTGAACTCAATGATCCAAAATGCTTGATTGAAATAACCGCGATGGCAGCAATTTAATTAATTTTGTTTTGATAAATGGGAGAAATAAATGTTTAATTTACAAAAGTTTATAAAGTTTCCTGTAATCGTTATTGGTGTAGTTTTTAGCAACTTATTTTTCTTCAATTTTAATGTGCTTGCACAAAGTGAATATCCATCAAAGCCCATTAAATTAGTGGTGCCTTATGCAACTGGAGGAGTATCCGATACGATCGGTAGAGTGCTTGCCCAAAGTTTAGGCAATGTGCTTAAGCAATCAGTTATTGTCGAAAACAGAGGTGGAGCAGGAGGCACAATTGGCGCAGCTGTTGTGGCTAAAGCCAATGCTGATGGTTACACTCTCTTATTAACAAGCCCACCCATGATTGCTGTAGCGCCCGTATTATTAAAAGATTTAACATATCAAAATGAAGATGACTTTACCGCCATTGGAACAATCATTGTCACGCCGAATATATTAGTGGTTAATAACAATTTACCCGTAAAGACTTTTGAAGATTTGGTTGCTTATGGTAAAGGAGCTGGAAAAAATAATTTAAGTTTTGCATCTGCTGGTCCTGGTAGTACAGGTCATTTATCTGGGCAAATTTTATTAAATGCTACTGGGCTAAATATGGTGCACGTGCCCTATAAGTCATCAGGACAGGCTTTTCCAGATGTTATTTCTGGGCAAGTATCCATGGTATTTGATTCGCTACCATCTACAATTGGATTTATTCGAGGAGGTTTAGTTCGACCACTACTCGTCATGTCTGAAAAAAGAACGCCCTCATTACCAGACGTTAAAACTGCAAAGGAAGTAGGATTTCCCTCAGCAACCATGACTTTTTGGATGGGAATTGAAGCGCCAGCAAAAGTACCTAAAGAAATTGTGTATAGACTCAATCTCGCTTTAAAAGAGGCAATGAATACCCCTGAAATGCGTAAACAAATTGAAACCCTTGGTGCTGAGGTTTATTTGACATCACCAGACGAATTTAAGGCTCTACGTCATTCAGATATTGAAAAGTATGGGAAATTGGTTAAAGAGATGGGATTGAAGCCTTTATAGAAAATCCTTGTAATACTGAGAGTTGTCGTCGAGTAAAGAAAAGTCCTCTGTGTATCAGATGTCAATGAATGATCTTTTGAAGGATAGTTAAATTGGATAAACCAGGCAAGGGTGTAGGGGCGAGAATATTAAGAAAAGAAGATACTCGTCATCTTCATGGCAAGGGTCAATTTGTTTCTGATATTCAGATACCGGGGATTATTGAAGTTGCTTTTGTTAGGAGTTCGTATGCTCACGGAATTATTAAGAGCCTACAAATTCCTGAGGAGTATAAAGATCAGGTTTTTCAGGCAAGTGATTTTCCAAATGTAAAACCAATTATTGCAGTGCCTAAAGTTGAGGGTTTTAAGTACTCTGAGCATCCAGCATTGGCATCAGAGCGCGTTCGCTTTGCAGGAGAGGCAATTGCAATGGCGATTGGCGCAAATCGGTCTATTGCTGAAGATGTGGCAGACTCCGTCTTTGTAGATATTGAAGAATTACCTGCAGTAGTAGATTTATTAGACGCAACCCATGCTGACTCACCCTTGATACGTGAAGAGTGGGGTGACAATATTTATGTCTCTAAACACAATCAGTATGGAGATATAGAGACGGCAAAGCAACAGGCAACAGTAACGATTCAGAGAAGTTTTAAAATGAATCGGCAGTCAGCCGTCCCACTAGAGGGGCGAGCTATTTTGGCCATGTGGGACCATCGTTTAAATGAGTTAGTAGTCTATCTTGGATCTCAATCGCCACACCAAACCCGTGTTGGGATGGCGCAGGCTTTAGGAATTGATGAAAACCAATTGCACTTAATAACTCCTGATATGGGGGGTGCTTTTGGTGCTAAAAGAGTTTTGTATCCTGAGGAGTTAATGGTTGTTGCTTTGGCGTTAAAGCTTAAAAAGCCTGTTCGGTGGATTGATGATAAGCGAGAGCATTTAATGACGGCGATTCATTGCCGGGAACATCATCATAAAGTGATCGCATATGCTGATTCTCAAGGAAAAATATTAGGACTAGATGTTGATATCCATGTTGATGCGGGTGCATATTCGCATTGGCCTAATGGCCCGTTTATGGAAACGGGCATGGCATCTCGAAATATTCCAGGGCCTTATGTCGTGCCAAACTATCGTGTCAAAACATATACAGTCGCTACCAATAAATCACCCATTGGCGCATATCGCGGCGTTGCAAGACCAGCGGCTTGCTTTACGATTGAAAGAATTATTGATGAAATTGCCCATGCTGTAGGTCGTGAACCATATTTAGTCCGTATGGAAAATATGGTGCCAGTTGAAGCGATGCCGCATCGAAACATCACCAATCTGTTATTTGATAGTGGCAATTATGCAGAATCGGTGCGTCGCGCTGCAGAGTTGATTGATTTCAAACAGATTCGATTACGACAGCAAAAAGGTGAAGCTGATGGCCGACTCATTGGCGTTGGGTTTGCCTCATTTACTGAGCAGACGGCACATGGCTGTGGAGAATGGGTATCTCGTGGAGTTCCTGTGATACCAGGATATGAGACTGCATCAGCGCGGATGATGACCGATGGCTCATTAATTATTTCAGTAGGAATTGTTTCACATGGCCAGGGTATGGAAACTACCCTTGCCCAGGTAGCTTGTGAGGAGCTAGGGATTGATCCAGTGCATGTCAGCATTCGACATGGAGATACTCAGACTAGTGCGTTTGGGATGGGAACTTTTGCTTCAAGAAGTATGGTCATGGCTGGTGGCGCTGTTGCGAAAGCCTGCCGACTACTGAGAAACAAGATTGGAGTTATTGCAGCGCATTTACTCACTTGTAAAGTAGAGGAGTTGCGTTTTGAAGATGATTTAATTCATGGTCCTATAAGTTCCATTGCATTAAAAGAAGTTGCTCGAATAGCGCATTTAAGGCAGGAGGCTCTTCCAAAAGGAATAGATCCTTTACTAGATGTTCTTGTGACATACGAACCAAGTATTGATACGGGAGTATTTACCTACGCAACACAGGTAGCCTTAGTAGCCGTTGATATTGATACTGGAAAAGTTGATATTTTAGATTTTGCGATTGTTGAAGATTGCGGTACGGTGGTGAATCCTTTAATTGTGGATGGACAAATTATTGGGGGTATTGCTCAAGGTATAGGAACTGCTCTCTATGAAGAGATTCCATATAACGAAACGGGCCAACCCCTAGCTACGACCTTAGCTGATTATTTAATCCCAGGCGCAACAGAAGTCCCGTCAATAAAAATAGGACATATGGTTACACCATCAGAGCATACGGAATACGGCATGAAGGGGATGGGGGAAGGAGGCGCCATTGCGCCACCTGCTGCAATTGCAAATGCTATACGTGATGCTCTTAAATCGATTGGTGCTGAATTGAATGAAACTCCAATGACTCCTCCAAGAGTTTATGCCGCGATTATGCAGGCTAGAGAAAAATTGGCTAAACAGTCTGAGGTGCTTTCATGAAATCAGGAAAGGTTAATTATCACAGTGTGCACAGCATGGATGACGCCATTGCACTCAGTCAAGCTCATGAAGGTAATGCAAAGTATATTGCTGGGGGTCAATCCTTAATGCCGATGATGAGCCTACGTTTGATTTTTAGTGAAGAAGTGATTGATATTTCTAAAATACCAGATTTGAAAAAATGTTTTTCTATGAAAGGTCATTTTTTCATAGGGGCTGGCGTAACACATGCCATGATTGAGGATGGTAAAGTTGAAGATACAACAAATGGATATATTCAATACGTTGCAGAAGGTATTGCGTATCGAGGGGTGCGAAACAAAGGGACCATTGGCGGTAGTATCGTCAATGCAGATCCCGCTGCAGATTGGCCTACAGCCCTACTTGCACTTGGCGCTAGGGTGCTGATAAAAAATCATTCTAATGAAATAGAAATCCCTATTGGAGAATTTCAATGTGGCTTGATGCAAACGACTTTGAAAGAAGTAGATTTGGTTAAAGGAGTTTTGGTGCCACTGCTTTCGAAAGAGGCGAAGTGGTCTTATATCAAGTTTTGTCATAAAGCTGGAGAGTTTGCGCATTCCATTGGTGCAATTGTTATCGATCCATCATTAGGGCTTTTCAATTCTGTTTTAGGCGCTGCAGGAGATAAGCCCGTTTTATTGCCTCGGTTATCAACATATCTCTCATCGGCTGATATAAAGAATATCAATCTAGATAAAGAGTTGAATGAATTGTTAGAAGCAGATCTTCTTGAAAACACGTTCCATTTACCATCGTCCTATGAATTTAATTTACACCGATCTATTGTGAAAAAAGCCGTT
The DNA here is from genome assembly GCA_037137465.1 of Betaproteobacteria bacterium. Classification (GTDB taxonomy): domain Bacteria; phylum Pseudomonadota; class Gammaproteobacteria; order Burkholderiales; family Burkholderiaceae; genus Polynucleobacter. Next base: position 2,248 of record JBAXKF010000043.1, on the reverse strand, counting down.
ATGGAGACATTAAAAAAATGAGTTCAATTTCTATTCAAGTGAATAATCAGCCTTTTCAATCAGAAATAGATGATCGAATGACACTGGCTGACTTGCTTCGTAATAACATGAATCTTACTGGTACTCATTTGGCCTGTGAATTAGGTGTGTGTGGATCTTGTACCGTTTTAGTCAATGATGAACCTATACGTTCGTGTATTACTCTAGCGGCTTCAGTATCTGGTATGTCGGTTCAAACGATTGAAGGCTTTGAAGATGATGACAAGATGAAAGTTATTCGAGAGTGTTTTTCTGAAGCACATGGCTTGCAATGTGGCTTTTGTACACCGGGAATGCTTATCACAGTCAGAGACATGATTATTCGTGAAAAATGTAAAACAGAGAGTCAAATACGTAAAGAATTGTCTGGTAATCTTTGTCGCTGTACTGGTTATTCAGGAATTGTAAAAGCCACCCAGTTAGCTAATCAGCGACTTAATAATCTTGAAGTTATCAAATCGAGATGATATAACTTAAATACGGCTTTATTTTAGAAATTCCTATTAAAAAGCGAGATAACTTACATGATGAATATCAAAAATTTAATATTTAGAATTTTTTTCTTTTCATGTTGTTTTATATTCAGCTCAATGGCGAGTCTCGGGTATGCTCAAAGTTGGCCAGTTAAACCTATTCGATTAGTTGTCCCATTTCCACCTGGTGGAGCTACTGATATTTTCGCAAGGCAAATAGGTCAAAAATTATCTGAAAGACTATCGCAGCCAGTGATTATTGAAAATCAAGCTGGAGCGGGTGGAAATATAGGGACTGGTAATGTAGCTAGGGCAGGTGCAGATGGTTATACCTTATTACTTAGTCCTGGGAGTACCTTAGCAATTAACCCAGTATTGTTTAGTAAGATTCCATTTGATCCAGTCAAGGACTTCGCTCCAATTTCAGAACTTGTAGTAACACCTTATGTGATTGTTGTTCATCCATCAGTGCCTGCGCGTAATCTTAGTGACCTTATTAAATTGGCAAAGCTCAAGCCCGGGGGGCTTTCTTATGCATCTTCTGGAATTGGTCAAGCAACGCATTTGGCCGGTGTAGTCTTTAATATTCAGGCTAGTACATCAATGTTGCATGTGCCCTATAAAGGGGCTGGACCTGCAACAGCTGATTTATTAGGTGGTCAAGTATCTATGATGTTTGCAAATTTAGGTTCCATGTTGCCATATATAAAGTCGGGTAAAGTCTTTCCTCTTGCGGTGACTACTTTGCAACGAAATACGCTACTACCCGATGTACCGACTGTTGCAGAGTCAGGGTTACAGGGCTATGAAGTGAGTGAGTGGTTTGGGCTGCTTGCACCTACAGGCACATCTTCGTCAATTATTAAAAAATTAAATACGGAAGTCACCTCGATACTTACAAGTCCTGAGTTTTCTAAAGAGTTATTGAGTCAAGGTTTTGTGCCTATTGCTAGTTCTCCTGAAGTCTTGGCTAATTTAATGAAGGAAGAGATGGTTCGGTGGGCAAAAATAATTAAGCAAGAAGATATACGTGCAGATTAATTTTTAATACAACAGGAAACTCTATATGGAATTATTAGGCCAAAGTGGTAAAGATATTGATTTTTCATGTAAGGGATTACGTGCGCTTGTCACTGGTGGGGCATCAGGTATTGGCAAAGTAATTGCTGAAGCCCTTGTAGACGCTGGAGCTATTGTGATGATTTGTGATGTGTCTAAAGAAAAATTAGAGGAGTGCTCGAAGTTAATGCCAAGTATAAAAACTTATTTGGCTGATGTATCTAATATGTCACAAATTGATCATATGTTTAACGAGATAGCCCAAGATTTTGATGGTTTAGATGTTTTGATTAACAATGCCGGAATTGCTGGCCCTGTTGGACCAATTGAGAACAATGATCCAGAACTTTGGGAAAGAAATATGCGCGTCAATGTTGATGGACTTTTTTATTGTACGAGACGCGCGGTTCCAATGCTCAAAAAAAGTGGCGGAGGTTCTATCGTTAACACCTCTTCAGTGGCGGGAAGAATGGGATATCCGGGCCGAGCCGGTTATTCTGGGTCTAAATGGGCTGTAGTTGGTCTTACTAAAAGTTTGGCAATGGAACTAGGCCCTTTTAATATTAGAGTTAATGCGGTTTTGCCTGGAACGGTAGAAGGTGAAAGACATAACTACTTGTATGAGCAACGAGCAAAAGTACAAAATATGACATTTGAAGAGGCTGAGGAAGTCTATA
>JBAXKF010000042.1:0-17850 GCA_037137465.1 Betaproteobacteria bacterium | reverse complement strand
GGGGCAATACTAACCTCAGGGGCAGTTTTTGTGGGCGGCAAAGAAGAGCAAGAAGTCAGAACAACCGCTCCTAGGAGTCCTATGAGAGATAGATGTAAGGTTCTTATTAAATGATGTTTCATAATCCATTCGTGAGGGGACCAGCACTAGAATCAAGCTCAGCACATCAACTAATTTTGCTTATCGCAAGGAATTCGATATAATAACGTATTCGAATAAAAAGCATACGGTGGTTTTGTGTTTATTCCATTCGTCTGATCAGTACAATTGGTCACCTCTGACAGTAATTAAATCGATATTTCCAGTTGGAACGACAGTTAAGACATAACAGTTAACAACAGGCAAATAGGTTATTGGAGATCTTTGAGTTCCATCGCTCTGTTTAGATTTATAAGAAAGTAACTATTGAAAGTAATTTCAAACCTCATTAAATATGATTGAAAATCACTACAAGCAAGTGCTAGAAACGGCACTTTTATGCAGTCCTGAACCATTATCTATTAACGAACTTTCCCGTTTGTATGGTGATGAAGTAACCCCTGAGAACATCATTACATGGTTGCATGAGCTGCAACTAGATTGGGCTGAAAAGGGGATGGAGTTAGTCCATATAGCGACTGGCTGGCGTTTTCAGAGCCGATTATCCATGCGTGAATATTTGGATCGATTAACAGTTGAAAAGCCACCCAAATATTCCCGAGCAGTGATGGAGACTTTGGCAATTATTGCTTATCGTCAACCAGTAACAAGAGGTGAGATCGAAGAGATTCGCGGAGTAACCGTGAGTTCTCAAATTATTCGGCAATTAGAAGATCGATCATGGATTGAGGTGATTGGGCATAAAGATACTATTGGCCGCCCAGGTCTATATGCCACAACGAAGCAATTTTTAGATGATATGGCGATACCTAATTTACAGTCATTACCCTCGCTTGAAGATGGGATTGTTGTCGATCAAATCGCTCAACAAGTCATTAATTTTGGACAAACATTGTTGGATGAGCCCCTGGAAGATGCTGAACTCGAAGATGAGGCGCAGATATTGAATGATGACACGCCGATGATAGAAGCCCCGATTGAAGAAGATATAGTTTTAGACGAAAAGAAAATAAGTGATGAGTGAACATGAAATAACCGGTGATGCCCCTAAGTTGCCCCAAGCGGAGTCATCGGAAACAAAGCTTACTCCAAATCAAAATTCTGGGAATGCAGGTGAGCCAAATAGTGAACCGAGCAACGAGCCTAGGCGCTCTAGAAATCCAAGGTTTGGACGAAAAGGCGGCGGTAAGTTTGGGCCGAAGCGTCCTCGTCCAGATGGTGAGAGTGGGCAGCCTGTTGATCCAGAGAATGCCGCGCAAAACCCGGGAAGATCGCGCACACCTGGGCGTCATCCTCATGCAAGACCACAGCAAAATAATAAACCCAATCCGCTTAAAGAGCAGAGTGATATCTTGTTTGCGCAAGTAGTCTCTGGAGAATTTGATGCACTTTTGGATGCGCCAGAAAATATAAATACAACTCGTTCTGATAATGGACATGATGAAAACTCTACGCAAGATTTAATTGATCCGAGTTTAAAAGCGCTTGAAGATGCTCAGTCTAGGCAGTGGAATGAGAATGCTGAGCAGCCAGAGTCATCTGAAAATGAAGAGTCGATCAATCAATACCAATTTGCAAATGTTAACGAACTACCGATGTCGATGCGTGACGAAGTGTGGTCTGACCTCGATGGCTTAGATGATGACGTTGAAGATGAAGACACCGTCAAGTTACATAAGGTCTTAGCTGATGCAGGTATGGGATCTAGACGTGAAATGGAAGACTTAATTATTCAAGGTCGCGTCTCCGTCAATAGTATGCCCGCGCACATCGGTCAGCGTATTGGTGCAACCGATCAAGTTCGTATCAACGGTAAAACAGTACACCGTAAGATTCAGACTAAGCCGCCACGCGTATTGATTTACCATAAACCAGCAGGTGAGATTGTGAGTCAATCAGACCCTGAGGGACGACCAACGGTATTTGATCGTTTGCCAAAGGCTAAAAATGGGCGATGGATTGCAGTAGGTCGCTTAGACTTCAATACAGAAGGACTGCTGTTATTTACTACGTCTGGTGAATTAGCGAACCGTTTAATGCATCCCCGGTATGGTATTGAGCGTGAATATGCGGTCCGCATCATGGGCGAATTAGAGCATGATCAATCACAACTTCTTAAAAGTGGGGTTACTCTAGAAGATGGTGTGGCCAAGTTTTTGCGTTTAGCTGATGGTGGCGGAGATGGAGCAAATCGTTGGTATCACGTTGCTCTTACCGAGGGAAAAAATCGTGAAGTAAGACGTATGTTTGAAGCGGTAGGACATATGGTGTCGCGTTTAATCAGGACAAGATACGGTATTTTTGTATTACCCCCGCGTTTGCGAAGAGGTCAATTTGATGAAGTGCCTGCAGATCAGATCGTGCAATTGATGAAGATGGCAGGGTTAAAAACAGCCAATTTAACTGTGGCACCACCCCATAAATCTCAGCATCGTGGCAATGATCGACAGAGTGACAACATGGGGCAACCTGACCCAATGCAAACCTCCGTTTCGTATTGGGGATCACGAGAGGCTTTAAAAATGGCAGATAACCATTTAGGGCTTACGCAACATAAAAGTGGCCAATCAACCCAAGGCAACTCAAGAGGTGGGGCTGGAGCTAATAAAAATGGCCGCAATAACGGTCGACCAGGAGCTAAGGTTTCGCATGAACATGGTTTTGTAGGAGCTCCAGGAACTGGAGGAGCTGGAGGAAGAGGTAGGTCAGCCCAAAACGGCAAAAATAGACCAAAATCCAACTTTAAAGGTCCTCGGACAAAGAAACCTAGTGATTTAGCGTAAATTCGTATATAATTCTATTTTGCTGAAATTTGGTAAAATTTTAGTAAGAAATGGGCATTTGCCCATTTTTTTTTGCAGAAAAAAGTAATTTAGAAGTTGAAAATATATGGTTGATCAGAACCGAGTGATTACTGAAGTTGTTGAGAACTTAGGCTACTATCTCGTTGATATTGAACGAGAAGGTAGGGGTTTGTTACGGGTAACTATTGAAAATAAAGACTTTAATGTCTTAATTAATGTGGGTGATTGTGAGAAGGTTAGTCATCAACTGACATATACCTTACCTGTAGAAAATGTCCCATTTGAGCGCCTAGAGGTATCTTCGCCTGGAGTAGATCGGATTCTGAAAACAGCGCTGGATTTTGAACGTTTTAAAGGTTTAGAAATTACCTTAAAACTTCACATAGCGATGGGCAGTCGTAAAAATTTTACCGGAGTATTGCAAGGCCTTCTCAGTGGAGAGCCTCAATCTCGGGATGCAGTTTGGGGATTGTTGATTGAGCCGAAGCCTGGTGAGTCCGCAATGCTTGAGTTTTCATTGGCCGATGTTGATAAAGCTCGGTTAGTTCCAGTACTTGATTTCAAAGGAAAAAAATCATGAGTCGTGAAGTTCTCCTCTTAGTAGATGCATTAGCACACGAAAAAAATGTGGATCGTGGCGTTGTTTTTGATGCCCTTGAGATGGCGCTAGCATCAGCTACCAAAAAGCGTTATGACATTGATGTTGATATTCGCGTGGCGATTGATCGACAAACTGGTGAGTATGAGTCTTTCAGACGTTGGTTAGTTGTACCGAGTGAATCTGGATTACAAGAACCAGATAAAGAAATCTTATTATTTGAAGCTCAAGAAGATATCGAGGATATTGAAACTGGTGAGTTTATTGAAGAGCAAATTGAATCAGAAGCATTTGGTCGTATTGGAGCACAAACCGCGAAACAAGTTATTTTGCAGCGCATTCGTGATGCAGAGCGTGAGCAAATCTTAAATGACTTTTTAGAGCGTGGCGAAAAAATCATGAATGGCACCGTCAAACGTGCGGATAAAAATGGTTTGATTATTGAATCAGGCCGCGTTGAAGCTCTACTTCGTCGTGATCAGATGATTCCAAAAGAAAACTTGCGTAGTGGAGATCGTGTTCGCGCTTATATTTTGAAGGTGGATCGTGAAGCTCGAGGCCCACAAATTGAATTATCGAGAACATGCCCTGAGTTTTTATTAAAACTATTTGAAAATGAAGTTCCAGAAATTGAACAAGGCCTATTAGAGCTCAAAGCAGCGGCTAGAGATCCTGGTATTCGAGCAAAAATTGCAGTGGTTACCCACGATAAGCGGATAGACCCGATTGGTACTTGTGTTGGTGTTCGTGGAACTAGAGTAACGGCAGTGAGAAACGAAGTTGCTGGCGAAGCTGTTGATATTGTTTTATGGTCAGAAGATCCAGCTCAATTTGTGATTGGTGCATTAGCGCCGGCTCAAGTTTCTTCGATTGTGGTTGATGAAGAAAAGCACGTTATGGACGTTGTGGTTGATGAAGATAATTTGGCCATTGCGATTGGCAGAAGTGGTCAGAATGTTCGTTTAGCGAGTGAGCTCACTGGATGGCAGATCAATATCATGACGCCTGAAGAGTCAGCGAAAAAAGTTGAAGATGAAATGCAAAAGGTCCGTGAGCTATTTATGGCCAAATTAGATGTGGACGTTGAAGTTGCCGACATTTTGATTGAAGAGGGTTTTAATAGTCTTGAAGAAGTCGCGTACGTACCACTCAGTGAAATGTTAGAAATTGATGCATTTGATGAAGACACCGTCAATGAGTTAAGAACACGCGCAAGAGATTCTCTAGAGGCGATGGAAGCTTCACAACACGATGTTAAAGAAGTTTCTCAGGAATTGATTTCTGTAACAGGTATTAGTCAAGAAGTAATTGATCAATTAGTCGCCCATCAAATCAATACGCGAGATGATTTGGCTGAGCTTGCGGTTGATGAATTAGTAGAAATGACGCAAATGGATGAAGAAAATGCGAAGACACTCATCATGACAGCGCGGGCGCATTGGTTTAATTAAAGATAGAGGGATCGCATGGCGACCACAACTGTAAAGATATTGGCTGAAGAGTTACAACGTTCGACCGACAATGTTCTTGAGCAATTGCGGTTGATTGGAATTGAAAAAACAGCAGTAACAGATACGCTTACTGATAAAGAGAAGAAGGCACTATTGGATCATATTGAAAAAACACCTGCACCAGCAGCTGATGCAAGTGGCAGAAAAAAAATTACGCTGACCAAGCGTGAAACCAGTGAAATCCGTCAATCGGATTCTGCGGGAAGAACTCGAACTGTTCAAGTCGAAGTTCGGAAAAAGAGAGTTTTAGTCAAAGGTGATGCAACTCCGCCAGAAGAGGTGGTGGTTGAGCCTGTGCAGGTTAATGTCCCTGTAAAGCCAATTATTGATGACCAAGAGTTAGCCAAGCGTGAAGCGGAAGCTAACCGTCAGGCTGAGTTATTGGCGCGTCAAGAAGCTGAGCTACAAGCGGCTAATGATGCAAAAAAATTAAAGCAAAAGATTGCAGAAGAAGCGCAAAAAGTTGCCGAGAAAACACCAGAAAACACTCCTGAGTCGAATAAGGTAGAAGAAGTGTCGACGGCGCCTAAGGCTCCAATCAAACCAGTTGTTGTCGAAAATGACACAACAGAAGCAGATTTAAAGTCGATTCGCGCAAGAAGGGCAGTTGCCGAAGCAGAGGCCTTAGCTATCCGCGAAATGATGAGCACGCCGTCCAAAGTATTGAAGGCTCCACCCCCACCTGCTCCTGCAGTCGTGGATGATAAAAAGGGTACTTTACATAAACCCGTAAAAGTAGAGGGTGCAGAAGAGAAGAAGAAAGCCGTTATCAAGCCAACTGGCAAGTTAATGAAAACTACGGAAACCTCTTCAACATGGCAAGAAGAAGGCGCGAAGAAAAAAACTGTACTCAAAACTCGCGGAGACTCATCAGGCGGCATAGGTGGTGGTTGGAGGAGTGGTGGAGGTCGGAAGAAGTCTCATTCCTCCCAATCAGATGTCCCAACAAATTTTGTGGCACCCACTGAACCTGTGGTTCGTGATGTTCACATACCAGAAACCATTACTGTAGCGGAGTTATCCCACAAAATGGCGGTTAAGGCTGCAGAAGTAATTAAGTTATTAATGGGTATGGGGCAAATGGTTACGATTAACCAAGTCCTTGACCAAGATACGGCTATGATTATTGTTGAGGAAATGGGTCATATTGCGCATGCAGCCAAGTTAGACGATCCAGATTTAGATTTAGGTGAACAAGCCTCTATCGATGTTGAACTCCTCACACGCCCACCGGTAGTTACGGTCATGGGACACGTGGACCACGGTAAGACATCTTTATTAGATAAGATTCGATTTTCTAAAGTCGCGGCTGGTGAAGCTGGGGGTATTACTCAGCATATAGGTGCTTATCATGTGGAGACACCGCGCGGCATGATTACGTTCTTGGATACCCCAGGGCACGAGGCATTTACTGCTATGCGTGCACGTGGAGCCCAGGCTACTGATATCGTTATCTTAGTTGTTGCGGCAGATGATGGCGTGATGCCCCAAACAAAAGAAGCGATTGCCCATGCAAAAGCAGCGGGAGTGCCAATCGTTGTAGCAGTCAATAAAATTGATAAACCTGACGCAAACCCGGATCGTGTCAAACAAGAATTAGTTGCTGAGCAAGTTTTACCTGAAGAATACGGTGGTGATTCTCCATTTATTAATGTATCAGCAAAAAATGGTGACGGTATAGATGAGTTATTAGAAAACATCTTATTACAAGCTGAAGTTTTGGAGCTAAAAGCGCCGATCAATACTCCAGCTAAAGGTTTAGTCATTGAAGCAAGGTTAGATAAAGGTAAGGGGCCGGTAGCCACCATACTAGTGCAAAGTGGTACGCTCAAACGTGGTGATATGTTATTGGTAGGCCATTCATTTGGTCGTGTCAGAGCGATGCTTGATGAAAATGGTAAAGCATGTAACGAAGCGGGGCCTTCAATTCCGGTTGAAATTCAGGGTCTTTCAGAAGTTCCGGCGGCAGGTGAAGAGGTTTTAGTAGTTTCTGATGAACGCAAAGTACGTGAAATTGCACTTTTCCGTCAAGGTAAATTTAGGGATGTGAAACTAGCCAAGCAACAAGCCGTTAAATTAGAAAACATGTTTGATAATGTTGGTGAAGGAAGTGTTGAAACCAAATATTTACCAATCATTATTAAAGCAGATGTACAGGGTTCACAAGAGGCACTTGCACAATCACTCATGAAGTTATCTACCCCAGAAGTGCGGGTGCAAATTGTGCATGCGGCAGTTGGTGGAATCACCGAGACAGATATCAATTTAGCCGTAGCATCAAAAGCCGTGGTTCTTGGATTTAACTCTAGAGCAGATGCATTAGCACGTAAATTAGCAGAATCTAACGGCGTTGATATTCGTTACTACAACATCATCTATGATGCGGTAGACGAGATTAAAGCCGCCATGAGTGGTATGTTAACTCCGGATAAAAAAGAAGAGATCATTGGTATGGTTGAGATCCGCCAGGTCTTTACTGTTTCTAAGATTGGTTCGATTGCAGGTTGTTTAGTCGTTGATGGACTCGTCAAGCGGGCTTCTAAAGTAAGGCTATTGCGCGACAATGTTGTCGTGTGGACTGGTGAGTTAGACTCACTCAAACGCTTTAAAGATGATGCCAAAGAAGTACGAGCTGGACTTGAATGTGGATTGTCTTTGAAAAACTACAATGATATTAAAGAGGGTGACCAATTAGAAATTTTTGAAGTTACGGAAGTAGCAAGAACTTTATAATTTTTATGGCAAAAGCTCCTAAACACCGTAACCAACGTGTCGCGGATCAAATCCAGAGAGATCTAGCGCAGATTATTCCGCAGGAGATTCGTGATTCATCGATGGGGCTTGTTACATTGCAGTCGGTAGAGTTAACGACCGACATGGCGCATGCCAAAGTGTATTACTCAGTTCTTGGCGCTGACCCAGAAATTGCGGCAAGAATATTGAAAGAAAAAGCTGGATTATTACACTCGATTTTATTTAAGCGTTTGCATATACACACGGTACCTACCTTGCATTTTTTTCATGATCAATCCATTGAACGAGGCATTGAAATGTCACGACTGATTGATCGTGCCTTACAAAGCGCTGCTCCGGAAAACCCTAAAGAGGAACTTTGATGCGCAATGAAAAATTGCGCTGGACTGACGGAGTTGTACTTTTAGACAAGCCCGGCGGTATCAGCTCTCAAAAAGCAGTGACCATGGTCAAGCATGCATGTCAAGCAGATAAGGCTGGCCATACAGGCACATTAGACCCTTTAGCTACTGGATTATTAGCGGTCTGTTTAGGTGAGGCGACTAAATACTCGCAAGACCTATTTAATGCAGATAAATCCTACATAGCGACCCTATTATTTGGAGTTAAAACAGATACTGGTGATGCAGAAGGAAAAATTATTGCAAGTGTAGAAGAGCCTTCTGAAATTTTAAAAGAAAGTTTTCCGTTGCAACTGCAGCATCTTATTCCACGCTTTATGGGAAAAATTTTACAAGTGCCCCCGATGTATTCAGCAATCAAACGCGATGGACGGCCGTTATATGCCTATGCGCGAGAAGGTGAAATGTTTGAGCTTGAGGCACGAGAAGTTAAGATTACTGAACTTGAAATACTCTCCTGTTCGTGGCCGGTAGCTGTGATTAAAGTGAGTTGTAGTAAAGGAACATACATTCGAAGTTTGATTTCTGATCTAGGCGATGCATTAGGTTATGGGGCGCATATGACAGAGCTTAGGCGCACCAGAATAGGTCATTTGCAATTAGCCGATGCGCAAACCCTAGAAGAAGTGAGTGACGAAGTCAAAATGATGCAAGTTGACTCCTTAATTACTCATGTACCCGCGATTATTCTTGAGCATCATTTAGCACTTCGCTTAAAGATGGGGCAGCGAATTCATTTGCGTGATGTCATGCCGGATGGATATGAATCCATATTAGATGCACCGATATTACGGATTTATCATTTGCAACAAAGCTCAGAGCAGTTTATGGGGTTGGTAGATCAAAAAAATGGCGTATTGCATCCCAAACGCTTATTAGCAACAGATCGCTTAGAGCATGTATTAGAACAAGGCTTAATCCCAGAGTATTTTAGTTCTGACACATCTATCAAGCATCATTTACAGAATTCTCATTTTTAGTTTTTTATTTTTGAAAGTATTACGATGAACAAACGCGCTATTAGAAACATTGCAATTATTGCCCACGTTGACCACGGCAAGACGACACTCGTGGATCAGCTTCTCCGTCAATCGGGGACTTTTCGCTCAAATCAGGCCGTTACCGAACGCGTCATGGACTCAAACGACTTAGAAAAAGAGCGAGGCATTACGATTTTGGCTAAAAATTGCGCCGTGGAATATGAAGGCACGCACATTAATATCGTAGACACACCGGGCCATGCTGACTTTGGTGGAGAAGTAGAGCGGGTATTGTCGATGGTGGATGGTGTATTACTATTGGTTGATGCCGTTGAAGGACCAATGCCACAAACCCGCTTCGTTACCAAAAAAGCACTCGCATTAGGACTACGTCCGATTGTTGTTGTGAACAAAGTAGACCGTCCAGGTGCTCGTATTGAGTATGTTGAGAATTCAACATTTGAGTTATTCGATAAATTAGGTGCATCTGAAGAGCAATTAGATTTTCCGATTGTGTATGCATCAGGATTAAATGGATTTTCTGGAATGAATCCAGACGTTCGCGACGGAGATATGCGGGCATTATTTGAAACAATCATCGATCACGTTCCAGTGCGTGATGACGATACAGAAGGCCCTTTGCAACTGCAGATTTCCTCGATTGACTACAACAGTTATGTTGGAAAAATTGGTGTTGGTCGTATCTCAAGAGGCACGATTAAACCAGGCATGGACGTTATTTGTATGAATGGTAGTGACGGTGTCCCTTTTAAAGGTCGAATTAATCAATGCCTCAAATTTAAAGGACTAGAGCGCGAACAAGTAACTGAAGCGATTGCTGGTGATATCGTATTGATCAATGGTATTGAAGATATATCCATAGGTACAACGATTTGTGCAGTTGACAACCCAGATCCATTACCGATGCTCAAAGTAGATGAGCCGACACTCACGATGAACTTCATGGTTAACACCAGTCCACTGGCTGGACGTGAAGGTAAGTTTGTGACGAGTCGCCAACTCCGCGATCGTCTCGATCGTGAATTAAAAGCGAATATGGCTCTCCGTGTGAAAGACACAGATGATGATACGATCTTTGAAGTATCTGGCAGAGGTGAATTGCACCTCACCATTTTGATTGAAAATATGCGTCGTGAAGGATATGAATTGGCTGTTTCACGACCACGTGTAGTATTTCATGAAGATGAACAAGGAAATAAATTAGAGCCCTTTGAAAATCTGACAGTGGATGTAGAAGATACAACACAAGGCTCAGTGATGGAAGAGTTGGGTAAGCGCAAAGGCGAGCTCCTTGATATGGTGAGTGATGGCAAAGGGCGAACACGTCTCGAGTACAGAATCCCAGCCAGGGGCTTAATTGGCTTCCAAGGCGACTTCTTAACGATGACAAGAGGCACAGGATTAATGAGTCATACCTTTGACGCCTACGACAAGGTCAGAGATGGTATCTTAGGGGAGCGTCATAACGGCGTATTGATTAGTCAAGACAACGGCGAAGCTGTAGCCTATGCATTATGGAAATTACAAGACCGTGGTCGTATGTTTGTCTCACCAGGCGACCCTTTGTATGAAGGAATGATCATCGGTATACACAGTCGTGACAATGATTTGGTGGTCAACCCTATTAAAGGGAAACAGTTAACGAACGTGCGCGCTTCAGGAACCGATGAGGCAGTTCGTTTAGTAACGCCAATTCAGATGTCACTCGAGTACGCGGTTGAATTTATTGCCGATGACGAATTAGTAGAAGTTACACCAAAAAGCATTCGTTTACGTAAGCGCTATCTCAAAGAGCACGAACGTAAAAAAGCTTCTAGAGATTAAAGCGGTTATTTGGAGTTCTTAGGTGTATCTTCAGAAACTTCAAAACATCGATGGCGTTGGCCCAAGTAAGGTTTTTCTTCCAGAAGGACCTTACTTAACTGTTCTTGATTTTTTAGAAAAGCGATTTCCGCGCGGGACTAGGGCGGGATGGGAACGTCGCATGATAGCAGGTCGTGTTTTTAATCAAAATGGCATCTCCTTATTACCAGATAGCCCCTATTTACCTAGAACCATTGTTTATTACTACCGAGAGTTTGCTGAGAACTTTGTTATTCCTTTTCAGGAATCCATTGTTTTTGAGGACGAGCTTTTATTAGTAGCTGATAAGCCCCACTACTTACCAGTAACGCCAGTTGGACCCTATATTCAGGAAACATTATTAGTGCGACTTCGTCGCCGCACCGGTATTGAGCAATTAAGTGCATTACATCGATTAGATTTAGAAACAGCTGGTTTAGTCATGTTTACTAAGCAAGTATCTACCCGTGATACCTACGCTAGCTTATTTAGAAAACGTTTAATCAGCAAAACATACCATGCCATATCTCAAGACTCCGATAGATATCAATGGCCTTTGACTTACAGCAGTTACATTGAATCCTCAAATGAGTTCATGAAAATGCAAGAACGCAGTGGTGCGGCAAATGCCATTACACAAATCCAATTGCTCGAGCGCGATAGGGGACATGCTTTATATCAGTTACAGCCCCAAACAGGGAAGAAACACCAATTGAGAGTGCATATGAATGCCTTAGGTATGCCAATATACAACGATCAAATTTACCCAACCATGCTAGCTTATACGGCCCCAGAGAAGAGAAATTATGCTAATCCCCTACAGCTATTGGCTAAAGAACTTCGTTTTATAGATCCAGTTACAGGTATGGAGCGTCACTTCGAATCTCAGTTACAACTGCAATGGCCAATACCCGATCTAATTGATCAAAGTTAGATTTAAAATAATTTATGTTGATTCTTCCGTCGAGACATCTTGAAACAAATCAGATGAATAGATGAGGGTTCTATAACGATCATGTAAATCAACGGTTTGCACAAAGATAGGTATTTTATTTATAATTTCGAAACGTTTTCTTATAAAGAAAAAATAGGTATAAGGGTTTTCCATAGATACCCCTTTTTCTGAAAATAGATTAGCATTTGATCATTAGTTTAACTTGGAGATGATTATGTTTGTATCGAATATCCGCCGTCGTTTATTCGTCACTGCGATTGCTTTGATGGCAACATTGGGAGTGGCTACAGTATCAATGGCGCAGAATAAACCAGCCTTAAAAATTGGTTTTGGTATGGGTCTTACTGGTGGTATGGCAGCAAATGGTAAAGCCGCATTAGTCGCAATGGAAATTTGGCGCGAAGAGACCAATAAAAAAGGCGGTTTATTAGGCCGTCAAATTGAATTCGTGTATTACGACGATCAGAGTAACCCTTCATTAGTGCCAGGCATTTACACAAAATTACTCGACGTTGATAAGGTTGATTTAATCATTTCTGGATATGGAACTAACTTAATTGCACCAGCGATGCCAATTGCTATGCAACGTAACATGATGTTCCTGACTTTATTCGGTACTAACGTGAATGCCAAGTTTAATTACCCTGGCTACTTCCAAATGATGCCTAATGGTAAAGAACCAGCTGTCGGTCTTGCAGGTGGATTCTTTGATGCTGCAATGACTGCGAAAACTAAACCAACATCGGTTGCCATTATTGGTGGTGATAACGAATTTGCGGCAATGACTATTGAAGGTGCTCGTGTAGTTGCCAAAAAATATAACTTAAAAGTTGTCTACGATAAAACCTATCCACCAAGCACTACTGACTACACGCCGATTCTGCGTGCTGTTCAAGCAACCAATCCGGATGTTGTATTTTTTGCATCCTATCCAAACGAGACTCCCGGCATTATTCGTGCTGCTCGTGAAATCGGTTTAAAGACAGAAGTATTTGGCGGTACGATGATTGGTTTAGGATTTGCTGCGGTGAAAAAGCAATTAGGCCCACTGCTCAATGGTGTGCTTGGTTATGAGCTCTATGCTGCAGAAAAAACAGTCAACTTCCCTGGTATTGATGCATTCTTAAAAATCTATCAGTCCCGTGCTGAAAAAGAGGGCGTAGATCCATTAGGTTACTACTTACCTCCTTATGCTTACGCTCAGATGGAAATCTTAGGCCAAGCAGTTGAAAAAGTTGGTAGTATTGATCAAAAGAAACTCATTGACTATATCCACGCAACTACATTTAAAACAGTTGCTGGTGATATCAAATTTGCTGCGAATGGCGAATGGGAAGTAGGTCGTCCGATGTATGTTCAATACAAAGGCGTTAAAGGAAATGATATTGATCAGTTCCGTAAACCTGGACCATCAGTTATTATTTCTCCAAAATCACTTCAGTCTGGTGAGTTGATTACTCCATATCAAGAAGCAAGCAAGTAATACATCATCATTAATCAATCCCCAACTTTTTTAGTTGGGGATTTTATATTTTAGAATTGAGTTATGGACATATCTTTAGACTTGCTATTTAATGCAATCGTTTCTGGTGTTTTGTTGGGTGGTTTTTACGCAGCCATGAGTTTAGGTATCTCAATATCATTTGGTATGTTGGATATTGTCAATATTGCCCACCCAGTCATGATTATTTTGGGAGCGTATTTAACCTGGTGGTTGAATGAATCATTTGGATTTGACCCAATTTTGTCAGCTGTAGTAATGGCGCCATTTTTCTTTGTTTTAGGATTTATTATTTACCGTATTTATTACGACCGGTTTGAAAAAAATGCAGGGGGTGACTCCTTACGAGGTCTCGCATTTTTCTTCGGAGTTTTATTTATCGTTGAGATGATATTGATTTTGTTATTTGGTGTTGATTACCGAAATGTCAATACCGGCTACACCGATGTTTCCCTCAAGTTAGGTTTTGTAAGCCTGCCTTATCGATTGCTCATTCCTTGTGTATTGTCTGTTGGCTTACTTTTATTGATTCGTGAAATTTTTAGAAGAACCTATTTTGGACGTGCGGTGAGTGCAGTTGCACAAGACCCATTAGCACTTCAGTTGATGGGCGTTAACCCTGTCAAAGTTAAAGGTTACGCTTTTGGCTTATCTCTGATGATCGCTGGATTTAGTGGCGCAATGCTTATGATTATCCAAAGTGTCCAGCCGGCAGCGGGTCGCGATTACATTGGATTGGTATTTGCTGTTTGTGTATTAGGTGGTATGGGTAATTTAATGGGTACACTATTTGCGGCAATGATATTAGGAATTGCGGAGAGTATGACCTCGACATTTGCTGGACCTTCATGGGCACCAGCGGTGTCGTTTGGTTTATTACTATTAACTTTAGCATTTAGACCGCAAGGGATTTTTGGAAAATGAACAGTCATTCAAAATTCTTTTTTGGCGTTTTCGTTGTGGCAGCAATCTTTGGATCATTGCCATTTCTCATACATTCCGAATACTTCTTTTTTGCCGCCTACTCCGTCTTACAGTTTGTGATATTAGCCACTGCCTGGAATATTTTGGGCGGTTATGCAGGCTACGTTAATTTTGGTTCTGCCGCATTTTTTGCGATTGGAGCATATGCCACAGTAGCGGGATTTAAACTGCAATTTCCTCAAGGAGTCAATATCGTATTTGGAACCTTCATGGCCGGATTGATAGGACTTGGTATGGGGTATTTAACCCTGCGACTGAAAGGCGTCTTTTTCTCGATTGCTACGCTAGCCCTATCGGTTGTATTGCTGACGATTGTTACAAACACACCATTTTTAGGTGGAGCTAGGGGCGTTTATGTCATTGTGCCTAGGGAGTCTCCAATTGGCGTTGGACAATACATCCATTGGTTATATTTTTTAATCTTAGGAATGGCAATATTTTCAGTAGTTGTTGCCAGAGTTATTGAGCATTCATCATTAGGGCGAGGGTTAATGGCGATTCGTGATGATGAGCTTGCAGCAGAAGGATTAGGTGTGCCAACACTCAAGCTTAAACTCATTGCCACCACCATTAGTGGTGCCTTGATGGGTTTAGCTGGAACGACGTTCCCATATCTCATCACCTACATGGAGCCAACCGCAACTTTTAATTTATCTTTTGCGGTCAACAGTATTGCCATGCCTATCGTAGGAGGCCTGGGGTCTTGGATTGGGCCGGTAATCGGTGCTTTACTGCTAGGAAGTATTCAGCAAGTGGCCTCAGTTACCTTATCTTCCACTTGGAACTTACTTATTGTGGGTGGTGTATTAGTCTTCTTTGTGACCTTGGCTCCCAATGGAATCATGGGTATTTTTAAAAAGAAATAAGAGCATATGACGAATAATTTACAAGAACCTCTTGTTCAAGCTTCAGGAATTATTAAGAAGTTCGGTGGTTTCACCGCATTAAATAATGTAGATTTAATCATCCACCCCGGCGAGCGTTTAGGGCTCATTGGACCGAATGGATCAGGAAAAAGCACCTTAGTGAATTGCATTTCTGGGATGTTAAAGATTGATGGTGGCCAAGTATCCCTTAAAGGGCGTGACATCAGTCAATTAGCTCCTCATGAAAGGGTTCATGCAGGCATTGCTAGAAGTTTTCAGATTCCAAAGCCATTTAAATCAATGACTGTTTTAGAAAACATCAAAGTCGTGATTGAGTTTTCTGGGAACCTACGCGCAGATGCTGGAGACAATCGGAGTATTGATGAAAAAGCACGTTTTATCGTCCAGAGTGTTGGCTTACAGAATAAAGCACATGCAATTTCAGCAGGACTCACACAAGTGGAGTTGCGTAAATTAGAGTTGGCTAGAGCAATGTCTGCCAACCCACAACTTCTCATCGCAGACGAAGCCCTGGCAGGACTCTCTGGAGCGGAAGTAGATGAAATCTTAGAGCTCATCATGGGCATGAAGCAAAAAGGCATCTCGGTATTGATGATTGAGCACATTATGAGTGCGGTCATGCAATTCTCCGAGCGTTTAATGGTCTTGGTTGCAGGTACCAAAGTAGCAGACGGTAACCCACAGGACGTGATCAATAACCCAGAAGTGATAAAGGCATATCTTGGCGAATAAAATTATTCTGAAAGACATCAATGCCGCATATGGAGCGGTACAAGTCTTGCATGGTATTTCCATGGAAGTTTCCAACGGTGAGACAGTTGCATTGCTCGGTACAAATGGCAATGGTAAATCCACCTTAATTAAATGTGTTGCAGGCTTAGTAAAAACTACGGCAGGAACTGCTCAGGTTGTGATTGATGATGTCGCGCATGACTTAAGTAAGCTCACACCGGAAGCCATCGTTAATTTAGGTGTAGCGATGGTGCCAGAAGGCAGGCGTTTATTTCCGCTCTTGAGCGTAAAAGAAAATTTATTACTTGGTGCATCAAGGCCGCATGCTAGGGCACACGTAGAAAACACGATGGAGTATTGTTTTGAAGTGTTTCCGAAATTGCGGGAACGCGCAAGTCAGCGGGCAGGGAGCATGAGCGGCGGAGAGCAGCAGATGGTTGCCTTGGCTCGTGCATTGATGAGCATGCCTAAAATCTTATTGATTGATGAACCATCCGTAGGCTTAGCACCCATCATTGTCAAACAAATGATTGATAAGATCGGTGAACTAAAAGTACAAAAAGGTTTAACTGTGCTGATGGCGGAACAAAACTTTACACAAGCGATGCGTATTGCAGATCGAGGATATGTTATTGTTCACGGTGAAATAAAAATTGAAGGCAGTGCGACTGAATTAGCGAGTAATGATATTGTTCGCAAGTTATATATGGGTGTTTAATTTAAAGGGATTTTTGTGAAATATTCTTTACCAAGTCAACGTGTACCGTTTGTTCCGATTGTTGATAGACCTGTTTGGCATTTACCAAATGGTAACAATTTATTAGTTTGGATTATTGTAAATGTGGAACATTGGACGATGGCCAATGCGATGCCGCGGATGGTTTTAAGTCCACCGATGGGACAACCTTTATTACCTGATGTACCTAATTGGTCTTGGCATGAATATGGCATGCGTGTAGGTTTTTGGCGGATATTTGATGCCCTAGTGCAAAGAAATATCGTGCCAACCTTGGCAACGAATGGCATTGTGTGTGAGTCATACCCAAGGGTCGTTGAATCCACATTGAAGCATGGTTGGGAGATGATGGGACACTCTTATGTTCAGGGACCAATGCATAAATTGCCGGATCAGTTAGAGCAGATCCAAAAGACCATTCATACGATTAAGAACTTTACCGGACAGGAACCTGTTGGTTGGGAAAGCCCAGGACTTACCGAAAATGATGAAACGATAGACCATTTATCTAAAGCTGGTATTCAGTATGTTGCAGATTGGCCGCTAGATGATCAACCGACATGGATTGACGCATCACCTCATCCTGTTTTATCTGTGCCTTACACTGTTGAAACCAACGATATTCCGATGATGTTGTTACAGCAGCACCGCGGCGATGAAATGTTGCTTAGAGGAAAAGAGCAGTTTGACCGTTTACTTGCCGATAGTCATACGATTCCTAGGGTAATGGCTATTAGCGTTCACCCCTATATCACTGGTGCTCCACATCGGATAGGATACTTTGAACAGTTACTAGACTACATACAAACTAAAAAAGGCGTATCAATTCGTACTGGAGAGCAAATAAACGATTTATATCGTGCACAGTTTCCTCAACCAGCAAGTAAGAAATAATTACAATAAATAATAAAAAGACAAGAATAAATCCTAAGCCGCATCCTTGATGCGGCTTTTTTCATAGGTTTTCGGGGATTAATTCATCGCTCATAATGATGTCGGAAATATCGATGGCAGTTTCTTTCATGACGCGATTAGCGATGCCAAT
>JBAXKF010000041.1:0-18175 GCA_037137465.1 Betaproteobacteria bacterium | reverse complement strand
ACGTCTTCGAGGACTAATTCAATCTCAATTTTCTTTTCTAAAAAAGCTACTCGAGCTTTTCGCACAAATGGGCTTGCGTGTGAACCAATTAATTTCATAATGACTTCCTTTAAAAAAAGCTGAGACCTCTATGATAAAGAATAAAATATAGTTTATTACTTAACCATAATCAAATACTGTGACAAATACATTATCCACACTCTCTGCACTTTCCCCTATTGATGGGCGTTACGCGTCTAAAACGGACGCTTTAAGGCCCTGGTTATCAGAGGCTGCTTTTATGCATCATCGTGTAAAAGTCGAAGTTCATTGGTTAATTGCCCTTTCCCGAGCAAATCTTGAAGATATCCCAAGTTTTAGTAGCCAGGCGGAAAACAAACTGCTGCAGCTTGTAGAAAACTTCAATGAAAGTCATGCACAGCGTATAAAAGATATAGAAGCGGTAACGAATCATGATGTAAAAGCCGTTGAATACTGGTTAAAAGAGCAAGTTAAAGGGGACGTAGAACTCGAAAAAGCAAGTGAGTTTATTCATTTTGCTTGTACTTCTGAAGATATTAACAATACCTCTCATGGCATGATGCTCACGGGAGCGGTAAAAGAAGTGATGTTGCCTAAGCTAGAGGAGTTGTTCAAAACCTTAAAAGACTTAGCAATTGTGAATGCACAAGTTCCTATGCTTTCAAGAACGCATGGCCAACCTGCTTCACCAACCACTTTGGGTAAGGAAATGGCCAATATCGCCAAACGCTTAGAGCGAGCCATACAAAATATCCAAAAAGTTCGTATGAGTGGCAAGATGAATGGTGCTGTTGGCAACTATAACGCGCATATTTCTGCCTATCCTCAGTTTGATTGGGAGTCTTTTTCAAAAATGGTCGTAGAAGAGCGACTTGGTCTTGAATTTAATCCCTACACCATTCAAATTGAGCCACATGATGCAATGGCTGAGTTATTTGATGCTTTTGCAAGGGCAAATACGATTCTCTTAGATATGAATCGAGATATTTGGGGATATATCGCTTGGGGTTACTTTAAGCAAAAAACAAAAGAAGGCGAAATCGGTTCGTCAACTATGCCTCATAAGGTAAATCCGATAGATTTTGAAAACTCTGAGGGTAATCTTGGGATCGCTAATGCATTGCTGCGTCATCTCTCCGACAAGTTACCTATTTCGCGTTGGCAAAGAGATCTTACAGACTCCACAGTATTGCGTAATCTTGGCAATGCATTAGGGCACACTTTATTAGCTTACGACAGCGCTCTTAAAGGCTTAAAAAAATTAGAGACTAATCCTGCTCGTTTAGAAGAAGATTTAAATAATTGTTGGGAAGTATTAGCAGAGCCTATTCAAACGGTGATGCGTCGTTATCAAGTACCAAACCCCTATGAGCAATTAAAAGAATTAACAAGAGGTAAAGCGATAACGAAAGAAGGAATACAAACCTTTATTTTGGGCTTAGATATTCCCAAAGAAGCTAAAGATTATTTGCTTGCTTTAACACCGAGTAATTATGTTGGGAAGGCTGTTGAATTAACGCTAAGACTGAAGTCCAATTAAATTGTTGATGTAAAACAATGCAAAAAAACGCGAAAGCTATTTCAGGCTTGTTTTTATTGGTGATCGTTATATACCAATGCATCTGGCATTTAGCACTCCCTATCGTCTTAGTTCGATTATGGTGGAAGGGGCGTAAAGAGCCTCATTACCGAAAAAATATTCTAGAACGACTCGGTTTTTATCCCAAAAGAGATTTTAAAGATGCCATTTGGATACATGCCGTATCCGTTGGCGAAACAAGAGCATCAGAACAGATTATTGAGCAGCTCGTTGCCAAAGGTTATCGGATATTGCTCACGCATACCACTCCAACAGGACGCAAAACAGGGGCGGAGTTATTTAAGAAGAATATCGCTCAAGGGCAAGTGTTGCAAACCTACATCCCTTATGATTTTTGTTGGCCAATTGGCCGTTTTTTTCGTCACTTTAAGCCTAAGATGGGTTTAATGATGGAGACAGAGATTTGGCCAAGCATCTTATTTTTTGCCAGGAAAAAAGTGCCCATTTATTTAATCAATGGGCGCCTATCATTAAAAAGCAGTTTAAGTTTTGCCAAATTTGGTGGTTTAAGTAAGACTTTATTTGGATTATTTGAAAAAGTGCTAGCTCAGACACAAAGTGATGCAGAGCATTACCAATTATTCGATGTGCAAAATTGCCAGGTAACTGGGAATTTGAAATTTGACGTCCAGCTTGCACCTGAGCAAATAGAGCAAGGGCAGATATGGAAAGCTAAACTCAAGCATCGCCAAGTAATTTGTTTGGCGAGCAGTAGAGAAGGGGAAGAAAAAATAGTCATACAAGCATGGCAACAGCTCATGACAACCCCCAAACCAATCTTGTTAATCGTACCTCGTCACCTAACTAGGCTCGGCGATATTGAAAAATTACTCCATCAAGAAAATATCACCTATGGCAAGCGAAGCCAGATAGGCTTACCTGACTTAATAAATGAAGATATTTTCCTTGGGGACACCATGGGAGAGATGGGTATTTATTTATCCGTAGCTGACTATGTGATTATGGGGGGTACTTTGATGGGAACAGGAGGGCAAAACCTCATAGAGCCGATCTCAATAGGTAAGCCAGTGATTTTAGGGCCCTCAACGTACAATTTTAAAGATATTAGCCTAGCAGCCGTAGCAGCTGGAATAGCCACACAAATAAAGCAAAGTAATCCGGAGCAACTAGTCATTGAACTTAATCGACATATGTCACAGCTTTTACATGACCCGCAGAGGATTGATGCCATGTCAATGTTATGTGCGGACTATGCCCAGCAACACAAAGGGGCCACACAAAAAACCATGCAGTACTTAGAGATGAATTAATGTGCAAAGTTTAATTATTAATAAGCTTTCTTCACAAAGTTCTATCTCATGCTATATTTTTCATATTCATTGAAGGAATCAACATGCATATAACAATTATTGGGGCAGGTATTGGCGGACTTACTATGGCGCTGGCTGCGCATCACGCAGGGATCTCTTGTGATGTCTATGAATCAGTTCCTGAAATTAAGCCTATCGGAGTTGGTATTAATATTTTGCCGCACGCAAGTAGATTCTTGTGTGAATCATTAGGCCTAGAAGAAGAGCTTTCCAAAAAAGGAGTTCTTACCAAAGAAGCGATTTTCTTTAACCGCTTTGGTCAAAAAATTTATGCAGAACCTTCAGGAAGATCTGCGGGTTATGCTTGGCCACAATTTTCGATCCATCGTGGTGACTTGCAAATGGTATTGCTCGATGCTTTTTTACAACGAGTTGGAAAAGAGCATCTGCATTTAGGGATGGATTGCACACGTGTTGATGAAGCGAAGGGCATTGCTTATTTTAAAAAAGCACGATCAGATGATGCTACTGAAACCACAGTGCAAGGCGATGCAGTAATCGCCTGTGATGGCGTGCATTCTATCGTGCGTAAACAACTCCACCCGAATGAAGGAAAGCCTTTATATTCCGGCGTTAATATGTGGCGAGGCGTTACAGTATGGAAGCCATTCTTATCCGAGGCAAGTATGGTTCGTGCCGGATGGTTAACGCAAGGCAAGATGGTGATTTATCCAATACGAAACAATGTTGATGGACAAGGTAGTCAGTTAATTAATTGGGTTGCCGAATTAGAAACACCCAACCATTTGGAAAGAGACTGGAATAAGCAGGGTCGTCTTGAGGATTTCATTGGCGCTTTTGAAGATTGGCATTTCGATTGGTTAGATGTGCCCGCACTGATTCGTGGCGCACAATCTATTCTAGAGTTTCCGATGATTGATCAAGACCCACTGCCATTTTGGAGTAGGGGTAGGGTGACCCTACTAGGGGATGCTGCGCATCCAATGTACCCAAGAGGATCTAACGGTGCGGGACAATCTATTTTAGATGCGCAATCATTGGCCATGTTTCTTACGCAAGAACGTGATACACAAACGGCCCTCAAAAAATATGAGGAAATCCGATTAGAGGCAACAGGTAATGTAGTGCGCATGAATAGAATCAATCCCCCTGATGCAATATTAAGAGAAGTATGGGAGCGATCAGAAGATAAGCCATTTGACCAAATTGAAGACATTATTTCTCATGCAGAGATGGAAGCAATCACGCAGCGGTATAAAACTGTTGCTGGGTATGACAAAAAAACAGTTGCGGCCAATTAAAAATGAGAACTCAACTACTTAAACTCATTTGTTTGGTAAGCCTTGGTTTTGTTCAATATGCTTTTGGACAAACTGCTCCAATTCAAAACGGAGCTCCTATCAAGTTGATTGTGCCTTTCACTCCGGGTACTGGTCCTGACACTATTGCTCGGGCTGTAGCGCCTAAGTTATCTGAAAAAATGGGTCAGCCCGTCATTGTTGATAATCGTGCTGGCGCATCGGGAAATATAGGAACTGAAGCAGCAGTAAGAGCAAAGGCAGATGGTACAACCTTATTAGTTACCGTCAACACCATTGTGATGAACCGTTCACTCTATCCCAAAGCTACATTTGATCCTCTAACAGATTTATCGCCGATGACTTTAGCCGCTTATGGCGATTTAGTATTAGTAGTGCCGGCGAGTTCCCCTTATAAGAATATCAATGAGTTTATTGCCGCTGCAAAATCAGCTCCCGATAAATTGACCTATGCATCACCAGGTGTAGGCACACCTCATCACTTGGGGATGGAAGCGCTCAAACACATTACGGGCATTAATATATTGCATGTGCCTTATCGAGGCACTGCTCCAGCCGTGACAGATTTACTTGGCAGCCAAGTAGACGCCATGTTCTTACCAGTCCATGTATCTATGGGGCATATTAAAGCGGGTAAATTAAGAGCTTTGGGAATTGGCGCAAAAAAACGTAATCCAATTGCAAGTCAGATACCCACATTTACCGAATTAAAAATTGGTGAAATTGATGTATCGATGTGGTTTGGAATGATGGCTCCCAAGGGAGTTCCTGCGGAGGATTTTAATCGTCTGAGTAATGCTATTCGGGAAGTACTCATGGATCCTGAGATAAAAACAGTTTTCGCAGCACAAGGATTAGAGCCTGCTACAAGTAGCGCACAAGCATTCAAAGAAATTGTGGAAAAAGATGCACAACGCTGGGCGAAGATTATTAAAGATCAAGGAATCAGCGCGGAATAAACTCTATTGAAAAAGTAGAGTTTATTCGTGATTTAGACCTTTGCCCCATAATTTGGATCATCAGCTTTGGGCAGATCTTTATCAGGGGTATTCTCAGGCTTGATTAAATCTTCGCGTGTAACACCAAGCCACATGGCAATCGCAGCAGCCACGAATACAGAAGAGTAGATACCAAACAAGATGCCGATTGTTAGAGCAACAGCAAAATAGTGCAGAGTTGCGCCACCTAACAGTAACATGGCTAGAACCATCATTTGAGTACTACCGTGAGTGATGATAGTTCGACTTATGGTGCTGGTGATAGCGCTATCGATAATATCTGGAGTATCGAGTTTACGAAAACGACGGAAATTTTCTCGAATGCGGTCAAAAATAACAACAGATTCATTAACAGAATAGCCCAGTACAGCAAGAACAGCAGCAAGAACTGAGAGTGAAAACTCCCATTGGAAAAATGCAAAAAATCCTAAAATGATTACGACATCATGAAGGTTAGCAATAATACCTGCAAGAGCAAATTTCCATTCAAAGCGAATCGAGAGATAGATCACAATACCAATGACAACAAACAATAATGCTTTGATGCCCCCATATAAGAGTTCTTCCCCAACTTGTGGACCAACATATTCAACGCGTTGGAGTTTGACTTGGGGGTGTGATTCTTGTAATTTAGTGAAAACTGTTTTACTTTGATCAGAAGAGGACATCATCGTACCATCCGCATTTTTAATCAATGGCAAACGAATCATGACGTCTTTTGAACTTCCAAAGTTTTGGACATTCACTTCGCCGTAACCAATACCTGTTACAGCATTTCTGATGGGCTCAAGATCAGCAGATTGTTCATACTGAACTTCAATCACCGTACCGCCAGTAAATTCGATAGAGAGATTGAGGCCTTTTTGCCACAAGAAAAAAACTGCTGCCAAAAAGGTAAGTAAAGATATAGCATTCAGAATTAATGCATAACGCATAAAAGGAATATCTTTTTGGATACGGAAAAATTCCATTTGTTTACCCTATAGAAACTGATTGAAGTTTTTTCTTTGAGCCGTACCAAAGATTGACTAGACCGCGAGAGAAGAATACGGCAGAAAACATCGAAGTCAAGATCCCTAAACAATGTACGATTGCAAAACCTTTAATGGGTCCAGACCCAAAAGCCAGAAGAGCCAAGCCCGCAATTAAAGTCGTCACATTAGAGTCAAAAATAGTAGCCCAAGCTTTTTCGAAGCCAGTTGCAATGGCTAATTGAGGTGCAGTACCCCCACGAAGCTCTTCTCGAATACGTTCATTAATCAACACATTGGAGTCAATGGCCATACCAAGAGCAAGAGCCATCGCAGCGATACCAGGCAAACTGAGAGTTGCTTGAAGCATCGATAAAACAGCAATTAAGAGTAAAAGATTGACAGCCAGCGCAACTACGGAAAATAAACCAAACAGCATGTAATAGGCCAGCATAAATATTGCGATCGCTATAAAGCCATAAAGTAAAGATTTAAAGCCTTTTTCAATATTTTCTGCACCAAGACTTGGTCCAATGGTGCGTTCTTCAATAATTTCCATCGGCGCAGCTAAAGAGCCTGCTCGTAATAATAAAGCGAGATCATTGGCACTTTGCGTAGTAGGTTGACCCGTAATTTGGAATTTTGAGCCGAACTCTCCTTGGATAGTTGCGATAGTGAGAACTTCGCCTTTACCTTTTTCAAAAAGGATCATACCCATGGGCTTTTGAAGATTTTCCCGAGTGATTTCTTGCATAGCGCGACCACCGGCAGCATCTAGACTTAAATTAACAGAAGGGCGTTGATTCTGGTCAAAACCAGCGCTTGCATCAGTAATCCGATCACCAGTAATAATGATTGATTTCTTAAACACACCTTGACGATCACCAAACTTAAAGGCGTCCATACCAATAGGAGGCGAATCTTGCAGACCAATATAGGGCTGTGTTGGATCAGCAAGTCTTGCTTCTAGAGTAGCCGTTCTGCCGATAATATCTTTCGCTCTTGCAGTGTCTTGAACACCCGGCAATTGAACGACAATTCTGTCATTGCCTTGCTTTTGGATGACTGGTTCTTTGACTGCTAATTCATTGACACGCTTGTTGAGCGTAATAATATTTTGTTTAAGAGCATTTTCTTGAGTGGCTTGAAGGGCGGCAGGTTTAAAAGTACCCGTGATAATCGCAGACTCGACTAACTTTTCCAGTTTTAAACTTAAATCAGGAATAGCTTCCAATAGAACTTCATTCGCTTTATTCGCCTCATCGACATTCGCAAATTTAATGACGAGTTGCCCTTTAGATTTATCAATACTTTGGTAGCGAATAGATTTATCACGTAGGCGAGTCCGCGCATCGCTGGCAAGGGCATTTAATTTTTTATCGACAGCACCTTGCATATCAACCTTGAGCAAGAAGTACACACCACCTCTTAAATCTAAGCCAAGCGGCATCGGCAATGCATTAATGCTCGTCAAACTGTTAGGGGTATTTGAAACCAAAGATAACGCAACAATATAGTCGGGGTTATTAATGTCAGGATTAATTTCTTTCTCAATGACATCTTTAGCTTTAAGTTGTGAATCAGTGTCATTAAAACGAATTCTCAATACACCTTCAACACTTGACTCTTCAAAAGCGGTTTGATTTTTGAGAAGATCCGCTTTTAGTAAAGCGGCATCTATTTTTTCATGAAGCTTCGTGTCAATTTTAAGACTTGTTCTTGCTGGAGCAATTTGAACCGCTGGAACCTCACCAAAAAGATTGGGAACCGAATAAACGACTCCGATGAGTAAAGCAACACCAATAACAAGGTATTTCCAAAGAGGGTAGCGATTCATGCGTAGGCTTAAATAGATTTGAGAGTGTCTTTAGGAAGAACTGCTGCAATTGCTGATTTTTGCATTTTGACAGTTAAGTTAGGCGCTAATTCAACGCTAACATATTGGTCATTCAATTCAGTAATTTTCCCTAATAAGCCACTTGCTGTAGTTACTTCATCGCCCTTTGCTACAGATTCGATCATTGCTTTTAATTCTTTTTGGCGCTTCATTTGCGGTCTGATCATGACAAAGTATAAAACTGCAAACATACCAACCATCATCACGATAGAAGAAATACCGCTATCTCCCCCAGTTGCTCCACCAAACTGCGCATATGCATTGTTAATCCACATAGTAAATCCCTATAAGTTAATAAATCGTGTTGTAGTTAATTAAAGTAGATTTTAACGGACTTATGAAGTCGAGCTAGAAGAATGACCAAAAACCTACTCTAATGTACCAATTTTGCGATCTTTTTCGAATTGTTGAATAAATTCGGAAAAGCGATGATGTTCTAGCGAAAGACGAATCTCAGCCATTAAATTCAAATAATAATGAATATTATGAATCGTATTCAGCTGGGCCCCAAGTATTTCATTGACCTTTTGTAAATGATGTAAATAAGCCCGACTAAAGTTTTTACAGCAATAGCAAGAGCAGGAAGGATCAAGCGGACGTTCGTCATTTTTATAACCAGCGTTACGTAGTTTTAAATCACCAAAGCGTGTAAAGAGCCAACCATTTCGGGCGTTCCTTGTAGGCATCACACAATCAAACATATCAATACCCTGACTTACAGAAAACACAAGGTCTTCTGGAGTACCAACACCCATTAAGTAGCGCGGTTTATCGGCGGGTAATTGATGCCCAATAAAATTTAAAACTCTTTCAAAGTCTGGTTTAGGCTCACCGACCGATAAACCACCGATAGCAATTCCATCAAAACCCTGCTCAGATATCTTTTCTAGGGAGTAACTTCTGAGATTTTCAAACATCCCTCCTTGAACAATACCAAATAGGGCATTTGTTTGATTGAGTTCACGAAAGCGCTGAATACTTCTTTCCCCCCACCTTAAAGAAAGCTCAAGGGATGTTCTGACAGTTTTTTCATCGGTAGGGACACCATTGGTTTCATAAGGAGTGCATTCGTCAAATTGCATGGCGATATCACTATTAAGTACAGCTTGAATCTCCATTGAAACTTCCGGTGACATGAATAACTTATCGCCATTCACTGGCGAAGAAAAGGTAACCCCTTGCTCTGAAATTTTACGAAGCGCGCCTAAGCTAAATACTTGAAATCCACCAGAATCAGTCAAGATTGGTAATTCCCACCCCATAAACCGATGAAGACCACCAAAGGTTTTTATGACGTCTAAGCCAGGTCTTAGCCATAAATGAAAAGTATTGCCTAGGATGATTTGAGCTTTAGACTCAGTCAGGTCTCTAGGAGTAAGTGCTTTTACAGTACCGTAGGTGCCTACAGGCATAAACATCGGTGTTTGTAATTCACCATGCGGTAAGACAAAGCTAGCCCGTCTGGCATGTGAATGTGGATCTTGATGACTTACCTTAAATTGCAGACGATTCTCACTCATTGGGAGCTCTCTCTAAGAACATGGCATCACCATAACTAAAGAAACGATATTTGTTGTCAATCGCATGTTGATAAGTTTTCTTTATGCAAGAAAACCCACTAAAAGCGCTGACGAGCATGAGGAGGGTAGATTTAGGCAAATGGAAATTAGTAATAAGTGCATTGACAACTTTAAACTTGTAACCGGGAGTGATAAATAAATTGGTATCGCCATTATCGCCCAATGTGACGGCAGATTCTAAGGCGCGTAGAGAAGTTGTGCCGACACAAATAATTCTTCTTTGATTAAGTTGTGCGTGCTCAATAGCCGCTCTTGTATTTGGCGGGATTGAATAACGCTCATAATGCATTTGATGTGTTGATAGATCTTCATTACGCACAGGAGAAAATGTTCCAGAACCTACATGAAGGGTTAATTGCGCAATTTCCACGCCTAGATTACGTAGCTGATTGAGTAAATCCTCATCAAAATGAAGTCCCGCTGTGGGCGCGGCAACAGCACCTAAATTGGCTGCATACACAGTTTGGTAACGATTTTGATCTTGCTCATCAGCGACATGTCGAATATAGGGTGGTAGAGGCAATTCACCAATTTTTTGTAGGGTATCTAAGGCATTAGATTTAAAGTCAAGTAGATAAAAAGGTGATGGCTCAAGAGATGTATTTTCGGCGTTGGAGATAGTTTGCCGCTCAATAACTGTAACTTCTGTAGGGTCGTTCTGGTTGCCCAAGAAGAGTGATGTATTAGGTAAAATTGCTTTTGAGGCTTTAATTTGACATAAAACTTGGGTTTGATTCATGACCCGCTCTACCAAAACCTCAACTTTACCGCCGGTTGGCTTAAAGCCATGTATTCTTGCAGGGATCACTTTAGTATCATTAAAGATAAGTAAATCACCTTTTTTTAAATGGTGAACAATATCCTTAAAATAAGCATCTTGGAAGCTAGGGTTTGATGAAATGTTGTCTTGACGAACGATGAGTAACCTGCTTGAGCTTCGACTAGGGAGTGGAAACTGAGCAATTAACTCTTTGGGAAGTTCATAGTCAAAATCAGAGAGCTGCATAGATGAATTAACAGTAAATGAAATATTCTAAACGTAATACCTAAATCCCATGCCAGAAAGTAAATCTCCTTTATCTCGACTTGGCCTGACTAGTCCAGCAGCACTAGCATTACATTTACCTATTCGCTATGAAGATGAAACCTTATTAATCTCGATTGATCAGGCTATTCGAGGATTAAGTCAGTATGCAGTGCAAACCCAAGGTAAGGTGATTGGGTGTGAGGTTAAATTTCGGCCACGCCGACAATTAGTTGTTTTAATTGCAGATCAAGACGCCGAATTAACACTTCGATTCTTAAATTTTTACCCTAGCCAACAAAAGCAAATGGCAGTTGGTAATTTTTTAAGAGTAAGAGGAGAAGTGAGACAGGGGTTTTTGGGGCCGGAAATAGTCCATCCTACGGTTAAACAGTTACTGCCAGATACACCTTTACCGCAACAATTAACACCGATTTATTCAACGATAGCTGGAGTCGGGCAAATCACAGTTCGAAAAGGAATCGAAAAGGGACTCAAGGAAGTTTCAGTTAAACAATTTTTAAAAGAAATTATTCCACTATCAAAAATAGAAAATCCTAAGTATTCTTTTTTAAAAGAATTACCAAGCCTAGAAGAATCAATTTTTACCTTGCATTATCCAGATCCAAAAATTGACAAAAACTCCCTAATAGAGAGAACACATCCTGCTTGGAGAAGGGTTCAATTTGAAGAATTATTGGCACAGCAACTGTCACTGCAAAGAGCTCATATTGAAAGACAAAAAAGAAAATCTCCACAGATGTCAAATAAATCCGGTGAATTAGTGAACCGGTTACTAAATATATTGCCGTTTACGCTCACTCAAGCACAACAAAAAGTATGGCGGGAAATAGCGAATGATTTAGAAAAATCATATCCCATGAATCGCTTATTGCAAGGGGATGTTGGGAGTGGTAAAACTGCCGTAGCGGCTCTCGCTGCAGCCCACGCTATTGATCATGGCTATCAGGTTGCGTTAATGGCCCCAACTGAAATTTTGGCGGAACAGCATTTTCGGAAATTTACACCTTGGTTTTCCGCGTTAGGTATTGAAATCTGTTGGTTGACAGGTAGTCTTAAGGCAAAAGAAAAAAGAATCGCACAAGAAAAAATCAGGAATGGTCAAGCACAACTTGCTATCGGTACGCATGCCTTGATTCAAGAAAGCGTTGAATTTAAAAACTTAGGCCTTGCCATTATTGATGAACAACATCGTTTCGGCGTTAGACAACGGCTGCAGTTTCAAAGTCAACAAGGAGATGAAGCCATTTATGCTCATCAGTTAATGATGTCTGCAACACCGATACCAAGAACCTTAGCGATGACTTACTATGCCGACCTAGAAATCTCGGTGATTGATGAATTACCGCCAGGCAGAAAACCTATTTTGACAAAAACTTTGAAAGATTCCAGAAGGCCTGACGTGATACAAGGTATTCGCGCAGAATTAATCCAAGGAAGACAGGCGTATTGGGTATGTCCGTTAATCGAAGAATCTGAAGTGTTGCAATTACAAACTGTAGTTGATACCCATGAGGTT
The DNA here is from genome assembly GCA_037137465.1 of Betaproteobacteria bacterium. Classification (GTDB taxonomy): domain Bacteria; phylum Pseudomonadota; class Gammaproteobacteria; order Burkholderiales; family Burkholderiaceae; genus Polynucleobacter. The sequence continues at coordinate 5,933 of JBAXKF010000041.1, read as the reverse complement.
TTAAAGCAAGAGTTAACAGAATTTCAGGTGGGAATGATACATGGCAAGATGTCCGGTGAGGACAAGTCAGCCATTATGAATGAATTTAAACAAGGCAAGATTCAACTACTCGTCAGTACAACCGTAATCGAGGTTGGGGTTGATGTACCCAATGCAACATTGATGGTTATCGAACATGCCGAACGATTTGGATATTCTCAAATACATCAATTACGTGGGCGAGTAGGAAGAGGAGAGGCTGAGTCCGTTTGTATTTTATTGTATGGGGATCAATTGTCTTTAGCGGCAAAAGAGAGGTTAAAGGTCCTAAGAGAAAATACAGATGGTTTTGTCATAGCCGAGCATGACTTATCCCTTAGAGGCCCGGGGGAATTATTAGGCGCGAAGCAATCTGGAGAGTCGATGTTAAGATTTGTTGACTTACAAAGAGATGCGTGGCTGGTCTCGTTAGTAAAAGATTTTGCGCATGATATATTAAATACATCACCGCAATTAGCAGAACTTCATTTACAACGTTGGTTGGGATCTCGAGTTGACTACCTTAAAGCTTAAACATGACATTAACTGAACTTCGATACATAGTTGCCTTGGCCAAAGAGAAGCATTTTGGCCGTGCATCACAGCTATGCTTTGTGTCTCAGCCGACGCTTTCAGTGGCAGTGAAAAAACTAGAAGATGAATTAGGCGTGCAAATATTTCACCGTCATTCTGGTGAAATATCGCTTACTCCTCAGGGCAAAATATTAATAGAACAAGCACATCGTGTGTTGGATGAAGCTAAGCAATTTTCAGACATGGCAAAAATTGGCGTAGACCCAATGAAAGGCCCTTTAAGATTAGGTACGATATACACAATTGCTCCTTATTTACTTCCTGGCCTCGTTCGTCAATCCAAAGAGCTTTTACCCCACAGCCCATTATTTTTGTATGAAACTTTTACAGCCTCCATTTTAGAAATGCTCAAGTTAGATGATTTGGATTGCGCCATATTAGCTGAACCCTTCAATACAAATGGCTTAGAGATTATTGAGTTATATGATGAGCCTTATTTAGTAACGGTGCCTAGTGCTCATGAATGGGCAAGTCGGGCCAAGATTGAACCACATGAATTAGCATCCCAAAACATGTTGTTATTGGGAGCGGGACATTGTTTTAGGGATCATGTGTTGCAAGTCTGTCCAGAGCTCAACCGCTCGCCATTTTTATTTGAAGAAGGACCAAAAAATTATGAAGGTTCTTCTTTAGAAACCATTAGACAAATGGTTATGGGTGGGATTGGTATTTCAGTATTACCAAGAACAGCGGTATCAAAGAATAATTACAAAGAAGCCTTGGTCAAATACATACCTTTTGTAGAGCCAGAGCCTGTTAGAAGAGTTGTTTTAGCGTATCGTAAAGGGATTCTTCGGGCGCCAGCGGTAAAAGTGCTTGCTCAGGCAATTCGGGGTTGCGAACTAATGGATGTGAAGTGGCTTTATTAAACAACAACATAACAGAACGATTATTGCAATATGCGTACTTAGTACGTTTGCATAAGCCGATTGGAACAGTACTACTCCTTTGGCCGACGTTATGGGCCTTATGGTTTGCGAGTCAAGGGCAGCCACCTTTGCTACATGTCATTATTTTTTCTGTAGGAACATTGTTGATGAGAAGTGCAGGATGCGCTGTGAATGATTACGCCGATCGAGAATTTGATCGACATGTGAAACGAACCGAAAAAAGACCACTCACTTCAGGGAAAATTAGTGGCAAAGAGACATTAATGGTGGCAGGCATATTAGCTTTACTGTCATTTGTACTAGTTTTGCCACTGAATCGATTAACAATTGAGTTATCGTTTGCTGCGTTATTCATTGCAATTCTTTACCCGTTTACGAAGCGTTTTTTTTCTATGCCACAAGCTATTTTAGGAATAGCTTTTGGATTTGGGATTCCGATGGCATATGCGGCGGAATTAAATACCTTACCTTGGCAAGCATGGCTAATGTTGTTGGGAAATATTTTTTGGGCCATTGCCTATGACACTGCGTACGCCATGGTTGATCGAGATGATGACATAAGAATAGGCATTAAAACTTCGGCCATCACTTTCGGGAAATATGAAGTTACTGCTATTGTGATTTGTTATATCTTGTTTTTAGGCATTATGGCCTTTTTGGCAATGCTAGAGAACTTAAATGTTTGGTTTTGGCTTGGTTGGGTTGTGGCAGCAATGTGTGCTGTTTACCATTTCACATTAGTGAGAACACGAGATCGCATGAAATGTTTTGCTGCTTTTAATCATAATAATTGGTTGGGCGCAGCTTTATTTACTGGCGTTGCCTTAGCTTACTATTTTCAATAATTATTTCTTGCCAAATTCGTCGCCCATTTCTTTGGCACGAAGATTGGCGGCGTGAACAGCTTCTTCTAAAGCCTCACCCCAAGCCCTTTGTCTTAAAACCTCTAATGCCGCAAAGGTAGTGCCACCCTTAGAAGTTACCTTCTCCCTGAGGGTACTTGCAGACTCAGATGAGCTCAAAGCTAATTCGCCAGCACCGATGACGGTTTGTGTGGCTAATAGTTGAGCTTGTTCTATGCTAAGTCCCAGTGCATGCCCACTATTTGTGAGATGTTCAATCATAGAAAAAACGTAGGCAGGTCCACTTCCAGAAATTGCAGTAACCGCGTCTAAAAGAGATTCCTTTGAGACCCAAATAGATGCGCCGATTGATTTACAAACCATGTTGATCAGATCGATATCTTGTTGATTAACATGTTGGCCAGCAAATAAACCCGTCATTCCCTTTTGGATGAGTGCTGGGGTATTAGGCATCGCACGTACAACCCGGGAATGGCCCAATTGCTTAGCAATATCTGTAATTCTGACGCCGGCTACAATACTGAGCGTTAATAACTTCGGCTCCGTTAAGTGTGAAATACTATTTTTGAGTTGCGAAATTGCCTCTAAGAGTTGTTGAGGCTTGACACACAGTACAAGTAGTTGTGATACTTCAAGAAAGTTTCCACACTGAGACAAGTCAGTCGCTGTGCGAATGTTGAATTGTTCCGTTAAGTGATTTCGTGCGGTTGGAAGAGGGTCAATAGCTAATAAATTCTGAGGCTCAAAACCTTGCTTGATCAGGCCACTAATGATGGCACTTGCCATATTGCCGCCACCTAAAAATGCAATTTTAATTTGGTTAGTTGGAATCATTCTTCTTCTAATGTTTCTGGAGGTTCCTCAGCATTTCGTGCGCCAAAAATAGCAGTACCTATTCGTACCATCGTACTACCAGAACGTATGGCTGGTTCAAGATCATCAGACATGCCTAGAGATAGAGTATCAAATTTATTTTTGAATTGATGTCTTTTGAGATGTTTTTGAATTTCTAAAAAAAGATGATGAAAATCTTTCATGGATTGCAAGGATGCGCCTGGCTCAGGAATAGCCATTAAACCCCGAAGTGATAAGTTAGGTAATTCAACAATATCCAAGCAAATTAATAAGGCTTCCCTTGGTGATACACCGCTTTTGGTAGATTCCCCAGAAATATTGACTTGTAAACAAATATTTAAATCCGGTAAATCACGAGGCCTTTGTTCTGATAGGCGCTGAGCAATTTTTAAGCGATCGACACTTTGAACCCAATCAAATGATTCTGCGATGAAGCGTGTTTTATTACTCTGGATGGGACCAATAAAGTGCCAAATGATATTTTTACGTATATCATCCAAAGCCTCAATTTTGTCGACACCTTCTTGGACATAATTTTCAGCAAATTGCAATTGACCAGCAACGAATGCTTCGCGGACTAATTCTTTAGAATGCGTTTTAGAAACAGCAATTAGGCTAACATTCTTTTTATCTCGATTAGCACCTTCACAAGCGAGCTGTATTCTATTTTTTACTTCTAATAAATTATTTTTAATGTCGCTCATGGTTTTAATTTTTTCATTATCAGTTGATCGATGATTTCAATCCAGTGGACAACAGGAATTTCTTCATTTTGTAATTGGGTTATGCACCCGACATTTCCTGAGGCGATATATTGAGATTGATTGCTTTCGCAAGCTTGTAATAGATGATTGAGTTTTTGTTCTCGAAGTTGGTTAGATAAATTTGCCTGCAGAATTGAATAGGTCCCAGCAGAGCCACAACATAAATGACTATTCTCACACAAGTTGATTTGGATACCTAATTGTGAAAGTATATCTTCAACCTTACCTTGAATTTTTTGACCGTGCGAAAGTGTGCAAGGGGGATGATACGTAATTCCAGGCTTTATTTCTGCGCCAACTTGGGTAATTAATTGTTGGATATAGGATGGAATAACTTCGCTAATGTCTTTTGTTAAGGCACTAATTTGCTGTGCTTTTTCGGCATACTCGGAATCATTTCTTAACAAATAGACATAATCTTTGACCATGACGCCACAACCAGAGGCATTCATCACAATAGCCGTAATATTTTGGGCTTTGATGATAGGCCACCAAGCATCAATATTTTTTCGTGCGTCACTCAGGCCGCCATCATGGTCATTTAAGTGATGACGAAGAGCGCCACAACATCCAGCAGAAGAAGGAGCAATGAGTTGAATCTTTAAAAACTCAAACACGCGTCGCGTTGCTTGGTTGATATTCGGAAGCATGCCAGGTTGAACACAGCCCTCTAAAAGCAACATATTCTCTTGGTAAACAACTTTTGCTTGAGAAATCGTTGAGCCAGTAAAGTATGGACTAGGTATTTTCTTTTGTAAGTTAGTTGGCAATAGGGGTTTAATTGCTCTCCCCAAGGAAATTGCTGGCTCAAAGAGTGCTGGTCTAGTTAAGGTTTCTTTTAATAACCACCTTGTTATACGTTCCTTGGCAGGTCTTTTGGGTGTTTGTTCTTCAGCCCATTTTCTACCAATATCTAATAAATGGCCATATTGCACTCCACTAGGACAAGTACTCTCACAATTGCGGCATGTTAAGCAACGATCCAAATGCGTACGTGTTTTTTCTGTAGCAACAGCTCCTTCAGCCATTTGCTTAATTAAATAAATTCGACCACGAGGACCATCAAGCTCATCCCCTAATAATTGATAGGTAGGGCAGGTGGCTGTGCAAAAGCCACAGTGAACACAATTCGATAAAAGTTTTTGTGCCTCTAAACCATCTGGATCACTTGCGTATTTGGGAGACAAATCTGTTTGCATAAATTAAAGGGGCATTCTTCCAGTTTGGAAAATACCATGAGGATCAAAAGTTTGTCGAACCCTTTGTTGAACAATGGCTAAAGGGGCGGTTAGTGGGTTTGCCGTCATGGGCGTAAATACAGAGTTAGTCGTATTGTTGTGGCGAAACAAAGTGGCATATCCCTGGTGAGCTGATGCAAGTTCGTGTGCTTTAGCTGCTGAAATATCAGCCTTAATCCACCGCTGCCCACCTAGCCATTCGATGATGGTGGCGTGCTCAGTTGCAAAAGGTTTCGATAATGGATTTACTGCAAATCGCCACAATGGGACTGCCGAATCAGTAAAGAAAGGATGTGTTTGTTCGCGCATGCTTTCCCAAAATAGATTTGCCTCTGAAGCTTGAACTAGTTGCGCTGGTAATTGCGTTTGCATTTTTGAAATTGCTGCATCTACAGCAGCTACAGCACCAGCAAGACGAATCCACAAAGAGCCATTTTTTGAATCACCTATCCACGCACTTGCTGATAAAGGCAGAGGTTGACTAGCCCAAGTATTCATTACAATAACAGCTTGATCAGCAGGAATTTCAAATTTTAATGTTGCAGCTTTTGCTGGACAGGGTAGAACTTTGATGGAGACATCAAGTAAAAGTGCCAATGTACCTAAGGACCCTGGCATGAGACGAGAAACATCATATCCAGCTACATTTTTCATCACATTGCCACCAAAGGAAAGAACCTCGGCTTGACCATCCATGATCTTGACCCCAAG
>JBAXKF010000040.1:0-18601 GCA_037137465.1 Betaproteobacteria bacterium | reverse complement strand
CCACTGGCCATCGCCAGTAATTGCACCTGACAACAACGCTCCATCGAAATGTACCACCAAACAGCAGCGTCCACGGTCTCAGCAACCGTGAGAAGCCCATGGTTTTGAAGGATAGCCGCCTTATAGCTTCCTAGAGCTTTTGAAACACGCACCCCTTCATCAATCTCGACAACGACACCACCGTAATCAGGATAGACAGCATGATCACCATAAAACGCACAGGCATCCTGCGTTAGGGCATCAAGACTAATACCTAAAGTTGAAAATGCTCTACCTTGCGGTGAATGGGTATGCGCTGCAGCAACCACATCAGGGCGTAGTAAATGGATTTGGGAGTGAATGGCAAAGGCGGCAGCATTGACTGGGTGTTTACCTTCAATCACATTGCCATGATGATCCACCCGAATCAGATTAGATACAGTGACTTGACTAAAGTGTACGCCAAAGGGGTTCACCCAAAAAGTATCAATAAATTCTGGATCACGAGCTGTGATATGACCTGCGATACCCTCATCAAAACCCATTTTGGAGAATAAGCGAAAACCTGCCGCTAAACGTTGTTTTCGGTGTAGACGTTCATCTTGAAGATTGGTAAATATCGGTGGACTAGGCATTGACGGACTAGTAGCATTGCCAATCTTATTTTGACTCGCCTGTAATCCAGAAATTGGGTTAAGCATTTGCATGAAAGCCATCTCCTGATGAAGTATGATGCAGATAAATCTAAACGCATTAAACTAAATACTACTTCATTACTATTCTAACCATTATGTTAAGCCCAGACGATACGCCACGTGTTTTAATTTTAGGTGCAGGGGCTATTGGTGGTTTTTATGGTCATGCTCTATCAAAAGCTAAAGCCCATGTGACTCTGGTTGCTCGCTCTGAATATGGCATCCTCAAAAAGCAGGGTTACAAAATGATAAGTCAGAGCTTGGGTGATAGCGTCTTTTTCCCGCATGAAGTTCTCCCTTCATGCCACGACTACCCTGGAAAACATCCTGATTATTTAATTGTTAGCCTCAAGGTAGTGCAGGGTTTGGACCGTGTCAAGTTAATGGCACCGGCAGTGGGGCCTAATACAGTGATTGTGTTGATTGAAAACGGTGTTGAAATTGAGAAGGAAATTCAAGACGCCTATCCTGATAATCAAATTATCAGTTGTTTAGCCTTTATTCAAGTTAGTCGAATTGCTCCTGGAATGATTGAACATTTTGCCTATGGAGAGTTAACTATCGGAAATTTTCCGACAGGAGTGAGTAATGAGTGTCGAGAATTAGCAATACTCCTTGAAGTCGGTGGCGTGCCTGTCGTCTTGAATGAAAAAATAAGTCAAGGACGTTGGCAAAAAGTTTTATGGAATGCCGCTTTTAATCCAGTGTCAGTATTAGGTGGTGTGATCGATACCTTAGGCATACTAGGAGCTCCTGGAGGCGAAGCTCTGATTCGGCAATTGATGGCTGAGGTCATGGCGATTGCGAAGGCGACTGATAATGAAATCCCAGCCCATTTGCCCGATCATTACATTGATCTTACATACAATGCGCCTGCCTATAAAACAAGTATGGCTATTGACTGGGAAAGAAACCAAGACCTTGAGGTAGAAGCGATTATGGACAACACCCTTGCCGCAGCAAAACGAGAGGGGGTTGCAGTCCCGATGTTAGAGGCTACTCGTGCATTATTAACAATGATGCAGGCACAACGTCAAAAGAGTTTGATTTAAAAAGCGGATATACCTGTTATCGCTCTACCTAAAATCAGCGCATGAATATCATGCGTACCCTCGTAGGTATTGACCACCTCTAAATTTAACAAATGGCGGATCACACCATACTCATCAGAAATTCCGTTACCACCATGCATATCCCTAGCCATTCTTGCAATATCTAAGGCCTTGCCACAAGAGTTTCTCTTCATAATAGAAGTAATTTCTGGAGAGTCAGTACCTTCATCTTTCATGCGACCCAAACGCAAACAGGACTGCAGGGCCAAAGTAATTTCGGTTTGCATATCAGCAAGCTTCTTTTGAACTAATTGATTCGCCGCTAGAGGCTTATCAAATTGTTTACGATCAAGCGTATATTGACGTGCGGCGTGCCAACAAAACTCAGCAGCACCCATGGCACCCCAAGCAATACCGTAACGCGCAGAATTCAGACAAGTGAAAGGACCTTTAAGGCCTTGAACGTGCGGTAATTCATTCTCAGCAGGGACAAAAACCTCATCCATGACAATTTCACCAGTAGTGGAAGCCCGCAGGCCCATTTTGCCTTTAATTTTAGGGGCTGATAAACCCTTCATACCTTTATCTAAAATATAGCCTTTAATGACACCAGCATCATTTTTTGCCCACACCACAAATACATCCGCAAAAGGAGAATTTGAAATCCAAGTTTTAGAACCCGTCAAACTAAAGCCACCAGGAACACTTTTAGCGCGGGTAATCATATTCCCAGGATCAGAACCAAAGTTGGGTTCTGTTAAGCCAAAACAGCCGATTAATTTACCACTGGCAAGCCCTGGTAAGTATTTTTGTTTTTGCTCTTCGCTACCAAATTCAAAGATGGGAAGCATGACGAGAGATGATTGGACACTCATCATTGAACGGTAACCTGAGTCCACACGTTCAATCTCCCGCGCGACTAAGCCATAACTAACATAGTTCATGTCTGATCCACCATAAGCCGCTGGCAAGGTGAGCCCTAAAAAGCCTAATTCACCCATTTCTCGAAAGATATTTAAATCCGTTTTTTCTTCGCGGAAGGCCTCTAAAATACGGGGGGTAAGACGTTCTTGTGCATACTTCTGCGCAGCATCTTGGACCATGCGCTCCTCAGTTGTCAGTTGAGAGCTTAATAAAAGAGGGTCATCCCATTGAAATTGTGTTTTTTTGCTCATTTGTATAAATTTGTCATTTGTGGAACATGTTTGTATAAACTAGTTTAGACTAAATTAATAATTTCTAAATATTTACTCTATTTTGATTACAAAAACTCCGCAAGCCCCTGTAAAGCGCGCCTATAAATATTACGATTTTTTATTGGCCGGTTTTGTCACTGTTTTACTCTGCTCTAATTTGATTGGGGCAGGCAAGGCTGCTCAAGTTGAATTGCCCCTCTTCGGTAATGTGATTTTTGGTGCTGGAGTATTGTTTTTTCCGATTTCCTATGCCTTTGGCAATATTTTTACTGAAGTGTATGGTTATGCATACGACAGGCGAGCGGTCTGGTGTGGTTTTGGAGCGCTTATTTTTGCCGCTTTCATGTCCCAGATTGTTATTCATTTACAACCAGCTCCTGGCGACTACAATGCTCACTTACAAGAAGGTCTTGAATCTGTCTTTGGGAATACTTGGCGGATTGTTATAGGCTCGATGATGGCCTTTTGGTGCGGTAGCTTAGTCAATGCTTATGTACTTGCCAAAATGAAAGTTATTTCTTCTGGAAATCACCTCTGGCTGCGCGTTATTGTTTCCACCGTGGCAGGTCAATTTGTCGACTCTATCTTATTTTATATGTTGGCTTTTTATGGGATTTGGCCGCTTGAGCAAATTATCCAAGTTGCCTTTGTGCAATATATTCTCAAAACCTCTTGGGAAATCTTAGCTGTGCCACTGACATATCGTATTGTCAGCTTTTTAAAGAAAAAAGAAGAAGAGGATTATTTCGATAAAGATACGAACTTTAATCCCTTTAAAGTCAAAGTAGATTAATTATTCAAAGCTTTGCAATTGATAATGTCCCGCGCCATCAATCTCTAGTATCTCTTGCAACAGTGGCAGATCTTTTTCCAATGATTCTTTGAGTTGCCAGGGAGGATTAATCACCCACATCCCACTGGCTGATAAGCCAGACTCAGTCACTTCTTTAATGCGTAATTCTGCTTGGAGCCAAGGCAGTTGATGTTCAAGACAAAGTTTTTTTAAACGATCTGGAAAGTCTTTAGCATCGAGCCTACTTAAAATCGGGTACCAGACTAGATAAACCCCGGTCGCAAATCGTTTAAAAGCGTCTTGAAGAGACTGAATCACTTGATGATAATCACCCTTATCTTCATAAGATGGATCAATCAGGATTAATCCTCTGCGTGAGGGTGGGGGTAAGTACGCTTTGAGGGCTAAAAACCCATTGGTCTCTTCAACCTTGATGTCTTGTCGTCTTAACTGCAATGATTCTAGATTACTTTTTAGATCAGGAAAATCACTTGGGTGCAATTCCATTAAACGTAATTTATCTTGAGAACGCATACTCTGCCAAAGTAAGTAGGGAGACCCTGGATAAATTTCAATATCTTTGGTTTGATGAGGGAGGTTTGCGATCAGTTCTAAATAGGCACGAATACCTTCACTCAGTGAGTGTTTTGTAACTTGCTTGGCGAGCTTTAAGATGCCTTCAGAAGACTCTTCACTCGTCTGGGCAAATCGATCCTTAAGATTGTAAATCCCAGCACCTGCATGCGTATCAATCAACATCAAGGGTGTATCTTTTTTATGCAGTAATTGAATACAATTTAGTAGCGTGATGTGTTTGAGGACATCGGCATGATTGCCTGCATGAAAGCCATGACGGTAACTGAACATGGTGTTTAGCGCTTGTTGAGGAAAATTTTAGGAATAATCATCATCCAAGTCATAGCAATAAGAATGACTAGCCCGATTTGAGTATTGTAATTTACAGCAAAATCAATCTTGCTTGTGATGAGTAAATAAGAACAGATGAGGCTAGAGAAAAGTACGATTTTGGCTGGCCAGGCGCTAATCTCTAAAAAACGATCTGGGATTTTACAAGCCAAAATAGCGCCGATGATTCCGGCAATCATACCAAGACTACCTCCGACTAAAACATCTTCCGGCCAATGTGCGCCAACAGCAATGCGAGAAATGCCCGCTGCCATGGCAATAAAAAATACGAAACTCCAAGGACCTCGTTTGAGAGGAGGAATACTGAAATAAATAGCCGTGGCAATACTAAAGGCAGTCATCGTATGCCCAGAAGGCATTGCCGAGTGTGTGAGTGGCTGTTCGATAATATGAAACAAGTTGTGATCAAGAACACCCGCAGGCCGGCTTGTATCGAAGATAGCTTTTGCGATATGCGAGAAAATACCCGCAAAAAAACCTGAAATGACTGCCGCGTATAAAGGTTTTCTGTGAAAAATCAATAGCGGAAAAGCAATCGCAAAAATTGACCAGCCGTTGCCAAATAGGGACAAGTTTGTCCAAAGCTGATCTGGTAATTGACTACTGAGATGATTCATACTCAAAAACCAATATTGATCTTTGTCGTAATAGACATCAACACAATAAATGATCAACGGCCATATCGGTAATACATACATCCACAAGGGAAAAAATGAAGAGTACTTGGGCTCTTGGCTCATTTATTGAGGCCCTAGCCATTTTTTCATCGCAGAGATGACCTGCGGGACGGTAATGGCTTGCATACAAAGATTGTTTGTACAGGGTGTTTTACGGTGGTTCGCCGCAGAGACGCAAGGAGAGCAGGCAAGACCCGCAAAAATAGGAATTGATTTTCCTAGAGATCCATACAAGGCAGGCGTTTCTGGACCAAATAAAACAATTGTAGGTAGGGGAGTCACAGAAGAAAAGTGGCCAGGACCAGAATCATTAGTGACCATTACGTGCGCAAGATGGTATAGCGCAGGAAGCTCATTAAATTTGACCATACCTGCAAAATTAAATGCATAAGGCACCTGCGCCATCTCGATAACCCTTGCAGCATAGTTTTTTTCTTCAGGGGATCCTGTAACGAGAAATATAGCTTCAGGCCATACTTTGGATGCTGCTTGAATGAGTTCAGCAAAGCGCTCCGGAGCCCAGCGACGTTGCGGTAATAAATCGCTAGCATTGGGGTTAATTAAAATGACGGTAGCCGGCAGACTCGTCATTTGACCTTGAATCACACCCTCAATCCGGCTGGCAATCTGCTGTTTTTGTTCATCACTAACCACTGCTTGTGCCAAATGAATTTCTTGATCGGCGATGGCGACTTTACTAAAGGGCAGTTCAGATTCCGTAGAAAAAGCCGCATGGACCAAAGATAAAAAATTCTTTGCAATATGAATGTGAGGGTTGTAATGCACCTTGTGTGTGAGTAGATCACCACGCCATAAACCCTCACCATGAAAAATATGATAGCCAACACGCCTTTTTGCCCCAGAGCAACCCGTCAACAAAGCGGTAAATCTTGAAAATAACTCTAAATCGATAACAGTATCAATACCAATACGATGCATCTGAATAAGAGCTTGAATCGTCGTTGTGATTAAAGACAATAAACCACTCGCATCGATTGTCAAAATATTCGCGTTGGGAACGGTTTGTAAAAGTTCAAGACTAGCTTTATTACTTTTAAAAATTAAAAAATAAATTTGCGCGCCACGTGCAATCGTCTCACGCATGGCAGGATCTACCAAGATAGCGCTGCCCATTTCAGAGAGCTCAATAAAAAGAACTTTTTCGGGACGCTTGGAAGGTGTCTGGAAAATACCCATCAACCAATCATAGAGATATACGATTGGAGTAAGAAAGGCACACAGAGGAACGCCAGCAAGGTGATCGATGCGTCGCATCGTGTCTACACGTATAGTCATGGACTCTATTATGACAGGTCAATTATCCCTTTTGTATGATTCGGGGTAATCCTGGTAAAAAAGTAATTAAAATCGTTATCCCATACAACAAAGAGCTCAAAATCACGAGGCTAGGATCAAGCCCCCAAAGGGCAAGCATGCTCGCGAGAGAGGTTTCACGCAGTCCCCATCCCGAAATGCTAATGGGTAATAACATGAGTAAGCCCACAGCCGGAATACCGATTAATAAAGCTTCAATAGGCGCTTCTACATGACATGCTTTTAAGCAAGCCCAAAAAGCGGCTAAGGTTGAAAAATGTATAACAGTTGCTAACAAAATTTGCCACCACACGTTGGGAAATCCCCAGGCGGTTTTCGTTGGCTCTAGAGCCTGCTGCACTTTTAAGCCGTGCATCATTTTGAGAAAAAGATTCTGGGTTGAAGGCAGATAAAGTAAGTACGCAATGAGCAAAGCTCCAAGCAGCATGATGATCAATAAAACAATACCCAACTGTGGAACCCAAGGACTTAACACAGCGCCACCCAGCGCGAGTCCGATAGCACCTAAAATACTATTACCAGCAAAGCCTAGTGAGCGATCAAGTAAAACCCCAAAAAAACTCATCGGAAGTTTGATGTTGGTATGAGCGTTTACTTGTAATTGTTGATGAGCAGTAATAGCTCTATAGCTATCACCACCGAGAGTGGTTGGCAATCCTTGATTGATAAGACCACCCGCAAAATATAAGCGGATATAGGCAAGGGATTTTTTCTGAAATCCCGCATGACTCATGATGTGACCCCAACGCGCACCTGACAGGGTGTTGCTTAACCATAGTAGACTTAAGGAGAGTAAAAGCCACTTCGGATCGATGATAGGAATCGCATTTTCAATTTTGAGCCAATCAATGGACGCGAATGCACGGGCAAGCAAAATAGCAGAAACCAATAAACGAATGATTAAGCCATAACGCTTCCAAAAACTAATCTTTACTTCATGAGAAGAAGGTACTTGGGACATGAAAATAATTAAGGTGTTCTAACTGGAGATGGCCGACCTTGCCAATTCTTACATAACAAAAAGTCAAACTGCGAGATATCACGACCTAAACGATGCACGGCTTGAGTATCTATTTTTTCACAAGATTCAAAAGCACCATCTGAGACAGGTTCTACAAATGACATTTGCGACCAATTTAAAACTAAAGCAGAGCTACCTATAGGTAATGGGCCGGACCATAAGTCGAATTGATCTACGCGCTCATCAAGCACAAAAACTTGCAGTGGTTTGGCATACCAGGCTGCTCGACTAGCTAAAGTCCAATTTTGCACAGCAATCTGTGTCACATCATTTTGTGAGGCAAGTTCTTGCAGGTGAATACCTGCTTGTTTCCAGCCATACAAATCTGCGATAGGATTTTTTTTACCTAATTGATCAAACATACTGATGCTTGGGATACCCCCGAAAAATAAAAGGATAAAACCAAGAATACATATCGATAATTGAATGAAAGCGATGGTGCTAATCCAGAAACGACGGCCAGCGTCCCAGGCCTGTGCAAGTCCAATACCAGCAATTGGGGCGAGCGCTAACCAGGCTGGGGCAGTCCAGTGGGGAAGACTACCGCCTCCGCCAGACAAATAGGCGAAAAGAATAAACGGTAGGAAAAAGAAAATAAGTAAGATTTTAGGTCCTGGGCTATAGCGCCTAAATCTCCACATCATTCCCATGGGGATGAGTAGTCCGTAACAAACGAATTGATTGAGTAAGAAGCTTAGAACATGTTTAAACTTCCACGAGCCGCCTGTGCCATGTCCGAACTGATAGATAAACGAAATCCACTCATGTTGATAGTTCCAATAAATGACTGGAGAAATCAATAACCCAGCGATGAACAGACAAACATACAAGCCAGGACGACGAAAAATAGAAAAGCCATGCCATGTGATGAGGCAAATAGGTACACAAAGAGCAAAAAAAACCGCCGTGTATTTTGATAAGCCAGCTAAACCAAGAATGAGTCCTAGCATCATCCACAATCCAAGATCTTGCGGATGACGATTGTGTAATTGTTCATCCAAAGCTAAGGTGATGAGCATCATACAAGGCACTAAAAATAAAAGCAGAGTATCAGGTAAAAGTCCAACCCCTAGGACGTGGAGTAAGGGGGCTAAGATGGCGATTAAAGCCGTCCAAAACATAACGGCCCCTTCCTTGAGGTAAGGAAAGGAAGATCGATGTCTTTCTAAAAGAACTGAGGCAATGCGCATGGATAGCAGAACGCCCGCTAGCCATAAAAATTCAGGGATGAACCTAATCCAACCATCAGTTAAGTGAAGATGAACAGGTATCGCTTGGATCCAGCCAACTAAAGGAGGGTGATCGAAGTAGCTCCAATCTAAATAAAGCCCATATAAGGCGTAGTGTGCCTCGTCAACAGAAAAACCTAATATAAAACCAAATACAACGTGAATAATACAGGCAATAAAAATCGATACAAACGTGTAGCCAAACCACGGTGTAGAGTTATAGGACATGATTACGCATTGGCCTGTAAAAAGCCTTCTTGACGATACGTTAAAACAAGAGTGTCACGCCAGGAGTTTTCTGGGTGATTACGGTCGAGTGGTTGAATAGGAGTAGTTTCATGTAAAACTTTCGTATCATCAAGCAATAGTAAAGTCCATGGATTTTCTAAGGTAAAGCGTTGACCGTGAGGGCCTTGAGCATCAAAAACTCTCGATTCACCACCTGTCACTGATTTGCGATCGACTAATAGAACGGCAACAAAATGAACGCCATCACGATGAGCGCCCTCAGGAGTGGGTCGTCCAATGCCGTGAGCGGTATCAATGCGAAATTGATGAACCTCGACAAACCAAGGACTTAAATTAGGTTGTTGTTTAATTAGCACTTGAGAAAAAAGATCCCCTAATTGAATCAACAAATCGTACATGGCAGGATGCTTCAAAAAGGCTTCATCACAAGGAGAAAAAGTGCGGTTCATCCCACCATGCAGTGCGTTATAGGAAATGGGCTGAAAATGAGGGCGATACTCAGGTGTTTCGATAGACTTGTCTGTGACAATGACACTGGCGTGTTTACGTTTCCGGTATTTACCACCATCTTTAAGATACAGATCTTCATCAAGATCATTCCAAGACAAAGATAAGTTTTGCCAGTCAGATAAGGAGTGTTCGCTTACCGAAAAAAAATCTTCGCTGCGAAGCAGAGCATAGCCTTTTTCTTGAAGGTTTATAACACTTCTAGAATAGGGCGTATAGGGAGGAGAAAAAGAATTCATAAATATCAGATTATTTTAATCCCGAATCTACTATGTGCCATTAAATTGACATTAAACTGACAAGTGTCTTAAGAAAATTTCCTCAAAAGCCAGCGTGTAAAGCGCCAAGTAAGGAGTGCCCCAAGAATAATAATATAGATTCGGGCCTCACCAAAGTCCTGTTTAGCGGCTTTATGAATGTAGTAATGGAGAACTACTAAGATCGCGATAGGGTAAACGAGCGTGTGCAGACGCGACCAATTGCGACCTAATTTTTTTTGCATCCCCTTGGTTGAAGTCATCGCTAGAGGAATCAAGCAAATAAAAGCCACAATACCAAAGGTGATATAGGTTCTTTTGAAAAAGTCCTGATAAATCGCATCTAGATCAAGTTGTTGATCAAGAAGGACCCAGGTTAAAAAATGTAACAGGGCATAAAAAAAACAAAACAAACCAAGCATGCGCCTATATTTTTGCAGGCTATTCCACCCAGTGGTGATGCGAAGAGGGGTAATCGCCAAGGTCAGGCAAAGCATGACAATCGCCCAAGTACCAGTAAAGCGGGTGATGAACTCGATAGGATTAGCAGTTAAAGAACCCTGCCAACCAAACCAAACCAAGCGCATGAATGGCGATAAGGCCAGTAAAAATACTATCGGCTTACCGAAGTTGTTAATAGAATTTTTTAAGGTCCATGCCGGCATATAAAGAGGCCACTTGATCGCCATAGCCGTTAAATTTAAGGGTTTTTATTTTAGGTGAAAAGAAACCCTTATCATCACTTAGACGTCGCTCAGATGCTTGCGACCAGCGCGGATGATCTACCTCTGGATTTACGTTGGAATAAAAACCATATTCACTTGGATTTGCTAAAAACCAACTAGTGGTAGGTTGTTTTTCAACAAGCTTTATTTTGACGATGGATTTAGCGCTTTTAAAGCCATATTTCCAAGGCGAAACGATGCGAATCGGTGCGCCATTTTGATTGGGGAGTGCTTCACCATATAAGCCAAGAGTTAAGAGGGTTAATGGATGATTGGCTTCATCAAGACGCAATCCCTCAACGTAAGGCCATTGGATAACATCACTCGAGAGACCCCG
Source organism: Betaproteobacteria bacterium (assembly GCA_037137465.1). Taxonomy (GTDB): domain Bacteria; phylum Pseudomonadota; class Gammaproteobacteria; order Burkholderiales; family Burkholderiaceae; genus Polynucleobacter. Next base: position 7,622 of record JBAXKF010000040.1, on the reverse strand, counting down.
CATTTGTTTTTTATCGGCCAAAGAAGTGAACTCAATAAATTTGGCAGAGCCAAGTGGTTCGACCTGTTTAAGAAGATGAGATAGGGAATAACCAACCCAAGGTATGACCATGGACCAACCCTCTACACAACGCATCCGGTAGACACGTTCTTCTAGAGGCATGAGTTTGAGTAAATCATCGATATCAAAAACCTTTGGCTTACCAACCAATCCCTCAACGCTTATTTTCCAAGGCCTAGTGACCAAAGATGAAGCATAAGCAATCGGATCAGATTTATCTGTACCAAATTCGTAAAAATTGTTATAGCTAATCACATCCTTGTAGGAGGTTTGCTTGTCCATTAAAGTGTAAGCAGGATTTTGTTTAACATTTAATTTGGTTTGCGCCAATGCTTCTCTAGAAAACCAAGAGCTCATCTCAAGACCAAGAGCGCCTGTAGCTGCCATTTTTAAAATTTCACGCCGACTCTCAAAAATATTCTTTGGCGTAATTTCAGAGCTTTTTATAGATGGTAATTGTAATTTCATGACTTATTCTATCCTTTTTCATTTGAAAACGCATGAGAGTATTACTTCAACGATATACAATAAATGTTCTTTTAATATAAATATACACAAATATGAGCCAATTATTTTCTTCGTATCATCTGCCCGCGCCTAATGGCGGAATTACCTTACCCAACCGTATGGTCGTAGCTCCGATGTGTCAGTACTCTGCAATTGCAGGAGTTGCCAACGATTGGCACCTTACTCACTGGACGAATTTACTCAATAGTGGTGCTGCCGCATTTATTATTGAAGCAACTGCAGTGACAGAAAATGGTCGTATTACACCCCGTTGTTTAGGTATTTGGAATGATGCTTGTGAGGCCGCCATTCAAGATCGCATATCAAGAGCTAGGGCATTATCACCAAAAGCCATTGTAGGTATTCAGTTGGCCCACGCAGGAAGAAAAGCGTCAAGTCATATACCATCACAAAGTGGGGCATCGATTGCGCCAACTGAGCCTGATGGTTGGCAAACAGTAGGACCATCAGATGTTCCTCATCTACCGCATGAGCACCCACCTTTAGCCCTCGATAAAGCTGGCTTAGAACTCATCAAAAATGCTTTTGCTACCTCTGCGCAAAGAGCGCAACGTGCAGGCGTTGATTTTATTGAGCTCCATGGTGCCCATGGCTATTTACTACATCAATTCTTATCCCCAGTCGCCAATCACCGTACCGATGAATATGGAGGCTCTTTAGAAAATAGAATGCGCTTTCCGTTAGAGGTGGTGGCAGCGGTTCGAGCGGTATATGATGGCGTGCTTGGTGTGCGTGTATCTGCCTCAGATTGGGTGGAGGGTGGATTTACACCAGAAGAAACAGTTATTTTTTCAAATCGATTAAAAGAGAGTCAGATCTCTTTCATGCATGTCTCGAGTGGCGGTGTTGCCTCAACTCAAAAAATACCTGTGGGGCCAAGTTATCAAGTTCCATTTGCGAAAATCGTAAAAGCACAGACTGGGATACCTACGATTGCGGTTGGGATGATTACAGAACCTCAACAGGCAGAAGAAATCATTGCCAGTGGTCAAGCTGACTTAGTGGCATTTGCAAGAGCATTCTTATATAAACCACGTTGGGGCTGGGAGGCTGCTGCAGCTTTAGGCGGTCAAGTTGAGGCGGTTGAACAATATTGGCGTTGTTTACCAAGAGAACATCAAAAGGTTTTCAAAGAGCTCAAAATAGGCGGTCGCTAATTGTAAGGACGCCACACTTTCGAATCTTTTATGCATTGTCATTAAAAATTGATTACTATGTATTAGGTAGTTGAATTTTATGTATGAAATGAAACTGAGGAAAACGTGCTCCATATATTGAAGCTAGACGTTGGTGGTGTCCCTCAAAGTTGGGTAAATGCTGAGGAAGCTACTAAGCACTATGCAGAAGGAAGTATAGCTTGGACTTTAGGTAAACCAATTGCGGTGATGCGGGGAGGGGTTTCCCGTCAATCTGGCAAACAGTCTATCATTGAGCTGCACTCCATCATTGCCACTAAAGGCTCATCCCGAATTAATCTATTTGATGTCACGCCGGCTATTACTAAAAGTAAGTTATACCGACGTGACCAAGGTGTTTGCGCCTATTGTGCTGATAAAGTTTCTGAAGGTGATGCAGAGGCAGAGCACATTACGCCGGCTAGTCGTGGTGGAGATTACTCTTGGATGAATTTAGTAATCTCTTGTCGGCAATGTAATCAGAAAAAAGGCAATCGATCACCTGAAAAGGCGGGTATGTCACTGATTTATGCACCCTATATCCCGAGTTTATATGAGGACATGATCCTCAAAGGCCGAAATATTTTGGCTGATCAGATGGAATTTTTGGCTGCTAATTTACCCAAAAATAGCCGTCTATTAAAAAAATACATATAAAACAATGATTTAGATATTTATATAGTTGATCTAGTCATCAACCGAAGCGTAGTCGTGCAAAGTTTTGATATGTGAGGGATAATACCTAAGTGTTAACCCTAACTGGAGCTCTACAATGAGTAAATTTATCAAAATTATTTCTAATGCATTCGACCAATTTGGCAATAAAAGTGAGTGTGAAGCTTATATCAATCGCCAAAATCCAAGTAATTTATATGAAGTCGAGCAATTGATTTTTAATTACCTGACTGAAAACGTCCACAAAGGTTAATTAGTTAGTTGTTTGTTTAATGGGGTGATGTTCAGATAATTCGTCGATATAACGATACATGGACATACCCTCGCGTTTTAAAAATTGGTTTACGGCATCATAAAAGCGCTCATCAAGCAGATAGTGCATCGAGTAGAGGTTCACTGGAATAAGCCCCCTATGGATTTTGTGCTCTCCTTGAGCGCCTCCTTCAAAGACTCTTATTCTTTGCCCAATACAAAATTCGATATTTTGATAATAGGCAGTCTCAAAATGTAAGTTTTTAATGAAACGTGTTGCCCCCCAATATCGTCCATAGGCTCGTTCTTGGTGTTGATCACGATTTCTAAAAATCATTGAACTGGCCACTCTTTGCCCATCTTGAATAGCAAAAATCAGGTGAAGATAACGGGGCATTTCTGCTCCTATCTGCGTGAAAAACTCTCTGCTTAAATAGGGGGAGTTACCATGATTGAAATAGTTCGCGGCATAGCACTCATAAAAAAAGTCCCAATCTTGTTCAGTCATACTCTCCCCAGGAATATGAATAAAGCTAACCCCTGCCTCGATGACCGACTGTCTTTCACGAAGAATATTGTTGCGTCGTTTCTTATTCAGTGTATATACGAATTCATCGAAATCAATTAAAAACTGTCCGGGATGTTCAATGGATTGATTTTGCCAATGAAATTGAATAGACTCTCTTCTTAAAAAGCCCTGTTCTAAAAAGAGGGGTTCATCTTCTTCCTGCGGAAATAAAACATGGATGCCAGATATTTTTTCTTCTTGGGCAAAGACTTTTATAGCTTGTATTAACTGAGCTTTAGCTTTTACATCATTACCTAATATTCGTGATCCTGGTACTGGTGTAAACGGGATTGCACTCAGTAATTTTGGATAATAGTTAAGTCCATGTTCTTTATAGGCATTAGCCCATGCCCAGTCAAACACATATTCTCCATAAGAGTGTGTTTTTAAGTAGAGGGGCATGGCAGCAACTAATTGATTGCTAGAATCATCCCAAACAGTAAAGTGGCAGGGAGTCCAACCTGTATTGGTACAAGCACTCCCACTTTGCTCCATCGCCGATAAATATTCATACCGAATAAAGGGTGATGCATCCGGATGTGATAGCAGACCATTCCAAGCACTACTTGAAATTTCTTGAATCGATGAAAATATCTTTACTTGGTACAAGGAAATTTCAATTAATGGTTTGTGTTTTCAGGCGCTATTCCTGTGGCGATTAAAAATCGAGAAACCATGTTGTAAGTAGCTATAACGGCGACCATTTCAACGGTTGCTTGATTTCCAAGAGATTGAGTCAAGCGCTCCATGATAGCTTCTGGGACTTCAATTTCACGAGTCATTGCAAGAGTTAGTGCAACCACATCTTGTTCTATTGCGCTAAAAATAGAAGCATTAAAAGCTTCAGTACCAATTTTGCGCAGTTCATCGACTTGCTGTTGTGTGCCGCCAGCTTTGAGTAATTCAGGAGCATGGTGGAAAAATTCATATTCCGCACGATTCAAAATAGCAACACCACACATACCAATTTCTTTATAACGAGCATCCAGCGAAAGATTTTCACGAACTTCCTTGAGCAATGCATTCCAGCCGCGGGTTAAATTAGGACTATTCAACAGCATACGATCTAGATTTAAGAGAGTACCGCCGCGTCTTTTACGCACAGCATCGACAATTTCTTTTGGTTCTTGAAGATCAATGGGTTGATAAGGGATAATTTGCTTTGTCATGTTTGTATTTATAAGTAAGTTAATAGAACTGTTATTTTATCGTCAAAATGAATACTAGTCGTTTACCCATTCAAGATCCCATTGTGAAGAAAGGTGAGCTTATTTGTCATCAAGATAGCTTAACTTCAGGTGGAAAAGCGTTTCGGTTTCAGGTGCTATGTGGCCAAATCAAAGCTTTTCCTGGGATGAATGCTGATGATGACGATTATTTGCCGGCCTTTTTGATTCAATACGGCGATTTTTATTATGCCTATCTCAATCGCTGCGCGCATGTATCGATGGAACTCGATTGGAACCCTGGCGATGTATTTAATGAAGAGCAGACCCATATTGTCTGCGCAACCCATTACGCGATATATGACCCGAGTAATGGTAAGTGTCTTGGCGGTCCTTGCCCAAAAGGTGCAAAATTAATAGCACTCCCTATCTATCAAATTGATCAGCAAATATATTTTGGAAGCTTATAAGTCTAGGGTTTTCAGTAACTGAAAAATTTCTCGGTAGGATTTTGGCGGTTTATTTTGTTCTTTTTCCTTACGGGCATTCCTGATTAAAGTCCTCAGTTCCTGAACATCAATTAGCGGGTGATCTTTAATAAAAAGCGTCAGATGTGAATCGGCGAGAACTAAGTCATCTCTTAAGCGCTCTAAATAATGGAACTTGGCAATCTCACCTTTATTAACGCCTTGCAAAGCATCTAAGCGTTCTTGAATTGCATTTATTTCATCATCATCATAAGCACGCATGAGTTTGCCAAGATATAAAGTGTGGCGTTTGATGGCACCAAAGGTTTTAATTTTGTGTGATTCAAGTAATTTATCTTTCAGTTGCTCATCTACTGGCAGTGATTTAATAGCATCACTACTAAGTTCAGATAAGGTCTTTGCAAGATCTTGTCTGGCTAACATTTTTCTTTTTATCTCAGACTTACTCGGGCCAAAGTCTTCTTCTAATTCATCATCATCCATAAAGTTCATTCATATTAAGAGGAGCAGGAAACTTCAAGATGATCTGCCCATGAGGGTGGAAGCTGGGCAAATTCCTCAAACTCCGGTTGTTCATCAAAGGGGCGTGTGAGACATTTTTGTAAAGATTGGGTTAAGGAGTGATCGCCATTTTGTGATTGAGTAATCGCCATTTGTGCTAGATGTTGACGCAAAATATATTTTGGGTTGACAAGGTTCATTTGAGTTGCAATGACATCCTTTTGCATATGTAATGTGTCGAGATACTTTATATATCGACTAATCCATGCGTCATAGCTTGTGATATCAATGACGAGATTTCTAATGATGGGATCTTGTGGTTGAACAACGATTTGGGCTAATTTTCGGAAGAAGTAAGTAAAGTCTAGATGGTTTTGATCCAGTATTTTGACTAAGTCTTGAATCAGTTGTGTAGATGTTTCATTCACCGCACCACCAAAACCTAATTTATGTGACATAAGTTGTAAATAATCTTGTTGGTACAACTCAGCGAATCTAGATAGGATGGGTTGAAGATCAGCAATCGCCGCTTCCATAGCCTCATCAGTATGATCAGACGCAATAATAGGCAAGAGTGCCTCTGCTAGACGCACTAGATTCCAATAAAACACTTGAGGTTGATTGGAATAAGCATATCGACCTTGGGAATCCGTATGATTACAAATATGATGGAAAGCAAATTTATCCATAAAGCCAAACGGACCATAATCCAAGGTTAAACCTAGAATAGACATATTGTCGGTATTTAAAACACCATGACAAAAACCCACAGCTTGCCATTTTGCAACCAGACTTGCAGAGCGCTTGAGAACTTCTTCGAATAGACCGACATAGGGCTTGGGGTGAGAGGCAAGATGCGGAAAATGCTCTTGAATCACGTAATCAGTGAGAGCTTTTAGTTGTTCATGAAGGCCATTCGATGCGAAATGTTCAAAATGACCAAAACGAATGAAGCTAGGTGCTAAGCGGGTAACTATTGCAGCTGTTTCAGGAGTTTCTCTAAGAACAGTTGCAGGTGAAGCAGTAATTGCTAGAGCTCTGGTAGTTGGAATACCTAAGCCGTGCATAGCTTCTGAGCATAAAAATTCTCGAATAGAAGAACGAAGAACAGCACGACCATCACCCATTCGAGAATAAGGTGTTTTACCAGCGCCTTTGAGTTGAATCTCCCAGACCTGGTTCTGATGATTTATTTGCCCCAAGGTAATTGCTCTGCCATCCCCAAGTTGTCCCGCCCAGACGCCAAACTGATGACCTGAATAGACGCTCGCAAATGCTTGTAGATGATCAGGCAGAGTATTACCAGTCAAAATATCAAGAGAAAGTTGATCTTGAATAAAACCACAATCAAGGCCAATATCCGCAGCAAGTTCGTGTGAGACAGCAACCCAGCTAGGATGTGGAAGAGGGCTTGGATCTAGCGTGGTTAAAAAATCCGATCCGAGTTCTAAAAAACCTTTAGAAAATGGCAGTGAACTAATATTTGGATACATTCAAACTATTCAACTTTGCCGATGGTTTTTACAACATCAGCCATTTTTTTTGCATCAGCATTCCAATAGGTCTGAAAGCCGGGTGCATCGAGATATTGAACTGGTGAACCAGCTCCCTCTAATACGGTTTTTACCTTTTCATCATTGGCCGCTAATCTGGCTGCCTCGCGTAATTTTTCAATGATTTCAGGAGGAACACCCGCCGGAACAAAAAGCCCTGACCACTGAGCAAATTCAATTTTTTTACCCATTTCTTTAAAACTTTTGACCTCTGGAAGACTTGCTAAGCGTGCATCACCCCAATGGGCGAGGGCACGAACTTTACCTGACTTGATATGTTGAACAATCGATGCTGGTCCGGTTGCAATCGCATCCAATTGTCCCCCTAAAAGGCCAATGATGGCAGGTCCTGCACCTGTATAAGGAATATGCTTCATCTCAAAACCATCATTTAATTTAATCATCTCCATAGGGATGTGCATAGTCCCATAATTGCCTGAAGAGCCAAAATTATATTTGCCTGAATTTTTCTTCATTTCAGCTAAAAACTGTTCATACGTGTTCCAAGGACTGTCTGCGCGGACGACAAGAACGGTAGGATCTGCGGTAAAGCGGGCAATTGGTTTGAATTGATTGATTTGATACGACATATCCTTACCTAAAATCTTATCCGCTTCAGGAATAATCGATATCGAAGAAAGGGTCATTAAAATGGT
>JBAXKF010000039.1:0-18660 GCA_037137465.1 Betaproteobacteria bacterium | reverse complement strand
TAATACAACAGATAATCGACTAAAGGACGGTGCTCTGGCACTGCAATATGGATCTGGAGTGATTAAATTTAGGAAAGTATTAATTAAGAAATTAAATAATTAAATTTGAGATTTTTTAATGGAGCATTAACTTTTCTCAAATCACAAAATTTCTTTGTGCTATTTTTGTTCTAGAGCTAGCCATACCTGTGATGCTTGGGTCGATTATAGATTTTGGAATTACTACTGGATTAGCTAGTTCAAGAAAATATTTTTAAGAAACAGTCTAACATTTGAGGGCAAAAATACATGCCGCGATGTCTAATGAGCATGTTAATTGCATGCTGATGACCATCGTTGTAATCTAGAGCACCATATTTGTATTCTTCATAAGCTTCTACGATTGCAAGTATTCGAGAGCCTTGAGTAATATCCTTTGCCTGCAGGCCACGTGGAAAGCCGCTACCATCAAGATGCTCATGATGAGAATAAATCATGTTGAGTACATCGTCTAACTCTTCTAAGATTTGTAAACTATCCCTACCCATTTTGGGGTGACGTTGATAATTGAGAAGATCTGTATCTGAAAGTGAAATAGGTTTAGTTATTAAAATTTTCTCATTAAGACCTAATTTACCAACATCATGAAGAAGGCCAGCAATGAGAATATTTTGTACTTGATCTTCATCTAAGCCGGCAACTTGAGCGGTACGCATTGCGTAATGCCCAACTCGCTTGGAGTGTTTATGAAGGGAAAAATTTTTGATTTCTAAAAAATTCAAAAAAGTTTTAATCACATTGAGATAAGAAGACTGAATCTTACGATTCGCTACGGTTAATAAAACTGAGTTTTCTTGAACCTTAGTTTCTAATGAATCGACTAGATCTGAGAGTTTTTGATTATTTTTTTTCGCTTCTTCAAGGATTAGTAAATCTTCCTTGCGAGTTGCTGTTAATTCAACGGCGGATGTGACAAATGTCATCAGACTGTCTTCATCCCAAGGCTTAGTAATCAAGCGATAGATACCGCCCTGATTAATCGCCGAAGAGACTTCAACAGAATCTGCCCCTGTGGCCATTAAAATTCGAATCGTATCCGGTGATTTTTCTTTAAAGTTCTCTAACAAATCGATACCTGAACCATCAGAAAGGTGCAGGTCGGCAAGAATAATATCAAAGTCTTTATTTCCTATAGCAGCAACTGCATCTTGCGCTGTACCCAGAAGAGTAATATTAAAGGCTCTAAATTTAAATATTCTTTCCAATTCTTTGAGATCAGTCTCATTGCTATCTACGCAGATGATTTTGATATTCTCGGGGCGTATTCTGGGGCCTGAGGTACTTGTACTTATATTATTTTGATCAGTCATACGAATGAATAAATGATACTTTGCCTCAAATATGAATATGGTTATGTATGCTTGTAATATTAATACAATATTGTGGCAACTGCCAGATAACTAAAGGAGACTTTTATGTTAGCAGCGTTCTATACGAAATTTGGAAGCGCTAAAGATGTCCTACAAGTGGAGGACATTCCAACGCCTGAGCCATTAAGAGGTCAAGTTAGAGTAAAGCTCTTTAGCTCTGGAGTGAATCCATCTGACTATAAAATGCGGATGGGATCTAGGCCGCTAACGGGAGCATTTCAAATTCCGGGCAGTGATGGTGCGGGAATCATCGATGCGGTCGGTGAGGGGGTCTCAGTCGGCAGAATAGGCCAACGCGTTTGGGTATTCAATGCAGCATTTCATCGACCATACGGTACCTCAGCGCAATTTACCATTGTCGAAGACTGGATGGCTCAAGAGCTTTCAGGTGACTTAACTTACGCCCAGGGCGCATGTTTAGGGATCCCTGTTATGACAGCATATCGATGTTTATTTTCGGATGGGTCCATCAAAGACAAGACCGTATATATCGTTGGTGGTGGAGGTGTTGTTGCAAACTATGCGATTCAATTGGCTAAATGGGGCGGAGCAAAAGTCATTACAAGTATTAGTTCCGATGAGAAAGCGGGCTATGCCAAGGAAGCGGGTGCTGATCACATCGTCAATTATCGTCAGCAAAATGTCGTAGAGGAGATATTGAGAATCACGAATCAACTGGGGGTAGATCGCATTGTTGAAGTTGATTTTGGAGCAAATTTAGCGACTAACTCACAGATTTTAAAAGCTGGCGGAATTAGTGTCATGTATGCATATATAGGACAGCCAGAACTACCAATACCGATCATGTCCCTTATGGTTAAAAATATTACCCTTAAATTTACCTTGGTATATAGCATTCAAGTCGAAGAACGAGTTGAGGTTCTAGCAGGGATAAAGAGATGGCTAGATGAGACGAGCGTGATTTTTAATATTGCACGTCAATTTGAGTTAAAAGATATCGTACTCGCACACGAGTTAGTTGAGTCAGGCAATAAAGTGGGGCATGTCGTATTGACAATACCTAATTAAGCTTTGATATCGATTAAATGACCAACATTACTGAGTTGATTGGCCAGAGATTGGCTCATGCCCCGGATCAAGTGTTGAGCACTATTTTGATCAAAAGACAAGCCGTAGGAGGCTAATACTTGGTTGGCGCTATTTTTGAGGTCAGTAAAAGTAAAGCTGTCTTTACTAATCGAATCGGCAAGAGTTAATAATGCCTCTTGAAGATAGTTGTTTGCAGTAGCGTGGGTAAATGACTGATAGAAACTATTCGTACCACCAAAAATACCATCGCTTACTTTCATCACATTGGGGTTTTGGAAGGCGATATCGGTCATACTTTGGAGTAGCTCAATAAATTTTTCAGTAGCCTCCTGAGAGGTAATTGATGTTGAATTTAAAAATGAGGAGTTAAATGCTTTTTTATTTAATTGATGATTCAAGTAGGTGTCTAAAGATTGAACCAAATGATTCCTCTTTGAACTCTTGAGTACAGCAGTGTCATATGTAGAATTTATATTGGGTACGGATGTTTGAGCAGTAATCGCCTGCGGGGAAATGGCAAAACCTGACAATCCTGCTGTAAAGGCTTTTGCGGCATGGCTAGAGGTTATCATTTTCTACTCCTTTTGTAAGACTAACGCTGTATTAAGTGTAAGTATTACAGGAGTTATTCGCGAATGCAATAAAAAACTTCGCAAAAATGGAGATTTAATTACATATTAATTCTATTAATTTTGTAAGACATATTCCATAAAAATATTATATAAAAAATATTAGTTATTAAATAAATAATTAATAGATATGACTGTATCAACCCAATAGAATTGAGGAATTAAATAGTGTGGAGCGGGAATGAGGTATGAAATTCAGATTGATTACTACAAGTTACATTATCTTTTACGGCTATATCATTGAAAACTTTAGGGTGGTATAGAAAAAAATTAAAAATTATTTTTTCTACCTGGACAAAACCGATTAAAAACCAAATTCCAGGCAGCTTGAGTTCGATCAATATCTCTAGGTTTACTTGATTCCATCATAGGGATACCATTGGCCATAATTTGAATAAAGTAATTATTTGGCCCCCACCAAGTACCTGCATGTTGAACGTAACCAACCCTCACTGTACTCGGCGTCCAATTGTTGAGTTTTATTTCACGAATATTTGCATCAAAAATAATTTCAGTTTTTGGGGTTTGAGCATTTGCTGTAGAAATAATGTCTTCATTATCTTTTTTACTATCAATAGATTGATCAACTTTCACTTCAACCATAGAGCCTTTTCGATAAACGCACTCTTTAGCATTGAGCGGATACCAAAAGCTTGAATCGGAACCAGACTCATCTAGCCCCTCGGTATAATTAAGGATCTTAGCTACAGTATCTAAGGATGCTTTGGACCTAAAGACTTCAATATCAGTTTCTACTTCCACCGCAAAAGAGGAGGGGGAAACGTTAAGAAGAATCAAGCTAATAACTAAGATAGACAATTTATTCATAATAAATAAATTATATGAATAGTTCTAATTTTTAAAACAATAATAAGCAGAGGAAAAGCATTCCTGTTTGAAGCTTTATTAAATGAAAATCACGCTTTGATATTGATAATGGTACCGACTTTCCCCATTGGCTTGACGGGAGGGCTTGGAGGTGATTTTTTAACGTCATTTATGCCATCACCATTTACAGGCGCAGCTTGCGTGCGTTGCTTAACCGGCTGCGGCATACTTGACATGTTGGAACTGACTTTACCCATTGACATCTGATAGCCCTCTAAGATAAAAATATTGTAGCCAAAACAATCATATTTGACAAGAAATTACTGTGTGGAGAACTGTTCTATTTGTTCGCTAATCACAAGCCACTGTTCTTCATTCTTTTGTAACTCAGACTGTAAAAGGGATAACTCAGTACCAGACGAAGTGATAACAGCGACATCGGATAGTTGGGCTATTTTCTCTTCTAATTGAGAAATTTGAATATGAGACTGACTAATCTTAAGTTCAAGTTGATCAAGTTGCTTTTTAAGTTTTTTTTGTTCAGGGCTCAAGAAAGGCTTTTTTGTAGAGTGCGATTCAGAGGATTTAGCAATAGGAAGATTGGTTAATTGTTTGGCTTCTTCCCTCTGTCGTTTGGCCTCATCAAGTAAAAATTGTTGGTAATCATCTAAATCACCATCAAAAGGATAGACCTTGCCGCGAGAAACCATCCAAAACTCATCGCAAACTGCGCGAAGTAAGGCACGATCATGACTAACCAACATAACAGTACCTTCAAACTCATTTAAGGCCATAGAAAGAGCTTCACGAGTGGCTAAATCAAGGTGATTGGTAGGTTCATCGAGCAAAAGTAGATTGGGCTTTTGCCAAACAATCATACAGAGCACAAGGCGTGCCTTTTCGCCCCCGCTCATGCTCCCCACTTTTTGAAAAATCATATCTCCACTAAAGTTGAACATACCTAAAAAGGATCTTAAGTCTTGCTCACGTGTGCCTTGACCAGATAAGGTTCTCTCCAGGGTCGATTTCTTAACAAGACCAATCATATGCTCTAGAGGGTTATCATTTTCTTGAAGAATGTCTAATTCTTGTTGTGCAAAATACCCAATTTGTAAGCCTCGACCTTCAGTAACTTCACCAGAAATCGGGCGAATCGTTCTTGCAATTGTTTTAACTAAAGTAGATTTACCTTGACCATTAGCACCTAAAATACCGATACGTTGTCCAGCTAAAACAGACTTATTTACATCACGAACGATGACGATATCTTGACCAGAGTTTTTGACATTATGGTAACCAAGCTCAACATTATGCAAAACCAACATTGGGTTAGGTAAATTAACCGGTTCTTTAAACTCGAATGTGAACTCAGCTTCCGATAAAAGAGGCGCAATTTTTTCCATGCGATCCAGAGCTTTCACGCGACTTTGCGCTTGCTTCGCTTTACTTGCTTTAGCTTTAAACCTGGCAATAAACTTTTGTAAATGCTCTATTTTTTCTTGCTGTTTAGAAAAAGCACTTTGTTGCAAAGCCATTTGTTCAGAACGTTGGTCCTCGAATGAACTATAGTTACCACCATAGCGATTAAGCGTGCAATTATCGATATGAACGGTGACAAGAGTCACGCTATCTAAGAATTCACGATCATGGCTAATGACTAAAAGTGTTCCCTGATATTTCTTAAGCCATGCCTCTAACCACACTAAAGCATCTAAATCTAAGTGGTTCGTTGGTTCATCTAAAAGTAATAAATCCGAAGGACACATCAAAGCTCTTGCTAGCTGAAGGCGCATACGCCAACCCCCAGAAAAACTATTAACAGGGTTATTCAGTTCACTTAACTTAAAGCCAAGCCCGAGGACAAGAGATTGAGCTCTAGATTGGGCATCGTTAGCACCACTATCAAATAAGTGCATATAGGCATTAGCAATAGCGTCACCATCGCCACTTGCCTCTGCCATATCAACATCTTGTTTTGCCTGAAAGAGGACAACATCACCATCCATGACAAAGTCAGTCGCTGGTTGGTCAGTTTCAGGCATATTTTGGGCTACTTGAGCCATACGCCACTGCTTAGGAACGGCAAACTCACCCTGATCTTCATGAAGAGTGCCATTAAGGAGCGCAAATAAGGATGATTTGCCAGCGCCATTACGACCAACCAAGCCCACTTTTTCACCGGGATTAATGGTTAAAGAAGTTTGCTGAAGAACAGCTTTTGCGCCACGCCGTAAAACGATATTTTTTAATTGGATCATGAAAAAGAAAAAGATTATAAGAGGCCATGAGAATTAACACTCAGGGCATTGAATCATAACGTAAATTTAAGTAAATTGTCGATTCAAAAAATTGGAGAAGAAAAGCATCACATATTGAGCTCAGTTTAGTAGCACACCACAAATCGATATAAACTTATACAGTCGTTATTCTAATTAACTGTCCATCGCTAAAAAATGCCTAATATTTGCTCAATTTCTGCCGGAAAAGTAAAGCTGCTAACAAGCCCTGTAAATGATGGCTCACCAGCAATTAGCTCGGCAATTCATAAAGCGCCCATAAGTTCGCATGAACAACCGAATCAGGTAAAGGTTTTGCAACTGGGTATCGAGGGAGATGAGCAATCTAATTTAAAGGTCCACGGTGGAATAGATAAAGCAATATATGTCTATCCAGTAGAGTATTACGCATTTTGGAAAGACTGCCTCATACGACAAAATCATTTAGATCCAGACACTGAGCTTATGCATGGGTACTTTGGTGAAAATTTAACGGTAGAAGGATTCAATGAATCACAGGTATTCATAGGCGATAAGTGGAGCATAGGTGATGCCATCTTTCAAATCACAGACATGCGTGAGCCTTGTTATAAATTAAATATAAAAATGAACTTCAAGGCAGCCGTCAAGACGATGGTTCAATCAGGATATTCGGGATGGTATTTACGAGTGTTGCAAACAGGATCTATCAAAGCTGGTGACGAAATCAGAGTTGTGGCGGGTAGTCGACAAATCTCTATCGCTGCTCAAAACGAAACTTTTTATCGACTAAAGGGGCAAGACGAATTAGACCTTTAGATGGTCGGCAATGCAAATGATAACGATTCTCGTTTATAATATGATTCATATAGCAAATATATATATCCATGAGATTAGATCAACTAAACAATCACCTTACTAAAAGGGTTAAGAGTGTTCACACTTTTCCAGCTGCGCCCGAGATAACACACCAATTAGCTGAAATTGGATTTATCCCAGGTGAGCAAGTAACGGTTTTAAGAAGAAATCTGTTTGGGGGTGACCCTATGATGGTTCGAATTGGATTATCGACATTTGCGATAAGAAAACAAGAGGCTGAATTAATTGAGGTTGAAGACCTCGAAAATCATGGCTGAATCGAAAATCCATTTTTACCCAAAAGAACCTTTAATCGCATTAGTGGGTAATCCCAATAGCGGTAAAACCTCTCTATTTAATTTACTCACGGGTGGTAAGCAAAAGGTCGCAAACTACGCAGGTGTTACTGTAGAGCGCAAGGAAGGGAAGCTGGATTTAGGTGATCGAACATTACGGATATTAGATTTACCTGGAGTGTATAGTTTGTATCCGAGGTCTTTGGATGAGCAGATTACATGCAATGTTTTACAAGGAAGAGCCATTGGTGAAAAAAAGCCTGACTTGGTCCTATGTGTCCTTGATGCCACAAATTTACGACGCAACTTGCGATTAGTCTTAGCAGTAAAACGCATGGGAATACCATGTGTCGTGGTCGTAAACATGATGGATTTGGCGCAAAAAAGAGGAATTCAAATAGATTTATCACAGCTTGAACAAGAGTTAAATTTGCCGATAGTAGATTCGATAGGGAATCAATCAAATGGCGATTTTGCATTGCGAGAAAAATTAAAAGCCATCAATTTATCCAAGATAAGCGCAGACCAACAATTCAGTAAAGACGAAGATGAACAACCATATACTGTCGAAGCAGATAATGTGGTGGTTCAAGGAATCTTGCATAGAATGGGTTTAGATAAAATCTTACCCGATCCAATCAGTGACCGTTTGGACCGAACATTATTACACCCTGTTTTTGGGCCCGTCATACTCGTTGCTGTTTTATTTTTTATATTTCAAGCAGTATTTTCATGGGCGGAACTGCCCATGTCGTTGATAGAGAAATCAACAGACTGGGTGAGTCAATATATTTTAGAAAGTATGCCCACGCATTGGATTCGAAGTCTCATTGTGTACGGAGTCATTGCAGGTCTTGGGGGAGTTTTAGTATTTTTACCTCAGATTCTCATCTTATTTTTCTTTATCTTAATATTAGAAGAAAGTGGCTACTTACCACGAGCCGCCTATCTTCTTGATCGCATCATGGGCTCTGTGGGATTATCAGGAAGATCATTCATCCCTTTGCTATCGAGTTTTGCATGTGCAATCCCTGGAATTATGGCAACAAGAACGATTACAAATGCCCGTGACCGAATCGTGACTATATTAATTGCGCCATTAATGACGTGTTCTGCGAGGTTACCAGTCTATGCACTACTGATAGGAGCATTTATACCGGCACGACAAATCGGCTTTGGTATTGAATTGCAGGGACTCGTATTACTTATTTTATATATTGCTGGCATTGTAGGTGCGATGTGTGTGGCCTGGATTTTAAAGAAATTGACAAGCTCCAAAAAAGCTTTTCATCCACTGATGATGGAGTTACCAAGTTATCACTTGCCAAGTGTAAAAAATGTAGCGATTGGACTTTGGCAAAGGACGATTGTTTTTTTACACCGGGTAGGTGGCACCATCTTAGTCCTAACAATCGCCTTATGGTTTTTAGCTAGCTATCCTAGCCCGCCAGAAGGAGCTATAGGACCTGCAATTGAATATAGTTTTGCAGGCGTACTAGGTAAAGCGCTCGCTGTAATATTTGCACCAATAGGATTTAATTGGGAAATTAGTATTGCGCTAGTACCAGGTCTTGCTGCTCGAGAAGTCGTTGTCAGTTCATTAGGAACTGTATATGCACTAGCAGGTCAAGCCAATAATTCAGCAGAGGCATTAACGCCATTACTTCAACAAGGCTGGTCGCTTGCCACAGCACTATCATTACTAGCCTGGTTTGTATTTGCACCACAATGCTTATCAACGATAGCTGTTGTAAAAAGAGAAACAGGTGGATATAAAATACCTTTAATCATGCTGACGTATTTATTTACACTAGCTTATTTAGCAGCTTTTATTACCTACCGTATAGCGACTCACTACGGTTTAGGATAATTAACTCTAGGCATTACCAAGGGCAATTGGATTTTCGGGGTGATGACACCATTCGCTCCAACTTCCAGCGTAAAGTAAAGATCCTTCTATGCCAGCAAGCTCCATCGCAAGAAGGTTATGACAGGCTGTAACTCCTGACCCACATTGATGAACCACTTGACTCGTCTGAGATTGGAGATGGTTAAATTCAACTTGAAGCTCTAATGGTGATTTAAAGAGCTTATTTTGATTTAAATTCAGCTTATATGGTCTATTAAGCGCTCCAGGAATATGACCTGCAATCGGATCTAGTGGTTCTACATCACCACGAAAGCGCTCACTTGCCCTTGCATCTAAAACTGTAAAAGAAGGATTGCGTAAATTTTTCTGAATATCTACCATGTTGATAAGACCTTCAAAGACAACGGGGGGAAGAACAGGAATAGGGGTGCAATGCGACCCCTCACCAACCTCAACTACCCCACCTGCACTTAACCATGTTGAATAACCGCCATCTAGAATATGGGTATGTTGGTGTCCCACGGCTTTTAACATCCACCACATTCTTGCTGAGTAAGTGTTTTCAAGAAAATCATACAAAATGACTATAGTGTTTTCGGAAATACCCAAATTAGCTCTCGTCTGAGCCCACTCCACTGGAGTTGGTAACGGATGTCTACCTTGCAGGGGATTTTTAGGACCGGATAGATTTTTTTCAAGATCAACATACCTTGCCTGAGGAATATGGCCTTGAATAAATTGCTCGTAGCCTAATGCAGGCTTAGATAAATCAAACCTACAATCGAATATCAAAAAAGGAAGCTGTTGATTCTTAATGATTTCTTGAAGTTGATCTACAGAAATCAGGAGGGTATTAGCATTCATATTGAAATTTAAATATAAGTTATAAAGAATAGTTAAACTATAGAGGATTCATTTTCGAATGCAAGCTTATAAAGGTAGAAAAATGCCGATTCGCCTATTGATAATATTTCTATGTGTTTTTTCAAAATTAACTATGGCTATTGAAGAACCCAAATTCTCTGTCCTAGAACAAGAGTCCTCATTTGAGATACGTCAGTATGAGTCGCAACTCATTGCAGAAGTCCTCGTGGAAGGTACGCGAGATGAAGCCTCAAATAAAGGATTTCGGCTGATTGCCGACTTTATTTTCGGAAATAATGAAGGCACACAAAAAGAGTCACAAAAAATTGCCATGACAGCACCAGTGACGGTTGAGCCAAGAAAGATAGCCATGACTGCACCTGTCACGGTAGATCAATCTGACGATAAAAGCTGGCGCATACAGTTTGTGATGCCCAAAGAGTACACACTAGAGACATTACCAAAACCGAAAAATAACCTAGTAAAGATTAAAGAGATACCTAGTAAACGTTATGCTGTAATCGTTTTTTCTGGACTGAATAATCCAGAAAAAATAGAAAACAACACAAAACAATTAAGAGAGTGGATGGAGGCTAAACATTTGCAAGCCATAGGATCCCCTCAACTAGCAAGATACAACCCACCCTGGACTTTGCCTCCATGGCGAAGAAACGAGATTCTTATCGAAGTATCACCGTAATTATGCGTCATAGATACCCATGCGTCTTTTCGCGTGGGCATGAACACCATTCGTCAATGCCCAGCGAACAGGTTTTGCAATCAGGTTAATGGATTGGTTCACCAATTGACGCTCTAGCCTCGAAGGGACATCTCTGCCAAGCATCGGATAAGCCCAATCAGGCAAGTTATAAAAACCAGCTTTAATAATTAATCGATTCAATATATAGGTATTGGGTTCTGCTGGAAAATTTTCTAACAAATCCACAACCCATTGAGATCGATCAGAATACTCTAGCTCAGGAAAATACGATTCAATATCTTTTTCAACATGCGCTTTATTTTTAGCAAAAATATCATTGCCATCTGAGTCTAGAATTTGACATCCTAGTCCTTGAGAGATGGTACTCATTTCAAAATAATATTGATCTTGATCTTCTACAGAAATATTTCGATTGAGATAGATCCGGTGCGCATTCAGAAAACTAAAAGACTCTGTTAAATGTACCCAATACAGTAAATGCGGATCACTCACCCGATAATGCCTACCATCAGGATGTGTACCGCTGAGTGAGTCATGTACTTTTTTAACGCGAGCAATCGCATGAAGTGCCATTTCAGTATTGCCATAGGTAGTTGCAGCGATAAAAAACGCAGTTCTTCCCAGTCTACCTTTCAGATCTTCGCGAAATGAAGAATGGTCCCAAACACCAGCGAGGGCTAATGGGTGAAGTGCCTGAAGAATGAGAGAACTAATGCCGCCTATCATCATTGACATAAAGTCACCATGCACCCGCCAAACAACCGAATCTGGCCCAAATAGACCAGGATCACCGGGTGGATATAAAAACTCAGTAGGCGGTTTACCGCCACTAACGATGGATCTGACTTGTTGAATGATGAGTTGTTTTAGCAATTAAAAAAACCTTTCGTGGCGACATACACATATTAAGGTTTTTTAAGAAAAGATGGGTGAAAAAAACCCGACTATGCAGTCGGGTTTTGATCATACAGTGACGATTACAACTTAGTCATTGGCGTAGATATCAACATCCTTTGTTTCTTTTAAGAACAAAGATCCAATCACTAATGTTGCAGCTGCGATGATGATTGGGTACCACAATCCGTAATAAATATTACCGTTTTGTGCAACTAGAGCAAAGGCAATTGTTGGCAACAAGCCACCGAACCAACCATTACCAATGTGATATGGCAATGACATAGAGGTGTAGCGAATTCTTGTTGGGAAGAGCTCTACCAAGTATGCTGCGATTGGACCATAAACCATCGTTACATAAATTACCAGGATAGTTAAAAGAACAACTAACATTGGTAAATTCATAGCGGCTTTATCAGCTGCCTTCGGATAGCCAGCAGCATCTAAAGCTTCACGAATTTCCTTTTTAAAAGCAGCATCTTTTGCTTTTGCTTCATCAGCACTTAAGCCTTTTGATGTATAGCCTTCAATTTCTTTTTCACCAATCTTGACCTTAGCAACAGAACCGGCAGGTGCTGAGACCGTGGAATAGCTTGCTGAGTTTGAAGCCATCACTTGTTTTGTAATATCGCAAGAACTTGTGAATTTAGCTGTACCAGTTGGGTTGAACTGGAAAGAACACTCAGCAGGATCAACCGTCACAGTTGCAGGAGCAGTTGCCATTGCATTTTCTAAGGCAGGATTAGCGTAGTGAGTTAAGCCATTGAAGATTGAAACAGGTGTGTTTGGTATGTAAGTAATAATAGCCAATAACAAACCTAACATAATCACCAGCTTACGACCAACCTTATCCGACAAAGAGCCAAAGAAGATAAAGAATGGAGTACCGATTAAAAGTGCTGCAGCGATCAATAGATTTGCTGTTTTAGCATCAACTTTTAACACTTGCGTGAGGAAGAACAGGGCATAAAACTGACCTGTATACCAAACTACAGCTTGACCAGCAACTAAGCCGATTAATGCCAAGATAACAAGTTTCAAGTTTTTCCATTGTCCAAATGACTCACCTAAAGGAGACTTGGAAAGCTTACCTTCTGATTTCATTTTTTGGAAAGCAGGAGATTCTGACATTTTTAAACGAATGTACAAAGAAACACCAAGCAATAGGATAGAAACGATGAAAGGAATTCTCCATCCCCAAATTGCGAAGTTTTCACCAGTGAGTTCTCTACAAGCCAAAATAACCAACAGCGAGAGGAAAAGACCCAAAGTTGCCGTAGTTTGAATCCAAGCTGTAAAGTAACCACGACGATGATGTGGAGCATGTTCAGCAACATAAGTAGCCGCACCGCCATATTCACCACCGAGGGCAAGTCCTTGCAAAATACGTAGCACAATCAAAATAATTGGCGCTGCAACTCCAATGGATGCGTAATTAGGCAGGATACCAACAAGGAATGTCGATGCTCCCATAATTACAATCGTGATCAGGAATGTATATTTACGGCCGATCAGATCACCTAAGCGACCAAATACTAAGGCGCCAAATGGGCGAACAATAAAGCCAGCCGCAAAAGCGAGTAACGCAAAAATGAAAGCAGACCCTGGGTCAAGCTTAGAAAAGAATTGAGCAGCAATAATTGCAGCTAAAGATCCATAAAGGTAAAAATCGTACCATTCGAAGACGGTACCGAGAGAAGACGCAAAAATTACCTTACGTTCTTCCGGCGTCATTGGTGCATTTTTTGCAACTGCTATATCAGCTGTAGCCATAGTTAGTAAACTCCTATTGTTTCATTAAAATTTAACAAATTGAATTATCCCTGTTTTGTCTCTAAAAGCACTAGAGTTGTAGGGTATTTACTTATAAATCCTTTAAAATTGTCTTATATTTGTAAGCTTAAATAACAGCAAAACACGTATAGTCCTACTGTTAAATACCGACATTTGACTCACATAGGTTTTATATTGATATTCATGTGAGTTCAACAAAAAACGCACATACTTGAATTAAATGGGGTAAAAATTAAAAAATAGTTGTCAATAACACTGTTTTTCTATACAGTATATTTATGTTCGAAGTTAACTTTATAAAGAAAAGATGATGATTGGAAAAAAGATGGACGATAAAAAGTCAAAAGCTAGCGCTAATACAATCCCGGCCAATTCAGCGAATTCTGAATTTTCTGGCATGACCGGTGAAAAACAAAAAGCGTTGACTGCAGCCTTAGCCCAAATTGAAAAGCAGTTTGGTAAAGGGTCGATTATGCGTTTGGGTGATGCGGAGATAGCGCAAGACATACAAGTTGTATCGACAGGATCATTAGGACTTGATATTGCTTTAGGCGTTGGTGGACTGGCTAGAGGCCGCGTTATTGAAATTTACGGTCCTGAATCCTCTGGGAAAACCACGCTAACCTTACATGCCGTGGCAGAAATGCAAAAGCTGGGTGGAACATGTGCGTTTATTGATGCTGAGCATGCCCTAGATGTTCAATATGCGGCTAAGTTGGGGGTGGATGTTAATAATTTACTGATCTCTCAGCCAGACACAGGTGAGCAGGCATTAGAAATTGCAGACGCCCTGGTTCGATCTGGCTCAATCGATTTGATTGTGATTGACTCAGTCGCCGCCTTAGTTCCAAGAGCAGAAATTGAGGGTGAGATGGGAGATTCATTGCCTGGTTTGCAGGCACGTTTGATGAGTCAGGCCCTACGAAAGCTAACGGGAACAATAAAGCGCACAAATTCGATGATTATTTTTATTAATCAAATTCGTATGAAAATTGGAGTCATGTTTGGTTCACCCGAAACAACGACTGGTGGAAATGCCCTGAAGTTTTATGCGTCGATGCGTTTAGATATTCGTCGTATTGGAAGTATTAAAAAGGGTGATGACAATATTGGTAATGAGACTCGAGTAAAAGTGGTTAAAAATAAGGTATCGCCACCCTTCAGAGAGGCTATATTTGACATCATGTACGGATCTGGGATTTCACGTGAAGGAGAGATCATTGATATGGGAGTGGAGGCCGATTTAGTTGAAAAATCAGGTGCATGGTATAGCTATAAAGGCGAGAAAATAGGTCAAGGTAAAGATAACGCCCGGGATTTTCTGAAAGCCAACCCAGCACTTTCTCAGGAAATTGAAGGCTTAATTCGTGCGAAATTAGGTGTTAAGGGGAATAAAGCCGTGATATCAGGTAAGGAAGATGACGAAGTCGATGCTCCAGAGGCTTGAAGAAAAGCTTGAGCAAATAGAGTCAGGAGCTCGCCCTAGAGGAAATATTAGTCTTTTAGGGCGAGGCATACGATATTTATCAATGCGAGAGCATAGCGAGGCAGAGTTAAGAAAAAAGCTATCGCCACACGCAATTTCAGAAGAAGAGTTAGAAAATACGATACTGAAGTTAAAGGCGAAGAACTTTTTATCGAATGAGCGGTTTACAGAAAATTTGGTTCATAAAAAATCTCAAGGATTAGGTATGTACCGATTAGCGCAGGAGTTTCGTAAACACGAGCTTGATCAAGAAATAACAACCCAATACCTCAAAAATTTAAAGGTGACAGAGCCACAACGTGCTTTAGATGTTTGGAAAAAAAAATTTGGGACCCTTACCAATGACCCCAAAGAATTAGCTAAACAGATAAGGTTCTTAGTAAGTCGGGGCTTTGATCAAGAGCTTATTTATCGCATTGTTCGAGGGAAAACCCTCGACTAGTCAACTTGAAATGCTAGACTGTAGGGATGTCAACCCCAGATAATAAAAAAATCAAACCCGCCAGAAGGCTCGTCCATGAGCGCAAGATTGATTTAAAAGCATATCGCCGTGATGATCAATTGTGGGATATCGAGGCCGTATTAATTGACTATAAGGCTAAGGACCTCCAACTAGCAGCTGTGCATCGCCAGGCGGGAGATCCTATTCACCACATGCGCTTGACGATTACGATTAACGAACAAATGGATGTTGTCGATGCATTTTCTCAATCCTTACAGGTGCCATATGAAGGAACCTGTGAAATGATTAGCTCGGAATATGCAAAATTAGTAGGTTTGAACTTACTCAACGGATTTCGCGAGGGTGTGAAAGAGCGATTGGGCGGTATTATGGGATGCACACACATCTCCGAATTAACCAAACTCTTACCTACGGTTGCTACGCAGGCATTTGTTGGGGAGATATTTCAGGTTCAGACTAGCCCTAAAGAAATGGAAGCTCATCAAGAACTGCCATTTCATTTCAATGGCTGTCACGCCTTAAGAACGGATGGACAGGTAGTTAAAACTTACCATCCGGTCTGGTATGGGCACCCCCTCCAAGCAGGAAAATTCACATTTTTAAAATAAGTAATCTCATTTGACTTTAATCAATCATTTTTCATCGTTATCATTAATATAAATACATGTTTAATCAAAGGAAGCAATCATGAAAATTCACGAATACCAAGGAAAAGAACTCCTTCGCCAATTTAATATTCCAGTACCTAATGGGATTCCAGCTTTTAGCGTAGACGAAGCGATGGCTGCCGCAGAAAAATTAGGAGGGCCAGTGTGGGTGGTCAAAGCACAAATTCATGCAGGCGGTAGAGGTAAGGGTGGTGGTGTAAAAGTTGCTAAAAGTTTAGAAGAAGTAAGAACATATGCAACGAATATTCTAGGCATGCAATTAAAAACGCACCAAACCGGTCCTGAAGGCCAGCTCGTGCGTCGTTTATTAATTGAAGATGGGGCAGATATCAAGAAAGAGTATTACGTAGGTCTATTGACAGATCGTGAAACACAAAGTGTGGTGATAATGGCCTCGAGTGAAGGCGGTATGGATATTGAAGAAGTTGCAGCCCATACCCCTGAAAAAATTATCAAAGAATTTATCAATCCTTTGCATGGTGTTACAGACGCTCAGGCAAATAACCTGGTTAAAGGGATTGGCGTACCAGATGCATCACAAGCGCAAGCAAAAGATGTGCTCATTAATTTGTATAAAACCTACATGCAAACCGATGCATCTCTTGTAGAGATTAATCCATTAATTTTAGAAGGGAATGGAAACATTAAAGCATTGGATGCAAAATTTAACTTTGATCCAAATGCACTCTTCAGACATCCAGAGATAGTTGCCTATCGTGATGAAGCAGAAGAAGATCCTGCAGAAATTGAAGCATCTAAATTTGATTTAGCCTATATATCACTAGATGGAAATATTGGATGTCTAGTTAATGGTGCGGGACTCGCGATGGCAACGATGGACACGATTAAATTATTTGGCGGATCACCAGCTAACTTCCTAGATGTTGGAGGCGGAGCAACCGCAGAAAAAGTAACAGAAGCGTTTAAGATCATGCTCAAAAATAAGTCAGTTAAAGCAATACTAGTCAATATTTTTGGTGGAATTATGCGCTGTGACGTGATTGCGGATGGTGTGATTCAGGCATGTAAAGCAGTCAATTTATCTGTACCTCTAGTGGTCAGAATGAAGGGCACCAATGAAGATTTAGGTAAAAAGATGTTGGCCGAATCTGGCTTGCCAATCATTAGCGCTGACACGATGGCAGACGCCGCAACCAAAGTGGTTGCATCCATTAAATAATTAAAGAGGAATACAAATGTCTATTTTGATCAACAAAAATACACGTGTAATAACACAAGGTATTACAGGAAAAACTGGCCAGTTTCACACAGAAAAATGCCAAGAGTACGCTAATGGAAAAGAATGTTTTGTGGCGGGCGTCAACCCTAAAAAAGCTGGCGAATCCATATTTGGGATTCCTATTTTTGGTAATGTTAAGGACGCGGCTAAAGAAACAGGGGCAACCGTATCAGTTATTTACGTACCACCATCAGGAGCAGCAGCTGCTATATGGGAAGCAGTAGAGGCGGATTTAGATTTAGCCATTTGTATCACCGAAGGAATTCCTGTCCGAGACATGCTTGAAGTGCGCAACCGCATGAAAGAAAAAGAAGCTAGAGGTGGTAAAAAAACATTATTACTTGGACCTAACTGTCCTGGTTTGATTACACCAGACGAAATTAAGATTGGCATTATGCCTGGCCACATCCACCGCAAAGGACGTATTGGCGTGGTGAGTCGCTCTGGGACGCTGACTTATGAAGCTGTTGCACAGTTGACAGAAATTGGTTTAGGACAGTCTTCTGCCGTTGGTATTGGCGGCGATCCGATTAATGGCTTAAAACACATTGATATCATGAGAGCCTTCAACGATGATCCTGATACAGATGCCGTCATTATGATTGGTGAAATCGGTGGGCCTGATGAAGTTGATGCAGCTCGTTGGTGCCGTGACAACATGAAAAAACCAATTGTTGGATTTATTGCTGGTGTAACAGCGCCTCCTGGAAAAAGAATGGGCCATGCTGGTGCATTGATTTCTGGAGGAGCAGATACTGCTGATGCCAAATTAGCGATTATGGAAGAATGCGGATTTAAGATTACTCGTAATCCATCTGAAATGGCAAAACTATTAAAGGCAATGCTGTAATAGAAATTAAATCTAGATCAAAGGGGCTCTGGCCCCTTTTTTTACTCTGGATAAATAATCTACTAAAATAACAAAAATATTAATTATTAAATAACAACAGGAAGGATGACACGAATGGATTTCTCATCAAGCGCAGTTTGGGTTGCATTAGCGTATATTATTTTCACGAACATATTACTGTCTGGCGATAACGCAGTTGTGATTGCGATGGCATCACGAAACCTCCCAAAAGATCATCAGAAAAAGGCAATCTTTTGGGGAAGTGCAGCAGCTATTGTGATGAGAATCATATTAACTATCGTTGCTGTTCAATTACTAACACTGCCATATTTAAAAATTATTGGCGCCATTTTATTAATATATATAGGCGTACAACTAATGGCAGATAGTGATGGCGAAGATGATATGACGGCTGCGCCAAGTTTATTTACTGCGATTCGAACTATTTTGATTGCTGACTTAGTGATGAGTTTAGATAATGTGGT
>JBAXKF010000038.1:0-18695 GCA_037137465.1 Betaproteobacteria bacterium | reverse complement strand
CAACAAGAATCAGATGTCGAATCTAAGGCTGGGGACATTGCCGTCGTCTATATTGGTTTTCGGTGTGTTGCCAATACGTTAAGGTGAATCTCTGAAGTAGTTTTTAGGGCAATTACCAAAAAAATGGATTATCCAAATTCAGTTATAAGGTTATGTAAATTTTGTCTAATAAAAACGACCATTTTTATCCCTAGATGATGCGATTGCCATTAGCATATTAAAGTAATCATTTTTGTGACAAAGGTATATAAATAATGAAACTGATAAAAAGTATTCCAAGCTATGCATTTGTTGTATTGAGTATGTCAACGATGGGTATAAATTCTAGCGCGATGGCTCAAGCGCAGTCGACACAAACAAAGACTGCGCAGGATCTTTACCAACGAGGACTGGCTGCAACCTGTGCAAATTGCCATGGCACTGATGGTAAGGGTGTTGAAAATGCCACCATGCCGGTGATCAGTCATCTCAATAGTGACCAGATCTTAACTCAACTAAGAGCATTCAAAAGCGGGGCACGTGAGGGCACCATCATGCCTCAGTTGGCTAAAGGCTACACCGAAGAGCAAATGCAAAGTATTGCTAATTTTTTAGGTAAAAAATAATTCAAAGGAATCAATATGAATCGTCGTTATTTCTTAGGGCAAAGTATTGCCACTTTAGGTGCAATGGCAATGTATCCAGCGATTGGACGTGCTTCTAATCTCAATAAAGCAGAGATTATTGTTGTTGGCGGTGGTTATGGTGGGGCAACAGCCGCTAAATATCTGCGACTATTTTCTAATTACACTGCAAAAGTGACTCTCATCGAGCCTAATGCAGAATTTATTTCATGCCCCATGTCTAATTTAGTTGTCGGTGGATCGAGGCAGATCTCTGAGTTAACTTCAACTTACTCCAATTTATCGAAGCGTCATGGTGTGAAATTAATTAAGGACAGTGTTGCATCCATTGATGGTGAGAAGAAAACTCTTAAGCTAGCTTCAGGAGCAACAATGAAGTTTGATAAGTTGGTTTTATCACCAGGTATCAGCATGATGATGGATAGTATTGAAGGGCTTTCTGCTGCAAATCAATCAGGTGCTACGATACAAGCTTGGAAAGCTGGTCCTGATACAGTTGCTTTGCACAAGCAATTAGCTGCAATAGAAGATGGTGGCGTGTTTGCCATTACTATTCCTGAGGCGCCATATCGATGCCCTCCGGGCCCATATGAGCGCGCCTGTCAGGTTGCTAGCTACTTTAAACAACACAAACCAAAATCAAAAGTACTCATTTTGGATGCAAACCCAGATGTTGTTTCCAAAGCCGGATTGTTTAAAAAAGCTTGGGCGGAAGAATATACCGGCATGATTGAATATCGTCCGCAATATAAGGTGATGGCCGTTGATGCAAAAACAAAGACCATCAAATTTGAAGTACAAGATGATGTTAAAGCGGATGTTTTAAATATATTGCCACCCATGCGTGCTGGAGATATTGCTGTATCCTCTGGTGTAGCTAATTCGAATGGCCGCTGGGCAAATGTCAATTACCTCAACTTTGAATCAACAGCAGTAAAAGATATTCACGTTCTTGGTGACTCAATTCAAATAGCGCCTTTGATGCCTAAATCAGGGCATATGGCTAATTCGCATGCAAAAGTTGCTGCTGCTGCGATTGTTGCAGAGCTTAATGGTTGGGATATCAATCCTGCTCCAGTTTTAACCAATACTTGCTATAGCTTTATTGATGCCAAAAAAGTAGCCCATGTTGCGAGTGTCCATCAATATAACGCCGCTGAAAAAACCTTTAAAACGGTAGCAGGGTCTGGAGGTTTATCGACAGAGCCTAATGTCCTTGAAGGTATTTATGCGTGGGGCTGGGCTCGCAATATTTGGGCAGACAGTTTGTCCTAATTTGACAGCGGAAAAAAGATAGCATCGTAAACTGAGCCTAATAAAGTTGGACAAGGTTTTCAAGGGCGGAATCTTGGGCAGGGTGGTTTGCAGAAGCAAGAGCAAAGCTGTTGATAACTCACTGTTTGACTAATTGAAATCTCTTTCTAGCCCTAAAACACTTCCTTTGGTGTTGACAACGCACCAGAGCTTTACCGTATCTCTGTCCCTTATTTGGCCATTTTCAAATTTATCAACAACCGCCAAATACAGTAAGGCATTATTGTTGCCAAATTTATGTGTGCCAGGTCCTTGGGTCGCATAGTATTGCAGCATCGAAATCTTCCGGCTAGAGCCGTTACCATATTTATCTTGGAATTCGCCCGAATATTTATTACTGATGGCTTTTTCGCAAGCGGCACTTTGTGCAAAAGAGTTTACACATAACCCAAAAAATAAAGGACAGATTAAAAATACCGATTTAGAAAAACGCATGAGGAGTCTCCCTTTTTAAGTTTTTATTAGTAATGATTTGTTTTAGCATCTTAAAGAAATCATTCAAAATAGTATACCTAATTAGGAATAATCTTTTGTAAAAACTCTTGTGTGCGAAGCGATCTTGCGCTGACATTACCAAAAAACTCTTCCTTACTACAATCTTCCACAATGCGACCTTCATTCATAAAAATGACTCGGTTACTTACTTTTTGCGCAAACCCCATCTCATGGGTCACGCACATCATAGTCATGCCTTCATGAGCTAATTGAATCATCACGTCAAGTACTTCGCCGACCATCTCAGGATCAAGTGCTGAAGTTGGTTCATCAAATAACATAATTTTAGGATCCATACAAAGGGCTCTCGCAATCGCCACACGTTGCTGCTGACCTCCTGAGAGTTGTCCCGGAAACTTGTCTTTTTGTGCCGTCAAGCCAACGCGATCTAAATACTTTAAGCCATGCTCAAGCGCTACAGAAGTTGATCGTTTCAAAACCTTGATTTGTGCAATCGTTAAGTTTTCAGTTACCGATAAATGTGGAAAAAGTTCAAAGCTCTGAAATACCATGCCTACTTTGGAGCGAAGTGTGGAGAGATTGGTATTGTGGTCTTGTAATGAAAGCCCATCAACCATAATAGTGCCAGACTGAATAGGCTCTAGGCCATTAATAGTCTTGATGAGGGTGGACTTACCAGAACCTGATGGACCACAAATAACAACAACTTCCCCTTTGTTTACCATCAAAGAGCAATCACTCAGAACCTGAAACTGGCCAAAGAGTTTGTTGACGTGGTGAAGTTCTATTAATGCCATAAATATATTTTTCTGTGTTTAGCGAATAATAGCTATTTTTTGTTGGAGTTTCTTAACGATACTAGATAGGGTAAAACAAATCACAAAATAGACGATTGCGGCTAACAGGTAACTCTCGATAGGTCTGCCATAATTTTTGCCAGCGACTTCAAAGCCTTTTAAGAGATCATAGGCACCAATTGCGTAGACAAGCGAAGTATCTTGAAACAGAATAATCGTCTGTGTCATTAAGACCGGAATCATATTCCGAAAAGCCTGAGGCAGAATAATGAGGCTCATTTTTTGTTGGTAATTCATGCCAAGTGCATTGGCTGCAAGATTTTGCCCTTGGGGAACAGAGTTAATACCTGCCCGAATAATCTCAGAGAAGAAGGCAGCCTCAAAGGCAATAAAAGTGATATAGGCTGAAAGCTCCGCACCGATGGAGCGGCCAATGATTGAGGGCATTAATAAAAAGAACCACAGAATCACCATAACTAGGGGGATTGAGCGCATAACATTGACATACCACGTTGCAATAGTCGTTAAGATCTTCTGGTTAGATAGACGCATCAGAGCCAAGATCGTGCCAAAAATGATCCCCCCAAGGGTTGCGATTATGGTCAATTGAATACTAAATAAAAGACCTTTGAGAATAAACTTCTCGACCAAGTCCCAGGTGTAAAAGGACAGATCGAGTTGCATTAATGTGCTCCAGTACTAGCAGGTGCTAAAAATCCTGGGATGCGGGTTTTACGCTCAATGACAGCCATAACGCGATTCACACTAAAGGCCGTGACGATATAAAGCGCAGTAACACCGAGGTACATTTCGATACCCTTTGACGTTTCCTCTTGCGTTTGCATCGCAAAGAGCGTTAACTCAGAAACGGAGACAGCAAAGGCGACAGCGGAGTTCTTGACGATATTCATACACTCTGAGGTCAAAGGCGGAATAATAATGCGCATTGCCATTGGCAAGAGAACATATCGATAGATTTGTAGGTTGGTCATACCTAAAGATTTTGCGGCGAGCAATTGGCCTTTTGGCAAAGAAAAAATACCCGCTTTCATTTGTTCAGCGATTCTTGCTGAAGTGAAAAAACCAAGCGCAATACTAACGAGTAAGAATGATGGAACAGTTTTGAGAGCAGGTATCAACATCGGAATAACGTGATACCACAAAAATACCTGAACTAATACGGGAATGTTGCGAAAGAGCTCAACCCAAGCGTTTGAAAAAAAGATCAATACTTTATTAAAGAAAGAGTCCCTCGGGAGTGTTCGCAGGGTTCCAATGGTGATACCAACCACCAGAGCAATCAGTAAAGCGAGCGCAGAAACAGCGATAGTCCACGCCCAAGCTTTTAATAGCCAATCTAAATAAGTAGGATCACCAGCGACTTGTCCAAATTGAAAAAACTCCCCAAAGCAACGAGGGGAGTAGGTCTCTTCATAGGTGCTTTTACAAAATATCTGAAAATCAAGTGACATGGACTCTACCTGTCACTGATTATTTTTTAGCATAATCTTCTGCAGGTTTATCGTTTGGATTTGCCCAAGCATTTTTAGTATTTTCAGACAAATCAAGACCGACACGATTGCCCTTAGGGGGAATAGGCTCTTGGAACCATTGTTTATACATCTTAGCTATCGAGCCATCTTTCATCATGGCTTTGATTGACGTATCAACAGCTAATTTGAAATCAGGATCATCTTTTCGTATCATGATCGCAATGGGTTCAACACTTAGAACTTCACCAACAATTTTAAAGTCTTTTGGATTTTTAGCATTAGCAATATTACCTGCGAGGATCGAGCCATCCATCACGAAGGCATCAGCACGACCTGACTCTAACAATAAAAAACTATCGGCATGATCTTTACCAAAAATTTCTTCGAAATTAATACCATTCGCACGTTCGTTCTTCCGCAATAACTGAACTGATGTTGTACCTGTGGTGGTGGCTACCTTTTTGTTGGCGAGTTGGGCAATAGAAGTAATGTTGGAATCTGCTTTAACTGCGATGCGAACTTCTTCAACATATGTCGTGACGGCAAAAGATACATCTTTTTGGCGAGTAGCATTGTTCGTTGTTGATCCACACTCGATATCTACCGTACCATTTTGAACCAGTGGTAGACGATTTTGTGAAGTGACAGACTGGTATTCAATTTTGATAGGCGTTTTTAGTTTTTTCTCTAAATCTGTAATCACGCGTTTACAGATTTCAACATGAAACCCTGTATATTTGCCATCACCTAAGGTATAGGAAAGAGCACCAGAAGAATCTCTAACACCCATAGTGATTGTCTTGGAGGAGCTAATTTTATCCAGACTTGCCGCTTGCAAAGAGCTAATAGTGCTGAATAATCCGAATATCAATAGAGAAAAATGGAGTCGCTTCATAGGTGTGCCAATCTGATAGATGAATAGTGATAACAATTTATCACAGATTAATCAATTACAACAGTTAAGCTTATATCTTAGGAAATTTTCGTGCGGCCCAATAGATTGTGCCAGCAGGACCATAACGTTCAGCATGAGGTGTCTCAGGATCCATGGTGAAGGTATCACCGATTTTTAGATGATCAGCCTTACCATTGCGAGTAAGCCACATTTCACCTTGAGCAACAACAGCATGAACGGCAAACTCATGCGTATGAAGCTCACTCACCGAGTTTGCTGCCCATTCGCGAACAGTCACATTGTCATAGCCTTTTTCAAGTGAAGCTTTTGTAAATTCTTCAATATTGAGAGCACTCATACTAAATTCTTTCTTCTTTCGTTTAGGTAAATAGTTTTTTTACTCTTGCTGGTGAGAGTGGGAGGTCATAAACCCGGCCATTCGTAGCCATTGCAAGAGCATTAGCAATAGCACCAGCAATTGGGGCATTACCTTCACCAACACCAATTGATTTTTCATTTGGACGATTAATGAGTTCAACTTGAATATTCGGCACGTCTTCAAATCGAAGAATCGGGTAGTCAGCCCAAGAAGCAGTTTGAATCCCTGTCTGATTGAATTTAACTTCTTCATAGATTGTCCAACTAATCGTTTGAATCAAGCCACCTTCGATCTGATTTTTAAAACCATCTGGATTAATAATTAAGCCGGCTTCCGCGGCTGCCCAGACATCAGTGACTCGAATCTTACCATTACCGTCTACTTCAATATCACAGACCACCGCACAATAGACTTGCAGGTTTTTGTATTGAGAAAAGGCCATGCCGCGTCCATATAACTTACCATTCTTTTTCACACGTTTAGGGTTAGGTTTCCAATTGGACATTTCGGCAACCTTCAGAATCACATCCTTACCTCGTTGATTTTGCAAATGACGAAGCCGGAATTCAACTGGATCAGCATTAGCTTCTTTAGCCAGCTTATCCATCATTGATTCAATCGCAAAAATATTAGCAAACGCACCAAGAGTTCTAAATGCTGAAACACGGACAGGCATTTCCTGGACTAGATGATTGTTAATTTGTTGGTTAGGGAAGTTGTACAGCGGAATCCCATTGCGGTGTGAACCACCTGCTGGAAGAGGAATATTAGTTACCGGCGATCCTTTTTGTGGATTAGCCATATACCAACTGCTGATGAGGTTATTACCTTCTTTTTCGCCCGGTCTTGTGCTGTGGGTATTACTGTAAATATCTTGTGTCCAATTGGCGATATTACCGCCTTCATCAAGACTTGCTCGAATTTTTACAGTCATGGCACTGTTGTACGGTTCCCATTTAAATTCATCATCGCGCATCCATTGGACTCGAATATGCTGATTAGGCAATTCACGAGCAATCAGAGCTGCGTCAAGTGCTACATCATCAGCACCACTTTGTCCGTACATGCCAGAACCTTCTCTATGGACACAGACTACTTTATCCGCAGGAACTTGAAGGGCTTTGACAATATCACGTTGCAGGGGATACATACCTTGAGCATGGTTATAGATGGTTGTAACACCATCTTTTAAAATTGCAATAGCACAAGAAGGACCAATACTAGCGTGTGCGATAAAAGGTTTAGTAAATTCACCGGCAATGATTTTTTTACCTTGTTTAGAAGGGTCTTTTTTAACTGCATGCTCGGTATCTAAATTAGGAGCCTCAATCATTGTTTTATGCCACTGAGCATAGGTACTTGGCAAATCATTTGCCATTTCCCACTTGGATTGTTTTTTAGCCTCAACTAAAGCATTGACTGCTTGTTCTTCCCGTTGCGCAACTACTGCTAAAAAACTACCACTTTTAACGATTGCAACCACACCTGGCATCGACTTGATAGCGGACTCATTGATACTGATTAACTGCGCTCTAGGAGCCGGTGGGCGGACCACACGGGCATGGAGCATTCCTGGAAACTTCATATCTTGAACGTAGGCTACTCCACCAGAAACTTTGGCGGGGATATCAATTCGTTGAATCGATTGACCAATATAGCGATGGTTAGTTACTGGTTTAGGCTTATAGCGACCATCGGCTTTTTGTTGGAGAAGTTCTGTGGAAGTTAATTTCCAATAATCGACAGTCTCACCACTTTTAGCGCTGATTACGCCATCTTTAATACTTAAATCACCGATAGGAACCTTCAGTGATTGTGACGCTTTTTCTAAAAGAGTACCCCTTGCTTGAGCACAGGCATAACGCAGAGCTAAGCCGCCAAACTCAACGGATTGGCTACCAGAGGTAACTCCTTCGTTTGGTGCGATACCCGTCACGCAAGGCAGGATGTTGACACGTTCAATTATCACATCCATCTCATCTGCAACAATTTGTCGAAAGGCGGTAGCAATCCCTTGCCCAAACTCAACTTTTCCGGAAAATACATCGATTTTTCCTGCAGGGTCAACGTAGAGCCAGCTATTAATATTGAGATTATTTTTGAGATCAATAGGTAAATCCGGAGCTGTATCGTTTGCTACTAATTCGCTACCAAAAGTAAAGCCGATGACTAAACCGGTACTTTGAAATAAAAATTGACGACGGGAATTTTTAAAAGGGGCGTTCATGCTAACTCCTTCGCAGCAGATTTAACTGCTTTTAGGATACGGGAATAGGTGCCACAGCGACATAGATTGCCATTCAGAGCGCTTTTGATTTGCGCATCACTCGGATTTTTATTTTTATCCAAAAGCCCTTTAGCACTCATCATCATTCCAGCAATGCAAAATCCACATTGGGCTGCTTGTTCTGCGATGAATGATTTGTTCAGCGCTTTGAGCACTGGATCATTTTGATAATCCTCTAAGGTAGTAATGTTTCCTTTGATGGCACTAATTGGAGTAATACAGGAGCGGACCTGATTGCCGTTTACTATGACTGTACAAGCACCACATTGACCTGCGCCACAACCATATTTGGCTGAATTGACATCGCAGTCGTTGCGCAGTGCATACAAAAGTGGGGTTTGTGGGGGTGTGTCAACGCTATGTGTTTTACCATTGACCTGGATTTGGATGGCCATTTTCGCTCCTATTTATACTATTAATATACTCAATAATATAACCGAAAATATGGGATTAAACCTCAGGTTCTTCCCTTATCTCGTAAATGAGGTCATTTAGACTTTGGTAATATTGTTACGGGCAACGATATCACCCCAATAGACATATTCTTTTTGTAGATACTGATTAGCCTCTTCGACGCTTGAACTTGTCCTTGGAATACATCCCAAAGAAGTTAACTTTTGGTCTACTTCGGGATTGGACATCACTTTCATGAGAGCTGCATAACTCGTGTTAATTTCAGATTTGGGTGTGCCTTGAGGATAAATATACATAATCCAGGTAGCCGCAGTGAAGTCCTTATAGCCCTGTTCTATAAAGGTAGGGGTATCTTTATAGACACCACCTAGACGTTTCGAACTACCGACTGCAATCACACGTAATTTACCCGATTCAATATGTGGTCTGACTGCGGATGCAGTTTCAAGTGCCATCGTCAAATTCCCCGCAATCACATCCGTTAAGCCTGCCACACTCCCACTATAGGGGACATGCAGGGATTGAATACCCGCTCTGCGTTTAAATTCCTCAAGGGCGAGGTGAGAGACTGTGCCGATCCCTGAAGACGAGTTACTGAGTTGATTTGGATTTGCTTTGGCATAATCCACCAATTCTTTTAAATTCTTGATGGGTAAATTCGGGTTAACTGCTAAAACAAATGGTAAATCACCCACCAAGCCAACCGCACTGAAGTCTTTTTGCGAATCGTAATTGATACTCTTATAAATATGAGGATTGGTGGCAATGGCGGACATATGGGCGAGCATCATGACGCCGCCATTATTACTCGAGTGCGCTAATTGACCAAGAGCAATACTGCCACCTTGGCCGGGACGATTTTCAATAATGTAATTATCTGTAGTAATGGCTTGTAATTTTTCAGCTAAAAAGCGAGCCACTTGATCCGTTGCTTGTCCAGCGGGAAAGCCGACAATAACTTTAACCACTTTCCCAGAGCCACTTTGAGCAAAAAGATGAGGTGCAGTTGCAAGCGCGCCAACCCCAATCAAAAGTTGACGACGAATTGAATTAAATGGTGAGCTTTGCATAAAAAATTACTTTAACAGGAGTTGGGCAATAATCACAATTGCAGCTCCAACACCAGCAGCAATAATTAACCATGATGCGGGTACTTGTTGACTTGAGTTGCCGGTACTTGGAATTGATGAAGTAGTATTTGAAGCCGGAGCAGAGCTTGCTGCAAGGGCGGGAACTACTGAGGTGCTAGGTGAACTTGTTGACGCGTTTTGTTGTGCAGCAGGAGCAGTATTTCCACCGAGTTCACTATTAAACGCCTTAAAAAAATCATCGGACATTTTCTTTGCAACGCTATCAATTAAACGAGAACCAATTTGTGCCAACTTACCGCCCACATGAGCCTGTGCTGAATAGGTCAGTTCAGTTCCATTTTCTAATTGTTTGAGAGTGACAGATGAAGTCCCTTTACCAAACCCAACAGCACCACCTTGACCTTCGAACACTAAAACGCAAGACGCCGGAGGATTTGCTTCAGTTACTTGTAATGTGCCATTAAATTTGGCTTTTAAGGGCCCGATGGCAGCAGTAATCACCACTTTAAAAAGATCAGGACTGACTCGCTCGACAGATTCGCAGCCAGGTAAGCATTTTTTTAGTACATCAGGACTATTGAGTGCATCCCAAACAGCTTGTTGGCTTGCGGGTATGATTTGTGAGCCTAAGATTTCCATATTGATTCTTCTCCAGTAGATTATTTATTTTAGTGTGCTTTTTTCTTCATTGCTGCGGAAGTATTGACCATTGAATGTAAGCTTCTCGCATAATCAATCGCACCCGCTTCATCCATTCTCGAAGCATGGTGAGTATATTCTTTAAGACCTAAAATGGCAGGACGAGGTCTTGATAACAACACTTCGATAAAACTTGCAACCTCTGATGTAAAGTCCTGGGCAGGGACTACCTTGCTAGTAAATCCAAGACGCTGTGCTTCATGGGCATCAATAAAGGCTGCTGTATAGGCCATATACAAAACCGCATTACGGTTGATACGATCATAAAGAGCGGACATTACCATGGTGGGCATCACATTATGTTCAATTTCCGGAATATTAAACTGTGCAGTATCACTCGCAAAAGAAACATCAGCAAGTGCAGTAATAGCAGCGCCAAAGCCCATGACTCGGCCCTCGACAGCAACGATTACGGGTACTTTGCAATTACGAATGGCTTGGTAGCAACCAAAAATTGAATCATATTCAGCGCGACGCTCGTAAGCCTCAGGTGAGGGCGGTGGCGCATCAGCATTACGTCTTCTGCCGGTACAAAAATCAGGGCCGATACTAGAAATTAAAACCGCATCCGAATTAAGGTGGGCACTATCAAGTGCTTTACTGACGGCTAAAGCCATTCCATCTGTCACAGCATTATCCTCAGGGCGATTAAATGTTAATCTTAATAAACGTCCATCTTGTTGAATTGTTACTTCGGTTGTCATTGTTACTCCATTCATTAAAGTCAGTTTTTATCTTGTATGGCATTCCAAATGGCATTGGGTGTCATTGGTAAATAATCAATTGAAGCATTGATTGTAGCTAATGCATCATTAATGGCATTGGCAATTGCCGCCGGACTGCCTAAATAACCTGCCTCACCAGAGCCTTTTTGCCCAAATTCAGTGAGAGGTGATGGGGTACAGTGATCCACAATAGTAATTGCTGGCACCTCAGAAGAACTTGGGAGTAGGTAATCCATAAAGGTACCTGATAAAAACTGTCCCTCGGGGGAGTAGGAGAACTTTTCCATGAGAGCCGCGCCAATGCCATGTGCGATACCGCCGTAGGTCATACCATGAACCACATCAGGGCTAATCATCACACCACAATCGTGGCCGCAGACATAACGATGGATAGATGCTTTACCGGTATCTGGATCAATACTCACAAGTACCACATGAGACTCAAAAGAATGACAAGGATACATTTGGACCCGCCCTTGATCATCTGGGAGTTCGCCACCTGTTGGAACTTCCCAAACAAATTTTTCCTGCAAGCCAGGTTCCATATCCTTTGGCAGTAAATGAAACTTACGATGTGCAATAGCGACGAGTTCAGACCAACTGATATTTTTTTCAGGATGATTGGCAACATGAACTTGTGAGCCAGTAAAGATCAAATCCTGATCTGAGACTTGCAATTGTGCTGCGGCAATACTGATTAATTTTGCGCGAAGCTTCTTAGCAGCTCCAGCCGCAGCGCCACCAAGCATAATTGCCATACGACTACCGACAGGACTATTCGAAGGAAGGGCATTTAATGAATCTGCATGCAGAACACGAATCGAGTCGGGTTCTTGCAATAAGATTTCACCAACAACGGTTGACACCATGGTTTCGTGAGCCTGACCTGAGGTAGACGTCGCCATGAGGGCAGTGACTTGACCACCCAGATCAATCTTGACCACACACGACTCCATCCATGTTGTGGTTTCATTCTTGGGATTAAACAGTGGCTCGAAAGAAGAGTTTCCACCTGAAGGTTCTAGACAAGTAGATATACCAATTCCGGCCAGCTTTCCATCAGCGCGCATCGTGTCACGTTGCTTGATTAGCTCTTCTAAGTTGGCTTCACGTAATGCTTTATCAAGAACCGTTGCATAGTCTCCCGAATCGTAATGGGTTCCGCTTGGTATTAAGTAAGGAAATTCATCTTTATTGATTAAGTTTCTTTTACGAATCGCAATTGAATCCATACCTAAAAAACGTGCTACTTTATCGATACCCGATTCAAGCGCGTAATTCGTTGGAGCTTGACCAAAGCCTCGCACAGCTTCCTGGGGAGTTTTGTTGGTAAGAACAGCTTGCGCTAAATAGGCGACACTTTTAATCCGATAAGGACCAGAGATTGCGCCGATAGGTTTGCCTAGTTGCAATGGGGATCTTCCTGCATAGGCACCAATATCTTCTAGCGCACGCATCTTCATACAGGTAATTTCACCATCTTTTTGAAATCCAAGACTGACTTCAAACAGCCGGTCTGGACCTTGCATATCACCACCACGCATATTTTCGAGACGATCTTCGATAAAGCGGACGGGTTTACCAAGTTTTTTGGCAAGATAGCCCAGCAAAATTGCGTGTTTAAGGCCACGTTTAACACCGTAACTTCCACCGACATCCACGTCGTAATGAACACGCACAGCATTCGTAGATAGTTTAAGAGCATTCGCAATTTGTTCTGGGTACTTTGGCATTTGGACTGAAGCCCAAATATCTAAAATTCCCGTAGCATCTGACCAATCACAGGTCAGAGCAAAAGTTTCAATGGGGACAGTGGAGCTTCGTGCCCATTTCACGCGATAGCTCAGTTGATGATCGCACTTTGCAAAATCTTCATCGACAGGCCCCCAAACAAACTGACGATTAAAAATTAGATTAGTCCCAGCTTTTTCATGGACATGATGAGATGCATCAGAAATCGCGATCTCAGGATCTAAAACAAAAGGCAACTCTTCATAAGTCACTTGAATCAGTTCGGCAGCATCTTCAGCGATGGCGCGTGACTTAGCCACAACGACACACACCCATTCTCCAGAATAGCGAGTAACTTCATCAGCCAAAGGAAAACGACGTACCTCAGGAGCGTCCACACCTGGTAAGACAGGTAAGACAGCAGCATTAATTTCTGCGCCGGTAACCACAGATACAACTCCGGGAAGTACTAGAGCAGCACTTGCATCAATCGCTAGAATCTTAGCGCTTGCGTAAGGGCTTGCCACAATCGCGACATGCAAAGTCCCTGGCTTAAGAACATCGCCAGCATAATTCCCTTTGCCGACTACAAAACGGCGATGCTCAACAGCACGACGATGTTTACCGATATAAGTAAATTGTGCGGGAGTTATTGGTGAATTACTCATCAGACCTCCTGTGTAGCATGAACTACAGCATCAACAATTTGTTGATATCCAGTGCAACGACACAGATTACCGCTAATGGCGTGCCGAATCTCTGCTTCGCTAGGATGCGGATTCTTATTGATAAGTGCTTGACAGGTAATTAACATACCTGGCGTGCAAAAACCACATTGCAAACCATGCTTTTCACAAAAGGCATCTTGTATTTTTGATAATTGACCCCGCTCAGGCGCAAGTCCTTCGACAGTGGTAATTGTTTGCTCATGTGCTTGAACTGCAAACATACAGCAAGAGCGAACAGGGTCACCGTTTAAAAGTACCGTACAAGCACCGCAAATGCCATGCTCACAACCCACATGAGTACCAGTTAAGCGCAACTCATCACGCAAATAATCAACTAAGCTCGTTCTGGGTTCTACAGTTGAACTGATTGCTTGACCATTAACGGTGAGTTCGATAGAGATATTTTTCATCTGTCTTCTTTCAATCTAACGAAGTGAAGGGTTGATGGCTGCTTTGGCCATAGATAAAGATTGTTGCAATGTTCTACTCAGTAATATCTTCGCAAGATTGCGGCGATAGGGTGCACCTGCGTGAAGATCGCTTGCCGGATCAGTCGAATGGATGGCTTGTTCACATAAATCGTTGATGACATCAATTGATAGGTGCTTACCAATGACTGTTGAAGAAAGATCCTCAAAACTATAGGGTGTCCCACCCATTCCGCCCACACCAAAGCAAAGACGGGTTACTTTTTCATCATGGTCAATTTGCAATTGAGTAACTGCAGAGGCCATAGCAAAATCACCTTGTCGAATAGACGTTTCCTCAAAGGCGTAACCAATACCAGGGCCACTCCAGATAGGCCAATCGGTATGAGTGAGGCATTCTTGAGCCTCTAAAGTTGTCCACATCGGACCCAAGAAGAAATCTTTCGCCGTATATTGACGCTGACCACTCACAAGACTATCGCTGTGGAGGGTCGCTTGTAAAACAAACGCCAGTAGGGG
This sequence comes from Betaproteobacteria bacterium, assembly GCA_037137465.1. Classification (GTDB taxonomy): domain Bacteria; phylum Pseudomonadota; class Gammaproteobacteria; order Burkholderiales; family Burkholderiaceae; genus Polynucleobacter. Next base: position 4,116 of record JBAXKF010000038.1, on the reverse strand, counting down.
TAACTCTGCCGAAGGATCGGCATGCGCCAGACTACCCCCTACAGTTCCTCTGTGCCGAGTTTGGTGATGACCAATCCATGGAAGTACTATCTCTAAAAGCGGCACCTTACAGGCAAAAGGATTATTTTCTAAAGAACATTGCTTAACTGCTGCGCCAATAGAGATGACGTCATCTACTTGTTTAATGGTTTGCAGCTCTTGCAGGCGGGCAATATCGACGATATGGCTTGGTTTAGCAAGGCGCATCGCCATCATCGGGACTAAGCTTTGTCCCCCGGCAATAATTTTTACATCATGACCATATTCATGAAGCAAGTCTTTCGCATGTACCAAGTCTTGGGCAAGGTGGTAGTCAAATGGAGCAGCTTTCATATCGAAATATCCAAGTTTTGGTTAAGTATTCTTTTCATATTATAAAAACATCTATATTATTCCTGATATGTTGATAAAAAAACTCACAACATATAAATTTTAAATCTAACAATATTCAAGTAAAAATGAGAAAACTACCCCCTTTAAACGCAGTTAGGGCTTTTGAAGCAGCTGCTAGGCATGTGAGTTTTACTAAGGCTGCCCAAGAATTACAAGTCACCCACGGGGCTATTAGTAAACAAGTCGCCATTTTAGAAGAATGGTTAGGCCTTGATTTATTTAATCGCAGTAAATCCCAGGTTGGTTTGACCCCATCTGGCAAAGAGTTTTTATCTTCATTAACACCAGCTTTGGATCGCATTGCAGTCAGTGCTTCTCAATTAGTAGATAAATCAATTGCCAATACCTTTCAGATTAGCGCTCCGCCAACATTTACGCTACGGTGGTTAATACCTAGAATCTCCACTTTTCAGAAAAAAATTGAACAGATTGACATCAAGCTGACGACATCTATTGCGCCTGTTGACTTTACTATCGGGGAGTATGACGTCGCGATTAGAGGCGCGACTGCGGCTTTACTTAACAATGTCTCAATCCCGTTCATGACAGAGACCATTGTTCCTGTATGTCATCCAGACTTATTAGAAAAAGGGCAATTACAACACTTAAACGACATTAGCAAACAGACTTTAATTAGCTATGACACAGAGCCTTTAGCATGGAAAGACTGGTTACATGATGCTTACGCATCTCACATTAAGCCAGCCAACCAATTACAGTTTGAACAGATGTATTTTGCATTGCAGGCAGCTGCAGAGGGCTTAGGAATCGTTTTAGTACCTTTGTTTTTAGTAGCAGATGAAATTATTGAGGGTAAATTAATACTTCCCTTTGGGCTATTAGCGGCAAGAACAAGGAAATATTACCTCAATGCCCCATTAAGTATCCCGCAAAACCCAGTGATCGAAAAATTCACACAATGGTTGGCGCAAGAGGGCAAAGATACCGAAAGGGCTATTGAAACTTTGTGCAGAAATATGAATTTTTAAGGTATGAGTTATTTTCTGTATGAAGGTGATATGATTTTTTTAAATTTCAATTAAAGCGACAAAAACTATGACATCCCCCACTGGTTACAACGACCTACAGCAACATATAGAAGAATTAAGAGCAAAAGGTCTTTTGCAAGAAATTGACCAGCCGATTGACAAAGACTCAGAAATGCATCCATTAGTGCGATGGCAATTTGTGGGAGGAATGCATGAGAGTGAACGTAAAGCCTTTTTATTCACCAATATTGTCAATGCTAAGGGTCGTAAATATGACATACCGGTACTCGTTGGTGGGTTAGCCGCGAATCGTGAAATTTATAGTGTGGGAATGGGGTGTGCCGTCGAGGATATTCAGGCGAAGTGGGATAAGGCAATCAAGCACCCAATACCCCCGGTTGTCGTCAGTAATCCGGTCTGTCAGGAAGTGATTTTAGAAGGTGCTGCATTGCAAGGTGAAGGTAACGGCTTAGATATGTTATCGATACCCATATCAACGCCTGGGTTTGATAGTGCACCAACCTTAACGGCAACAAATGTGGTGACTAAAGATGTCAACACAGGTGTGCAAAACATGGGTACTTATCGCTGTCAATTAAAAGCGCCAGATCGACTCGTCGTGAGAATGGCGACACGCGTAGGCGGCGCCGGCGGATACTTGCATTACTTGGCTTGGAAAAAAGCAGGACATAAAACGATGCCCTGTGCTGTGGTGTTGGGATGTCCTCCTTATGTAGCCTTCATGGGCCCACAAAAACTACCTATTGGTGTCGATGAATTTGATGTGGCGGGTGGATTAGCCGGTGCGCCGATTGAAATTAGTAAAGCATACTCAGTCGACCTGCTTGTTCCGGCACAATCAGAAATCGTTATTGAAGGATTGATTGATTTAGAGTGGTTAGAGCCTGAAGCACCATTTGGGGAATCTCATGGACATGTGGCCTTGGAAGAGTTTAATTTACCGATGACAATTACTGCGATTACCCATCGTCGCAAACCTGTTATTCCGTCATACATCAGTCAAGTGGCACCGAGTGAGTCGAGTGTCATCAAAAAGGTTGCCTATGAGCCCTTATTTTTAAATTATTTAAAGACCACCCTCAGCATCAAAGGAGTAAAAAAAGTTTCCTTGCATGAGCCATTGACTGGATTACTTCGGATCACGATTATTACTGTTGAAAAGGATATGGCCAAAACAGAAATTTGGCGAGCTTTATATGGAGCAGCATTTTTTAAAGGGGACTGCGGAAAAATTTGTATTGCGGTGAACGACGATATTGACCCAGAAAATGCAGACGCACTTTTTTGGGCAATGGCTTATCGAATGAATCCAGTTCATGATATCCAGACTCTTGATCATCGCGGTCAAGGTCATGGTCCTAAGCGTGAAAATGACGGCGAAGAGGACTCTACCTTATTGATGGACGCCACCATGAAAAGCGCGATGCCACCACTTGCCTTACCGACACAAGAGTATATGGTGCATGCGAAAAAACTATGGGAATCCCTCGATTTACCAAAACTAAAACCTCAAGCACCGTGGTTTGGATACTCACTCGGAGACTGGTCAAATGTTTGGGATGCAGCAGCTAAGCGGGCTGTTGAAGGCAATTACCTAGAAAACGGTAAAATTAGTAAAACACAAGTCAGAAATGACGTCACAGCAGAAACAAAATTTAGGCCAGAAGAGCCTTCACAATAGGATAGGAATATGACAATATCTCAGCGTTTGATTGTAGGTATTAGTGGCGCATCAGGTATTGTTTATGGGGTACGTATCTTGCAGGCATTGCAAAACACCCCAATTGAAACGCATTTAGTGATGACAGAATCTGCACGCCTCACGCTTTCTTCAGAATTAGACATGAGCGTAAAGGAAGTCGAGGCATTAGCTACAGAAGTCCACCATATCAAAAATATTGGTGCAACAATTGCATCTGGATCTTTCAAGACGATGGGCATGGTGATTGCACCGTGTTCGATTAGGTCCCTATCAGAAATTGCCTGGGGTGGAACTACCAGTTTGTTATCTCGCGCTGCTGATGTGGTCTTAAAAGAGCGTCGTCGTTTGGTGCTGATGGTGCGAGAAACACCATTACATGCTGGTCATTTAAAAACCATGATGCAAGCCACCGAGAATGGCGCGATTATTATGCCCCCAGTACCGGCATTTTATTCTAAGCCCAGCACAATTGATGAGATGGTGAACCATACAGTTGGTAGGTGTTTGGATTTATTTGATATTGAAACGCATCTTACAAAACCATGGCAAGGAATAGGAAAATAAATTGAAAAAAATGCAACTTACTACAAAATTTGCTGCTAGCATCCTTGCTGTATTTTTGTCCTTCTGGCAATTTATCCAGATTGCACAGGCGGCCGATGTATACCCTAGTAAGCCGATACGATTGATATTAGGATACGCTCCTGGTGGAGTTGCTGATATTACTGCGCGCTTGATCGCGCAAAAAATGTCAGACTCAATGGGGCAGCAAATCGTGGTGGACAATCGCCCAAGCGCCGGAGGAATTGTTGCTGCTCAGGCAGTAGCTTCAGCTGATCCTGATGGGTATACGATTTTGCATTTAAATTATGGGAACGCAGTTAGTGAAGCTCTTTTCAAGAAACTTCCCTATGACATTCAAAAAGATTTTGAGCCCGTCTCACTCATGGGATCGTTTGATGTACTTATGCT
>JBAXKF010000037.1:0-20265 GCA_037137465.1 Betaproteobacteria bacterium | reverse complement strand
AGCAGATGAACACCCGGAACATTAACCAGTTCACTACTCGGCTGAATCGCGATCTTCACCTTACCTGAGGCAACTAAACCAGCGGATTGGCTACCACGCTCCGTTACAGTGACCGTAATAAAAGGAGTTAATCCTAAGCGAGGGAAAAGTTCTTGAGTTAGATAAATGCCACTGGTACTGCCAGGAACTGCCACTGTTTTTAGCTCGAGTAAGGTTTTTTTCAGAGCATCGACAGTAGAAATATCTGGAATCGGTGAGCCAGTAGCAACACCTGCTCCCAAAGGGGCAATTGCTAAATCAACATCAGAACTCGCAAGAATGCGATGTTGTTCAATCAGTTCATTGAGACCCTCGCGGGACATGATGACCACATCAGCTCGAGTTCCTTTTTGCAATTGTGCCTTAATCGTTAGAGGACCTGTACCTTGCGAGGCGCCAGAGAGGGTGGTGACTTTAACACCAGTAGACTTTTCAAACTCTGGTAAGAGAACTTGATAAGGGCCATTAAAGCCCCCTGAAATCATGACTTGAAGTTGTGCCATAGCAGAAGAGCTCATGAATAAAGTAAAAATAAAACCAACAATTCCGTATTTTAAGATGATTGCCATTTATTGATTGAGGCCAGCATAAATTAAGGCATTCAATCTTTCGCGGTACTCTTTACGAAGTTCGCCGGGAGCAGCGGCCATCATGACTACGACCAGTTTTTCTTTTGGATCAACCCAAAAGATGGTGCCATTGGCCCCATTCCATGTGTAATCGCCGATATTGCCATTGGTGGCAGACAAACCTTTTTCTTTCCGCACGGCAACTCCCAAACCAAAGCCATAGCCTTCACGACCAGGCTCCGTGCCACCAACATTATTTTTAATGTGGTTGCCTAAATGATCAGATGTCATCAGTGCCACCGTTTGTGGCCCCAGAATACGTTGCCCATCTAAGGTACCGCCGTTAAGTAACATTTGGCCAAAACGAATATAGTCGGCAGCTGTACTGTAAGCACAAGACCCGCCACAATCAAATTTAGCTGGGTTTTCATAAATACCAATCTTTTGTTTTTTTCCAGTAATTGGGTCAATTTCTAAAGGTTGAGCTAAACGCTTTTTAGCAGAGTCACTTAAAGTAAAACTCGTGTCTTTCATGTCGATGTAATACCAGATTCTCTCATTCAAAATATCATTGAGACGCTTACCAGCAATCTTTTCTTGCAGCAATCCGAGAACATCGATACCAAAGCTATAGTCCCAAGCAGTACCAGGCTCATACAGCAGAGGGGTGGTAGACAGGCGTTTAATAAATTCTGACCCAGTAAATTCAGCAGCGGCTTCTGCAGATGATCTAAGAGAAACCTTGTGGACAGGAGTATTAGCACGAGCACCATATGTAAGACCATTGGTGTGACGCATCAGGTCTTGAACCGTGATGGACTTATTTGTTGCAACTTGACTTAACACACCATTTTCGACTTTACCCACATTCATGGATTTAAATTCAGGAAACCATTGCGAGACAGGTGCTGACAACGGTAACTTACCCTCTTCAAAAAAAGTCATCGCACCGGCAGCTACCATGACCTTAGTCATAGAAGCAAGATTAAAAACTGTATCAAAAGACATCGGAATATTATTTTTCTTATCCTGATAGCCATAGGTTTTATAAATAATTAATTTGCCATTTTTAGCAACCGCTAATACCCCGCCTGGCATTCTGTTTTGAGCAATTTCATCATTGAAAAATTGATCAATGGCTTGTGCATTTTTAGGGTTAAAACCTTGTGATGCAGGAGAGGCCGTTGGTAATGGTGAACCAAGAGCGAAGGAAGCGATGGTTAAATAACTCGTAAACCCGAGTAATAATTTATATGTCATATTGGTCTTTATTCTGGATATATTTATACAGGACAGTTTATTCTAGATTTTGATTAAAAGACTAGGCTTATAATTATTCCATGCAAAGACGTATTCCGAAGTTTGACCCCGAGATGGTTCCAATCCAGGAAGCATTCCTCAACACCCCCGCAGTTTCCTTAGATTTATTAGAGCCGAATGCTTTAAGGCAGCGTTTTGAACAGAGTAAACCGTGGACGCCTGAGATTACAGACGAGTCTAGGAAGTCACTTGAATACCAACCAGGGATGGGTAAGCGTATTGCCGCAGTTTTAATACCGATTGTGCAATACGAAAATCACTTAAGCGTATTGCTCACCAAGCGTGCAAGCCATCTCAATGATCATGCCGGACAAATCAGTTTTCCGGGTGGTCGCAAAGAAGACTCTGATCGTGACATTACCCATACTGCCTTGCGCGAAGCCCATGAAGAAATTGGTTTGGCGCATCATTATGTTGAATCTTTAGGGCATTTACCCGATTACTTTACGATTACAGGGTATCAAGTAACACCGATTGTTGGGCTTGTGTCATCCGTTGAGGAGCTCGTGCCGGATTTGAACGAAGTTGCAGAAATTTTCGAAGTGCCGTTAGCTTTTTTGATGAACCCCGCGAATCACCAAATCCGTGAGTGGGTTGGCCCAGATGGAAATCGTAAGTTTTATGCAATGCCTTATGAGTCGAAGTTTATTTGGGGTGCAACTGCTGGTATGCTCAGGAATCTTTACCATTTTTTACGAGCTTGAATAAATGACATTTATTTCTGTTTTATTGGCTTTGATGTTAGAACAGTATCGACCTGTAGGTAATAACCATTGGGTCCAACGACTCATGCGGTATTGGATTGACCGCGTCCCTAATTACTGTGATACCGGAGAACAAACATCAGCAAAAGTGGCTATTACTGTATTGCTTGTGCCGCCAGTTTTATTGGTTGTAATGGTTCATCTGTGGTTGATTTATCAATTACCCATCTTAGCGCTGGTTTGGAATGTGTTCATTGTGTATTCATTAATGGGCTTTCGGCAATTTAGTTATCACTACCGAAATATTCAAGAAGCACTTAAAGAAAAGCGACTTGATGATGCCAGAAGAGAGCTATCTGATTGGGTTGGAGGCACTTTAAATACTGAGACCATGACAGAGTCAGAGATTGTTAGACACACGCTAGAGCGCGCCATATTAGCGGTGCACTCGAATGTATTTGGGGTTTTCTTTGCATTTTTATTACCCATAGGACCAGCTGGAGTTGTCTTGTACCGACTTACATTAATGGCAGAAGAGCGCTGGAAGTTTGGTATCGTCAGTCCAAAGCTGATGGAGATGATTCAAAAATTTCGTTATTTAATTGATTGGTTACCAACGCGTCTGACCGCCATAGGATTTACGATTGTCGGCAATTTTGAGCAGGCAGCATATGCGTGGAGATATCACCAAAAGAAATGGGATACCCAGTCCAAAGCAATCTTAATTGGTACTGGCGGGGGAGCGCTTGGCGTGCAACTCGGTGAGCCATTGCCGCAAGTATCTAGCGCCGAGGCACTTCTCTTAGCTGAATCTGGAGATACACCAGTTCAAGAACTAGGACTTATCCCAGTCCCAGCGCATCTGTACTCAGGGGCTAGTCTCGTATGGAGAGCGGTTGTGCTGTGGATGATTCTCTTGGGGATGCTATCGATGGCAGTATGGTTTGGACGACTATGAAGATGCATGCCCTTGCGTTTGCAGCGTAGCATTCTTACTTTCATGCAGTAATTGATTAAAAAGATTAATCCGTGTTGGGGAAACATGACCCGACTTCAGACCTTCTTGAATTGCGCATCCCGGCTCATGCGAATGAGTGCAATTATGAAATCGACACTGACCCAGGTAGGGTGAAAACTCAGAAAAAGCATGTTGCAGTTCGCTTTCTGAAAGATGAGCAAGACCGAATTCCTGAAACCCTGGAGAGTCGATCAAAGCACCCAGAGTGCCATCTTTCATTCCCCAGGAAGTTGGCAGATCATAATATCTACAAGCTGTCGTTGTGTGTTTACCTGTATCGAGTTTTGTCGAATGCTCTCTCGTTTGCGCGGCCGCACTAGGGACCCATTTGTTGAGTAGGGTGGATTTACCCATCCCAGACTGGCCGACTAAAACAGAAATTTTTCCTGCCAAGAAAGGCTCTAAGGCATCGAGACTGTCGGCATCAAATTTAGCTGATATCTCATGCATCGGAATCCCTAAGTTCTTGTAGGGAGCTAATAATTCACGAGCCTTATTTAATTTATCTGTTAAATCGGTTTTATTTAACAAAATTCTAAGCTCAATACCCTCATGAGCGGCAGCGATCGCAGCACGCCCCAAGAGGTCAGGTGAAAAGGCAGGTTCAGTTGCAAGTACCAAGAGGATTTGATCGACATTCGCTGCGATTGACTTAGACCGAAAAGCATCAGAGCGAAACAAAAGATTTTTACGTGGCAGTATTTTTTCAATGACCGCTTGATGCGCTGAAGTTGTTGTGATTTCAAGAATATCACCGACAGCAACCTCATGTTTTTTGCCTCTGGCTTGAACCTCAAAAAAATCCGGAAGAGAAGAAGAGGGAGTTAGGGGTCTTGCTAAATAATTTCTGCCATAAGAAGCCACTAAAAGGGCTGTTAAGGAAGAGTTAGGCAAGATAAGACCCCATCATGAAGCAGCTTTAGCCAATTGATTTAAATGCGCAATACGAATAGGAGCAGGCGGGTGAGAATCATAAAAAGCCGAATACAAGCGATCAGGTGTTAAGGTCGCCGCATTATCTTGGTAGAGTTTGATGAGTGCTGAGATTAAATGATTGGCATTTGTTTTTTCAGCGGCAAAAGAATCAGCCTCGAATTCGTGTTTACGAGAAAGCAAGCTACCCAAAGGAGTGATGAAGAAAGTAAAGACCGGAATCACTAAGGAAAACAAAGCTAAAGCTAAGCCAGCATTATTGCCATCGATTTCAGGAAAGACTCCAAGACTTTCATAAAACCAAATTTGTTGGGATAGCCAACCAAGCAGAGCCAGTCCAGCAAGACTCATGAGAAAAGTAAGGAACATTCTTTTGCGCACATGATTTTTTTTGAAGTGACCGAGTTCATGAGCGAGGACTGCTTCGATTTCAGGAGGGGATAGTTTTTCAATCAAGGTGTCAAAAAATACAATCCGTTTATTTTTTCCAATGCCTGTGAAATAAGCATTGCCATGCGCACTGCGTTTACTGCCGTCCATCACAAATAAGCCCTTGCTGACAAAGCCGCAACGATCAAGAAGCGCATGGATAGAAGATTTCAGAGGGCCATCATCGAGTGGTTTAAATTTATTAAATAAAGGCATGATGAGAACTGGGGCAACCCATGTGGCAATCAGAATAAAGGCGACTAAAAATACCCACGCATACAACCACCAAAAATCACCCGCCTGTTGCATGAGGCTGAGTATGACCCAAAGCAAAGGAACGCCAATTGCAAGACCCAAAAGAGTGCCTTTGATAAAGTCCAGCCAAAATAATTTTTGGCTCATCCGATTAAAACCAAATTGTTCCTCTAAGCGAAACTGTTTATACCAAGAGAACGGCAGATCAATCAGACTTGATAAGAAACTGATACTTAGAAGTAGTGCAATTTGTTGCCAGACACCGGCAGGAATAAATTCTAAAAGTTCGCGGTGAATCACAAATAAGAGGCCTAGCAAGGTTAATGCAATGAGCAGTCCCTGAGAGAAGATGGTTTCAAGCCAACCAAGCTTCAATTTAGCGATTGTATAGTTAGCCGCCTTTTGATGATCCGCTAAAGAGATCGAGTTATTAAAACCTGCAGGGACCTCATGGCGATGGGCGTTAGCCGAATGCATTTGTCGCTGTGCGAGGAAAAATTGGGTAAAAAGTCCCAATAACAAAAAAGCGAGGAAAATATAAGTAAATATCATTTGTTAATTATAGAAGCGAGAAGAGATTTGAACACAGAACTGAAAAAAGATCGTTTGATTTGGTTGGATATGGAAATGAGCGGGCTTGACCCAGAAAAAGAACGCATACTAGAACTAGCCATGGTCATCACCGATGGCAATCTAGAAATTATTGCGGAAAGCCCCGTATTAGTGATTCATCAAGAGCAGAAGTTGCTTGACGGTATGGACTCTTGGAATCAAGGAACGCATGGTAAATCAGGTTTAATTGATAAAGTGATCGCCTCAACCATGACCGAAGAAGAGGCCGAGAAGATTTGTTTAGAGTTTTTAGCTGAGCACGTTAAATCAGGCGCTTCACCGATGTGTGGCAATACCATTCACCAAGATCGCCGGTTTATGGCCAAATATATGCCCAAGTTAGAAGGGTATTTTCATTACCGTAATATTGATGTATCAACCGTCAAAGAGCTCTGTAAGCGCTGGCAGCCTGAAGTGGCAAAGAACTTCACGAAAAAACAAGCACATACAGCTTATGCAGACATTATTGAGTCTATTGAAGAACTACGTTATTACCGCGAAAACTTCTTTAGAACCCCTCACAGCTGAAGGCATTTCCTAAAGTCACGCTTTGGACTTTAGGAGCTAATTTACTGACTACTCCCCATCGCTAAAGCAAGGGGCTTTAGGCCGTGTTTGGTAAGTTTTTTTTCATCTTAATAAGAAATCCTTGAAATAATTAAGTAGGTTATATCTAAAAAGAGTTCAATTTTATTGTATTTTTACGGTATAATTACGTTAAATATCTAATTGGAATAGCGGCATGAAAAATACACAGCGCTTTGAAATGGTCCTAAATACATCCGATAAGTACGCGATCAACCTTGCGGCAGAGTTGGCTGGCACAACAATGGCTAACTTTGTGAGAAGTGCGGCAAAGGAAAAAGCACGTCAGATTATTGATAAGGAAACACGCCTATCTCTCAATGAGGAGGATTTTACAAAATTTGCGAATGCTTTGAGTGGTGGGTTCAAACCCAATGAAGCATTAAAAAGAGCAATGGAAAAGGCAGGAAATTTAGAGGTTGCTTGAAGATCAGCCGTTAAACTCTAAAATCCATGACAGAAATACATTTCGTTGCGGAGAACCCTTATTGGACAATTTTCTGCAAAAGGAAGCTGGCCAGTTAGAAAAAAAGAATATTACCAAAACCTTTGTATTGGTTGATCCCTTGAGTCCCGCAAAAATTGTTGGATTTTATTCCTTGAGTACGGCACAAATTGACCACCAAGATTTTTCTGAAGGTCTAAAGAAGAAGCTCCCCAAATACCCCATACCCTGTATCCGTTTGGGCAGATTGGCAAGAAGTCTTGACTTCGTTGGCAAAGGCATTGGGGAACTTCTCATCGGCAAAGCATTGCTACGTTGTCTGGAGGTACATAAATCAGTTGGGGCTTACGCCTTGATTGTCGAAGCAAAAAGTGATGTTGCACGTGATTTTTATATTGAGTATGGCTTTATAGCGTTTGATCACGATGATCATCATCTCTTCTTAATTTTATGAGACACATTTATCCCTTAGGCTTAATCGCTGATTTGGGACGAAACGCTTTGACAACAGCGTCATTTGTTTCAACATAGGGGCCACCAATCAAGTCAATACAATAAGGCACTGCGGCAAAGATACCTGAGGCAATAACTTTGCCATCCGAATCCTTTAAACCCTCTAGGGTCTCTGCAATTGCCTTCGGTTGACCTGGTAAATTAATCATCAGAGCTGCGTGATTTTCAATTTCACGAAGAGCACCGACTTGACGTGAAAGAATCGCGGTAGGAACGAACTTTAAGCTAATTTGACGCATTTGTTCACCAAAGCCAGGCATTTCACGTGTACTTGCCGCTAGAGTTGCTTCTGGAGTGACATCACGGCGGCTAGGGCCAGTCCCCCCCGTAGTAAGAACCAAGTGACATTTTTCTTCATCAACAAGTTCAATCAAGGTTTTTGTAATAAGTTCTTGCTCATCAGCAATCAGCCGGTTGATGCAGATAAAAGGATGCACTAGGGCATTATTTAACCATGTTTGCAGTGCAGGAATACCTTGATCTTCATAGACCCCAGTTGAGGCTCGGTCTGAGATAGAGACGAGTCCGATACGAATTTGAGCAGGATTTAATATATTTGTCATAGTGAATTTCATATTTGATACAAATTATCGCTATGATAAGGGAATGACAAACAAAATATTCACATATTCAGCATTTGAGTTTCAAGAAATCATTCAAGACGCCTTAAAAAGCGCTAAATCACTGGGGGCTACTGATGCTGCGGTTGAAGTCTCTGAAGGGCATGGCCTATCGGTATCAGTGCGGCGAGGTGAAGTAGAGACCATCGAGCGCAGTGTTGATAAATCCTTAGGAATAAGTATTTTTATTGGAAAGCAGCGCGGCAATGCCAGCACTAGTGATTTCTCGAGCGATTCGATAGCACGAACCATACAAGCGGCTTACGACATCGCTCGCTATACTGCTCCCGATCCATTTTCGGGACTTGCAGAAGAAGACTTATTAGAAAAAAATCCAAAAGATCTCGATTTATTCCATCCATGGGATTTATCTGTTGAAGATGCAGTAGAAATTTCCAAGCGCGCAGAAGCCGCTGCATTTGCCGTGAGTTCCCTGATCACCAATAGTGATGGTGCCTCCATTGCCGCCAATCAGACCCATTTTCAAATGGGGACCAGTAATGGATTTTTAGCGGGTTATCCTTTTTCAAGGCATTACATCTCTTGTGCGCCAATCGCCAGCACCACCAAGCGTAAAGGGGCACCAATGCAACGCGATGATTGGTACTCAACATCACGACTCCCGCAGGAGTTAGCAGATCCTGAGGCTATTGGTCGATATGCTGCGCAGCGTGCATTATCCCGCTTAGGTGCAAGACCCATACCCACCCAAAAATGTCCTGTGATTTTTGAAGCTCCAGTGGCAATAGGATTATTAGGTGGTTTTGTTCAAGCCGTCTCAGGAACATCGCTCTACCGAAAATCTAGCTTCTTATTAGATAGTTTAGGTAAACAAGTTTTTGCCGACCATATCGATATTTACGAAGATCCCCATCGCTTAAGACAAAGTGGCAGTACGCCTTTTGATGATGAAGGAGTTCGTACAGTAGCCCGACAAGTAGTATCTAAAGGCGTGGTGCAAGGATACTTTCTTTCTACCTATTCAGCGCGTAAATTAGGAATGCAAACTACCGGTAATTCAGGAGGTTCGCACTATTTAACAATGACCAGTACTAGAACCGATCCTAGCGATGATTTAGCTGGTTTAGCCCGCAAAATGGGACGTGGTTTGCTCGTGACTGAACTCATGGGACAAGGCGTTAACTATGTGACAGGCGATTACTCCAGAGGGGCCTTTGGATACTGGATTGAGAACGGCGTGATTCAATATCCTGTTGAAGAGATTACGATTGCTGGAAACTTAAAACAAATGCTGCTTGATATAGAAGCGATCGGATCCGATGTATTAAATCGTGGCACTAAAGAGTGCGGATCTATTCTCATTCGTGAAATGATGATTGGTGGGTCTTGAGCCAAAATGATAATTTAGCATTAACCCCAAAAGCTGCTAAAAATTACTTCCGCTCGTAAGTAACAAAAGCAAATGCCGGAAATCTCTTACCCGGATTTTTTGGGTCAGGTTCTGCGGGATGTTCTTCAAAGTGAGTAATACGCCAATCTTCCGCATCAAATTCTGGGAAGAGAGCATCACCCACAACATCGAGTTCTACTTCAGTAATAATGAGCTTATTGGCAATTTCAATAGCCTGTTCATAGACTTGAGCACCACCAATGACAAATACTTTCTCAGAAGATTCGCAAGCCGCAAGGGCGTCTTCAAGCGAAGTGAAAGTTTGTGCATCCTCAGCGAAGAAGCCAGGTGTGCGACTAATGACAATATTTGTCCGGTCAGGAAGGGCGCGCCCCAAAGACTCCCAAGTATTGCGACCCATAATGATCGGGTGACCAAGCGTAGTATTTTTGAAGTGTTTCAGATCAGCAGGTAAGCGCCATGGCAGCTCATTATCACGACCGATAACACCCTGAGTAGAGCGAGCAACAATAATGATAATTTCCATCAACAATCAGACCGCAACAGGAGCTTTGATAGCAGGATGGCATTCATAGCCGACCACCTCAAAATCCTCAAACTCATAATCAAAAATACTATCAGGGCGACGTTTGATGACAAGAGAAGGAAGAGGAAGAGGAGTTCTAGAAAGTTGCAGATTCACTTGCTCGAGGTGATTAGAATAAAGATGACAATCACCACCCGTCCAAACAAAATCACCGACTTCAAGACCTGTTTGTTGAGCCACCATATGGGTTAATAAAGCGTAACTCGCGATATTGAAGGGGACTCCAAGAAAGATATCAGCACTACGCTGATACAGTTGGCAAGATAGTTTGCCATCAGCAACATAAAACTGAAAAAAAGCATGACAAGGAGCGAGTGCCATTTGCGGAATATCAGCGACATTCCAAGCAGAAACAATAATGCGACGAGAGTCGGGCGTTTTTTTAATTTGATCAATAATTTGGCTAATTTGGTCAATATGCTCGCCACTTGGAGTTGGCCAAGAGCGCCATTGATAGCCATAAATAGGACCTAATTCACCATCCGGTTTAGCCCATTCATTCCAAATAGAAACACCACGTTCGGTTAACCACTGATTATTGGTGCTTCCTTTGAGGAACCATAAAAGCTCATAAATAATTGATTTGAGATGGAGTTTTTTGGTGGTGACCATCGGGAAGCCTTTCGCCAAATCAAAACGCATTTGGTGTCCGAAGACGGAAAGGGTACCTGTACCCGTACGGTCAGTTTTTTTGACGCCATGATCTAGAACATGGCGCATCATGTGTAAATAAGAATCCATAGCTTATTTTAGGCGAAAACCAAATGAGGGCGAATATTTAGTGCGATTTTATTTCTGATGCTTTGTTGCGTGCCCGAATACCCAGGCCGAGGATCACAATCAAAGACACTGCCATCAGGATAAATTCATTATAGGGGTGGAGGATTTCGTTGAACCAAGGATCAAGTAATTTTTCGTGGGCAATCATTTTGATACCCGTAATAATCAGGACAGCACCCCCGACATAAATGAGCCAAGAATATTTTTTAAGAAGTCCAAGTACTAATTGGCTACCAAAAACGACAATCGGAATACTAATGAGAAGTCCGATAACCACTAAATACATATTCCCTTCAGAAGCGCCAGCGACAGCTAAAACATTATCAACACCCATCACAGCATCCGCAATAATAATTGTCCGCATAGCCCCCCAAAAGGTGGCCTTACCAGCTTCTTCGTGTTCATCACCACTATCAGTGATCAGTTGATAAGCTATGAATAACAAAGCAAGACCGCCGATAGCGCTAAGGCCGGGAATTTTTAAAAGTTGCACAGCGATGATCGTCATCAGAGTACGAATAACAATGGCACCGATAGAGCCCCAGAAAATTGCTTTGCGTTGCAAATTGGCTGGCAGGTTTTTCGTTGCAAGAGCAATTAATATAGCGTTATCACCTGCAAGAACGAGGTCGATAATAATAATTGCGATCAGATTATCAATGAGGGTGGCGTATTCGATAGGCATCCCTGAACATTACACCAAAACAGATGACGTTAAAATTAAAAAACCCTATTACCTAGTCGAAAGTAGGGGTTTCTACGCCAAGAACTTTATGTAATTTAGGCGAGGTTGTGGTGTATTGCAAATGAACTTTTTTATCCGGATACATATATTCTTTTGCCGCAAAGGCAGCAAGAGCAGCTTCATGAAAGCCAGATAAGATTAATTTCTTTTTGCCAGGATAAGTATTAATATCACCAACGGCGAAGATGCCTGGAACATTTGTGGCAAATTTTTCTGTATCAACAACAAGTTGTTTACGTTCAATCTCAAGACCCCACTGTGCAATCGGTCCGAGCTTCGGTGATAAGCCAAAGAAAACGAGCAACATATCCAGCGGAATACGACGCGTCACGCCATCAGCACCTGTGACCTTGATTTCAGTGAGTGCAGCATCTTTTTGTTCAAAGCCAGTCACTTGACCAACCTCAAATTGCATTTCATATTCAGCACAAAGATCTTTCATCTTTGCCACAGAAGCAGGGGCGGCTTTAAAGACATCGCGACGATGGATAAGAATGACACTTTGCGCTTTACCGACAAAATTGAGGGCCCAATCGAGAGCGGAATCACCACCACCACAAATAACGATATTTTTATCGTAAAACAACTCAGGATTTTTAACACGATAAAAAAGTTGTTGATTCTCAAATTGTTCAATACCATCAACCTTGATTGTTCTTGGCTGAAAAGAACCCACACCAGCTGCGATAAAAATCGTTTTTGTTAACAAGCGAGTATCTTTTGAGGTGACCACAAGAAAGCGACCATCTGCTTGTTGCGACACTTCGACAACTTCTTGTCCAAGATGAAACGTTGGATTAAACGGGGTAATTTGTTTTAAGAGATTATCAGTGAGTTCTTGGCCAGTACAGACAGGAACTGCAGGAATATCATAAATAGGTTTATCAGGATAAAGTTCAACACATTGACCACCGACCACCGGGAGGGAATCGATGACATGCGCATTAATTTCTAAAAGACCGAGTTCAAAAACTTGGAACAATCCAACAGGGCCAGCACCAACGATGACCGCTTCGGTTTCGATAGCTTGATTAGTTTTTGTAATTAAATCAGACACTAAAAATTCCTAAAAAAATTCGATTATGATAAAAATTAGCGAACGAGTTGATCTAGCTTATTTTTTACATCTTTCCATTCTTCGGCATCAGGAAGAGAGCCTTTAGATTTAGTAATTGATTTCCAAGAGCGCGAGAGCTCTGTATTGAGAGCTATAAATGCTTGTTGATCACTAGGGACATCATCTTCAGCATAAATTGCATTGACAGGACACTCGGGCACGCAAACAGCACAATCGATACATTCATCCGGATCGATCACTAAAAAATTAGGGCCTTCCCGAAAGCAATCTACAGGGCATACATCTACGCAATCAGTATATTTGCATTTAATGCAAGATTCAGTAACAACGTAAGTCATAATAGTTTTAAGGAAGTCTGAAAAATACCATTTTACTGCATAAATGACTTGCTTCTCATTCACTTCGCTCGAATATTGATATTTTTAGGATATAAGCATATATATTTTTGTGGAAAAGAGGCATCCTTTACAATTAAGTTTTTTGATGCTTTTGGAGAAAACAAATGAGCACTTTTACAGTCAAACCAAAGGTTTTGGTGGCAAGACAGATTTTCCCTGAAGGTTTATCACGCCTTGAAGAAGTTGCCCAGATTGACTATAACGACCAAGCATTACCCCTAAGTCCTGCCGAGTTATCGCAACGCTTAGTGGGGGTTGATGCTGCCTTAGTGACCGGTAGTGAAAAAATAGATGCCACGACCTTGGCGCAGGCCAGCCAATTAAAGATTGTTTCTAATATTGCGGTTGGCTTTAATAATTTTGATATCTCTTTCATGACCCAAAAAAAGGTCATGGCCACCAATACCCCAGAGGTGTTGACTGACACCACTGCAGATATGGGCTTTATGTTGCTGATGGCTGCGGCAAGACGACTCACGGAGTCTGAACATTGGTTACGAGCCGGGCATTGGAAAAACTGGTCGCTAGGTGGAATGATGGGAGTAGATATTCATCACACAACGATTGGGATTATGGGGATGGGGCGTATTGGGCAGGCCATTGCAAAACGAGCTTTGGCATTTGGGATGACGGTGATTTATTACAATCGTCGTCGACTGCCATTAGATATTGAGCAGGAATATCAAGCCAGATACGTCAGTCAAGAGGAGTTGTTAAGTGAAGCTGATCACGTCATGTTGGTGATGCCCTATACACAGGAAAACCATCATCTCATTGGTCAAAAAGAATTAGCGATGATGAAACCTACTGCCACACTAGTTAACTTAGCTCGTGGCGGGATTGTTGATGAGAATGCCTTAATTGAAGCCTTAAAAAATAAGCGGATTTTTTCAGCTGGTTTGGATGTCTATGAGGGGGAGCCGAACATTAATCCAGGCTTACTGGAACTTTCGAATATTGTGATGGCACCGCACATTGGAAGTGCGACGAAAAAAACACGTTTAGCGATGATGCACTTGGCGATTGATAACCTGATTGCAGGATTATCCAATCAAAGACCACCGAACCTCATTAATGAGGAATTATGGAAGTAATTATTGCTCTTCTGGGATTTCTTTAAGATCGAGCTCGATACCACCAAATTTGGCGGCGACCCAGTTATAGACTTTACAGGCAAGCCATAAAATAGCAAACCCGAAAACAATGTTCAAAAATACCCCGTACAAGACCACAAACAAAGGTATTTCACCATAGCGAAGATAGGCATCAATGAAAAATAGGCCGATTACTGGCAAGGAGAAGCACATATAAACCAACACCAGTGTTTTAGCTGTGTGCATGGGGTCTACAGAAATAATTTCTCTTTTACTACTAGGCATATGATCTTAAAGGTTAACAATTACTTTAAAACAGTAACTATGAAAACAATAATTATATTAGATAACGCCTTTAATCACAAAGATATCTACAAAGTCACCATGATTAATTTGAGATTGTGAGGGGCTAAGGGTAATTAAGCAATCAGCCTCACTCATCGAGCGCAGGACCCCAGATCCTTGATTGCCATGTGGTTTGACCCAAACATGACCAGAGTCATCTTGAGAGAGGATGCCACGGATAAATTCAGTACGACCAGCTTTTTTTGCAAAGCTCCCATCCAATTTAGCCTGTAGAACCTTCGGTATATGGTTGGCGCCACTCATAAATAGCAATATATCTTGAACAAATTGATAAAAAGTGACCATTACAGCAACAGGGTTTCCTGGTAGGCCGAATAAAACCGCCTCCGACTGATCGGCTGTGATTTTGCCAAAAGCCATGGGTCTACCGGGTTTAATTGCCAAAGTCCAAAAAGCTACATCACCGAGATCTTGCATGATTTTTTTGGTAAAGTCGGCCTCACCAACTGAAACACCGCCTGAGGAAATAATGGCATCAGCCCGTTTAGCAGCTAAAGAAAAAATTTCTCGCAGAGCGTCAGGATCATCACGCACAATGCCTAAGTCTAATAATTCAACCCCCAACTCGCTGAGCATACCAAGGAGGGTATAGCGATTACTATCGAAGAGTGCGCCTTCTTTGATTGATTCCCCAAGAGGAGTTACCTCATTACCAGTTGAAAAATAGGCAACTGTTATTCGTTTTTTAACTTCAACATTTGGGTAACCCATAGAGGCAATCAAACCAAGATCACTCGGGCGTAATATACGACCGGCAGGCAGGACAACATCACCCTTGCGCAGATCTTCACCTTGCAGGCGTAAGTTTTCGCCAGCACTGATTTTGGCGCTTGAAAAAGTAATCGAATTGTTTTCAACAGTCACAAACTCTTGAGGAATCACCGTGTCGCAACAATTGGGCATTAAAGCGCCCGTCATGATTCGAATTGCATGGTGATGGCCATCAAATTGATCACCGAGAAGAGGATCTAGCGATTGACCCGCCATTTGTTTACCGATGATTTCTAATTGGGCTACTTCAGATTGATTGAAACAGCTAGAGTGAAAAGCGTAGCCATCCATTGCTGAGTTATGAGCAAAAGGCACATTGAGGCTGGCAATAATGGGGCTAGCTAAGATTCTTCCGAGGGCTTTTTCTAAGGGGATTAGCTCAACACCAAGACTATTGCGAAAGTCCTGTGTGTAGGCCCGCATAAATTTTTTTGCATCATCAACCGCAAGTGCATTTGGATTAAATAAATCAGTGCCGAGTGAGGCTTGCCAATTTTTTTGAAAAGAGCTTGTTGCTGGAAAAGTTGGATTCACTATAAAAGCTTCTCAATATGGGCTAATTCTTCAGGTGTATTGATGTTAACAAAAGCACCTTCATCAGGAAAGAGAACTTCAACATATTTTAATTGATGGAACCAGCGATCGATTTTGCGTTCACCAGAATCTAAAAAGGCACTTAGGTTATCTTTAAGACCCTGCCGCATCACGCAAAACACCGGATGGGAGTATTGCTGATGCTGGCTATTGTGTGTCACCACATAACTAACATCAGCCTGCTCAGACTGCACAGCAATTAACAAACGCTCAACAAGATCATCTGGAAAGAGAGGGGAATCGCAAGGTACGATGGCTAAGAAGGGCGCTTGACAATAACTTAGGCCCACATGAAACCCAGCAAGCGGTCCAGAAAAATCGAGGTAGGTATCTGCAAAGACCGGATATCCTGATTGTGCGTACACATCTTCATTACGATTGGCATTGAGCATCAGACGACTCACTTGAGGGGCAAGTTTTTGAATACCGTATTGGAAAAGAGGCACTTGCTTGAGTTCAATCAAACCCTTATCTTGCCCACCCATGCGTTGGGCTTGGCCACCGCAGAGGATTAAACCGTCGACCAATGATTTTTGCGACACCGACTAACCTCCGATATAGGACATTTCTACTTTGGGATGATGAATTACCCCTTGCTGGATTTGCGTTCTTTGCTCTGAGTAACGATCATCACGTGATTGCCAGATTTGTGCAATCGCATTAGAAATCGTCAGGTCATTTGCATCAGATCGCAACAAGGCTTTTAAGTCATAACCTTTGCTAGCGAACAAGCATAGGAAGAGCTTACCCTCCATAGAAATTCTGGCACGCGTACAGGTATGACAGAAAGTTTGCGTCACACTCGAGATAACACCGATTTCACCACCACCATCCAGCATTTTCCAACGCTGAGCAACTTCACCCTTGTAGTCTGCATCAATGGCGATCAACGGATAGTGTTCATGAATCCTATCTATAATTTCTTGAGAAGGAATCACCTCATCCATTTTCCAGCCATTGGTATTACCCACATCCATATATTCAATAAAACGAACAATCACACCCGTATTTTTAAAATGTTTGATCATCGGCAATATCTCTTGATCATTAACACCTTTTTTAACGACCATATTAATTTTTACGGATTCAAAGTCAAGCTTTTGAGCCACATCAATGCTCTCTAAAACATCCTTGAGTGCAAAATCAACATCATTCATTTTCCTAAATGTTTCATCGTGGATGCCATCCAGACTAATCGTGATTCGTTTTAAGCCAGCATCTTTCAAGGCCTGCGCCTTTTTTTTCAGCAGACTACCATTGGTAGTGAGTGTGAGGTCAATCGGTTGATGATCCAGGGTTTGCAGAGGCGAGAGCATTGCCACTAATTGTTCAATCCCCTTACGAAGGAGAGGCTCGCCTCCCGTTAAGCGAATTTTTTTTACGCCATGAGCGATAAAAATATGAGATAAGCGTGTAATTTCTTCGAAGCTTAGTAATTCTTTTTGACCAAGGTAGTTATAGTCACTCGTAAAGATTTCTTTAGGCATACAGTAAGGACAGCGAAAATTACAACGGTCGGTTACTGAAATACGTAGATCATGTAAAGAACGTGCACGGGAATCAGTTAGGACCCCCGTTGGCTCATGTAAAACACCTGGAACAATTGCAGGAGATGTTTTGCTATGCAAAGCATCCAGTGCAGAAATAGGGATGACTTTTTTCATTCCCGACAATTGTTCTAGACCTTAGTGAACAGCACGTTCAGCACCACCAGTTTCTACCAAAATCATAGGACCTTCCAGAGGAGGTGCGGCAGGTTTAGGCATACGTGGTACATGCAGTGGTTTAGGTTGTTCAGCAATTTGACGCAACACTTCTTGATGTTTTTGCGGATTTGTATCAACCCAAACCAATCCCACTTGAGAAAGAACTGCCTCGAGAGGTTCACGAACCAGAGCTTGCATAGAAACACTTGGAAGTGGCGTCGGTATTTTTGGCGCAACTACCACAATAGGAGCAGCAACAGCGACAGGCTGCGCTACAGGCGCCGCGATAGGCGTTGAACTAGTGCTGCTAACGTAAGGCCTTTGTTCTTGACTATCAGAGGGCGTAAGACCTAAATCTGCTTGAGGGTTGCTACTAAGAGCCTGTTCAGAATTCTCAGAGGTATTCTCAGAGCGTTCTGCGCGGTCTTTATTGCGATTACGGTTACGGCGATTACGTGGCCGACGTTTTTCCTCACTACCTTCTTTTGTTTCTGCAGAGGCTAGTACTTGATCATCCGCAGTGATAGCTGAGCCATCTTCTGATTTAGCAGCATCAGGGCGTTGATTGCGGCCACGACGTTGCTTGTTTTGTTGATCATTTGGCGTTGACTCACCATCATTACTAGCCACTTTATTATCAGCACTCTTTTCTGTTTGCTCAGAATTGCGTTGTTGATCAGGACGACCACGACGTTGTGATTGCTTACGGGCAGGACGATGTGCTGGCTTCGGAGCTTCTGTAACAACAGGGACAACTACAGGAGTTGGCGTAGTAGTAGACCCACCAAAAATACGTTTAATAAAGCCCATGAAACCTGAAGTTTGATTCGGGTTAGTAGGTTCTTTTAGAGCCGATCTTTGCTCAGCGCGTTGGTTGACTGGCGCTGGTTGACTTGGCGTAATACCGCGAACGGCAGCCACTTGACGAGGCCTGGTTTCCTCAGCGCTCTTACTCACAATCGTATCTTCTTCCATCTCTTTAGCAACTTCTTCAGCGATGGCATAGCTAGCTTTATTTTGATCTAAGCGTGGATCATCGTGACGTAAACGTTCGAGTTTGTAGTGTGGTGTTTCCAAATATTTATTCGGAATCAATAACACATTAACTTTGGAACGAGACTCAATCTTAATCACTTCTGAGCGTTTTTCGTTCAATAAGAAAGCAGCAACGTCTACCGGTACTTGACAATGAATCGCGGCTGTATTTTCTTTCATACTTTCTTCTTGAATAATACGCAGCACTTGCAAGGCAGAGGACTCAGTATCACGAATATGGCCAGTTCCAGTACAGCGCGGGCAAGTCACATGGCTACCCTCTGACAAAGCAGGACGCAAACGTTGGCGGGAGAGCTCAAGTAAGCCAAACTTAGAAATTTTTCCAGTTTGAACACGAGCCCTGTCATGTCTTAGGGAATCTTTAATCCGATTTTCTACATCCTTTTGACTCTTGGTAGACTCCATATCAATAAAGTCAATCACAATCAAACCACCCAAATCGCGCAGACGCATTTGACGAGCGATTTCATCAGCAGCTTCTAAATTGGTTCTCGTCGCAGTTTCTTCAATATCAGAACCACGAGTAGCCCGAGCGGAGTTAACGTCCACCGAAACTAAGGCTTCGGTATGGTCAATCACGATGGCGCCGCCTGAAGGTAAATTGACAGTTCTCGAGTAAGCAGTTTCGATTTGGTGTTCAATCTGGAAGCGCGAGAACAGCGGAACATCCTCAACATAGCGTTTTACTTTAGGCATATTGTCAGGCATAACGACTGACATAAATGCTTGGGCTTGTTCAAAAATATCATCCGTATCAATTAAGATCTCACCGATATCAGGTTGAAAATAATCACGAATCGCACGAATTACCAGACTAGACTCTAAGTAGATGAGTAAAGGTGCTTGATTAGACCCAGCCGCAGAATCAATCGCCGTCCATAGTTGCATGAGATAGCTTAAGTCCCACTGTAATTCTTCAGTATCACGCCCGATACCAGCAGTTCTAGCAATAATGCTCATACCATCAGGAACCTCTAGGCCGGCCATCGCTTCGCGTAATTCTTGACGATCCTCACCCTCAATCCGACGGGAAACACCACCACCTCTTGGGTTGTTCGGCATTAATACCAGGTATCTACCCGCAAGAGAAACAAAGCTAGTTAAAGCAGCGCCCTTATTGCCACGCTCCTCTTTTTCCACTTGAACAATGATTTCTTGACCTTCTTTTAAAGCGTCTTTGATAGTTGCTTTTTTAATATCGATACCATCAGCGAAATAGGCGCGTGAGATTTCTTTAAAAGGTAAGAAGCCGTGACGTTCTTCACCATAATTCACAAAACAAGCTTCAAGAGAAGGTTCTATGCGAGTGATAACACCTTTATAAATATTTCCTTTGCGTTGCTCACGACCAGCGGATTCAATATCTAGATCGACTAATTTTTGACCATCAACAATAGCAACACGGAGTTCTTCTTGCTGGGTTGCGTTAAATAACATTCTTTTCATAACAGTTTCCTTAATTAGAAAACTCACTAGCAAAAGAAGATTCAACAGGGCGAAGAAGAGGCAAGTTGTAAGTTTTGCCGAGTAAGGACATCAAAGGATATCCATAAATCTTTTTGTATTTAATAACTTAACTGTTATTAAATTTACTGCTTCGCATGCTCGCTAGGGCTTGAAATGCCACTTGGCGTTCACAAAAATATCTGTTAAATGACAACTAATGCTCTACAAGAG